>NZ_JAJBQV010000099.1 GCF_020539865.1 Megasphaera elsdenii | reverse complement strand
AAAATTACCATGTCTGCAAGGAAAACGAAAACTACGGTCTGTTGCAGGCTGGCGTATCTCAGCAGATATTGAAGGTTGCTGACCGCAGTTTCAAGACATTCTTCAATCTCATAAAAAAGGCAAAATCAGGAGAATATCGCTTCAAGGACATCAAAATGCCTCACTATCGGGAAAGAGGCGGCATGTTCAGCCTGATTCTTTCCACGAACGCCATAAACGTAAAAGATGGATTCTTGACGATCCCCATGAGTCGGGGATTTTCTAAACGGCATGGCCGTAAGCCAATCAAAATACCTTTCCCTACAAGACTGAAAGAAAAAACCATCAAGGAAGTCCGTATTTGCCCCGTATATAATGGCAGATACTTCAAAATCCAGTATTGCTATCTTCAGGAGA
>NZ_JAJBQV010000098.1 GCF_020539865.1 Megasphaera elsdenii | reverse complement strand
TTACAGAATGAGCCGGTCTTCCTCAGTGTCGATGATACGACGGTACCCAAATTTGTAGAGCGGGTTTTGCAGTATCCCCACCTGGCCTTCATCTGCAATGTCCGCAGTGATTCGGCAATGTATGAATTGCCACCATTGCCTAGCGGCAAGCCAGGACGTCCGAAAAAACGGGGAAAACGGATTCATCTGGATGATTTTACGCTGTCCTGGAACATGGACGGCATGAAGTTCGGTCATCGGATTGTTTTGACCCATATCTGCGGGAATCGCCGTATTCATGCCTATGTAAGCTGCACCGCATCAGGTTCCCACCGGCTTTTCTTCAGCACCTTGGACCCAAGTACCCTGCATATGAGCTGCGCCTGGCAGGAACGAAAGATATTACGGGACGCACCGGCAGAGGGCATGG
>NZ_JAJBQV010000097.1 GCF_020539865.1 Megasphaera elsdenii | reverse complement strand
ATCCTGACAGCTAACTCCTTTGGGATAGGCTGTCAGGCGTTAGTCCATGTATCAACCTTTTCAAGAATCTCCCGTTTCTATAAGCGGGAGAGGTTCAAACTATCCACATCAAACATCAAACTTTCAACTTCAAACACGAATTTCCTTGACAAATCTCTGACGTCATGGTATTATAATTAAGCACTGTGACGGGCGCAAGGCCCGCCGGAATACAGCGTTGACATATCAATCCCGATGTGATATACTTAACAAGTCGTCATGCGGAAGTAGCTCAGTGGTAGAGCATCACCTTGCCAAGGTGGGGGTCGCGAGTTCGAGTCTCGTTTTCCGCTCCATTTCCTTCGGGAAGCTATTGTTCCTCAATAGCTCAGTTGGTAGAGCAATCGGCTGTTAACCGATTTGTCGTAGGT
>NZ_JAJBQV010000096.1 GCF_020539865.1 Megasphaera elsdenii | reverse complement strand
CACCTTCAGGAAAATTCTATATCAGTATTTTGGTGGAGTACGAAAACCAAATACTTCCCATAATACCGAAGAAATTTCTTGGACTTGATTTTGCCATGCACGGTCTATATGTTGCTTCTGACGAAGAGGATGCGAATTATCCAAACTTTTTGCGTAAAGCTGAGAAGAGATTGGCTCAAGCACAAAGAAAACTATCCAAAAGGCAAAAAGAAAGCCACAATCGTGAGAAGCAAAGGCTTCGCGTAGCTAAACTCCATGAAAAAATTGCCAATCAACGCCGCGACTTCCTGCACAAAAAAGCCCGCTACTTGGTAGACCACTATGATGCCATAGGTATTGAGGATATCAGCGTCAAGGCGATGGCTAAACGCAAGAAAGGCGGTAAATTCAGTTTTGGTAAGTCCGTAGCA
>NZ_JAJBQV010000095.1 GCF_020539865.1 Megasphaera elsdenii | reverse complement strand
GACAGCGATACCTATACCTGTGCCAAAGGAAGGAAGCTGCATTTCATAACGGAAAAAAAGCAGCGCGATAGGGTCAGCGGATATGAACGGACCGTACGAATTTACCAATGTGAAAACTGTCAATATTGTGGAAAACGGAATCAATGCCAGCCGACCCGTACAGGAAAGAAACCAACACAGAATAAAATGGTACAGTACAATCCTTACTACCAATCCTTATTGGATAAGGACTACGACTTCATTCATAGTGAAAAAGGAATACAGTTGCGGATTAACCGATCCATACAGATAGAAGGAGCGTTTGGAACAGTAAAGGGAAACTACGAATACCGCCGAGTGAGACACAAGGGAAAAGAAAGTGTAGAAAAGGAACTGTTGTTCATGGCATTCGGCTTTAATCTGAGGAAATACCGA
>NZ_JAJBQV010000094.1 GCF_020539865.1 Megasphaera elsdenii | reverse complement strand
GGGACGGCGTTCATCATGGACGGGCGTAAACTTAAATCAATCAACCAGTATTGGAACAAGCAGAAAGCCTACTATCAGGGGATTGCCGACAAACAAGGACAGAAGAAAACGCACAGGCTCTATGCCTTAGCAAGAAAACGTAACAATCGGACACAGGACTACCTCCGCAAGGTTGCCCGCTATATCATCAACTACTGTATCGAACACCATATCGGAACCATCGTCTGTGGTTATAACGGTGACTTTAAACGTAGTATCGACCTGGGTAGGATAACCAACCAGCAGTTTACGCAAATCAGTTTCGGTAATCTGCGTGAAACACTGGAAGGACGTTGCGAGCGTTACGGTATGCGATATATCGAACAGGAAGAATCTTACACTTCTCAAGCAAGTTGCTTGGATTTAGACGATATTCCTGTCTATAATCCTGAACAGCC
>NZ_JAJBQV010000093.1 GCF_020539865.1 Megasphaera elsdenii | reverse complement strand
CGTAACAAGGTAGCCGTATCGGAAGGTGCGGCTGGATCACCTCCTTTCTAGGGAAGACCTAAGAAGTCGGCACGGAGGCAATTCATTCATTGTTCAGTTTTGAGAGGTCATCCTCTCAATCCCATACATGGGCCTATAGCTCAGCTGGTTAGAGCGCACGCCTGATAAGCGTGAGGTCGGTGGTTCGAGTCCACCTAGGCCCACCACGGCAAACCGATATACCTGAAATACGCAGTAGAGTACGGACAATCGGCAAGCCATTCCAGATAGCATCGACACACCTCTTCTTTTTGAGGGAGCCATGCATCAGTGGGGGTGTAGCTCAGCTGGGAGAGCACCTGCCTTGCAAGCAGGGGGTCAGGAGTTCGATTCTCCTCATCTCCACCAAACTTTTTTATCTTCGTACCTTGACAACTGCATAAAAATGTTAGAAATACCTCTTTTTAAAAAGAGATCTTAACGAACCTTGAATTCTTGTTT
>NZ_JAJBQV010000092.1 GCF_020539865.1 Megasphaera elsdenii | reverse complement strand
TACGGTGCGTAGCTTGTTTGGATAATTTGCAATGACTCCATCCATAGTAACCTGATGTAGAAACGCCCAGTTCTGCCAGCACTCCAGATACCGAAAAATGGCGTTTCTCCTGATGGGCTTTTTCGGCTTCCTGTTTGACGCTATGGTAAATGGCAGGGATTATTTGTCTAGAATGCTGATAGCTTTTTTTAAGACATTGATGGCATCCTTGGCATCTCGTAATTCACGTTTCAAACGAGCGATTTCCTTGGCTTCATCAGATGCATAGTTTCCGGATCCGCGATATGGCATTTCCCCATTATCCCGCAATTGCTTTTGCCATCGGGACAGTGTCTGTTGGGAAATTCCTAAATTATGGGCACACCCAATCAGTCCTAAATCACGATGATCATGGTAATATTGGACAGCATCCACTTTGAATTGTTTGTTGAACTTCGTCATACTAAGGCCCCCTATATATACTTTTATTGTATCACTTTATGGAAAACCTCA
>NZ_JAJBQV010000091.1 GCF_020539865.1 Megasphaera elsdenii | reverse complement strand
CTGTTGCCGCCCGTTTCCTGGTTGCCGTCTACGGTCTGGTTCTGCTTGATATGGCTGCTGCCATCAACGGTTTCATTGCCTTTTGTTTCGGAATTGCCCGTTACCGTGGAATTGCCGCCGACATTACTGTTGCCGGTCGTGTTGGAATCGCCTTTGACAGTGGAATTGCCGTTGACCGTAAGGTCCTTGTCAATCGTAGTATTCCCGGATACGGTTTGATCGCCAGAAATCGTAGAGTTGCCACCAACGGTCTGGTTGCCGGTCGTATGAGAATCACCGTTTACAGTCTGGTTCCCGTCGACGGTATTATTGCCCTTGGTTTCCGTATTGCCAGAGACAGTCAAGTTCTTATCGACTGTAGCGGAATCCGTGACGTGTAATTCCTTGGTGGTTGTTGTCCCAGCTACGGACTGGTCGCCTTTGACCGTAGAAGATCCATCGGTTGTGGAGTTCCCCTTCGTTTCGGAGTTACCACCAACCGTTTGATTGCCCGTTGTCGAAGAATCACCCTTGACGGTCAGGTTCTTGTCAATCGTAGCG
>NZ_JAJBQV010000090.1 GCF_020539865.1 Megasphaera elsdenii | reverse complement strand
TCCAATACTGGTTGATTGATTTAAGTTTACGCCCGTCCATGATGAACGCCGTCCCGGTGTTGGTCACACAAGTTGCCAGATTTTCAAGACCGATGTCGATAGCAAGGACATTGTCTGGTGAAACGTCTTGAGGTTCTTTCTCCTGAAGATAGCAATACTGGATTTTGAAGTATCTGCCATTATATACGGGGCAGATACGGACTTCCTTGATGGTTTTTTCTTTCAGTCTTGCAGGGAAAGGTATTTTGATTTGCTTACGGCCATGCCGTTTAGAAAATCCCCGACTCATGGGGATCGTCAAGAATCCATCTTTTACGTTTATGGCGTTTGTGGAAAGAATCAGGTTGAACATGCCGCCTTTTTCCCGATAGTGAGGCATTTTGATGTCCTTGAAGCGATATTCTCCTGATTTTGCCTTTTTTATGAGATTGAAGAATGACTTGAAACTGCGGTCAGCAACCTTCAATATCTGCTGAGACACGCCAGCCTGCAACAGACCGTAGTTTTCATTTTCCTTGCAGACATGGTAATTTTCTTCGTATTTCAAGA
>NZ_JAJBQV010000009.1 GCF_020539865.1 Megasphaera elsdenii | reverse complement strand
TAACTGATTGATAGAAACCTCAATTTAATTTGTACTCAAACTTGACATAGGACCATAGTTTATGAACCAAAGAAATAGCGTAAGAGAACAACGCCGATTGTAACATGCTCTGTAAAAACACATATAGAAATAAACCAAAATTATTATCTTTAATAATTGATCCACAATGGAAAATGCTTCCTTCAATGATAGTTGATAATACCGGCAAATGATTGCTTAAAGTTTTTAAGTTATAAAATTCTAAAATCTGATAAATTCCATCATATGTAGCAACACCTGGATAAAAAACAACCAAATAAATCAAATTGATTAAAAATAATGCTACGAAATAATATTTGGGACTAATATAAAATATTTTAGCATTTGGGTTATTCATATATTCTAAAAGATAATATATACATTTAATAAATATACTAGAAATAAAGCTTATTGAAAAAATAACACTTAACGAAAAAATCATTGATTGAACAGAATAAAAAGCCAAATTCCAATTTTTTAGCAAAAAATAACTTTTACTTAAATAAAATGCTAATCCAAACAAGCTAGAAAAGCAGTAAATCCATATTATTTTAGTTTCTTTTCATGTTGATCTGCAATTTTAGAAAACAAACAGTATGTTGATATCCCTAAAATAGCATAAAGACTAATTGCTTTATTTGATAGATAATCAAAAAACAAACTATATATTATTGGCATTAAGTGTGATTGAGGTACCGAAAAATCAATGAAGCTTAAAAAAACAGGCATGGCTATTGCGCTAGTAATTAAGCATTTAATATTACCCAATTTCGTCATCACTCCTATTCTGTTTACTATAGTCAAGTAAGCAATATTTCATTATGAGTAATAGCCCTATATTATAAAAAATCGCAGTTCCAAATAAATCCAAAAAGAACCTTTCATCTATTGATGAAAGAAATAGTGGAAATGAAATAGAGGCATATAAAATAAAGAAAAAAGATGAAAGATTACCATATTTTAGACAATTATAGAAAAATGTATAAGCTGCGCCCAGAATCCACATGATAGCACTCATGCCAAATATGCCAAAATCTCGATAGTATCGCCACTCGGCCGTATAAACATTGGTATCGATACCATTGAATTTGACAAAGGGAAGAAAAATATCTACTGACGGGACATCGATTCCAATTCTCGATAAAATTCGATAGATTCCCAATAACGTATGAGAGCCAACAAAACCATTATCTGTATAGACAGTGTGGATAGCCTTATCAAAGGCTGGCAAAGACACACCTGCATAATGTGCCAAAATCATAGATATCGTATGATTTTCACTCGCAATCTTCCCTGTAAAAAAGCCCATAAGAAGGAAGAACGTAACAAATAAAATACCGGAAACTACAAAAAATATTAATGTATTATAGGCACTCTTCTTCGTATAGCTTTTACTTTTTTGGTACAGAAACGTTCCTAATACGAAAATAAAAATCACAAAAGACATCATTGCCATACGCCCTGTAGTGAAAATCATGAAGGGAATATACAAAATAATAGGTAGTAATAAAATCAAATCACGAAGTTTGAATCTAGAATAAAAAATATTGAATAAAAACATATAGGAAAAGATACTCGATAAAGCTAAGGAGAATACCTGACGATAATTCATCCAACGGCTTAATGAAACGCTTTGATTCTCAATGTATGGACGAATAGTTTTGATGATATTTGCATATCCATTAGTATTTCCTAATAAAACAGATAAATTATATAATTCACGAAAACTAAGAGCTGCTAATAAAATTAGAATCACAATTACAATAAAAACAATCCATACTTTAGGTTCATACCTATACTCACAAATGTAATTTTTAAGCTTACAGTGGGAAAAGCCGCACCAAGAGCAAAATACGCTTCCGAAAACAAACATGCTGATAGCTAAGGTCAACAAGAAATAGGAGCTCACGCTAAAGGGAAGTACCCATCTATCCATAGCAAGATAAGCCATAAAGGCGCTGAATGTCATAGACCCGCTCATCAATACTGCCGGTTGCAATATATCATACTGATAAAAAATAAATACACCAACAGTAAGAAGTGCCATCGTTAAAAAGAACAAAAACAAAAAATTAGGTTCTATCATTTCTATATTTCCTCATCGCTAAAATCATTATTATCAAAAGGCCTATGAGAATCCCTAAAAAAGCACCTACGCCACTATACTTCACAAAAGATTTTTTCTTGCTTACCGATACTTCCTGTGGTTCCAATGTAAAGTGATCTAATTCGGTAAAATTAGAAGTCGGTAATATAGTACTTAATCGACCTTCTACAAAGGCAACATAATCGTCAAGATACTGTGCTCCATGTTCTTTTGTATAAGTGATGCCTTTCGGATCATCCGGAGCCAATGTAAATATGCACTGCATCGTGCCGTCATAGATATTGTTAATAATAACATGTTTTTGAATCCACTCAATTTTTTCAATTTGAGTATAGTTCTTCCAATTGGCGTTAAACTGAGAATAATCAAACTTTCCTTCAGTTTGCTTCAAGAATTCATTCACTTCACTGTAACTATTGAAAAAGGTACTGTAATCAAATTCTCTTCCACTTTTATTAGGCATAGAATAATCTACTTTTATCGTTTGTTCCGCATGAAACGTCGTCGTTTGAATCATTTGTTGCCCGAAGAAGCATTTATCTACTCCAACCAAGACACCGCAAATGACTGCCAGAATAATAACAAGCCAAAATTTTGATTTCAATTCTTCAATAAATATCTTTCCATAATATGTATTCATGAGATTCTCCATTATAATAATCTGATTTTTTTAACTTTCAGTACATAATAAGATGTGCCTAATGTAACCATCAGTTCTACCATAATCATCGTAATTGCAGCGCCAACACCTTGAAAATATTGGACTAGCGGAACAATCAAAAATAAGTCAAAAACAGCTGCTCCAACTAAAATGCGGCTGAAGATTTTCTGATATCCAAAGTTCAGCATAATCTGGATGCCGAATACATTGCTGATAGAAATGATAAAAGGCAGAAAAGCCATCAAGCGTAAAATGAAAATGGATTCTTCATATCCAGGACCAAAAAGTATCCGTACAACAAGCGGTGCAATAATGAGAAGAATACTCCCTCCTAAAAGAGTTCCGCCTGAATAAACTAAAAAATACTTTCTTATAAAGCTTATAGTTTGCACCATTCCTTCTTTCAATTTATTACTGACATAAGGATATACTGCCTGATTAAGAGTAAACATGACGCCTTTTACACAATCAATCAATTTGTTTGCCGTACCGAAGTATCCAACAACAGTATTATTCGTCAAAGCGCCCAAAACAACCGTATTTGTCGTTGTATAAATGTTAATGGCAAGCGTTGAAACAAAGATATGCCAGCCATCAATTAAAGTTTGTTTAATTCCCATCCAGTTAGGCCTTACTAAGACATAGGAAAATTGCTTTTTGATGACGAATAACGAAAAGCATCCTGCCAGTAATAGCGTCATCGCTTGAAACAAAGCTGCCAACAAGTAATCATCAGGTACTTTCACGAAAGCAAATACTAATACAACCGTAATGCTCCTTGCAATGACATTAAAAATGGTAATATAACGCATTTGCTGGATTCCCTGAAAAAACCAAACTGGGAAGGCTAAATTGCCTACTACCAATAGGTAGACTGCCCAATACAATCCACTATCAAAGTCATATCCTATAGTTCTAAATAGCTGGATCATAAGGACAGATCCTAAAGTAACAGCAAGGAAAATCAAAAATTTTCCGGCCATAATATTTGAAAAAATCTGACTAATCTGTTCCTTTTTAGAAGCTCTCGCAATATCCCGCGGTCCCGTTAAATTGAACCCATAGTCGACTAAGATGATTCCATACTGTACAATGCTCTGCATAAAAACAATAGCACCAAATCGTTCTACGCCTAAAACACGAACCAAATAGGGAAACAGTATAAAATTTAGAATATATTCGGCCCCTTTTAAGCTGATAAGTGACGTAATGTTTTCAGCAAGTTTATTAAATCTAATTTTCATGATTTTATTCCTATCAATGATATTTGCTCATCAAATATATATCAAATAAAAAATTCATAGCTGGACGACACGAAATATACTTTAAAAAAAAGCCAGATGGCCATACATTATTAAGCATATCCTTAAAAAATATCAAGGGATGCCAAAGATAAGAAGAATGAGTTGGCGAGTTAATCAGATTAGTATATCCGTCAAGTAGAATCTGAAAGTTTCCCCATAGTCGTATATCCTCCGGGAGAGGAGTAATACCAAATTTTTTAAATCCCGTCAACGCGTCCGCTTCTTTAAAATCCATATATTTCCCTAATCGCTGTTGAAATTGCTGTACAAAATCTAAAGCTCCTTTTTGCAAGATTTCTATATATTGCGCTTCTGTTGTACTTTTAAATGGAATTTCATATTCATTATTTTCCAAAACAGGCTTTATTCGGCTATCATTTTCTGTATATCCGGAAACAGTGCCATGAGGTGCTGCCAGGATGATTTCCAAAAACATATAACAAAATCTCAGCATTGCATTAAATCGAGGATTTCCTAATCCGGAATCCAAATACTTTTTACGATAATCTGTATTTTCCAACGCAGCGTGTACATACAAGTAGTACGGGGTCACTGATATATCCGTTTGCTTCAACAATTCATTTAAAGCAAATTCAATGCTGCAGCCAGCCCCCATATCAATAATCCCCAACGTACCAGAAAAATTTTCTTCGTTCATATATCTTTTCAAAAAAAGCAATTGGTCTCTTGAATTTATTCGCAAAAACGGCATCAACTGCGCAAAAACATTCTTCGCTTCTTCTGACCGCAGCAAATCATTTAATGTAATTTCAGTCTGAGAATCGATGCCTAATTTTTTTAATATCGGTTCATATAAATTATCAGGAATATTGAAGCGAGCAAAGACATATTTCCAAGAAAAAGTCTTATCCCAAGATTTATAATGCTTCAAAATGTCCTGAAATGATGAATCAAACTGCAAAATCGGCGTGATAACAGCCTTTCTTGAAATATAGAAATAAGTAGTAGCGATATCAGTTTGCATCAGATCGAAGGAGTTTTTTAAAAGATAACCATCACGCGAAAAGAAAAATAGCTTTTTCAAATTCAATTGTTCACATTGCTGAAGCAGCCATCTAGTAAATCCATAAAGTATTGGCCCAAAGACCTCAAAGCCTAATTCATAAGCAAGATTATCTTGTCCCAGCATTTTATTTCCTATGAACAATTCCATGCACTGATATGTAAAATTCTTATTCGAGCGCTGATAATACCTGCCAAAATTTTTTTCTTCCGGAATCAAGAATGCATCTATCCCCTGCTTTTTTGCTTTTTTATAGTCTGCATTCTGATCATTTCCAATATGTAAGATTTTTTCTCGATCTAACTTTTCATCCTGGATTATTTTTTTATATAAATCGCCATTTTCCCATTTAGTCAACCGGACATCGCAAGACGAATATATTCTCTTATAGCCATGATAGCCGTTTATTTGTAAAATATTTTCTATCTGTTCAGATGATAAATACATATCCGATACAATATATATTGGTTTATGTTCTTGCAAACAATACTGGAAAACACGATACAATGGTTCATTAGCGATACAAACCGCCGCTTCCGCATCTAATTCCATTTTCTTTAAGATACCTGCAGTAGCAGTGTCAGTATCCAAAAATTCATAGATTTCGTCAAGATTTACTTCTCTGTACGTGCATTTTTCCCTTGCTGTCTTTTCTGCTTCTATGCGCTTATTGGAAAAATCACTTTTCGCAGAAAAATTTTTATCATATAAATTTTCCACCAGTCGAAAAACATTTTTTCCCTCTGGTACGGTTCGTTTAATCAGTGTACCAAAAACATCAAAAAATACGATTTCATGTTCATCAATCTTGCGTTGTATTTTTTCAGTATCCATTATCATCCTTAATTCCTTATGTTAAGTAAAAATCCTGCACCTTCTGTGCCACACTTTCGATCTCATATCCAGCTGCCTTTACTTGATTTACCGCTTCTTTGCGATTCACAGTATGTGCAACAGTAATCTTTTTCGCCCAATCTTCACTAGAATCTTTAAGTGATACAAAGTGCGCCAATTCCGTCAAGCCGACTTCCCGCGTAATAGTATCTGAAAAAAAGCAGGGAAGCCCTGCTGCTTGAGCCTCTATTCCAACCACAGGCAATCCTTCAAATCTCGAAGGTAAAACAAAACAATCCATCGCCTGCATCAATAGCGGCACATCATTGCGCATGCCTAAAAACTGCACGCATCCGGTTAAGCCATATTGCTGAACTTTTTGTTTTGCCTTTTCATAATACGACATGTTCCCTACAGCATCGCCAATCAAGAGCAGAACTGCTTTTGGATTTATTTTATGAATTTCATTAAATACATCGATTAAAAAGCCATGATTTTTCTGATATGTAAATCGGCCAACATGCCCAACGACAAATTTATCTTCAATATGTAATGACTTCCGCATTTCATTGCGTATTTCTGAATCAAAGCAGAACTTACTACAGTCAATCGCATTAGGGATGACTGTAAAAGGCGTCTTTTCACCAAACATCCACTTACCGGCCAATTGCGAACAAGCAAAATAGTTGGTTGCTCCCCATTTTAATAAGAAACGATTCATCTTCATGATGACTTTTTTAGCAAAGCCGATTCTCTGTTCAAAACTGGAGTTATGAGAATGCATAATTCTCATAGGAATACCGAAAAAACGGGCAATGAAAATCGGGAAAACATAGGTAATGCTGTTGGAGTTCAAAACAATCCCTTTATAGTTCTTAGCGATATGATGAAGTAAGGTAATCCACTGCCAATAATGGCGTATCGGGTTGGAGTGCCTGGAACGTACTCCGTAAATATGACTTCCTGCCTGCAAGATTTTATCTTTAAAAACGATTTCATCTTCACTGGTAATATTGACGAAATCATAGGTTACTTTAGTTTTATCCAAATGAGCAAATTGCTGCATTAAATAGGTCTCAAGACCACCGATATTTTTTGTCATGCCAACCTGTAATATGCGAATAGGTAAATTTTTGGACACTTTGTTCACCTCTTTAATGCTGCAAAAATAAATGGGCAATGTATACGGACAAAACTGATTCCATGAAGCAAGCCATGGAGTAAGACTTCATATTTCGAACGCAAGATTGAAATCATGATTTTTTGTTTCACGCCGATATCTACAAAATGAACGGATTGATAAATAGCAAACAAGTCACTGCTTCGAATGTCTTTAATAAAAGTATTAATAGGCTCGTTATTTACCATTTTACGTTGTACAGCAGAATATACAAAACGGGTATACAGCCAAAAAATATTACTCATCGTATGAGTATCGATGCTTTCGATTGAAGGGAAATTCTGCAGGAATTCTCTGATTTTCATCATATGTAACTCATAATATTCATCATTATTTTTTGTCGATAAACTGAGACTATTCAGTCGTTTCGCATAATGATAACCGCAATAGGAACTGCACTGCAGCCGCTGCACATACTTAAAATAGCGAATATTAAAGTCAAAATCTTCATTAACTCGATACTGGTCATTAAATAAAAGGCCTTTATCTAAAATAATCGAAGCTCGATATATTGCATTACACAGATAACCAAAAAGCGGAATCAGTTCCATACGAACCATCTGTTGTCGAATAGTATCAGGAGTATCATAGGACTGCTCAATCAAGCAGCATTTTTCGGAATAAGCCTTGTCCCCATTAGCATTAAAGTATTCTTCAATGCAACCAAATTTTACACAGTCTATACAATCATCTTTGACATAGGAATAAGCAACCTCCAAGAAGTCCTGGTCAATGATATCATCACTGTCGATAAAAGCAAGATATTGGCCCTGTATGTGCTCCAATGCAAAGTTTCGGGCTGCCGCAGCACCACTATTTTTATTAGTCTGTAACAGTTTTATACGATCATCTTTTTTCGCCAGTTCCTGACAAACAGAATAACTGTCATCAGAGGAACAATCATCGACAAGTAACAGTTCAAAGCCCTCATATGACTGCTGCAGCACCGATTCCACAGCCGCTTCTACATATTTTTCAGCATTATATACCGGCATGATGATGCTGAAAAAAGGCTCTTGGTTCTCCATAAATAGGTCCTCCTAAAATAAAACTTTAATCTCTTTCAATTTAAATCCACCGTTATCCGGTTGAATATTCATGACAAAATGATTATAGCGCTCTAAAATGATATAACCATCTTTTTCGCAAGCAACTAATTTAAAAGACAATTGTTTTTTCCACAAACTTTGTTCAAAAATTCTCTCATATTTTTGATGAATAGAACTCAAATTTAGAAAAATCCATTTTTCTAAATTTTTCATTGCATTCAACAAAAGATCGGATAATTGCACTGCTCTAAGCGAAGACCCATTGGAGACATAACCCCCGCCAAGTGGAAAATAAGTTTTTCCATAGATATTAGTCAACATCAATTCATGCTTATTACGAATAGCAAGACGCTCTTCGTCAGTTATATCCCTAACAGAAACATTTTTTACTTCGCGATAGGCTGCCAACTGCGGCCAATTCCTACTCATAATCTCTAAAAGTTCTTTTTGAGCAAAGACAGCCTTTTTCTGATGCTTATATATCTGAATAAAAAACATCGTCTCGTCTGTGCAAACTGCAAAAATCAAGTAGTTGCTGCGCGTCGGCTGCCCGTTGCTATTGTATCGCCGGGTCAAATGGAAATGATAAATTTTCCAATCATATAATAATAAATCATTTGCTTCCAAATCATCTTTCTTGTTGGATAAAAAAGGATTGATATCTTCCCCATTTTCGACTTTTTGGATGAATTCTTCCAAAGCTTGTTCATATTGCTTCGGGCATTGCAATACATCCGATTTACAGACTTTGCGTTTCTTCATCGGTATATGCAGTATATGATATTCAAAGAATTTTACCAGAGGATTTTGTAGTCCTTTAACTTTTTCCGCATCAAAGCCAAGTTGAACTAAACCGTTTCTTGCTAAATTTTCCAAATCCTGACATAAGTCAATCTGTGCCATTATAGGAATCATTGCGAAAATCCTCTTTTCTTGATAATCAACAGTTTATATTCTACCATATTTTCTCAATTCCTGCAGTCCTATTTTGAGATAAATAACGGGCGCCCCATGCGGACGCCCATAGCCAAACGATATGAAGTTTATCTAGTGGCCGAAGAGTTTCCGTTTGAGGAAGGCGCCGCCTTTTTTAATCCAATCCTGTTTTTCCATAAACGAGACGTTCTGTTCGGCGTAATCGATATGGTTATATTCAAGCCAGACGTCAAGAAGAAGTTCGCTGACGAAGCCATAGATGCGGGATTCATAGATACCCCAACCCGTGATGTCGACCCGTCTTTCCAGTTCAAAAAGAATAGAGAACATCCACTGCATATAGTCGTTATAAAGATCACGTCGCATAACGAACATGTTGAACATGTGGGCCCAGGTGCGATTCATGACTTTTTCAAAGGCCGGCAGGTATTCTGGATATTGTTCTTTGATAATCTGTTCTGTTACATCCAGACCTTCCCGATGGTGGGCATGGTTATAATGGGAGCGGTTCGTTTCGATGTAGTATTTCCGCTTGTCCGGCACGATGACGGTATGCTCAGCCAAGAGCTGCTGCCATTCTTTTTCAGTCAAGATTTGGTCTTTCTTGGCTTCGATGTTGTGGACTTCTTTGCGCGTAAAATAGCGACGGTAGTGGACAAGCCCCAGATAATCGGCATCCAAGTTTTTCCAGGCCCAGTAAAGACCCGTCAGTTCACAAAAATGAGGATTCTTGGAGCTGATATTGTCGCCCGTGTTGTCTGGCGTATAGCCAATTGAAGCTTTGCCTTCGGCCCCGACATGAACAGGCAAATAAACCGGATCCGTCGGCATCCAGTACTTTTTGTGAGCTGCAACGATAACTTTAATAGACAAAATGGTCAATCCTTTCTATTTTATTTGGATAAATCATAAATAACGGCATTTTCATGAAATTCTATTCATGAAATCATCTCCATTAGAGCTGTATTGAGTATACCCACTAGTTCTGTGGCGGGTCGCCCACGTGGCGACCCCGACAAAGCCCCCGGCCGGGGACATTTTTACTGCACCGTGTAGCGGCATCGGACTCGTATGCGGCTTCGCCGCAACAGATTCAAGATTGTATTACAACCGAGTACCTCTTGTCATAAATTTCGGCTATACACAGGATTCACGACGGGACGCCCTTTGGCCGTCCCCTACGAAGACCTCGAGTGAGGACATTTTTTACGAGCCGAGGGGTACTCGAGGCGATGTGGTCAGTTTGAGTTTGTTACCGCGCAGCGGCATCTGAGTCCGAGGCGGTCTGCGGCCTGCAAAAGCAAGAGCAACCTCTCCGGCCCTTCGGGCCACCTCTCCTATAAGGCGAGGCTAATAACTAATACGCGCCTTTGTGTTTCAAGACGACGGCGATGGTGCGCCAAATGAGGACGATGTCGAACCAGACGTTCCAGTTGCGGACGTACCAAGTGTCCATCTGGACACGTTCTTCATAGGTCGTGTCGCTGCGGCCGCTGGTCTGCCACATGCCGGTGACGCCAGGGCGTACCATGTAAAAGTCTTTGATGTACGGTCCGTATTTGGGGACTTCATCCTGAATGATAGGCCGTGGGCCGACGAGGCTCATTTCGCCTTTGAGGACGTTGAACAGCTGCGGCAGTTCGTCCAGGCTGGTTTTTCTCAAGAAAGCTCCGCTCTTGGTGATGCGCGGGTCATTTTTCAGTTTGAATTCTGTTTCCCATTCTTTCCGAGCCTGCGGGTCCCGTGCCAAGAGTTCTTTCAGTTTGACGTCGGCATCGACGCACATGCTGCGGAATTTATAGCAGTTGAATTCTTTGCCATCCCGACCGACGCGGCGGTGCTTAAAGATGATAGGTCCGGGCGAGTCTTTATAGATCCACAGGGCGATGGCCAAAAAGAACGGCGAAAGGCAGATAATCCCCAGGCTGGTACAGATGACATCGAAGACGCGCTTAATAGCGCGGTTGTACCAGAGGGCCAGGTTGTTGCGAAAGCTAAGGGCGACGATGTGGCCGTCGATGAGGCTTTCCGTGTCGAGCGTCGCCAGGGGCAGGCTGCCCATGTCGGGGATGAAGGCGACTTTCTTGACCAAAGGCTGGACGCGGTAGACGATGTCCTGGACGGCTTCATTGCTGAGGCCCGGTGCGATGACCATGACGTGCTGGACACCGGTTTGGCGGATGACATCTTCGGCATCTTCAAAACGGCCTAAGTGAGGCATCATGGCCGCTACCTTCGCTTCCGGCGTATAGTCTTCGAGGTAGCCGATGAAATCGTAGCTGATGCCCGTATCTTTCTTGAAATATTCGAGGACGATGGCCGCCGTCTTGCCGGCCCCCATGATCAGGACGGGAAGCTGGAGCATCTTGAAATGGCCCAGGATGTGCTTGATGAGGTAGCGGTCGGCAACGAGGAAGAAGAAGGACGTCAGCCAGAGGAGGGCCACGAAAAGGCGCGACGTCGAGGCCGCGGTCTGGGCGATGTAAATCAGGAAAATGAGGGAAATCATGGCGTAGAAGACGGATTTAAAGATTCCCGAAATGACCTGCCAGAACTGCATGCGCCGTGTATAAAGATGATGAAGCTGCAAAAAGAGCAGGTACACGGCCGGCACAATGACGTGGATGCTGAGCCAGGACAGGTGGAAATGGGAGCCCGGCACCAGGAAATCGCGCAGGCTGTACGACACGTTGACGGCCAGCCAGATGGCGATATAGTCGCCAATCGCCAGGACCAGCGGCAGCAGCTCATTGCTGTATTTATTTTTAATAGAAATAGAAGATTTCGACAGGTTCTCCAAGGCAGAGCCCTCCTCACAGCGCAGTAATGTATAAATAAAACGTAATCACTATCATTATATAAAGAAACGGCGTCGATGTCCAATGCAGGCAGGGGACAAGCCCCTGCCGTGGTTCGTTTGGCGTTTGTCGCGGTTCGAAAATATTCTCCATCACGGCAAACGATCCACGACCCACGGCAAACGGTGTGGCAAGCGTGAATGTGTCCTATGAAAAAAACTTAACGCGATACCACTTACCGTTCCAGCCATTCTTTGAATTCGCTTTCGCTGATGATGGGCGTGCCCAGTTTCTTGGCTTTTTCGTATTTGCTGCCCGGGTCGGCTCCGACGACGACGAGGGTGGTCTTCTTGGTGACAGAGGACGTGCATTTACCGCCTCGCGCTTCGACGGCCTGTTCGGCTTCTTTGCGGCTGAACATCTGTAATTTGCCGGTAAGGACGACGATTTCGCCGTCAAAGGTCGTGTTGATGAGGGTCTTCTTTTCCGCCGTCATGTCGACGCCGTGGGCGCGCAATTTTTCGATGAGGGCCTGGTTCTTGGCATCGTGGAAATAGGCTACGATGCTGTCGGCAATGCGCGGGCCGATGTCGTCGATGGCCGTCAGGTCTTCCGTGCTGGCTTTCATGAGGGCGTCGATGGAGCCGAAGGATTCGGCCAGGACGCGGCCAGCTTTGGCTCCGACGAAGCGGATGCCCAAGGCAAAGAGGACCCGGGCCAGGCCGACGGACTTGCTCGTTTCGATGGCTTTGAGCAGGTTATCGGCTGATTTTTCGCCGAAGCCTTCGAGCTCGACTAGTTCTTCTTTAGTCAAGCCGTAGATGTCGGCTACGTCGTGAATGAGCCTCTGGGCCAGGAGCTGCTGGACGATGGCGTCACCCAGGCCGTCGATGTTCATGGCATCGCGGGAGACGAAGTGGGCGATTTTTTCACCGATGACCGCCGGGCAATCCGGATTAGTGCAGCGCCAGGCCGCTTCCCCATCGCGGCGGACGACGGGACTGCCGCAGGCCGGGCAGGTCGTCGGCATGGTGAAGATTTTTTCTGAACCGTCGCGCCGTTCCGGCAAGGAGCGGACGACTTCCGGGATAATTTCACCGGCTTTCTGGATGACGACGGTATCACCGATGCGGATATCTTTTTCTTTGATGTAATCTTCGTTATGCAGCGTCGCCCGCTTGACCGTCGTCCCAGCCAGGTGGACCGGTTCGAGGTCGGCAGCCGGAGTCAGGACGCCTGTCCGGCCGAGGCTGACGGAAATGCCGAGTACTTTCGTCTTGGCCTGTTCAGGAGGGAATTTATAGGCAATGGCCCAGCGGGGAATCTTGACGGTATTCCCTAAGCGGGCCTGCTGGGCAAAGGAATTGACTTTGACGACCATGCCGTCTGTCGCATAAGGCAGTCTGTCGCGGCGGTCGTCCCAGCTGTGGATGAAGGTAATGACGTCTTCGATGTCCGTAAACTTGCGGTATTCCGGATTGACTTGGAAATGGAACTGCGCCAAGTCCTGGAGCAATTCTTCTTGGCTCTTGATTTCAATGCCGCTGTTGCCGCCCAAGGCATAGGCAAAGAAGGCCAGTTTACGCTGGGCTGTAATGCGCGGGTCGAGCTGGCGCAGGGAGCCGGCAGCGGCGTTGCGGGGATTGGCAAAGGGTTCCAGTTCGTCGTCGCGGCGCTGCTGGTTCAAGGCTTCAAATGACGTGATGGGCATGTAGACTTCACCGCGGATTTCGATGTGCGGCGAATCGCTGGCGATATGTAAGGGTATGGTGCGGATGGTGCGCACGTTGTTGGTAATGTCTTCGCCGACGACGCCGTCGCCGCGGGTGACGCCGCGGATGAACCGGCCCTGTTCGTAAATGAGGTTGACTGCCAGGCCATCGATTTTCAGTTCGACGACGTATTCCAAGGATTCACCGCCTAAATCGCTGCGGACGCGCTGGTCGAATTCCCGTAATTCATCGTCGCTGAAGACGTCGCCCAAGCTGAGCATGGGCCGGTCGTGAGTGTATTTTTCAAAGCCGCCGGAAATCTTGGAACCTACACGCTGTGTCGGCGAATCGGGCGTGACCCAGTCGGGATGGGCTTTTTCGATGTTTTCCAGTTCCCGGTACATCATATCGTATTCATAATCAGTCACCGTCGGTTTGTCGAGGGTGTAATACTGATAACTCAATTCATCTATTTTTTTGCGCAGCTCCAAGAGACGCGCTTTTTCAGTATCCATAGGTTCCTCCTTTATTCCTGAAAATCGGTTCCATTTATCTGCAAAGACATACTCACAACATCTGTGGCGGGACGCCCTTTGGCCGTCCCCTACGAAGGCCCCGATTGGGGGTATTTTTACGAGCCGAGAGCTTCCCGAGGCGGCCTGCAAAAGCACAAGCAACCTCTCCGGCCCGTTGGGCCACCTCCAGCTCGGCTCTCTGTTTTGGCAACCGTCCTGCGCTTCCCTATGGTCAGCACCTGACGGGCCAAAAAGGGCCTATGAGGGGAGGCTTAGGCTCCCTTTGTAGGGGAGCTGGCAGCTCTGCTGACTGAGAGGTTGCTTTTTACGAGCTGAGGGTTACTCGAGGCGTCGTTGTCAGTTTGAGTCTGTCGCCGCACAGCGGCATCTGATTCCGAGGCGGCCCCTATTATATTTTCTCTAAGGGGGCGTATTTTACGACGACTTGGCGGACGCCTTTGGTCGGGAATTGGATTTTCATCTGCATGTTCGGCCCTTCACCGATGACATCGAGGACGGTACCGATGCCCCAGATTTTGTGGCGGACTTTGTCGCCTTTGGCGAAGGTGTCGGTCACGGCGTGTTTTTTCGGCAGGCTCGACGCGACGGGCTTGGTCAGGATAGAGACGCGCTGTTTTCCCGGTACGGCCGTCGTCCGGCTCTGGGGCATGGCGCTCTTACGATGGTAGTCTTCCATGAGCTGCGGTGGAATTTCCGCCAAGAAACGGCTGGGCATATACGCCGAGATGCGGCCGTACATGGTCCGCGTAATGGCATTGGTCACGTAGAGCTGCCGTTCTGCCCGGGTAATGCCGACGTAGGCCAGGCGCCGTTCTTCTTCGACTTGAGCCGGGTCCAGCAGGGTCCGGCTGTGTGGGAACAGGCCTTCGTCGAGGCCGGTCAGGAAGACGACAGGGAATTCCAACCCCTTGGCGGCGTGGAGAGTCATGAGGGTCACTTTGGAATCACTGCTTTCAAAATCATCGACATCGCTGACCAGGGCGACGTTTTCTAAAAAGTCCTGGAGGTTGCCGTCGGGATTGCTGTCCATGTAATCTTTGGCGACGGACAGGAATTCGCCAACATTTTCCTTGCGGCTTTCGCCCTGCGGGTCGTGTTCCGCTTCTTTATCGAGCATATCACCGTAGCCAGTCTGTTTGATGACCGTTTCGATGAGGCTCAGGACATCTTTGCCTTCGATGTCGTTGAGGAGGTCGAAAATCATGGCGGCGAAGTTTTCCAATGATGTCCGGGCTCGTTTGGTGACGGGAATCTCGTCCGTCGACGACAGGGCTTCAAACAAGGATATGCCCTGTTCTTCCGCATAGGCTGCGACGTGTTCCATCGTCGTGGCGCCGATGTTCCGTTTCGGCACGTTGATGATACGCGTCAGGCTCAAGCTGTCTTCCGGGTTGTAGAGCAATCGCAAATAGGCCAGGACATCTTTGATTTCCTTGCGGTCGTAGAACTTGGTGCCGCCGACCATGGTATAGGGAATGGCATAGCGCATGAGTTTCTCTTCGAGGACACGGGACTGGGCGTTGGTCCGGAAGAGGATGGCCATATCGCCATACGGTTCATGGCTGATTTCGTGGCGGTTATAGATGACGCCGGCAATGTAGTCAGCTTCATCGTGTTCCGTCTGGGCCTGGTAATGGATAATATTGTTCCCTGCCGGGTTTTCCGTCCACAATGTCTTCTTGGGCCGGCTTTCGTTATTGTCGATGACGGCATTGGCGGCGTGGAGGATGGTCTTTGTCGATCGGTAGTTCTGTTCCAATTTAATCGATGCCGCATCGGGATAGTCCCGGGTAAAGTCGATGATATTGCGAATATCAGCACCACGCCAGGCGTAAATGCTCTGGTCCGCATCGCCGACGACGCAGATGTTGCGCCAACGGGCAGCCAGGATCTTGGTCAAGGCGTATTGGGCATGGTTCGTATCCTGGTATTCGTCGACCAAGATGTATTGGAAACGGGACTGGTACTTTTCCCGAACATCTTCCTTTTCCTGCAAAAGGCGCACGGCCAGGAACAAGAGGTCGTCGAAGTCGACAGCATTGTTTTCCCGCAGCTTTTCTTGGTACAAGGCGTAGACGTCGGCTACTTTCTGTTCGTAGAAATCGGAGGCTTTCGCCGCAAAGGCCTTAGCGTCCATGAGGACGTTCTTAGCCGACGAAATGGTCCCCAAGACGGACCGCGGCATGAATTGCTTGTCATCAAGGTTGAGCTTTTTCAAGCAGTCCTTGACCAGAACCAACTGGTCTGACGAGTCATAAATGGTGAAATTCCGCGTATAGCCGTGGAAGCCGTCGACTTCAAAGCGCAGCAGCTTGGCGCAGAACGAATGGAACGTGCTCAGCCAGATGCTGTCCGCCTGGGCGCCAACGAGATTGGTCACGCGTTCCTTCATTTCCTTGGCGGCCTTATTGGTAAAGGTAATGGCCAGGATGCGGTACGGCGCGACGCCCAGTTCCAGGAGATGAGCAATGCGGCAGGTCAGGACCTTGGTCTTGCCCGAACCGGCGCCAGCCGTAATTAGCAACGGCCCTTCGGTATGCTTGACGGCTTCACACTGGCGGTCGTTGAGGGTATCAAAAATAGGATTCATGCATTATTCCCCTTTTACAGATAAAAAGGCCCACACCGTGTCGATGGGGCCTCTGAAAATCATCACTTATTTCATTGCCGAAAGGATAGGCGGAATGATCTGTTTCTTACGGCTCATGACCTTGGGCAGGTAGACTTCCTTGTCGAGAACGTCTTTGCCGAAGGCACTGCTGACGACGTCGTCCATATTGCCGGCGAAGATGAGGTTCGTCGATTCGTCGATGATGCTGGTGATCATCAAGAAGGAAGCGGCGTAATCGTGTTCAGCGCGCAATTTTTCCAAAGCGTTGAGCAGGACCTGTTTCTGGTTGAGAAGGTCTGTCGTATCCATGACCTGGACCTGAGCCACTGTGAAGGTCGTATTGCCGCTGGAGAATTCTTTCATGTCGTTGTGGACAATCTGGTCCGGCGTCAAATCGGAGACGTTAGCACCGGCTTTGAGCATTTCCATGCCGTATTTTTCCATGTCTACGCCAGCGATGTTAGCCAATTTTTCGGCAGCTTCGCGGTCAGCCGGCGTGCAGGTCGGCGAGCGGAAGAGAACCGTATCGGAAATAACAGCCGACAAGAGCAGGCCAGCGATGTCTTTCGGGATGTCGATCTTAGCCTGTTTATACAAGCCCGTGACGATGGTAGCCGTACAGCCGACAGGTTTGAAGAGGATGGAAATAGGGCCAGCCGTTTCCAAGGTGCCGCCGATACGGTGATGGTCGATGACGCCGACGATGGATGCTTCATCAATGCCGTCGATGATCTGTTTCTTTTCGTTGTGGTCGACGAGGATGACCGGCTGTTTTTCAGCAGCAGCGACGCAGTCTGCACAGATCATGCCGACGTATTTACCATTTTCGACGACAGCATATTTGCCATCAGCCGGGATATCGTGACCGTTGTCGGTCGGTTTGAAGAACAATTCCGGATCATGCGCCAGGCCTTTGACGGTGCTCAATTCTTCCCCCATGACGGTCTTGATGAATTCATCAGCGAGCTGGCTCTTTTCGATGACACCGACAAACTGACCGTTGTCGGCAACGGGAGCGACGTCGCTTTCGTGGGATGCGAACCATTTGGCAGCATCTTTCAGGCTAGCGCTGACCGGAAGGGCTTCTACTTCCGTGTGGACAGCTTCGCTGACTTTGACGTAGAAATCCTTGACCAACGGCTGGGGAGCGACGTGGAAATAGTCAAGAGCAAAGGCCGTTTCCTTATTCGGTTCGCCTGCGCGGATCGGCGTAGCGTCGATGCCCTGTAACTGTTTCAATTTTGCATAAGCAATGGAAGAACAAATGGAGTCCGTGTCCGGGCTCTTATGACCGGTAACAAAAATCTGTTTTGCCACGATAATCACCTCATTGAAAAGTATATGTATGTTTTTTTATATCTCTCATATTATATCATAGACAAAGAATGAAGGCTAGTGCGGGCCGCTCACACGAAGGCATGGCCCATCATGTTGAAACTATACTGTACCCATAAGGTTGGACAGTCCCTAAGGCCCCCTAATGGCTGACGCTAACTGCTGACGGCTAACCCCTATTTGTCAATCCCAGGCGCTGGATCACAGCCATGTCTTCAGCGATGGTCGAACCCGATGTGGTCAGCATGTTGCCCGTAATGGAAGCCGACGCGCCGCTGAGGAGAGCCGTAGCGCCGTTTTCCGACAGGAGTTTACGGCCTGCTGCCAGGCGGATGTTGGCTTCAGGGTTGATGAAGCGGAAGAAAGCAATCGTACGTAAGATGTCGCGGCTGTCGAGTTGGGTCCGATGTTCCAAGGGCGTGCCGGGAATAGGCATGAGGGCGTTGATAGGAATGGATTGGATGCCCAGTTCGGCCAGGCTGATAGCCATATCCAAGCGGTCTTCCCAGGTTTCCCCCATGCCGATGATGCCGCCGGAGCAGACGCAGAGCCCTTCTTTCTGAGCGGCCTTGATGGTGCGGATGCGGTCGTCATAAGTGTGGGTCGTACAGATGTGCGGGAAGAAGCGCCGCGACGTTTCGATGTTGTGATGGTAGCTGGTGACGCCCGTTTCATGGAGGCGGTGCAGCTGTTCCGGCGTGAGCAGGCCGTGAGAAGCACAGAGGTCGATGTGCAAGGTCTGTTTCATCGTGCGGTATGCATCCAGGGCCTTTTCAAAATCAGCACCGGTCAGCGCCCGGCCGGACGTGACGATGGCAAAACGGTTGGCGCCGGCATCCTGATTGGCCTTGGCGTTGGCGATGATTTCTTCTTTCGGCAAGAAACCGTATTCGTCACAGCCCGTATGATGGCAGGCCGCCTGAGCACAGTATTTGCAGTCTTCCCCACAACGGCCGCTGCGGCCATTGATGATGGTACAGAAATCGACATGGTTGCCACAAAAATGGCGCTGTAAGGCACCGGCCCCTTTTTGCAGTTCTTCTAAAGGTGCTTCCAGGAAAATCGATAAATCATCACCGCGTTGGATGCGGTATCCTTTTATAATGCGATCTGTCAGTGCAGCTATTGTGTTCATTGTCAACCCACTCCTTGCTTTATTTTTGTAAACTATGGGATTATTATACTCGCTGCGTCGATTGCAGTCAACTTTATTTCATTCGTATGGCGGTTGACAATTTAGGTCTGCGATACCCCACCAACATTCACAAACGGGCTCGCCACGTGCGAGCCCCTACCAAAAGGACCCCTCAAACCGCCTTGATCGGCCAACTCCTCTTCGCAGGGGAGCCATGAAAAAAGAGGCTGGCCCGCGAAGCCATGCTTCGCAGGTCAACCTCTTTTTCAAGTGTTCTTGCCAATGAATTACCGACGTTCGCGGATACGGGCAGCTTTGCCTGTAAGACCACGGAGGTAATGCAATTTTGCACGACGGACAACACCGTGGCGAACGACTTCGATTTTAGCGAGGCGCGGGGAATGTACCAAGAAAGTACGTTCAACACCAACACCGTAGGAAACGCGGCGGACAGTGAAAGTTTCGCGGACACCGCCGTTCTGACGGCCAATAACGACACCTTCAAAAATCTGTACACGTTCGCGATTGCCTTCGACAACCTTTACGTGAACTTTGACTGTATCACCAGGGCGAAATGCCGGGATATCGTCACGAAGCTGTTCCTGTTCAAGTACGCTGATAATGTTCATTTCTTTTTTCCTCCTATAAGACATTCGTGCCCCCGTTGCCGCCACCTTTCACGACAATCGTATTACCGGACAGAGGACTGCCTAAATTAACAAGGGAATTATACCATAAAGCGGATTTCCTGTAAAGGGTTTTTCCCCATATTATCCATTACATTTGTACGTTCGGCATGAAACTGCGGGACATGTGGGCGATAATGGCCTGGTACTTATCTTTCTTGCTGGTCGGATAGGTGACGGAGAAGGCCGTGTAGGTCTTATTCTTGTCGTTGATGTAGAGTTCGTGGTAATAGGATTTCTTGCCGTCCGTCCAGCCGATGGCATAGCTATTCTTGGTCTTGATGTTGGTCGTCAAGGTCGGCGAACCATTCATACCCAAAGTCATGTTGTAGAGTTCGTCAATGGTGAAGCCCATGCTGTTCTTGGCAGCATAGGTCATGTAGACGGCATCGTCTTTGGGGTCCTGGAAATAGCAGCCGTCGCCGTCGGCATTCATGTCAGCTGTCGTAGCCGCTCTGGGGATATCGACGGCATACTGATAGGCTCTGTTATAATACTGATAGTACTTCTTGTCTTTTGTCGTCATGACCTGGACGACTTCATAGCTGTCGGCACTGGCACTCTTGATGTTCACTTTTTCTTCAGCCATGACTGTCGAGCCGGCAATGCAGGTAAGGGCAGCAGCCAACATGACGAGATTCTTGAATTTCATAATGATCACTCCTTTATAGTAGGTGCGGAAAAGGAGCTGTCGAGTGAAGACAGCTCCTGCAATACTCCCTATTATTATACCATATTTTTCATTCTTAGCCATGATGTTTTCGCGCAATCCACGGGATTCACGGCAGGCCCTTACTACGATAATTTCTTGATGTCGCCTAAGGGCTGGATGAGGCTGTACGTCAAGGCCAGGAGATGGAGACGGTTTTCTTTGACAGCTTCATCTTTGTGCATGACCAAGACGTTGTCCAAGAAATCGTTGATAGCAGCAATGCCTTCAGAAAGGACTTCGGCTACGCCTTCGTAATCATAGACGGCGTATTTCTGCGGTAAGTTGACCTGCATAGCCTGGCAGGCGCTATAAAGGGCTTTTTCTTCTTCTGTTTCAAAGAGATTCGGGTTGACTTCTGTATTGTCAGCGCCTTTGATCATGTTGCTGACACGGGTGAAGGCCTGCAAGAGGTCGGTCTTGCCCATGATATCGGCATCGATGAGGGCCTGGGCGCGGCGGGCTTCTTCGTAAGCGTTGAGCGTATCCGAAGCCAGGACGCAGTCGATGATGTGGTAATCCATGCCTTTATCCTGGAAGATGTTCTTCAGGCGCAGCGTGAAGTAATCATCGAGCTGGCCCATGACTTTAGCTGCATCTTCCCCTTCTACACCGAGGAGGCTGAGGACGAAGGCAAAGACTTCATGGCAGTTGAGGTTCCAGCCGGCATCCATGAGGATGTTGAGGGTACCGATGGTCTGGCGGCGCAAAGCGAAGGGGTCCTGAGAACCGGTCGGAATGAAGCCGCGGCTGAACATGCCCGTAATGGTATCGAATTTATCGGCAATGCCCAAGACCTTGCCCATGTCGGTCTGCGGCAGGACGTCGCCGGCAAAACGCGGCTGGTACTGTTCGTTAATGGCTTCGGCAACGCCTTTATCTTCACCGTCGATGAGGGCATATTCCTTGCCCATGACGCCCTGGAGTTCTGTGAATTCCATGACCATCTGCGTAGCCAAGTCGGCTTTCGCCAGGAGCGAAGCGCGCTGCAATTTGGCGTCGTCCAAGCCGAGATCGAGTTTACGGTTGAGGAAGACCGTGATTTTTTCCAGGCGCTGTGCTTTGTCATACAGCGTGCCCAAGCCATCTTGGAAGACGATTTTCTTCAGTTTTTCTGTGTAATCGGCGAGAGGATGTTTCTTATCTTCTTCAAAGAAAAATTTGGCATCGTCCAAGCGGGCGCGGAGGACGCGTTCGTTGCCGTGCTGGACCGTTTCCAGATGGTAATCGTTGCCGTTACGGACGGTCAGGAAAAGATTCATGAGCTTGCCGTCTTTATCGCGCATAGGGAAATAGCGCTGATGGTCCTTCATCGGCGTGATGATGGCGGCTTCCGGCAGTTTCAAGTAATCTTCATCGAATTCCCCACAAAGGGCTGTCGGATATTCGACGAGGTAGACGACTTCTTCCAAGAGATCATCGTCCATAATGATGGTGCCACCCTTTTCGTCAGCCAGCTTCTGCAAGCCGTCGAGGATCATCTGTTTGCGGACTTCCGGATCGACGATGAGGAAATGTTCCTTGCACGTTTCTTCGTAAGCTGCCGGGCTTTCGATCGTGAAATCGCCAGTGCCCAAGAAACGATGGCCGCGGCTGACCTTGCCCGACTTGACGTTAGCCAATTCAAAGGGAATGACATCTTTATCGAAGAGGGCAACGAACCAGCGGATAGGACGGACGAAGTGGAAGTCCAAGCTGCCCCAGTGCATGCTCTTAGGGAAATTGAGGCCTGTGACGATGCCTTTCATGAGGTCCGGCAAGAGGCCAGCCGTGTCAGCGCCGACGCTGGTGACGTTGGCATAGACATAGCCGTCTTCGACGACGAGGTCCTTGACGTCGATTTTCTGGCCCCGGGCAAAACCCATGGCAGCTTTCGTCGGATTGCCGTCGGCATCATAAGCGATCTTGACCGACGGGCCTTTATGTTTAGCCGATACGTCAGCCTGTTTTTCAGCGACGCCTTTCATGATGAGGGCGATGCGGCGCGGCGTACCGAGAGTACGGATCGATTCATAGGCGATGTGGGCTTCGCCAAAGGATTTCCCAGCCAAATCCTTGACTTGGGACAGGATACTCGGCATATAATGAGCCGGGATTTCTTCAGTACCGATTTCAAGTAACAAATCTTTGCTCATCTTATTTTTCCTCCTTGTTAAGCATTGGGAAGCCTAATTTTTCACGCTGTTCCAAGTACGCTTTGGCGCAGGCCCGGGCCATATTGCGGACGCGGCCGATGAAAGCAGCTCGTTCGCTGACGCTGATGGCGCCGCGGGCGTCGAGGAGGTTGAACGTGTGCGAGCATTTCAATACGTAGTCATAGGCCGGAAGGACGAAACCGGCTTTGATGACCCGCATCGCTTCTTTTTCATATTCATCGAAGAGGTGGAACAAGAGGTCGGCATTGCTCAATTCAAAAGCATATGTCGACTGTTCGACTTCGTTCTGATGGAAGATGTCGCCGTAGGTGACGTCGTCAGTCCATTTGAGGTCATAGACGTTTTCGACGCCCTGGATATACATAGCCAGGCGTTCCATGCCATATGTGATTTCCGACGAGACCGGAGCGACATCGATGCCGCCGACTTGCTGGAAATAGGTGAACTGCGTGACTTCCATGCCGTCGAGCCAGACTTCCCAGCCCAAGCCCCAGGCGCCGAGAGTCGGTGATTCCCAGTTGTCTTCGACGAAACGGATGTCGTGTTCCGCCGGGTTGATGCCCAGTGTTTCTAAGCTCTTCAGATAGAGTTCCTGGATATTATCCGGCGACGGTTTGCAAATGACCTGGAACTGATGATGCTGATACAGGCGGTTCGGGTTATCGCCATAACGGCCGTCAGCCGGGCGGCGCGACGGTTCGACATAAGCGACATGCCACGGTTCCGGTCCGAGCGTACGCAGGAACGTAGCCGGGTTCATGGTCCCTGCCCCTTTTTCTACATCATACGGTTCATAGATGATACAGCCCTGAGAAGACCAAAAGCTCTTCAATGCAAATATCATGTCTTGAAAATTCATCTTGTTCCCTCCTAAATACAAAAAAGTCCCTGTAACACATAACATGTTACAGGGACGAGTATACTTACCCGCGGTTCCACCCTGGTTGGTCAAAAGACCCGCTTGATTCACCGGCCATACACATCAAAATGACTTCCGGCCGCGGCCTTCAGAGCGCCTTCCGCATCGGCAGCAGGCTTACACTATCCCTGCTTCGCTGATGATGATACGTACTTACTCTCCTGCATCGCCTATGTATTTGTACGTTCCCTATCATAGCAGAGATGAAGGAAAAAGTCAATGGATGGTGGTTCGTTTGCCGTTTGCCGTGGTTCGTGATTTTTCTGCCGTAGTTCGTTCATCGTTCATCGTTCATCGTTGGTCGCATGGGTTAAATCTTCGATGAACGATGAACGACAAACGACAAACGAATTACAAAAAAGCTGCCGCATAAGCGACAGCTTTTTATAGTTCTATTGCTTGCCGTATTTTTCGGCGACGTCCAGGCGGCGCAGGGCTCTTTGCAGGGCCACTTCGGCGCGGGCCGTGTCGATGTCGACAGCGTGTGCAGCCAGGCGGTCTTCGGCGCGTTTTTCCGCCGATTTGGCACGGTCTACGTCGATGTCTTCCGGTTTTTCCGAAGCCGGCGTGATGACCGTGACCGTATTGTCATGGACTTCCAGGAAGCCCGACGCTACGGTGACGTACTGGCGCTTTCCGCCTTTGTCATAGCACAAGGGCCAAATCGACAGGGACGCGATAAGCGGCGCATGGTTGGGCATGATGCCCAGGTCACCGTCCAGGGCGCGGACGAGGACGAAATCCACGTCTTCATGGAGTACGGCAGCATCGGGTGTAATGACTTCCAGATGGAGTGTCTTTCCTGCTTCTGCCATAGACTATTCCCCTTTCAGTGTCTTAGCCTTTTCGTATGCTTCTTCGATATTGCCGACCATGTAGAAGGCCTGTTCCGGCATGTCGTCGCATTTACCGGACAAGATTTCCTTGAAACCTTCGATAGTTTCTTTCAGCGGTACATAACGGCCTTTCTGACCGGTGAACTGTTCAGCGACGGCGAAAGGCTGGCTGAGGAAACGCTGTACCTTACGGGCACGAGCAACAGTCAGTTTATCTTCTTCAGACAATTCGTCGATGCCCAGGATGGCGATGATATCCTGCAGGTCTTTGTACTTCTGAAGGATTTCCTGAACGGCACGAGCCGTATTGTAATGGTCATCGCCGATGATATGCGGGTCGAGGATACGCGACGTCGAGTCGAGGGGATCGACGGCCGGGTAAATGCCCAATTCAGCGATTTCACGGGCCAAGACGGTCGTAGCATCCAAGTGAGCGAAGGTAGCGGCCGGAGCCGGGTCTGTCAAATCGTCGGCAGGGACGTAGACGGCCTGGACGGATGTAATGGAGCCATCTTTAGTCGACGTAATGCGTTCCTGCAGGGCGCCGACGTCGGTGCCCAACGTCGGCTGGTAACCGACGGCCGACGGGATACGGCCGAGCAGTGCCGAAACTTCGGAGCCAGCCTGGATGAAACGGAAGATGTTATCGATGAACAGCAGGACATCCTTGTGTTCTTTATCGCGGAAATATTCTGCCATGGTCAAGCCGGTCAGGCCGACGCGCATACGGGCTCCAGGCGGTTCGTTCATCTGGCCATAGACGAGAGCCGTCTTGTCGATGACGCCGGATTCCTTCATTTCGTTCCAAAGGTCATTGCCTTCACGGGTACGTTCGCCGACGCCGGTGAAGACGGAATAGCCGCCGTGGCCGGTAGCTACGTTATGGATGAGTTCCATGATGAGGACGGTCTTACCGACACCAGCACCGCCGAAGAGGCCGATCTTGCCGCCTTTGGCATAGGGGCAGATGAGGTCGACGACTTTAATCCCCGTTTCAAAGATTTCCGTTTCCGTCGCCTGGTCCTGGAATTTCGGGACTGGACGATGGATGGGCCAATAATCATCGGCTTCGACTTTGGCGTCGACTTTATCGACAGTCTGGCCGAGGACGTTGAAGATACGGCCCAGGACCCCTTTACCGACGGGGACCTTAATAGGACCGCCCGTATTTTCAGCAGCCATGCCGCGGACGAGGCCGTCCGTCGAGTCCATGGCAACGCAGCGGACGACGTCGTCGCCCAAGTGCTGCATGACTTCTACAACCAGGTCGATTTTCTGGTCGCCTTCGCCACCGGTGATGTGGATGGCGTTGTAAATGGCGGGCAAGTCTGCTTCCGAGGCAAACCGCACGTCGACGACCGGGCCGATGACCTGGACGACTTTCCCAATATTATTACTCATGAAGAGGTTCTCCTCTCTTTCAGAATCGTTGACAGACGGGCCTTACTGCAATGCGTTGGCGCCGCTGACAATTTCCGTCAATTCGTTGGTGATACCAGCCTGACGGACTTTATTGTACGTAACAGTCAGTTTATCGATCAGTTCGCCTGCGTTGTCCGTAGCCGACGTCATAGCCGTCATGCGGGCACCGAGTTCACTGGCAGCGGACTGAAGGAGGCTGTTGTAAATGAACAGATCCAGATACTGCGGCAGCAGGGCATCGAGGACGAGCTTGGCATCTGGCGCGAAGAGATATTCTTCCCGCGGACCAGATTCTTGCTGGCCTTCCTGCTGGGAAATAGGCAGCATCTTGACGATTTTCGTGTCCTGGGACAAGGCCGATTTGAAGTGCGTATAGATGACGTAGACTTCATCGACTTCGCCAGCCAGGAATTTCTGCGTCGCCAAGTGGGCAATCTGCTGGGCGTGGCTGAACTGGGGCTTATCCGAAAAACCGGACCACTTCTTTTCCGGCACCAGGTGCAAGTGCTTGAGGTACTCAATGGGCTTGCGGCCGGCGACGAGAAGCATCGATGCGTCGCGTGGCTTGTCCTTGAGGACCGAGACCATGGCCTTGTTGACGTTGGAATTGAAGGCGCCAGCCAGGCCTTTGTCCGAACCGATGACGATGTAGCAAGTCTTCTTGACTTCATCATGCGGCGTGAACAAGGGATTGCCAGCATCAGGAGAAGCCGCAGACAGGCGCTGCAGCATGCCTTCCATTTTTTCGGTATACGGGGCGGTAGCCAGTGCCCGATCCTGTGCACGGCGCAGTCGCACGGAAGAAACCATCTTCATGGCCTTAGTGATCTGCTGGGTATTGGTGACGGATTTAATACGTCTGTTTATTTCGCGTGCACTCGGCATAGCTTATTCCTCCTCTTTGATCAGTTCGTGAGAAGCGCTGTACTGCTTAGTGTATTCAGCGATGGCTTTCTGAAGCGTTGCTTCTGCATCTTTGCCGAGTTCCTTCGTCGACTTGATGCTTTCGCCGACTTCAGGATAGTTGCTGTGCATGAATTTAATGAAACCGTCTGCAAACTGCGAAACTTCCTCAACCTGGACGGGCATGAGGTAATTCTTGACGGCCAAATAAATCTGCATGACCTGGTCTTCGACAGGCATGGGATGGTACTGCGGCTGAATGAGGAGCTGCATCGTCCGTTCGCCGGCGTCGATCTGGGCTTTCGTGCTCTTATCCAAGTCGGAACCGAACTGAGCGAAAGCAGCCAGTTCACGGTACTGAGCCAGGCTCAGGCGGAGCGTACCGGCAATCTTCTTCATGGCCTTGATCTGGGCAGACCCGCCGACACGGGATACGGAGAGGCCGACGTTGATAGCCGGGCGGATCCCGGAGTTGAAGGCTTCTGTTTCCAAGAAGATCTGGCCGTCGGTGATGGAAATGACGTTAGTCGGGATATAAGCCGACAAGTCACCGGCCAGGGTTTCGATGATCGGCAAGGCCGTAATCGAACCGCCGCCGAGTTCATCCGACAATTTAGCAGCTCGTTCGAGGAGACGGGAATGTAAATAGAATACATCGCCCGGATAAGCTTCACGTCCTGGCGGACGACGGAGGAGCAAACTCATAGCACGATAGGCCTGAGCGTGTTTGGACAAGTCATCATAGACGCAGAGGCAGTCCTTGCCCTGGAGCATGAAGTATTCGGCCATGGAAACGCCGGAATACGGAGCCAGGTACTGGAGCGGTGCGCCGTCGGAAGCCGTAGCGGCAACGACGATGGTATAAGCCATGGCGCCGTTTTCTTCTAACGTACGGACAACACGGGCTACGGTCGAAGCTTTCTGGCCGATAGCGACGTAGACGCAGATGACGCCTGTATCCTTCTGATTGAGGATGGTATCGATGGCGATGGCCGTCTTACCGGTACCACGGTCACCAATGATGAGTTCACGCTGGCCACGGCCGATAGGAACCATGGAGTCGATAGCCTTGAGGCCTGTCTGGAGCGGTACTTTGACCGGCTGGCGGTCAGCGATACCGAAGGCCTTGACTTCGATCAGGCGCGATTCTTTGGTCTTGATTTCCCCTTTGCCGTCGATAGGCATCCCCAAGGGGTTGACAACGCGGCCGATCATGGCTTCGCCAACAGGGACACGCATGATGCGGCCTGTACGACGGACCGTGTCGCCTTCCTTGATAAGGGCGTCATCACCGAGCAATACGGCGCCGACGTTGTCTTCTTCCAAGTTCAGGGCCATGCCGTAAACGCCGTGTGGCAATTCCAACAATTCCCCGGACATGGCTTTGTCCAAACCGTAAATGTGGGCAATGCCGTCCCCGACTTCCAGAACGGTGCCGACGTCGTCGACATTCATTTCCACATTATAATCTTCGATTTGTTTCTTGATTATAGCCGTTATTTCTTCTGGCTTCATTTTCATTATTCGTCCGTCACCCCATTCTTCACGTCAGCCTGGAGCAGTTTATGCTGCATATCGCGCAACTGCCGCCGGAGGCTGCCGTCTATTAATTTGTCGCCGATCTGGATGACCATGCCGCCGATGAGCGACGGGTCGACGTAGTACAGCGGTTCGATGTGCTGCCCCGTCATGGCTTCCAGGCTGGCGACTAATTTCGTTTCTTCTTTCTTGGACAGCGGTTTGACGACGCGGATCTTGGCTACTTCGATGTGCTGAGCCTTGCGAGCCAAATCGATGAACCCGTCGATAGCCAGCAACAGGGCTGCTTCGCGGCGCCGGTCGATCATGACGTACATGAACTGCAGGACAATCGGCGACAGGCTGTCTTTGAAAATTTTTGCAAGTGTGTCTTTTTTAGACTGTGGCGGTACGAGGGGATGATTCAGGAATTTCCACAAATCGGGATTTTCCTGGAACGTGTCCCGCACGCCTTTCAGTTCTGTTCCGAACTCAGTAAGCTTCTTCTGTTCGCTAGCGATGTCGAACATCGCCTGGCTGTATTTGCTGTAGATCGTTTCGGGTATCATAAGATCAGTTCCCCTTTACGCGGTGCGTCTGGAGCTGGTCAATACAATCGGCTACCAGTTTTGCGTTCATGTCAGAATCCATATTTTTCTGGAGCAGTTTTTCTGCCACAGCCATAGACAGTGTGACTACTTCCTTACGCATTTCCCGGATAGCCGCTTCCCGTTCGTTGGCGATTTCCGTCTGGGCAATCTGTTTTTCCCGGGCGATCTGGGCGCGGATGGCTTCCAGCTGAGCCTGGGCTTCTTTGTCGGCCTGCTTGACAGCTTTGTCGACAATGGCCTGCGCTTCGGCATGGGCATCGCGTATCTGAGCTTCATAATCGGCTTTCATCTTTTCCGCCGATTCCCGGGCTTTGGCTGCATTGTCGAGGTCCGACGCAATCTTGTTGCGGCGGTCTTCCAGGACTTTGAGCAGCGGTTTATAGGCGAACTTTGCCAAAATGGCAACTAATACGAAGAAGTTGATGAACTGGAACAGCAAGGTACCATTAATACTAACCAATGTACTTCCCTCCCCGGCTGTAGATTAGAATTCTCGGATTAGAGCAGGCTGACGAACGGATTGGCGAAGACCAATACGATAGCGATGACAGCTGCAATAATCGGCATGGATTCGATCAGGCCGATGGAGATAAGCATGTTGACGAGGAGCTTGCCGCCCATTTCCGGCTGACGGGCTGTACCTTCGAGCATCTTCGAAGCAGCGTGGCCGTCGCCGATAGCAGCGCCGAGAGCTGCCAAACCAATACCTAAGCATGCACCAAATGCAGATAATGCCAATACGAGAGCTTTTTCCATAGTAAATAACCTCCTAAGTTGTAACCAGTATCTGAGCTTTCATTAGTCTTCCGTAAAGGACGGTGCCAGATACGATGTAGTCAGAATGGTGAAGATGAATGCCTGGATGAGGCCGATGACGAAACTGAACAAGAGCCAGATCATCGGGACAGCGACAGGCACGAGGAAGTACAGGACTTCCAAGAGGATTTCCCCGGCCAGGATGTTGCCAAAGAGACGGAAAGCCAAGGTCAAGGGCTTGGTGATTTCTTCCATCAAATTAATGATGACAAACGGCGCAAAGGGCTTGAAGAAGTGCTTGAAATGCTTTTTGAACCCCTGGTTCTTCAAGGCCATGAAATGGACCATAACGGAAGAAACCAGTGCCAGGGCGACAGTCGTATTCAAGTCATTCGTCGGCGAAGCCAGGACATGCGGATTCGGCAGCATGCCCAATTCGTTAGCGAAGAGGATGAACAGGAACATCGTCAGCAAGATTGAGACGACCTGACCGTATTTCGGCCCTAACGTTTCCTTGAACTGGTCAAGCAATGCTTCGATGACGATTTCCATGGCGTTCTGAAGTCCTGACGGGACGAGGGACCGGCCCCTTGTCGCAGCGACAGTGACGATGATGACCAAAGCTGCGACCAGCCAAGTCATCATGAGCGTATCCAGGTTGACATTCAGACCCAGGAGCTGAACGACCATATGATGCCCTGCATGTAATTCCATACGCAATACCTCCTTTCCTTTACCGTCTGAGACGTGCAGTCAATACATCTGCAAAGACGAGGACGCGGTACGAAAAGATACCGGCCACGGCAGCCCCCAGGGAGATAGACGGGAACTGCAGGATGACGATGACGGCCAGGCAGATGAAAACCAGCCGGAACACGGCACCGCCGCGGATGAATGACGCCGCCTGTGCAGGCGGCAATTTTAAGGCTCGTACCGAACGGCTGCTGAGCATGAAAAAATAAACGATGTTCAAGCCGCTGCCGATACACCAGCCACTCATGTACTGCCACCAGCCGCCAACAAAAAGGACGGCTGCGACGATACACGTAAAACCAATGAGTTTGTATATTGTTGCCTTAACATATGCATAAAACGCTTCCATAGGCTGTCCTCCGTGATGCTCATTTGCCCTGACGCCGGCTATGGCGGACCTCGTCCTGCTGATAGAACAAGGCTTTCTTATATAAGGTCCAGAACCCGGACACGGCACCGATTAGGGAAAAGATAATCAGTCCCCACGGCGATGTCCCGGCATGGGCGTCGATGAAGCGTCCCACGGCGACGCCGACACAGATGCAGACAAAGAGTGATAAGCCTAGGGAACCGGCAATGACGACAATATCCCAAAGCTTCATGTGATTTAATTTGTCATCGTGAGAATCATCATGATGTCTCATATTACATACACTCCTGCTCGGGCGATGGCAGTTTTCCCATAATCACCAGGTATAGTATGCATATACTGCCTGCAACGATTATTGGCTTATTCTAGCACGGAAAATCTGGAAAAGCAATATAAAATTTAAGAAAATCAAACGTTATAGCTAAAAACAATTCTCATTATAGCTACAAATAATCAAGCCTGGCTGAAATCGTCAGGAAGGGTCCCTTCACCGGCAAAATCATGGAGGATAGCTTGGACGATGCGCTGCGAAGCCTTGCCGTCACCATAGGGATTGACGGCGTTGCTCATGGCATCGTAAGTGGCCTGATCCGTCAGGAGGCGCTTCGTTTCCGCATAGACGACTTCCTTATCCGTACCGATGAGACGTACCGTCCCGGCTTCTACGGCTTCCGGCCGTTCCGTCGTGTTGCGCAGGACCAGGACGGGCTTGCCCAGAGACGGCGCTTCTTCCTGGATACCGCCAGAGTCCGTGAGGACCAGGCTGCTCAAGCTCATGAGGTTGGCAAAGGGTTCATATTCCATAGGGTCGATGAGATGGATGCGGTCGACGCCGGCCAGTTCTTCTTCGACAACCTTGCGGACGAGCGGATTGCGGTGGACAGGAAAGACGATTTCCGTATCGGGTATTTCTTCGATGATGCGGCGTAAGGCCTTATAGATATGGCGCATCGGTTCGCCCAGGTTTTCCCGGCGGTGCGTCGTCAAGAGGATGACCCGGTGATTCTGGAAATCGACCGATTTCAAGTCGTCACCGAAGTCATAATCGCCAGCAACAGTCGTCATCAAGGCGTCGATGACGGTATTCCCTGTCACATAGATATGGGACGGGTCCACATTTTCCTTGAGCAAGTTGGCCTTAGCCGTCGACGTCGGCGCAAAGTGGATGGCCGCAATGGCACCGGTCAGCTTGCGGTTCATTTCTTCCGGGAACGGCGAATAGATGTCCCCTGTCCGCAGACCGGCTTCGACGTGGCCGACTGGGACCTGCTGGTAATACGAAGCCAAAGCACCGGCGAAGGTCGTCGTCGTATCGCCATGGACCAGGACCAAGTCCGGCTTTTCTTTCGCCAAGACGTCTTTCAGGCCCATGAGGGACTTTGTCGTAATGTCATACAATGTCTGTCCCTGGGACATGATATCCAAGTCATAGTCCGGCGTAATCTGGAAGAGATCCAAGACCTGATCGAGCATCTGACGATGCTGGGCCGTAACGGCGACGATAGTCTGGATCTTGTCGGCATGTTTCTGTAATTCCAGCACAACAGGCGCCATCTTGATAGCTTCTGGCCGCGTACCGAATACAGTCATTACCTTGATCATAATCAAAAAACCTCCTTATAAGAAACCGATTCTACCCACTACTGCTTGTGGGTAGAATCGGTCGTTGATTTGCGCAATATACCAATGCGTTTTGCCGAATAAATGATGACGGCAAGAACGACCAGGACAGTCACGATGCCCGTCTTATAGCTGACATTAGCTACAAAGAGGGCTACGATACCGAGAATCATGCTGACAAAATACATTATTAATACGGCTTGCTTTTGTGTCATGCCCAGGGCCAGCAGGCGATGATGCAGATGGCCCTTATCAGGCTGGAAGATAGGAACACCGCTCATCTTGCGGCGGATGATAGCAAAGGTCGTATCAAGGATCGGCAGGCCCAGGGCAATGATGGGCACGACGAGGGCTACCGTAGCCGCCGTCTTGACCAGTCCTAATACAGCCGCTACGGACAAGGTATAGCCGAGGAGCATACTGCCCGTATCGCCCATGAAAATCTTGGCTGGATTAAAATTGTACTGCAAAAAGCCTAAAGCAGCCCCTGCCATGGAGACGATGACCAAAGCCGGCAGGAACTGGTTCAGGTTATAAGCCAAGAGGAACATCGAAATGGATGCGATGAAAGCGACGCCGGCTGCCAAGCCATCGAGGCCATCGATAAGGTTCACCGTATTGGTGAAGCCGATGATCCAGAAAATCGTCACGGGAATGGCAATGATTTCCGGCAAGACGATGATATCACCAAAAGGATTCGTCAGCCATTCGATCTGGATGCCAAAGGCGACGGGGATGCAGGCGGCCAGGATCTGACCAACAAGCTTGACCTTGGCCGGGATATTGCAGATATCGTCCCAGATACCGACGGCGACGATAGCCGTACAGCCCAGGAGCATCCCGACCAGTTCATGCTGCAAAGGCACGCAGAACAGGACGGCTGCCATGAAGCCGATATAGATAGCCAACCCGCCGAGCCGCGGGATGACATGAGTATGTACCTTTCTCGCATTGGGCCGGTCCACGGCGCCGATTTTGATGGCCAATTTCTTGACGCTCGGCGTCAAGGCATAGGAAACGACTAATGCGATTACAAAGGGTACAACATATTGGAGCACAACACACGCCTACTTTCCATTAATCTATCAGTTCGTCAGACTGCGCATGGGCGCCGGGATACGGCCGCCGCGGGCAATGAATTCGTCCGACTTGTATTTATTGACGTTGATGATCGGGCAATGGCCGAGGAGGCCGCCGAATTCAACATTGTCGCCTACGTCCTTGCCCGGTACAGGGATGACGCGGACGGCTGTCGTCTTATTATTGATCATGCCGATAGCCGATTCGTCAGCGATGATGGCCGAAATAGTCGATGCCGGTGTATTGCCAGGGATGGCAATCATGTCGAGGCCAACCGAGCAGACACAGGTCATGGCTTCCAGTTTTTCCAGGCTCAAGCTGCCACGGCCGACGGCTTCGAGCATCCCCTTGTCTTCACTGACCGGGATGAAAGCGCCAGACAGACCGCCGACACGGGACGAAGCCATGAGGCCGCCTTTCTTGACGGCGTCATTAAGCAAGGCCAGCGCAGCCGTCGTACCACAGGCACCGCAGCTTTCCAGGCCCATTTCTTCCAGAATCGAAGCGACGCTGTCGCCAACAGCTGGTGTCGGAGCCAGGGACAAGTCGATAATGCCGAAAGGCATGTTGAGGCGCTTCGACGCTTCCATGGCGACGAGCTGGCCGACGCGGGTAATCTTGAAAGCCGTCTTCTTGATAGTTTCGGCGACGACGTCAAAAGGCTGGCCTTTGACCTGTTCCAGAGCGACTTTGACGACGCCTGGGCCGCTGACGCCAACGCTGATGCACGAGTCTCCATTGGTGACACCGTGGAAAGCACCGGCCATGAAGGGGTTGTCTTCGACAGCATTGGAGAAGACGACGAGTTTAGCACAGCCTAAGGCATCCTGGTCTTTCGTCCGTTCGGCCAAGTCCTTGAAGACGCGGCCCATTTCAGCGACAGCATCCATGTTGATGCCGGCCTTCGTCGAGCCGACGGCAACGGAACTGCAGACGAGGTCGGTCACAGCCAGGCTTTCGGCGATGGAGTCGATGAGGATGCGGTCGCCTTTGCTCATGCCCCGTTCGACAAGGGCCGAGAAACCGCCGATGAAGTTGATGCCGATTTCCTTGGCCGCTTTATCGAGGGTCCGGGCGACGTCGACGTAACTCGTCAGGTCGCTGGCCCCGGCGACGAGGCTGATAGGCGTTACGGAAACGCGCTTATTGATGATGGGCACGCCGTATTCACGGGAGATAGCTTCCCCCGTTTCAACTAAGTGTTCACCGTATTTGGTAATCTTATCGTAAATATTGTTGCACAACGTCTTGCCGTCGCTGGCGCAACAGTCGAGGAGGCTGATGCCCATGGTAATCGTACGGACGTCAAGGTTGTTCTTCTGAATCATCTGATTCGTTTCAAGTACGTCTTGGATTGTCAGCATATCATATCTCCTTAGCCTACACGATGCATTGCGTCAAAAATAGCCTGGTTCTGCGCCCGGATTTCAACACCCAAGGCGTCACCTTTCTGTTTGAGCAAATCCTGCAAGGTATCTAAGGGGATGTCTGAATTTTCCATATCGACGATCATGGCCATGTTGAAAATGCCATCTAAAATGACCTGATTGATCGTAAGAATATTGACTTTATGTTCTGCCATAATCTGGCTGACGGCGGCGATGATACCGGTACGGTCCACGCCAACTACGGTGATTACAACTTTCACAGCTGTCCACTCCTTTTTGTTATTAAATTCCATGCTCCCCTATTATAGCACAGGTAGCGTACTGAATTCTACTGTCTGCATACGAAATGACAGAATTGCTGACAAAATGCAATATATTATTTATTCAAGGCCTTGCTGATAAGGACCTGTCCTTCTTCCAGGAGCTTGCCTGCCTGGTCCGGCGAGACGAAGCTTTCGGCGTATAATTTGTACAAATCTTCCGTGCCGGACGGGCGGGCTGCGACCCAACCGTCGTCCGTCGTGATCTTAACGCCGCCAATGGCGAAACCACCGTACGGGGACTTAGAGAGAACTGCCGTAATGGGGCTGCCGCACAAGGTCTTTTCTGTGACGTCGTCTTCCGTAAGGGCGCTGATCTTATCTTTTTCTTCCAGCGTGGCTGGCGCATCGCTGCGCATGGTATAGGGCCGGCCCAGTTTTTCGCAAAGGTCATTATAATATTCGATGGGCGACTTGCCCGTAACGGCGCGGATTTCCGCAGCCAAGAGGCACATGATCATGCCGTCCTTATCGGTCGTCCAGACGCTGCGGTCTTTGGCGATGAAGGAACCGCCGGCACTTTCTTCGCCAGAAAAGGCGATTTTGCCCTCCGTATAGAGGGGACCGAAATATTTGAAGCCCACAGGCACTTCATAGAGGGGGATATCGAGGAGCTTGGCTGCCCGGGCCAGCATATCCGTCGTGACGACGGTCTTGGCGATGCCCAGGCCTTCAAAATTTCGATGCGTCATAAGGTAATGAGCGGCGACGGTCAAGAAGGCGTTGGCCGAAATCATGCCTTCCGCGCCGGAGACGATGCCGAAGCGGTCGTAGTCCGGGTCATTGGCCAGAATGAGGTTGTAATCGGCAGCCTGACCGGTGACAGCCGACATGACATAGGCCGATGAGCAATCCATGCGGACTTTGCCGTCGTGGTCGTAATTCATGAAAGTGAACTGCGGATCATACGTATCGTTGACAAAATCCAGGCTGAGATGATACACGTCGGAAATCTGGTGCCAGTAATTCATGCCCGATCCGCCCAAGGCATTGACCAGGATGCGCAGCTTGGCGTCGCGGATGGCGTCCAGGTCGATGATGGAATCCAATTCTGCTACGTAAAGGCCCTTGTAATCGTAAGGGACGACGAAAGCACTATCTTTGGCTTGGTCATAGGCCATTATCTTGACGTCCCGGTTATGATCTGCCAAGAGGCGGTTGGCTTCCTTTTCGATAGCCTTCGTAATATCCGAACCTGCCGGGCCGCCAGTGATGGGGTTGTACTTGATGCCACCGTGTTCCGGAGGATTGTGGGACGGCGTGATGATTAGGCCGTCAGCCAGGCGTCCTTCACGATGGCTGTTATAGCGCAAGATAGCCCGCGAGACAGACGGCGTCGGTACGAAATCGCCAACGCTATCGACGTAAGCCGTGACGCCATTGGCTGCCAAGACGGACAAGACCGTTTCATAAGCCAGTTTCGATAAATAATGAGTATCTTCCCCGACGAACAGCGGCCCTTCCGCGCCAAACTGTTTGCGGAAATTGCAGACGGCCTGGGTAATGGCCGCTACGTGGTCCTGAGTAAAGCTGCCGTTACCGGCCTGGCCGCGATGGCCTGATGTACCGAAGCGGACCTGCTGATGAGGATCCGTCACATCGGGATGCGTCGAATGATATGCCGCAGCGATGGCGTTCAAATCAATGTAATCTTCTTTTCTTACTTTGGTACCTGCCAATTCATGTACTGCCATACTATCACCTGCTTCATTGTTTTGACAATCGTACAGCGATTTTATACAATAAGGACGAGTATGCATGATTCCATACGCGCTATTTCATGGCTGTACGTCATCATTGTTATAGCTTACATTCATTATAACAAAAAATGTATCAATATCCTAGCTATAGGAGGAAGAAAGGTGATTTGCATGACAAAATTTATTTCCTGGAACGTCAACGGCCTGCGGGCTGTTATGAAGAAAGGCTTCTTGGATATCTTCCAGGCCCTCGACGCCGACGTCTTCTGCCTGCAGGAAACGAAGCTCCAAGCCGGCCAGATTGACCTGGACCTGCCGGGCTATGAACAATACTGGAACTACGCCGACCGCAAAGGCTACAGCGGCACGGCGATTTTCACCCGCCTGTCTCCCCTGTCCGTCCGCTACGGCATGGGTATCGACGAGCACGACCACGAAGGGCGCCTGATCACCCTGGAATTCCCAGAATACTACTTCGTGACCTGCTATACCCCCAATTCCCAGAGCGAACTGGCCCGCCTGCCGTACCGCATGAAATGGGAAGACGATTTCCGCCAGTACCTGCTGGGGCTGCACCAAGAAAAGCCGGTCATTGTCTGCGGCGACCTTAATGTAGCCCACGAAGAAATCGACCTCAAGAACCCCAAGACGAATCGCAAGAATGCCGGTTTCTCTGACGAAGAACGCCAGAAGATGACCGACCTGCTGGCAGCGGGCTTCACCGATACGTGGCGCTACTTCTACCCCGATGTGACCGGCGTGTATTCGTGGTGGAGCTACCGTTTCAAAGCCCGTCAAAACAATGCAGGGTGGCGCATCGACTACTTCCTGACTACGAAAGACTTGGACAGCCGCCTGGCCAAAGCGTCCATCTATACCAACATCACCGGCAGCGATCACTGCCCAGTCGGATTGGAATTGAAATAATCCATCAACCCGAAAGGAGAGATTGTTATGTTAAAGAAATTGACTACTGCCCTGCTGACCTGCACGGCTTTGACCCTGCCCCAGGCCTTTGCCTTATCCGTCCTGCCCGAAGCCGGTGTCAGCCTCGGCGTCGGCACGAAAGAACAGTACGCCGAAGCCAAAGTCCTGCCGCGGACGACGATTGGCTACAAACGAGCCGACCGCGACCAATACGGCAACCAGAACGACATCTATGCCAAATACAACGTCATCGGCTCGAAAGTCCAGCTCCTAGGTGGCTGGCGCAACAACATCGACGAACAGTCGAGTTCGACGTCCTTCTACGGCGGCATCGGCATCGCTGCACCGCACATCCTGGGTCTCCAGCCCTATGCGACTTATGTCAAAGGCTCGCATTTCGCCGAAACTCAGGCCGGCCTCAATTACAACATCGCCTTCGGCTGGGGATTGAACATCAATTACCACAATTATATGCCTGAAGACGGCGACAACGAGCACGGTGTTGGTGCCGGCGTGACCTTCCATTTTTAAAAACGCGGGACGCAGTTCGCAGGCCGCATCGCAGGGGCGCCACGTGGGGCGTCCGATTGTGGGATTCCCGCAATGCAACAACGTCGCCTGTACCTGCATGCCTGATTTGCATCGTCACACAGACGGTACAGGCTGTACATAGGATTCACGGCGGGCTCGCCACGTGCGAGCCCCTACGATGGTCCAAATGGACTAAAAAAGGCACTGTCTTCAGCGACAGCGCCTTTTTTCCATAACCTACAAACGATTAAAAAGCATTGTGGGAATATTCGTAATACATGTCAGTGAGCTGATCCATTTTATCGCTCATTTCGACCATGAGGTTCGAAGCGGTATCGTAGTCATCAGCAGCCAGGGCCTGTTTGATCTTGGAGAAGATGGACAGGCTCTTTTCCGTGTCACGGCCTAATTCCGTACGGAGAGCATTGATTTTGGTCCAGCGTTCGACTTCGAGAGCATTGCTGTCACCGTCAGCATGGAGCTGTTCGGCAGCGATGACTTTTGAAAGGTTTTCCGGAATGATGCGGTACTGGAGTTCCAGAGCCCAGCGGCTGAGAGCGCCGAGTTTGAAGGATTCCATGATGCGTTTCTGGAAAGCATCGCAAGCGAGGTCGTCCATTTTTTCTGGATACGTCGAGAGGGCTTTGAAGTTTTCCCAGACCGTGCGCGGAGCTTTGCCGAACATGGCATTGCGTTCTTCGTCGTTGAAGTTTTCGAAGACGTCGACTTCGGAACGATAAGCGCGGTCTTTTTCCAGATAATCGGCATCTTCGCCCGGTTTCTTAGAGAGTTCAGCTAAGAGTTCAGCCGTCGATTTGCCACTGGAGAGTGCATATTTGATACCATCCAAGGCGCCGAGATAGCACATGGCAATGGCAATGAACGTATTGGTGAACGGGTTCGGAGCACGAAGTTCGAAACGCGTAGCTGCCGGGCTGGCAATATCGCGAATGAGGCCGACCAAGACGGAACGGTTACGAGTCGGAACGTCCGGTGTTTCCCCGCCGAGAGCCGTTACGATGCAAACAGGAGCTTCAAACCCCGGTTTCAAACGGTTCAAGGAGTCCGTCGTCGACGATACGAAGGGGTTGATGACTTCGTAGTGTTTGAGGATACCCATGATAGCGCCATAACCAAGAGCCGAAAGGAATTCGCTCTTCATGTCGTCCGGGTTGAAGAGGTTGACGAATTTACCGTTCTTCATGATGGCACCGATACCAAAATGGGTATGTTCGCCAGAACCGGCAACACCGTGGATCGGTTTAGCCTGGAAAGTAACTTCGAGGCCGTTTTCACGGAAGACTTCGCGGACGATGATACGGGCAGCGATTTCGTTATCTGCTGTCTGTACAGGGTCGCTCGTATATTTCCAGTCGACTTCGAGCTGTTCCAGGACGAAGGTCAATTTACCGGAATCATCGATCTGTGCTTTAACGCCGCCGACTTCTTTATGGCCCATTTCCGGAGCAAAGCCGTATTTTTCCAAGCGTTCAACGGTCTGTTCAAGTGCCGTGCGGACGACGCCGTGTGTACGCTGCCAATACTGTTCCTGCATCTTCTGGGATGCCGAAAGGAGACGAGTAGCGACATCCTGGCTCGGCGTCTTGACCCAGAATTCCAATTCTGTAGCCGTCGTGAAGACGATCTTTTCGATATCGTCCGGGTTGATGGACGTGCCTTGAATGCCGTATTTTTTAACAAGAGCCAAGATCTGGTCGCCTACGTAATCGCAGGTATTGCGAAGGATGGAACGAGAATCGATAAAGCCCGTAGCATGGCGGAGGAAGCTCGGAATACGGAGCGTGCCGACAGGCTTGCCCGTTTCCGGATCGATATTGCCGTCATTGTAGTCGATGAACCAGTTGACGCTCGGGTCGGCTTTGATGTCAACACGGGCATTGGATAAGGTAGCAATGCCCGGCAGGACGACGGAAGAACCATCGGTCTGGAAAGCCGTAGCATTGAAGAATTTATCATATTCATCAAAGAATACACTAATAGGAATCTTTTCGTCCGTATCGTTACCGGCGAGATCGATACCTACGAGAGATACGAATTTAATTTCTGGGTGCTGTTCGAGTAAAGCCAGCACACCTTCTTTACCATATTGACCTGCAGGGATTACATATACTAAATCATCTTTAGCCATCATGACTCCTCCTTTGGGTGAAAAAAAGACTCCGCCCCTGTGGTTAAGGTTCGGAGTCTTCTTTGACTCTTGTTTCATGACTTATTTTATTTTCAAATCATGCTAAAATAATACAATCAATCAGTCTATTTGTCAATAGATTTTTTATAAAAATCTAACAAAACTAATTATTTTGTAAAATTTCTCGAACAATCTGTGAAACAAGCTTGCCGTCAGCCTTACCTTTGACTTTCGGCATGACGAGCTTCATGACGTCGCCCATCTTGAGGCCACTCTGACCGGCAACGGCATCGTTGACGATCTGGCGGATTTCATCGGCTGTGAGCTGTTTGGGCATGTACTTTTCCAATACGGCCATTTCAGCTTTCGTTTCTTCGACGAGGTCACTGCGGCCTGCCTTTTCAAACTCAGCCAACGATTCCTTGCGCTGTTTCATTTCTTTGGCAATGACGGCACCGACGCCAGCGTCATCGAGTTCGCATTTTCCGTTGATTTCCGTATTGCGGATAGACGAACGGACCATGCGGATGACGGACAAAGCCGTTTTACCAGCTTCCTTGGCTTTCATAGCCGTTTTCATGTCCTGAAGCAGTTCTTCTTTAAGAGACATGCTATCACCCTTCTTACATTTGACGATTATGCTCTGTACTTCCGTTTCCGTGCTGCTTCGGATTTTTTCTTTCTCCGTACACTCGGTTTTTCGTAGTGTTCACGTTTCCGGACTTCGGAAAGAACACCTGCCTTTTGGCAAGAACGTTTGAAGCGGCGAAGTGCGCTGTCTAACGTTTCGTTTTTACCAACTCTGATTTCTGCCATTCTATTATCCCTCCCTCCAAGGTATGATAGGGAGTGCTTTTACTGCACACAATGAAATTATACTCAGATTAGTGTCATTTGTCAACAATTTCTGAGGTTCAGCGTATAAATTTACTGAATACATAATTGCCGTATCCTAACCCTTCTTCACTAAGACAGCAGCCCTTCGCAGTGCGCTCTAAAAGGCCCTGGCAGACGAGCTGATCGATGACGGGGCCGAAGTCGGCTTCAATGGATTTGCCGAAACGGCGGGCATAATCGCCGTAATCGATGCCGACGCGGCGGCGTAGGGCCAGGAAGCAGTAATCTTCGACGGCCCGCCGCGCGTCGATGGCGACGGACTCGGCAACGATGCTCCCCTTGCCGGCCTGGCGGATATAAGCCGGGATATTGGCGACGTTCGCCCAGCGCACTTTCCCATCGAAGGAATGAGCCGATACGCCGAAGCCGAGATAAGGCTCATAGGTCCAGTACTTGCTGTTATGGTGCGACTCGAAAGAGCCTTTGGCGTAGCTGGAAATCTCGTAGTGATGAAAACCATAACCATGCATGGCCTCGTGGACGGTCCGGGCCATGGTTTCCGTCGCCTCGTCTGGTGGCAGCTGCCATTCCCCCTTATCCAGGCCGGCTTTGAGCTGTGTCCCGTCTTCGACGATGAGGCTGTAAATAGACGCGTGGACGACGGGCAGCTGTGACAGGCGCTTTACATCACGGCAGACATCGGCCAAGCCCTGATGAGGCAGGCCGTACATCAAGTCCAGGGACAAGTTGTGAATGCCGGCGTCATAAGCCGCCAGAATGGCCGCTTCTCCTTGAGCCGCCGTGTGGACCCGGCCCAGGAAAGCCAGCATAGCGTCGGAAAAGGACTGGATTCCCAGGCTCAGGCGGTTGACGCCGCTGTCGGCCAAGGCCGCAGCCTTATCATAATCGAGGCTGTCCGGATTGGCTTCCACTGTGATTTCCGCATGGCTAGTCATGCGGAAGGTCTGCCGGAGGGCCTTTAGGATGCAATCGATATCGCCTGCAGCCAGCAAGGACGGCGTACCGCCGCCGATGTAGATCGTATCGGCTTCTTCCCCAGCATAAGGAGAAGCGGCAATATCCCGGCACAGGGCCTGGACATAGCCGTCATAGTAGCGTTCCAGACCAGCATAGGACGGAAAATCGCAGTACAGGCATTTATGGCGGCAAAAAGGGATGTGGACGTACAGGCCCAGCCTCATTCTTCGTCGACTTTTAGGACAGCCATGAAGGCTTCCTGCGGGATTTCAACGGTACCGAACTGTTTCATGCGCTTCTTGCCTTCCTTCTGTTTTTCCAAGAGCTTGCGCTTACGGGAAATATCGCCGCCATAGCACTTGGCCAAGACATCCTTGCGCAGGGCTGCCACGTTTTCGCGGGCAATGATTTTATTGCCGACGGCAGCTTGGATAGGAATCTGGAAGAGCTGGCGCGGAATGAGGCTGCGCAGTTTTTCGACCAGGGCGCGGCCGCGGCGGGCGGCAAAGTCCTTGTGGACGATGATACTCAAGGCATCGACGACGTCGCCGTTGATGAGGATGTCCATTTTGACCATGGGCGAAGACTGATACCCGTTGAGCTCGTAATCGAGGGATGCATAGCCGCGGGTCGCCGACTTGAGGACGTCGAAGTAGTCGTAAAGGATTTCGCACAGCGGCAGGTTGTAGACCAAGGAGACGCGCGTATCGTCGAGGTAATCCATGGTGACGTACTGGCCGCGGCGGTTCTGGGAGATTTCCATGACTGTGCCGACCATATCCTTGGGGATGATGATGGTCGTCTTGACCAACGGTTCTTCGATATGGTCGATTTTCGTCATGTCCGGCATCTGCGACGGATTATCCACTTCGACCATGGTCCCGTCTGTGCAGTAGACGTGATAAATGACCGACGGCGCCGTCGTAATCAGGGACAGGTTGTATTCCCGTTCCAGCCGTTCACGGACGACATCCATGTGCAAAAGGCCTAAGAAACCGCAGCGGAAGCCAAAGCCCAGGGCCGACGACGTTTCCGGTTCAAAGAGGAGCGCCGCATCGTTGAGGTGGAGCTTTTCCAAGGCATCGCGGAGATTGTCGTAGTCGTTCGTTTCTACCGGATAGAGGCCGCAGTAGACCATAGGCACGGCCTTGCGGTAGCCTGGCAAGGCTTCTTTAGCCGGGTTGTCTGCTAAGGTGACCGTATCGCCGACGCGGCAGTCGCGGACGTTCTTCATGCTGGCCGCCAGATAGCCGACGCTGCCGCATTCCAAGGACGGTACGGGATGCATCTGAGGCAGGAAGACGCCCGTTTCGATGACTTCAAATTCCTTGCCCGACGCCATCATGCGGATACGCTGGCCCGGTTTGACGCTGCCTTCCATGATACGGATATTGGCAATAGCCCCTTTATAGGCATCGAAATGGGAGTCGAAGATGAGGGCCCGCAAGGGCTTGTCCCCGTCGTCAACCGGTGCCGGGATGCGCTGGACGATAGCTTCCAGTACCTTGTCGACACCGTAGCCCGTCTTGGCGCTGATCATAATGGCATCGGATGCATCGAGGCCGATGACGTCTTCGATTTCCTTGCAGACCCGGTCCGGGTCGGCACTGGGCAAGTCGACTTTGTTGATGATGGGAATGATTTCCAAGTCGTGTTCCAAGGCCAAATAGACGTTAGCCAAGGTCTGGGCTTCGACGCCCTGCGTAGCATCGACGATGAGCAACGCCCCTTCGCAAGCTGCCAGGCTGCGCGATACTTCGTAATTGAAGTCGACGTGCCCCGGCGTGTCGATGAGATTCAGTGTATACTGTTTGCCATCTTTGGCATCATAAATGAGACGGGCTGACTGGGCTTTAATAGTAATGCCCCGTTCCCGTTCGAGATCCATCGTATCGAGGAGCTGGTCTTCCATTTCCCGTTTGGGCACGGTGCCGGTCATTTCCAGCATCCGGTCGGCCAGCGTCGATTTGCCATGGTCGATATGTGCAATGATTGAAAAGTTTCTAATATGATCTGTAGACACGGTAGTCCTCCTCTTTTTCTATTGGATAACGCCACCGCCCAGGACGCGTTCGCCTGTGTCGGCGTCGTAAAGTACCAAGGCCTGGCCGGCCGTGACGGCACGCTGGGCGTCGTCGAATTCGACCTGCAGGCTGTCGCCATCGGGATAGACCGTGCAGGCCGCTTCCCGGGCAGCATAACGTATCTTGCCCAAGGCCCGGAAAGGAGCATCCGGCGTCTCTTCGACCCATGTCGCTTCACAGGCATGGACCGTCTTCGAGAATAAGTCCCGTTCCGAACCGACGATGACTTTATTATGAGCTACGTCCAAGGCCGTTACATAATAAGGGCCGCCGGGACCGCCGAGGTTCAGGCCCCGGCGCTGGCCGATGGTATAGGCGGCGATGCCTTTATGGCGGCCGATGGCATGGCCTTCTTTATCGACGAAGTCGCCAGGCTTGAAGATGCCCTTCCGTTCGTGCTGCAAAAATCCCTTATAATCGTTGTCCGGAATAAAGCAGATATCCTGGCTTTCGGGCTTATTGAAGACCGGCAGGCCCCATTCCTTGGCCAGTTCCCGCGTATGGACCTTTTCCAGGTCGGCCATGGGAAACAAAATATGCGGCAACAAGTCCTGTGTCAATTGATAGAGGACATAGGACTGGTCCTTGCGGCGGTCTGTGCCGCGGAGCAAGGAATAGATTCCCGTCGCTTCGTTCTTTTCGATGCGGGCGTAATGACCAGTCGCCAGGAAATCGGCGCCGAACTGTCGGGCTTTCTCCCAGAGCAGGCCGAACTTAATGAATTTATTGCAGGCAATACAGGGATTGGGCGTCTTGCCGTGGACGTAAGCATCGACGAAATAGTCAATGACGTCGCGCCGGAAGATATCGCGGAAATCCAAAGTATAATGGGGAATCCCCAGGACCGAGGCAACGGCTTTGGCATCGTCGACGGAACTGAGGGAGCAGCAGGCGTGGACGTTATCGATGGTGCAAGCCGGATCTTCTTCCCACAGGCGCAGGGTAATGCCGATGACATCATACCCTTGCTGCTTCAAGAGACCGGCTGTGACCGAACTGTCGACGCCGCCGCTCATAGCTACGGCAACTCGTTTCATAATGATTCTCCTCTGCTTTTACGGACAGCGTCGCCAATGATGGCAACGGCTCGTTTTATTTCATCTAAAGTATTCTCTTTGCCTACGGACAAGCGGATACTGCTGCGCAGCCACTTCTCTTCGATTCCCATAGCCTGGAGGACATGGGATGCCTCGACGGCGCCGGCTTCACAGGCCGAACCGGCAGATACGGCCAGTCCCTGGAGATCGAGGGCGATGAGCAAGATGGCGCTGTCCACCCCATCGACGCTGAAGTCGATGATGTTGGGCAAGACGTGATTGCGCCGGCCATTGAGGTGGAACCGGGCGTCGCCTTTGATGAGCCGGTCATAGACGGTATCAGTCAGGCGCCGCGCCGCCAGGACGCGGTCGTCCCGTTCGGCTTCCAAGAGTTCCGCAGCCTTGCCGAAGCCGGCAATAGCTGCGACGTTCTCCGTCCCCGCCCGTAAGCGGTGTTCCTGCGGGCCGCCGTAAGCTTCAGCTGCCACGTTCAGGCCGTGGCGGATGTACAAGGCGCCGACGCCTTTGGGGCCGTAAATCTTATGGCTGCATACGGTCAGCATGTCGATGCCCTGTGCTAAGGGCCGGATGGGCACGTAGCCAAAGGCCTGGACGGCATCGACGTGGAAGGCGATGCCCTTCTGCCGGGCTAAGGCGCCGATGGCGTCAATAGGCTGGATCATGCCCGTTTCATTATTGGCATACATGACGGAAATGAGAACCGTATCGTCGCGCAAGGCCTGAGCGACGGCTTCGGCCGTGACCCGGCCGTCGGCTTCGACAGGGACATAGGTCACGTCATAGCCTTTTTGTTCCAGGGCCTGGAAAGTCCGTAAGACGGCGTGGTGTTCTACAGCCGTCGTAATCAGATGGCCGCCATCTGGGTAATTAGCACGCAAAAAGCCCAGGATAGCCAAGTTATCTGCTTCAGTGCCGCCACTGGTGAAGACCAGGTCTTCCCCTTTGACGCCCAGGCAGTGTGCTACCTGGCTGCGGGCCGTCTGGACGGCGGCCCGGGCCTGCTGGCCGAAATAATGAAGGCTCGACGGATTTCCGTAAGCCGTCGTCAAATAAGGCATTATGACGTCCAGGACACGCGGGTCCAGAGGCGTCGCTGCCGCGTTATCTAAATAAATTCGTTCCATTGATTATGTTGACTCCAAAATTGAAAAAAAGCGATAAAAAACAGCTTATCATTTATCATACCATAGGTCCGCAGCCTGTGGCTAGTGGGGGCCGTCCTGTAGAGACGGCGGTCTCCCCACGTGGGAGCCCCTACAGCTACTATGCCAGACTAATGTCTGGCATAGTAGCTCGGCACGCCATCGACATCGGCGCATTTGGTGTTACACTCTTCTTGGCTGCAGACCCAGAAGGGGCCATACGGGCCGTTCCGTTTCTGGAAAGTCCCTTTATGGCAGCGCGGACAAGGATAAGGCGACGGCTTGACATCGGGCCGTTTCTTTTCCCCATCGACGGGTTCAGTGTGGCGGCACGACGGGTAATTGCTGCAGCCGTAGAAGTCGCCGTATTTGCCATGGCGCTTGACCATGGCGCTGCCGCAGACAGGGCAGACCTTTATGCCGGCCAGGTGCATGACGACTTTCCGGGCCGCCGTGACCAGGGTATCCAGGAAGGACAGCTGGTCGTGGAGGAAGGTATCCAAGTTATCCTTGCCCAGGCTCATCTGATAGAGCCGTTCTTCCCAGACCGCCGTTTCGTCGGGATAGAGCATTTCGTCCGGCAGGGAATCGACGAGGAGATACGCGTCGTCTGTAGGCTTGAGGTACTTCTTCTTCCCTTCTGTCGTCAGGAATTTGCGCTGAATGAGTTCCTGAATGATCGTCGCCCGCGTCGCTTCGGTGCCGATGCCTTGGACTTCTTTCAATTTCTTCTTCAGGTTTTCGTCTTTCACGTACTTATAGATTTCTTTCATCGCTGCCAAGAGTGTCGACGGCGTGAACCGCGGCGGCGGTTTTGTCGCTTTCTTGTCGACTTGGCCGTTCTGATAATGGACGCTATCGCCTTTGCGGACTGCCGGAAGGGTCCCTTTTTCTTCGTCTTCGTCGTCGTGCTTCTCGCTCTGATAGAGGACTTTCCACCCCGGCACGGTGACGGTCTTGCCGTGGGCGACGAAGGTTTCGTCAGCAGCTTCAATAACCATGCGCGTCTGATCGTATTCGTGGATAGGATAGAACTGGGCTACATAGGCCTGAGCAACGAGGTAATAAATGTGCTGCTGCATGGACGTCAACTTATCAAAAGGACAGGCGATGGTCGTCGGGATGATGGCGTGGTGCGCCGTAATTTTGCTATCGTTCCAGGCGCGGCTGCGTATCTTGCCGTCAGCATGGGCCGCCCATTCTGCCAATTTCCCGGCCTTCAAGGCGCCGATGTTCTGCAAGATACGCGCTACGTCTTTGCGCTGGTTCACCGGCAGGTATTCACAGTCCGAACGGGGATAGGTTGTCAGTTTCCGTTCATACAGTTCCTGTGCCGTATCGAGGACCTGCTGCGGCGTGTAGCCATAGCGCTTGCCAGCCAGGACCTGCAAGGACGACAGGGACAGGGGCAGGCGCTGGGCCTCTTTCTTCTTGGTCTTCTTGTTCTCGACAATCGTGCCGTCAGGACGGTCCTGGAGGCGTTCCAAGATGGACTGGGCCGTCTTTTCGTCGACACAGCGCCCTTCCGGGTCGAGGCCACCCTGCGTATCGCGGGGCTGCCATTGGGCGCGGATGACGCCGTTCTTATGGAGGAAATCGGCTTTGACGACGTAATACGTGACGGGCACGAAGTTATCCAGTTCCCGCTGGCGGCGGACGACGAGGGCTAGTGTCGGCGTCTTGACGCGGCCAATGGGAAAGACGACGCGATGGCCCTGGCGGCGGGCAGCTAGAGTATACGCCCGGGACAGGTTCATGCCGATGAGCCAGTCGGCGCGGCTCCGGGCCAAGGCCGATTCCTTGAGGTGGACGAAATCGCCGTTGCTGCGCAAGTCGTCGAGAGATTCGTGGATGCTCTTATCATCGAGGGCATTCAGGAGAATCCGCTCGACAGGCTTCTTATTGCCGACGTAGTCAAGGATTTCGTCGATGAGCAGCTGCCCTTCCCGGTCCGGGTCACCGGCGTTGACGATGGTATCGACGTCGGGACTGGCGATGAGGTCCGTAATGACCTTGAACTGATCCTTGCTGGCTGGGCTGACCAAGAGCTTCCACTTTTTAGGGATGATCGGCAAGTCATCGGCATTCCAACGCTTGTACTTGGAATCATAATCCTGGGGTTCAGCCTGCTGCAAAACGTGGCCATAAGCCCAGGTCACGATGCCCCCACCCGTGCGGATACAGCCATTCCCCCGCTGATGCGGCTCTGGCAGGCATTTCGCCAGCTCTCGGGCCATGCTCGGTTTTTCGGCAATAAAAAGTTTCATAAAGCATCTCTCTTTCTGAAATAGACTGTACCCTATATCATACCATGGCTAGGGATTCATGGCTAGGGGGGAGGTCGTGACTCGCAGCCTGCTGGCTGCATCGCAGGGGGAATCCCGTTGGCGGTTCATTCTTCGCGGCTGCGTTATTCACAGGATTCATAGCGGTCTCCCCACGTGGGAGACCCTACAAAGGTAACTAAAGCCGTTATACGGCTTTGGTTACCTTGGCCAGCTGGCCGGCGGCTTCGATGGCGCGGACGAAGGATGGCGGGATGTCTTCTTTTTTCAGGGACTGGCCGATGAGGCGGCCGAGGATGACGCCTTTGTTGCTGTAGAGCCAGGCGAAATAATAGATATATAAGGCTTTCTTATTGCGCGGGTTGACGTGCCACAAAAGGCGGGCCGGATAATCGTGGAAGTTGACGTCCAATTTGCGGCAAGCCTTCTTAATCATATCCATCGTCGCCCGGGCATGTTCGCCACTGGCCGTATTGATGATGCGGTCCAGTTCGCGGCGCTGGCCGTGGTCGATCATGGTCTTAGCCAGGTCCATTTCAAAGCAAATCTCATCGGTGAAGTAGACGCCCCGTTCGTTCTTATGGCTGCCCTTGACGTCGGCATCGTAAAGGGCGACGACGGGAATCTTGAAGTATTCCAGGAGCTTCTTGATCTTGGAAATGGAACTTTCGCCGCGGGCATTGATGAGGCAAATGCCGTAATAATCGAAAGGCAGATCCAAGGTCTTGCCAAAATGCTGGAAGCAACCGTATTCCGTTTCCCCTTCGACGATGAGGACGCTCCGCGAATACAAAGCTTCTTTGACTTCCGGGAAGTGCATGATCAAGTGCTTCTCAATTTCTTCACTGAAATGGAAACCGGCACCGCAAGCTGCTTTGACCAGGCCCTGTTTATTGCGGTACAGACGGATGATGTGGCGGTAGTCGTCGATGAGGGAATCTGTCGAATGGGTAACGATGAACAACTGGCCCCGCAGGCCGTCGAGGCCGAACAGATCCTTGAGGAGCCGGCAGAACTGAGGGTCTTCATTGTTGAGAAGCTGCTGATAATAGTGCAGGACCGACCGCTGCATATAAGGATGGAGGTGCATTTCCGGTTCGTCGATAGAAATGACCAAGGGCAGGTAACGCTTGCCTTCTGCGTCGACGATGACATTGTGTTCCAAAGGCACAGCGCAGCTGATGGACATTAGGTAGACCTGGGTGATAATGCACAAGGCGGCCAGGGAAATAAATTTCATGTTATCCGCCCTGGGCCGGTCCATGCGGCATAAAAGACGGGATAAGAGGAAGATATTGATGAAATACGACGAGTCCATGTTACCGACAGCGACTTCGTGGTGAATGAAGGACTTGGCTTCATCAGACAGGCCATCCCAATGAGCTTCGCTCCACTGCGACAGTTTCTGTTCCAAAGCCCGGTAAATGCGCGGCGGCACGCGTTGTTCTTCCGGCATCGTCGCCGAATAGGGCACGTAGCGCAGGCGGCGGATAAGTTCCAGCGGCAGTTCTTCACCACTGTGGTCATCGTAGAGATGGGGATACATATCGCTGACGCGCATTTCCATGCGGATGCGCACGCTCTGGCGCCGTTCGTCTGGCGTATCGGCGAAATATTCCTGTTCACTCTGCAGCAAGTTCAGATCCATCGTGATGATAATGGGCCGGGTCACGTCGGCATAATCGTCTTCTTCGACGTTGCGGCCATCGCTCATATAGGAAATGAGGCGTAACAGGCCGCTCTTGCCGATGGCGTTTTCTCCGACGATATAGTTGGCCCTTTTGTGAAAAATCATTTCGACATCTTGCAAATTCCGGTAATTTTGGATACGCATATAAGTAAGATACACAAAATCACATCCTTTTCAGCTTTTCTTTACTATACGTATTCGACAAAAAACGCGCTGCTCCCTTCTTTTTGAGAGCAGCGCGTTATTCCTTTTATGTATCATTCATCGTTTGAGGAAAAGCCTACGACGAAGGATCTGCCATCAACGTCCGCTTTCGCGGCATACTTTGGCCAGCCAGCGGGCGATATCGAAGGTCAGCTGCCCATCTTGGAGCTGCCAGTGCCAATTACCTTCCGCTACGCCTGGTGTATTCATGCGTCCCGACGACGGCAGGGCCAGGAGATCCTGCATAGGGATGATGACCGTTTCAGCCCGGCGGCGGCACGTATAGGCGATGAGGGCCGCGGCGATTTCCTGCGGTGCCGCTTCGTCAGACAAGCCCAGCATCTGGCGAACGTGGAGCTGCTGGCTCGGTGTCAGGTCCTCTTCATACCAGCCACAGATCGTATTGTTGTCATGGGTCCCGGTATAAGCGACACAGTCTGGTTCCGTATCGAAGTCCAGGCGGCCGGCGGCCCGGTCCTTGAGGTGGAACTGGATGACTTTCATCCCTGGCAGGTGCAGCGCATCTTTCAGCGTACAGACGTCATCCGTAATGACGCCCAGGTCTTCCGCGACGAGGCGGAGCCTGCCGATTTTCTGATAGACTGCCTGGAAGAGGTCGAGGCCGGGCCCTTCTTTCCAGGCACCGTTCTTGGCCGTTTCCGAACCAGCCGGCACGGCCCAATAGGCAGCAAAGCCGCGGAAGTGGTCGACGCGGATTTCGTCGACAAGGTCCATCATGCGGCGGAAGCGATCAGTCCACCACTGGTAGTTGTCCTTGGCCATGGCCTGGTAATCGTAGAGCGGATTGCCCCAGAGCTGGCCATCGGCACTGAAATAGTCGGGCGGGACGCCGGCGACAGCTGACGGGTTCCCCATATCGTCGAGGTCGAACTGGTCCTGATGGGCCCAGCAGTCGGCACTGTTATGGGCGACGAACATAGGCACATCGCCTAGGACAGACACACCATTCTCAGCGGCATAGGCCCGGACATCGTGCCATTGGCGGCTGAAGATGTACTGCATGAATTTGACATGCGATACGGCACCGGCCAGTTCCTTGCCATATCGGGCCAAGGCTTCCTGGCTATGATGGCGGATATCTTCCGGCCATTCCGTCCAGCAGCGGCCGCCAAAAAAATCGCGGATAGCCCGGAACAGGGCGTAATCGTCGAGCCAATAGGCGTTCTTTTCACAGAAAGCCCGAAACGGTTCCCAAGGAATGGTCAGTTCCGGATCATGGGACATATTCCAGAGGAGCTTGGCCTTATAGGCGGCCAGACTGTGCCAGGACGCCGTCTTTTTCCCTTGGGCCAGGAAATCATCGAGGGTTTCCTGCCGCAGCCAGCCCCAGTCGCGCAGGATTTCCAGGGAAATGAGAGCTTCGTTGCCGGCAAAAGCCGATTCCGACAAATAGGGCGAGTCGCCCATGAGGGGCGGCGTCAGGGGCAGGATCTGCCAGACCCGTTGACCTGCGGCTTTGAGGAAATCGACGAAGCGGTATGCCGCCGGCCCCAAGACGCCGTTGCCACAGGCTGCCGGCAGGGACGTCGGGTGCAGGAGGACACCAGCCCGCTTGGTCCCGGCCTCTTTGCCCTGGAGGATGACTACTTTCAGAGGCGGCAAGGTCAGAGTGAAGCGGCTGTTCACCGTCGTGACCGGCGTCATGCGCGGATGGAGGGCATTGGTCAATTTTCCGTAAGCCAAGCCGTCTGTATAGATGCTGATTGTCTGCAAGGCCGACGGATTGCGGTTCATGGCGATGATGAAGAAACCGTCTTCAGCAGGCTTGCCGAAGACATCCCGTCCCCCTTCGATGACCCGGGCAAAGGCGAAGACGTCGCCATCGGCATAGATCGGGATGAAACGGCCCGTCTGTAACGCATCGTGTGCTGTGCGCAGCCGCGTCAAGGCCTTGGTCCAGGCCAACAGATCCAGGTCCTCATGGCCCCAGGGATAGGTCCGGCGGTTGTCAGGGTCCTTGCCGCCAGTGACGCCGACTTCATCACCGTAATAGATGCACGGCGCACCGGGCATAGTCATCTGCCAAGCCGTCAGCAATTTCAAGCGCTTCTTGCCCGTTTCTTCGGCTGTCGCCACGTCGGTGCCGCCAGCCTGAGTGAGGACGGTCAGGATACGTTCGATATCGTGGCTGCTGATGAGATTGAGCATGGCATAGAAATTCTCTGGCGGATAATTTTCAATGAGCCGCGTCAATTCAGCATTCATGCGCCGCGCATCTTTGGCACCGGTCATGAAGTCCAGCATCAAGGCCCGTTGGGCGTAATTCATGGCACTGTCGATGTCATAGCCGCAGAGGTACTCCCGCTGCTCGCTGTAACTGACCTTGTTCGACGCATCTTCCCAGACTTCGCCGATGAGGATGGCGTCGGGCTTTTCCTCTTTCAGCGTATGGTAGAACTGACGCAGGAAGGGTACGGGCAATTCGTCGACGACGTCCAGGCGCCAGCCGCTGATGCCTTCGTTCAGCCAGTACTTGAGGACACTATCTTCGCTGTTGATGATGAAATCCATGTACGACGGCGTCGTCTCTTCGACGTCAGGCAAATCCGATACGCCCCACCACGATTCATAGTCGTCTGGATACTGCTTGAAACGGTACCATTCATAATACGGCGATTCCTTCGACTGATAGGCGCCGACGCCGGGATAGTTGCCGAAGCGGTTGAAGTAAATGCTGTCGGCCCCGGTATGGCTGAAGACGCCGTCGAGGATGATATGGATGCCTGCTTCTTTGGCAGCCTGACAGAATTGGGCAAATTCTTCATTCGTCCCCAGCATGGGATCGACACGGAAATAATCGGCCGTACCGTAACGGTGGTTGCTGGAGCTTTCAAAAATCGGGTTGAGGTAAATCGCCGTAATGCCCAATTCCTTGAGATAGGGCAGCTTTTCCCGGATACCGGCGAGGTTGCCGCCGAAAAAGTCGTAATAGACGATGTCTCCCTTGCCTTCGCGCTTGCAGTAATAAGGCACGTCGTCCCAGTCGCTATGGATGACGGCCCCTTTCTTACCGTACAGGCGGCCTGTCGTATGGATCCCGTGGCGGAAGCGGTCCGGGAAAATCTGATAGACGATGGCATGTTTGAACCAGTCCGGCGTATGGGCGTCCTTATCGTAGACCGTGACCTGATAGGCCGGCGGCACATCTTGGTATTTAGCGCCTTCCCCGCCGAGGCGGTCGTAGTTGTTGCCGTAATAGACGGTCCTGCGGCCATTGTCGACGATGAAGTAATACCAGACCAGACAGCCCTTGGGCGGCATGGTGACAATACCTGTAAAAATGCCGTCTTCATAGGTCATGGGCACAAAGGATTCGCCGACATTGCTCTGCCACAGGCGGATGCGGGCCCGGCAATTTTGGACCTCGCTGCCACTGGCGCGGAGGCGCAGAATGAGGCGGCTCCCAGATGGAACGGCACCAAAAGACGAGCGGTAATAGAATTCATGAGAGTTGTGGTACAATCGTAAGTCCATAAGCGCTCCTTTCGTGGTTGGGGAAAGTAAAAGGAGCCGTTATATGACGTTTTATTCATCATAACAGGCCCCTTTGTCTTAAAGGTTTGAAGTTTGAGGTTCAACTTCAAACTTAAAATGTTACTGTTGTAATACTTTTTTGTACAGATTCAGATACGCTTCAGCCGAGCGGTTCCAGCTATAGTCGCTAGTCATGGCGTTGCGGACGAGGATATCCCACAAGGCCGTGTCCTCATAGTAGCCCATAGCCCGTTTCGTCGTGAACAGGAGTTCATGGGCATTGAAGTTCGGGAAGGTCAGGCCATTGCCTTGTTTGCTGTATTTGTCGAAGGGATGGACCGTATCCTTGAGGCCGCCCGTTTCGCGGACAATGGGGATGGCGCCGTAGCGCAAGGCGATGAGCTGGCTCAGGCCGCACGGTTCGTACCGCGACGGCATGAGGAACATGTCGGCAGCGGCATAGACCTTATGGGCCAAGGCTTCATTGAAGGTAATATTCGCCGATACCTTCGTCGGATGACGGCGGGCCAGTTCGCGGAAGGCATTTTCATAGCCTGCATCGCCGGTCCCAACCAGAACCAGCTGGACATCGTCATCGACGAGTTCATCCATGATGCGCGTGACCAGGTCCAGGCCCTTGTCTTCGACGAGGCGCGTGACCATGGCGATCATGGGGACGCCGCGCTTGATGCGCAGGCCCAGTTCGGCCCGCAGGGCATCTTTATTTTCCCGCTTGCCGGCCCGGGCGTTGGCGACAGAATACTGTCGCTTAATATACGGATCCGTTTCTGGATTATAGACGTCAACGTCGAGGCCGTTGATGATGCCCGTCACTTTTTCCCGGTTATCACGGATATAGCCATCCAGACCTTCACCAAAGTAAGGATAGGTGATTTCCTGAGCATACGACGGGCTGACCGTCGTAATGTAATCGGCGTAGACCATGCCCGATTTCATGTAATTCACGCAGCCGTCGCATTCTAAGTTGCCCTTGTCGAAGAGTTCCTGCGGCAAGCCGATGATGTCGCGCATGATGGACAGCGGATAAATGCCTTGGTACTTCAAGTTGTGAATGGTATAGATTACTTTGATGCCCTTATAGAAATCATCATGCCAGAAATCTTCTTTGAGGAAGACCCCCATGAGGCCTGTATGCCAGTCGTTGCAGTGGATGATATCCGGCTTGAAGCCAATCTTGGACAGCATGGTCAGGACGGCGCGGCAGAAGTAGGCAAAGCGTTCGTCGTCATCGCCGTAGCCGTAAAGGCCATCGCGCTTGAAATACCATTCGTTGTCGATGAAATAGACGGTCACGCCGTCGCGTTTGATTTCTTCGACGCCGTAGTAGAGCTGGCGCCAGGCCAGGTTCACGATGCCTGTCGTCACTTCTTTCATCTGATTCTTCACTTCTTCTGCGATGCGGCTGTATTTCGGAATGACCAAGCGGACGTCCATGCCCTTCTTGGCTAAGGCCTTGGGCAGTGCCCCCATGACATCGGCCAGCCCGCCTGTTTTAATAAATGGCACTGCTTCTGAGGCCACAAATAATACATTCATCGTATGTCCCCCACTTTCCCTATGTACCGAATCAGGCGTCTGCTTCCATTTTGGCAGGACGCCCAGTTCTTCTCTTTCTCGTTGCAGCAGTCTTTTTCGCAGACGCTGCCGTTTTGGCTTTCCCTTTTCCACGGGTCGTTGCCTTCTTTCCCGGCGCCTTGGCCGTTTTCTTGACGGTCCCGTCGGCAACCTTATCGGCTTTCACTGTCCGGCGGCGCCGCCGTTTCGTCACTGCTTTTTTTTTAGTCTCCCCTGTGAGTTGCAAGTAAATCGTAGCCAGCGGCGGCAGGGTCAATTCCAGGGACTGGTCCATACCATGCATAGGCACCTCTTGGGCTTCGAATTCCCCTTCGTTGAGGACGTTGGATCCGCCAAAGGCCGTCGCATCGCTGTTGAAGACTTCGACATACGTCCCTTTCCGGGGAACGCCAAAGCGATACGCATGGCGGACGACAGGCGTGAAATTGCAGACGACGACGGTCATATCCGATTCGTCCTTGCCTGTGCGGTAAAAGGCGATGACGCTGTTGTCGCAGTCGTCGCAGCTGATCCACGAGAACCCCGACCAGTCGCAGTCTTCTTCCCAGAATTCCGGATGGTCCACATAGTATGTATTCAAGCGGCGCACGTAGTCGTGCATGGCCTGGTGCATGGGATACTTGAGGAGGTGCCAGTCCAGGCTGTCATCGTACTTCCATTCGATGAACTGGCCAAATTCACTGCCCATGAACAGGAGCTTCTTGCCCGGATGGGACATCCAGTAGCCGTAGAAGGCGCGCAGGCCGGCGAATTTCTGCCAGTAGTCGCCAGGCATCTTGTCCAGAAGAGAATGTTTGCCGTGGACGACTTCATCATGCGACAAAGGTAGGATAAAATTCTCGGAAAAAGCATAACATAACGAAAAGGTAATCAAGTTGTGATTGTCCTTGCGGAACAGCGGGTCCAGCGACATGTAGCGGAGCATATCGTTCATCCAGCCCATGTTCCATTTGTAATTGAATCCCAAGCCGCCGACATCGACGGGTTTGGTCACCAAGGGCCAAGCCGACGATTCTTCGGCAATCATCAAGGCCTGGGGATATTCCTTAAAGACGGCTGTGTTGAGATGACGCAGGAAGTCGATAGCTTCCAGGTTTTCTCGGCCGCCGTATTTATTGGGCTGCCAGTCGCCGTCAGCATGGCCGTAATCGAGGTAGAGCATATTGGCGACGGCGTCGATGCGCAAGCCGTCGATGTGGAACTGGCTGAGCCAGAAGAGGGCACTGGAAATAAGGAAGGACTGGACTTCTGTCCGGCCGTAGTCGAAATTCATCGTGTCCCATTCCTTATTTTCGGCCAGCATGGGGTTGCCCGATTCATAGCACGGTTCACCGTCAAAATGGCGCAAGCCGTGAGCGTCGCGGCAAAAATGGCCCGGTACCCAGTCGAGGATGACGCCGATACCCTTGCGATGGCACAGGTCGACGAGATACATCAAATCTTCCGGCTTGCCATAGCGGCTGGTCGCCGAGAAATACCCCGTCCCCTGGTAGCCCCAGGAACCATCAAAGGGATATTCGCACAGCGGCATGAGCTCGATGTGGGTATAATTCATCTGTTTGACATAATCGACAAGCTGCGGCGCGATGGCGCGGTACGACAGCATTTCCCCGTCTTCGCCGCGGCGCCAGGAACCGAGATGGACTTCATAAGTCAGCATGGGCTTGCGGTACGAATCGTAGGCACTGCGGCTGTCCATCCACTTCTTGTCGCGCCACGTGTAGTGGAGCTTAGTCAATTTCGATGCTGTATGGGGACGGACTTCCGACCAGAAGGCGTAGGGATCGCTCTTTAAGATATGTTCCCCTGACGCCGTCGTAATGGCGTACTTGTAAATGTCCCCTTCCTGGAGGCCGACAATATGTGTAACCCAAATGCCGTTGCCGAAGCGGCTCCGCTCCATGGGGTTGGCATCGGCGTCCCAGTGATTGAAATCACCGACGACGCTGACCTGCTGCGCATGAGGCGCCCAGACGGCAAAGCGCACACAAGGCTTGCGGCGCAGGACCGTGAAATGGGCCCCGAACAGACAATAACTGGCGTAGTTCGTACCTTGATGATACAAGAAGGTACTGTACTCGTCGATTGCACTGAGTTTCATATCTTATCCTCCTGATTCTTAGTTAGTGTTTGACCGGCTTGATGCGCCAAATGTCGTCAGCGTATTGCTGGATCGTCCGGTCACTGGAGAAATAGCCGGACTGGGCAATATTGACGACGCTCGAATGACACCATTTCCTATGGTCGCCGTAGCGCTTGGCGATTTCCTGCTGGGCCTGGCAGTAGGACTGGAAATCCTTGAGGACGAAGTATTCGTCATTCTTATCGAGGAAGGCCGAGTAGAGCATGCCGAAGTGTTCCCCGCCAATGGAGCCGTCGACGAGGGAGTCCATGAGGCGGCGGATGGCAGCGTCGCTGCTGTACATCTGCCACGACGAGTAGCCGCCGTGGATGTAGTAGTCCATGACTTCATGAGCCCGCAGTCCGAAGATGACACAGTTTTCGTCGCCGACCTTGCGGTGGATTTCGACGTTAGCCCCGTCCATGGTCCCTAAGGTAATGGCGCCATTCATCATGAATTTCATATTGCCCGTGCCCGACGCTTCCTTACCGGCTGTCGAAATCTGTTCGCTCACATCAGCTGCCGGGAAGAGGAGCTGCCCTAAGGATACGTTGTAATTTTCCAGGAACAGGACCTTCATCTGCTTGCTGACCTGACGGTCGGAATTAACCATATGGGCGACAACGTTGATGAGGCGGATTGTTTCCTTCGCTTCGCCATAACCGGCAGCGGCCTTGCCGCCAAAGAGGAAGGTCCGCGGCGTAATCTTGAGTTTCGGGTTATCCTTCAAGAGGTAATACAAGTGCAGGATATGAAGGATGTTCAAGGTCTGGCGCTTATACAAGTGGATGCGCTTGATCTGGATGTCGAAAATCGAATCGGTCCGCACGCCCGTATCATAACGGTCGCGGATATAACGGGCCAGGATTTCCTTGCGTTCCGTCTTGACCCGCGTCAGCTGTTCCTGGAAGGACGGGTCATCGGCGAAAGGCATGAGGTCCTGGAGCTTCGACGGCGTCTGGCGCCAGCTATCACCGATGGCTTCGTCGATGAGCGAAGCCAGCTGTGGGTTGGCTTCGATGAGCCAACGGCGATGGGAAATGCCATTAGTCTTGTTGGAGAAACGGTGCGGGAAGCACGTATAGAATTGGTGCAGCGTCGAATCCTTGAGAATCTGCGAATGGATTTCGGCGACGCCGTTGACGCTGTGGCTGCCGAGGACAGCCAGATGGGCCATGTGGACCTGGCCATCCCAGAGGACGGCGACGTCGCGGGCCCTCGATTCATCGCCAGGATAGAGGCTGCGGACTTCTTTGAGCCAGCGGTTGTTAATTTCTTCGACGATGAGGTAGATGCGCGGCAGCAGTTCCTTGAACATCGGGATGGACCATTTTTCCATGGCTTCCGGCAGGATCGTGTGGTTCGTATAGGCCACGGTGCGGACGGTGATATTCCAAGCCGCATCCCAGGACACGCCTTCTTCATCCATGAGGATGCGCATCAGTTCCGGGATGACCAGGGCCGGATGGGTGTCGTTGATGTGAATGGCCACATAGCGGTCGAATTTATAGATACTTTCGTGATATTTTTTCTTATAATGGCGGACGATACTCTGGAGGCCGGCTGATACGAAGAAGTATTCCTGCATCAGGCGCAGGCGGCGGCCTTCTTCATTGCTGTCGTCAGGATAGAGGAAACGAGAAATCTGCTGGACACTGTCCTTATAGCGGAAGGCCCGGCGCCGGTCGCCGAGGGACAGTTCCTGATAGAGCTGTTCCCGCGAGTATTCTGCCCGCCACAGGCGCAGCGTATTGACCGTATTGTTATGATAGCCGATGATGGGCACATCATACGGGACGGCGCGGACAGGCGAATACTTTTCGTGAACACATTCCAAGTTGCCATCTTCATCAGGGCGCATGTAGGCATTGCCGCCGAAGCGGACATAGACGGCCTTGTCGACTTTCTTGACTTCCCAAGGATGGCCGTTGACCAGCCAGTTATCGGGCAGTTCTACCTGCTGGTTGTCGACAATGCGCTGGTTGAACAAGCCGTACTGATAGCGGATGCTGTTGCCATGGCCCGGCAGCTGCAAAGCTGCCAGGGAGTCGATGAAGCAGGCAGCCAGCCGGCCCAGTCCCCCATTCCCCAGACCCGGATCGCGTTCGGCTGGGATGACCTTATCCAGATCCCAGCCCAAATCTTCCAGGCCCTGGCGACAGATGTCGTCCATGTCGATGCCCAGAAGATTCGATTCCAAAAGGCGGCCGATGAGGAATTCGATGGAGAAATAATAGACTTGCTTGACCTTCTGTTCAGCATAGATTTCATTCGTACGGATCCAATCTTCACTTACCAGATCGCGGATCATGTAGGCGATGGTCTGATAGACTTCATTCAAAGTCATGTCCCGCAGATCTTTTTCCCACAAAATGTGGGCTTTCTCGGTAAATAACTTTTTGAACTCTTCCTTATCCTGCCATTTTTTCATATTGTCTCTAACCCCTTTGTAGTCGCGTTCAGCGGACTGAACGTTTACCAATGCACAACGGGTTGTCGTGGCTGCCGCTCAACACGGCTTCCGGCTGAATGACCGTATTCTTGTCGCATACGACGTAATCGAGCTGGGCGTCATCGCCGACGACCGAGTGCTGCATGATGATGCTGTTGCGAATGACAGCATTCTTTCCGACCTTGACGCGGCGGAAAAGAATCGAATTCTCTACGCGGCCTTCGATGATGCAGCCATTGGCTACGAGAGAATTGGTGACATGCGATTCTTCCATGTACTTGGCCGGCGCTTCATCCTTGATCTTGGTATAGATGCGATGGTCCTCGTCTTTCAGGAGCAGTTCATGCCAGATGCGGCTGTCACGCAGGTCCATGTTGACCTGGAAGTAGGAATGAACTGAATCAATCCGTTTTGCATATCCCTGATAATTATAGCCGAAAATCCGCAGGCGGTCTACATTCCGCTGGAGTACATCCGTAATAAAGTGGGTGTATCCCTGGGCATAAGCCCGGCGTATGCAATGCTGGAATACATCGCAGTCAATAAGGATTCCTCGCTGGTATAAGTTGTCCCCGGCTTTGACTTCCGGCTTGGCTTCGATGGCCAGGACCCGGTCCTTGCAGGCGTCGTCAATGGTCAGGATATAGCCTTCGCGGTCGAAGTCGTATTTCTGCTGCTGGTAGATGAGAGTGACATCGGCATTGTGATGGCGATGGAAATGGAGGACTTCATCGTAGTCGATGTTCTGGACCATATCGCAGCCCGACAAGAGGGCGTAACGCTTGTTGGCTCGGTTGATGAAGATCAGGTTCTTATAATACGCGGCGATGTCCCCTTCTACGGGATGTTCGATATCCGCCCGTTCTTCTGGCAGGTAGAACAAGCCGTCGCCCTTGTGGGCCAGGCCCCATTCCTTACCGGACCGGATGTGGTCCAGTACCGACCGGGACTGGCTCGAGAGCAGGAGGCCGACGTTTTCAATGCCGGCGTTGACCATATTGGAAAGCGTGAAGTCGATGAGACGGTACTTACCGCCGATGGGCAGCGTCGATAACGGGCGCTTGTCGTTGATTTCCTGCAAAGGATGGTCTTCACGCATATTGATGAGGCCGATCATATTGCTATTCATAACTAGTGTTCCCCTTTCGCTGTGACTTGTTCTGGTTTCAATTCCCCGTTGCGGCCCAGTACGGCGACAGACCCGTCTTCATTGTGAAGGACAGCGCCCGGATAGATGTGGCATCGTTCGCCCAGGATGGCCTTGTCGATGACGGCATTTTCTTCGACGACCGTCCCCGGCATGATGACGGAATTCGTGACTTTCGCCCCTTCTTTGATGGTAACGCCGTAGAAGATGACCGAATTGCTGACGGTCCCGAAGATTTCCGAACCTTCGGCGATGAGGGAACTCTTAGCCGAGCCATTGGGCCCGATGAGATGAGGCGGGAAACTCTGGTTGCCCGAATAGATGCGCCAATGGCTGTCGCGCAAGTCGATCGGCGGTTCATCGGCGATGAGGTCCATGTTCGCCTGCCACAAGCTGTCGATGGTGCCGACGTCCTTCCAGTACCCTTCAAAGGGATAGGCATAGAGAGGAACCTTGTCGCCCAGCATGGCCGGGATGACGTTCTTGCCGAAATCGTGTTCCGATTTTTCATCTTTTGCATCGGCTTTGAGGTACGTTTCCAAAATATCCCGGTCGAAGATGTAAATTCCCATGGAAGCCAGATTGCTTTCCGGTTTGGCCGGTTTTTCCTGGAACTTGGTGATGCGCATATTTTCGTCGGCGACCATAATGCCGAAACGGCTGGCTTCATCCCAGGGGACGCGGATTGTGCCGATAGTGACCTTGGCGTGATGTTTCTTGTGGAAATTGAGCATCTTGTCGTAGTCCATGGAATAGATGTGGTCACCGGACAAGATGAGGACGTAATCGTCGCCGACCATATCTACGAAGTTCAGGTTCTGATAAATGGCATCAGCTGTGCCGCGATACCAGTTGGAACCGCCGTCACTCTGATACGGCGGCAGGACATAGGTCCCGCCTTTGGTCGAGTCGAGATTCCACGAACTGCCGTTACCGACGTACCAGTTCAGTTCCAGCGGCTGGTACTGGGTCAGGATGCCGACCGTATCGATACCGGAATTGCGGCAGTTACTCAAGGGGAAGTCGATGATGCGGTATTTCCCGCCGAACAAGAGGCCCGGTTTAGCCTGATCCTTGGTCAGGACGCCCAGCCGGCTCCCTTTACCTCCGGCCAAAATCATGGCCAGGCAATTAGATTTTTTCATAGAAGCTCCTCCTTACTTGACTGTGACCCGGCCGCTTCGCTTATGGTTTCAGTATGTATAAGGGACATCGTGTCATCAGACGGCGGGTCTTGGATTCAATAGCGTACCATATGCGCATATAATATACGCTATAAAGTATTTTATGATTATGTTATTAATTATACACCAATTCTGTCAAGAATTTAAAGGGCTAACTGCCAAAAAAAGACAGTAAAAACAACTATTTTACTTGTCATGCCAAGAAAGGCTATTTTTTAAAATCCAATGTTTCATTGTCTTCTACTCCCTCCATAGCCTACGATGAACGACCTAGGACGAACGAAAAAAGCGCTTCCATCAAGGGCAGCGCTTTTCACTAAATCGTATAACTATAAATTTTGTAAAGTCCATATACTACGTCTGTTCAGCTTCAGCAAAGGCTTCCAGCCGGTTCAAGATGCGCACTGGGATAGGCAGCGATTGGAGTACGTCTTTCGTCTCCTGGGCCGTGTCCTTCGTCGTCCGGACGAAGCCGATGCCCTTCTTGCCGTCCAAGGCCGTGACGACGCCCAGGTAGTCGCAGCCTTCGATGATGCGGTTGATAAAAGTCATTTCCGAGGGCGGAGCCTGGAAATAGACCCAGTCTTCATCAAACATGAGCCTTCACCTGGCGGCGCATCATGGAATACGGTTCCAGCCGTTCCGGTACGGCCAGGCCGACGAGCTGCTGGGCGTGGCGGGCGGCGTCGAGGGGCTGCCCTTCTTCGTCGACGATGCGGTCGATCGTATAACGGACCAGATGGCCTTTGGGCTGGAGAAATTCGACAGTCTGGCCCAATTTGAAGTAGTTCCGCTGTTCAACCCAGGCCAGGCCCTTTTCGTCATCGTAAGACTTGACCAGGCCGATGAAGTCGTGTGTCTGGGTATTGCTCGACTGGCCGTAGACCTGGTCGGCTGCCGTCGGCCGGGAAACGGAAAAGCCCTTCGTATAGGGACGATGGGAAATCTTTTCCAGTTCGTCGAGCCATTCCTGGCGGGCCGTAAAATGTTCCGGATCGGCTTCATAGGCATCGAAGGCCTGGCGATAGACCTTGGTCACAGTGGCGACGTAATGGATGCTCTTCATGCGCCCTTCGATTTTCAGGCTGGAAAGGCCGGCATCGTAAAGGTCCGGCAGATACGGCAGGAGACAGAGGTCCTTGGAATTGAAGATATACGTCCCCCGTTCATCTTCGACGACAGGGAAATACTGGCCTGGCCGCTTTTCTTCGACGACGTTGTACTTGAAGCGGCAGCACTGGACACATTCGCCGCGGTTCGAGTCGCGGTCGCCATGAGTGAAATAGTTGCTCAACAGACAGCGGCCGGAATAGGAAATGCACATGGCACCATGAATGAAACCTTCCAGTTCGACATCAGGCACTTTGGCGTGGATTTCCTTGACGTCTCGGAGGCTCACTTCGCGGGCCATGACGACGCGCGATGCGCCGTTGTCGCGCCAGAATTTCGCCGATGCCCAGTTGGTCGTATTGGCCTGAGTCGACACGTGGATGGGCAGGTCCGGCACGAGCTGCCGGGCCATGGCGAAGATGCCCGGGTCGGCGATGAGGATAGCGTCGACGCCGATGTCGCGCAGGTACACGAGGTAATCCGGTAGGGCCTTTAGGTCGTCGTTGTGCGGGAAGATATTGACTGTCACGTGGATATGCTTGCCCCGGGCATGAGCGTAATCGACGGCTTCCTTCAGTTCTTCATTGGAGAAGTTATCGCTGAAAGCCCGCAGGCCGAAGGACTTCCCGCCCAGGTAGACGGCATCGGCACCGTACAAAAAGGCCATCTTCATTTTATCCATACTGCCGGCCGGAGCCAGCAATTCCATTTTTCCCATTCTCTTATCCTTTCCATTGCGAAACGGTCATGCCGTCGCCATTTTCAAAAAATACAGTCTCGAAGCGGGACCGGTCGCCGACGAGGTCCATGAACTCCCGCAGGCGGGTCACAGCCGTGCGGTGCTTATGGGGCAAAGTCCCTTCGAGGTAAAACATGTCGTGGTAGTCGATATTATCAGCTGCGACGATGGCCCCGGGCAGGAGCTTGGGCAAGAGCTGCCGCAGCTGACGCACGTATTGCCCTTTCGGCCCGTCGAGGAAGACGAAGTCCCATGGACCAGGCAAGGTCCCGGCCAGTTCCGTCCCGTCGCCGTGGAGGGCCGTAATGATCGAAGCATACGGCGAGCGCCGGAAGAACTGGCACGCCAGGTCATAGCGTTCCGCATCGAGTTCAATCGTCGTAATCGTCCCGCCCGGTGCCAAGAACGGCGCCATCTGCAAGGCCGAATAACCGATACAGGTCCCGATTTCCAGGACACGCGACGGCCGGCATGACGCCATGATACCTGTGAACAAAGGCAGTTCGCTGTCGCGCAGGATGGGCAGGTTCCGTTCCCTGGCACAGCCTTTCATCTCTTGGAGCAAGGCGTCCATCATGGCATATGCTCCTGGACGTTCTTCATATGGTCTTCATAGGTAGCGGCAAAATAATTATGGCCGTCCTTATCGGCAACGAAATAGAGATACTTCGTCGGAGGCGCTTCCAGGATGGCTTCCATGCAGTCCATGCCGGGATTGCCAATCGGTCCCGGCGGCAGGCCTTCATAGCGGTACGTGTTGTACGGCGAATCGTATTCAGTTTCGTTGATGCTGTACGCGGCCTTATGGGTCCCCATGGCATAGGAAATGCTGGCATCGGACTGGAGTTTCATGTGAATCTTCAGGCGGTTCTCGAAGACTGATGCGATGAGGGGCCGGTCCTGTTCGTATTTCGCTTCCTTTTCGATGAGCGACGCCAAGGTGACGAACTGGTAGACCGACAAATTCTGCTTGGCAATGCCGGCTTTCATCGTATCCGTCAAGTGGTCATCGAAATTCTTGAGCATCATAGCTACGACGTCGTCGGCCGTCGCGTCATAAGGGATGAAATACGTATCGGGGAACAAGAACCCTTCTGTCGGGAAGGTCACTGGGCGGTTGCCCTTCATGTACGGCAGGAGCTGGTCCGACGAGGAAGCGGCCTTGAGGAAATCGGCTTCGCTGATGCGGCCGTTAGCGGCGACGGCTTTGGCAATTTCCCGGACCGTATAGCCTTCGGGGACGACCAGCCGGTCCGCTTCGGACTTGCCGCTAGTGAGCTTGTCCAGCAGCGTATGGAGACTCATGCGCGAATCGAGGGTATACTCGCCGGCATGGATGTCCCCGGCCTGGCCAGTGATGGTCGCTACGGCGCGGAACCATAAAGGACTGGCAATATAACCCTTATCGGTCAGGACATAGCCGACTTCGGAAGCCGTCATGTCGCTGCGAACATGGACATAGCCGCTCTGATACGGCAGGAGAAAATTCGGCCCGAAATAGCCATAAGCCACGGCAGCTGCGCCAAGACAGACGAGGCCGGCCAAGAGGGCCGCTATACGGCGGCCTTTCTTTCTACGGGGAACGCAAGGTTCCTGATGAGGTTGTGTCGTTGTATTTTTCTGTTGTTCCATAGGTTATCTTATTTCTGTGCAGCCCAAGTACGGCTCTGCTGGGCTTTTTCTTCACTGTGATTAATGGCCTGGGCCTGTTTTTCCTGTTCATACCGGACCTGCGCTGCAGCTTTGGCCGCCTGGAGCTGGGCCTGGATAGCCGGATCAGCCGGCGTTACGGTCCCATCGGCGTTGACCGTCTGGGCGGCGTCGAGCTGGGCCTGAGCAGCCGATACTTCATCGGCCAGATTCTGGAGTGCCTGACGATTCATATCGTGACGTACATCGCTTTCCAAAGGCACTACTGGCGCCGGTTTGACATCGACGTAGACTTCGAACAGGCGCTGCCATGGTAAGGTGACATCGACCGTCTTGGGATCGATGCCGAGATACGTCGACGCATAGCGCTGGAGCTGTTCCTTCGTGCGGCTCTGGAGCTCTTCGTTGAGCGTCGGGTAGTACTGAGTGACGACGCCGGCTTCCAGTTTCTGCTGCATCCGGTAAATGTAGTCGCGGACATTGGCCTGATAAGCCCAGTTGTCCAGGTACTGCGTGGTCAGCATATCGCGGTGGGCATCGGCTGTCATATTCTTGGACAGGACCCCTTGGGCAATGCCGTAGCCGACGGAATTGCTCGCCGTATTCCAGCCGTTATAAGCGGCCAGTCGATACATCATCTTATCCTGGTAGAGACCGTAGACCAAGGTGTTGTCAGAGCCATTGGAAAAGGCCATATCGACGATACTGACAGGGATGCCGAGGGTGACGGCCTTTTCAATCTGCGTCAGGAAATCCCGCGTCGACTGGAGCATAATCGGGAAGTTCTCGAAGTTCTCCGATTCCGTCGTCGACGTCGTCAGCGGCGTATTAACGGCCAGCAAAAGGTCTGGCCGTTCGTTATCGACCATCATGCCGCCAATGGCTTCGACGTGGGACGCAATGGTCTTACCAATGGCCTGGCCGTCGTAGCGGGGTACGGTCTTTTCGCCGCCGCCCAAGGGATAGATGACGGTGATCTTGGGGTGATAATTATTGAAATCGTTGCTGGCCCGGGTGATGAGCAATAATCCCAGCTGGTCCGCACCGGGGAAAGACCCGAAGGCCGTCTTGGGGATGCCGTTACCGGCCATTTCCAGGTACTTCGATTCCAGCGACGACTGGGTGCTGACGGAATTGTCATCGTGGCCCAGGCTGTAATAGGTGAAGACGCCATTGCGGGCATCATCGATGAGGCGGTAATTGATGCTCATGTTCTTGCGGCGCCGGTTATACCAGTCCTGCAAGTATTCCATGGGCACGCGGCGCATGATGGCGAACCAGTCATTCCGTTCCTGCGGATTCAGGCCTTCTTCGTCCATCTTGGCCTGGAGCGACGCCAGCTGGTAAATATCAGACCCCATGGTCAGGTAATAGTCCGGTTCGACGCCTTTTCCGCCGGCCCAGGGACTGCGCATGACCGTACTGAAGACATAAATGGGCACCTTCTTGTGCGATTTATGCAGGGCTTCGACCTTTTCCAGGCGCGCCGTCAGCGTTTCCATGGGCAGATTATGCTTGCGCGAATCGACGAGGCCGCCATAGACTAAGGAATCAATGGACAAGACCATAGCATCAGCCTTGCCGGCATTGTCCTCGACCCAGGCCATGAGTTTATCCGGCGAACCGTGGAAATTCATGCCTGACAAATGCTGGGCCGGCGGCGTCAAGACATCGTAGCCGGCCGCTTTGGCCGTACTGACCGTATATTCATAATCGACAGGCCGGTCATCCTGGGGTACATATAAAATCGTCTTTGCCAGTGCAGCCGGCGAGGCACATAAGAAAAAAGACGTTACGGCCAGACTGACTGCTTTCTGTAACAGATTCACGTTATCACTCCTAGTATGAAGAAAAAAAATTGTATCCTTTATTATATCACGGTGCTGGTCAAGTTTGAAGTTGAAAGTTTGATATTTGATGTGGGAGGGGAAAATTTCTAGGCCCGTCCCCTACGACGCCCTCCGATGGCGAGCACGGCGGATGCGCGGGATATTGAGGTGCAAGCGGATGGCGACCAGGCGGATAGCGACGGTGACGGAAAAGCTGACGATAGCTCCGACTTCCAGGGGTACTTCAAAAGGAATGACCGCTCCATAGAGAAAAACACTGCCCAAGAGGGATGCCGTCGCATAGACCTCTTTGCGCAAGACGCCGGGGATGCGGCCGGCCAGGACGTCACGGATGACGCCGCCGCCGACAGCCGTCAAGACGCCGAGGGTAATGTCCAGAATCCAGTAATCGGGATAATAGAAACAGCCCAAGAGCGTCCCTGTAACCGTAAAAGAACCCAAGCCGATGGCGTCGCAGACAAGATACCAAATAGAGAGTTTGCCGACGACACAGCGCCACATGCGGATGTTGAAATAACGGACGATGATCGTAATGACGGCCATCGAGCCGAGGATGATCCATAAATAAACACTGTTCTTAAAGGCTGCTGGCGGGATATTGCCGATGAGGATATCACGAATGATACCGCCGCCGACAGCCGTCGCCGCACTGAGAACGAAGATGCCGAACAGGTCCATGCGCCGGGAAATGGCTACAAAGACACCAGATACGGCAAAGGCCGTCGTCCCTAACAAGTCGAAAATCTGCCACCAAATGGCATCCATCCTAGTTCCCCCTTCCCTGTTTTCGTGTTATGATAGACGTAAATTTTTTACCAAGGAGATGCACCATGACGAAAGATGAATTTTATATGGGCAAAGCCCTGGCTGAAGCCAAGACGGCCTATGCCGTCGGGGAAATCCCCATCGGCGCCGTCATTGTCTATGAAAAGAAAGTCGTCGCCCGGGCCTATAACCTGCGCGAAAGCCTGCCTTGTGCTACGGCCCACGCCGAACTCTTAGCCATTGAAAAAGCCTGCCGCGCCTTGAACCGCTGGCGCCTGACAGGCTGTACTCTTTATGTGACCGTCGAACCGTGCCCCATGTGTGCCGGTGCCATCGTCAACAGCCGCCTGGACCGGGTCGTCTACGGCTGCGACGACCCCAAAGCGGGTGCCGTGCGGTCCCTGTTCCACCTCGTCGACAACGACTGCCTAAACCACCGGACCGAAGTCACTGCCGGCGTCCGGGCCGAAGAATGTGCGGCCCTGATGAAGGATTTTTTCCGTGAAAGACGGAAGAAATAGTGGCTCGTGGTTCGTAGGGGCTGTCCCGTGAAGAACACTCAGGCCTTACAGCCAGCTCCCCTTCTCAGAGGAGCCAGTCAAGTGGCGCAGGTATTCTCGGAAGGCGTCGCCCAAGTCGTCCCGGCGCAGGGCGTACTCGACGGTAGCTTTCAAAAAGCCCAGTTTATTGCCCGTATCGTAGCTAAGACCGCTGAAAGTATAAGCATAGACCGCTTCCCGGTCAGCCATGAGGCGCAGGGCATCAGTGAGCTGGATTTCGCCGCCCTTGCCCGGCTGGACACGGCGCAGGATTTCAAAGATATCCGGCGTCAAGATATAGCGGCCTAGCGCAGCCAAGCGGCTCGGTGCTTCGTCGACAGCCGGTTTTTCAATCATATCGATGAGCTTGACGACGCGGTCGTCATCTGTAGGCTGGCCCTGGACGATGCCGTAGCGCGATACCAGTTCTGGCGACACTTCCTGGCAGCCGAGCATGGTCGCCCCCAGGTGGCTGAAAGCTTCCATCATCTGTTTCAGCGCCGGTTTTTCCGGATTATAGATGACATCGTCCCCCAAAAGGACGGCAAAAGGTTCATTATCGATGAACGATTCAGCACAGCGGATGGCGTCGCCTAAGCCGCGCATATGTTTTTGGCGGATGTAGTGGACGTTGATGGACGAAATATCCTGAACCAGGTGCAGCAGCTGGTCCTTTCCTTGCTGGCGCAGCTGCAGTTCCAAGTCGATATTGGTATCGAAGTGGTCTTCAATAGCCCGCTTGCCATGGCCTGTAATGATGAGTATCTCTTCGATGCCGCTTTGCAAGGCTTCTTCGACAATATACTGGATAACCGGTTTGTCGACAATGGGAATCATTTCCTTAGGGATAGCCTTGGTGACTGGCAAAAAGCGTGTCCCATAGCCTGCCGCCGGGATAATGGCCTTACGAATTCGTTTCTGCATGATATCCTTCCCTTTCTACGGCAGCCAGGGCACTGGCAATGACGTCGTCCATGTCGTAATATTTATATTCTGCCAGGCGGCCGCCGAAGATGACGTTATATTCATGGCGGGCCAAAGCTGCATATTTACGGTACAGTCCCTGATTGGCATCATCGTTGACCGGGTAATACGCTTCCTGGCCGGACTGCCATTCGGCCGGATATTCCTTGGTGACATACGTCACAGGCTGCCTGCCGAATTCAAAATGCTTGTGCTCAATCGTCCGCGTATACGGCGTTTCCCGGTCGGTGTAATTCATGACGGCCACGCCTTGATGGTTGACTTCGTTATAACGTTCTGTTTCAAAACGCAGACCACGATAAGCCAGATGGCCTAAGCGGTAGCCAAAATATTCGTCAATGGGACCGGTATAGACGACTTTACGGGCTACATCCAGATACGACGCCCGTTCCTGGTTATAATCGACGCCGGTCCGCACTTCGATGCCATCCAAGAGGGCATCGATGAGGACGTTATAACCGCCTTTGGGAATCCCTTGATAATCGTCGTCGAAATAATTATTGTCAAAGGTGTAGCGCACGGGCAGGCGCTTGATGATGAAAGCCGGCAAATCCTGACAGCTCCGGCCCCACTGCTTTTCCGTATAGCCTTTGATCAGCTTCGTATATACATCCGTGCCGATAAGGGAAATGGCCTGTTCTTCCAGGTTCTTCGGCTCCGTAATGCCCGACGCCCGGCGCTGGCCTTCAATCTTAGCCGCTGCCTGTTCCGGCGTGATGATGCCCCACATCTTGGCAAAGGTATTCATGTTAAAAGGCAGATTGTACAGTTCGCCCTTATAATTGGCAATCGGTGCATTGATAAAATGATTGAACTCGACGAACTGGTTGACGTAGTCCCAGACCTTACGGTCTGACGTGTGGAAAATGTGGGCGCCATAACGATGGATATGGATACCATCCCTTTCTTCACAATAGACATTGCCGCCGACATGATCCCGCCGTTCCAGGACCAGGCACTGCCGACCGGCTTTATGCATCTCGTGGGCAAAGACACAGCCAAAGAGGCCGCTGCCGACGATGACGTAATCATACATAGTTAAATCCTCATTTCGTTGTTAATCACTTTGTAAGGGCCGTCCCAAAGGGCGGCCCGCTTGCAGGGAGAATTCCAGAATCATAAACTGCACGCCTCTATGCCATACAGGCTTTCAGCCTGGCAGACGGCGCGGCGGATGGCTCTTTCTACGACGTAAGCCGCTATCGTGCCGGTTAGGCTCAATTCAGCCGAAACGCTGCCGACGCTGGCTGCATAGAGAGAATCTCCATCGGCCGTCGTGTTGACGGGACGGATAGTGCGGACAATGCCGTTACTGCCTAAGGCGGCAATTTTTTTGAGCTGCGCCTTGTCAAAGCGGCCATTGGTGACGACAGCACCGATAGTCGTATTGGTCGTCGTCCCGACAGCACGCTGAGAAAAGAGGGTCGGCGTCTGGCCCGCTTCTTCCAGCATGACCCGCCGCGTATCGGCAAAGCCCTGGCCGTCGCGGCTGCGCATACCGGCCAGGATCTGTCCCTGTTCATCGAGGACATCGCCGACGGCGTTGACCGTAACGATGGCCCCGACCTGGAGCGCCCCGACTTGGACGGCATAAGCGCCGATACCAGATTTCATCATGTAGTCCGGACCGCAGAGCTTGCCGACCGTCGCCCCCGTGCCGGCGCCGTAACAGCCTTCACGGAAGTCCCCCGTTTCCGCTGCCTGACAGGCCGCATAGCCCATGGCCGCATCGGGACGAACGTTGTCGCCACAGCCCAGGTCATAAATACACGACTCGACGACGAGAGGCACTTTGCAGATACGCGTATCGAAACCGATGCGCTGTTCTTCCAGATACTGCATGACCCCTGCCGAAGCATTGAGGCCGAAAGCGCTGCCACCGCTGAGCAAGATGGCGTGGATACCCGACGCAGCCGCCATGGGACTGAGGAGTTCCGATTCCCGGCTGGCCGGGCCGCCGCCGCGGACATCGACGGCGCAGGGCGCGCTATCGGGAAATACCAAGACCGTGCAGCCCGTGCCTCCTTGGCGGTCCTGCGCATTGCCCAGGCGGAAGCCATTCGTCCGGGCCATATCCATTATCTCTATTTCTTTCATCATGACACTTCCTCTTATTTCATCTTTTCAAAGTCTTTCCAGAGCATACTCGGCTGGATGCCCGTATTGTTCTGGTATTTGCCATGTTTATACGTATCGTATTCGCCGTCGATATCGTGATAGTAAATCTGGCAGATTTCCACGTTCGGATAGATGCGGATGGGCTGAACGCAAAAGATTTCCAGCGTCCAGTAGCCGGCAAAACCGACGTCGCCGAAACCAGCCGTGACGTGGATAAAGACACCCAGACGGCCAACGGACGACCGGCCTTCGAGCATAGGGATATAGCCATCCGTGCGGGTATATTCGTTAGTCCGGCCCAAGTAGAGCTTATTGGGCTGCAAGACGTAGCCCGACTTAGGGATATAGATGGTCGACGCCGGATTGGGTTTGGCCATGTCTAATTCATTATGGTCATAGACCATGAGCTCGTTGTGCAGGGACAGATTATAACTATTGGGATTGACCCGTTCCGGATGGAAAGGTTCGATAATGATTTCCTTACCTAAATGCTTGACAATTTCCTTGCCTGATAAAATCATGAGTGCCACTCACTTTCTCTAGTAAATTCACTTCTTATGATATAGCAAAACTGGTTCGATGTCCACGGCGCGATGAGCCGGTTTTTCTTTCCCTGTCTCAAAGAAGTCCTCTACGTAGAAAGTGACTCTCTCCCCTTCTTGCGGGCGAACGCGGTACAGCGACGCCGTGCGGAAATAGTACTGGCTGCCCTCACTGTCCTTGAGGAAGCCGGCCTTGCCGCCGGGAAGGATCCGCTCGATACGGCCTTTATGGCAGGTCTGGCCGGTATGTTTCTCAGCCATCCAGAATTCATGCAAGCCATCCATCAAGTCCCGCCGGTTCGGTTCCGGTAAAGCATAGCTGTCGACTTTGGCAATGAGTTCGGCCTTGACCTTCCAGTGCTGGTCCTGCCGCACGTCCCGGGCCAGGAGATAATGGTAATAAGCCAATTTCTCATAGCCGCCCATATTCTCCAAGGCCTGAGCGAACTGAACTAGGAAATTGACTTTGCCCTTGAATTCACCGCCGGCCAGAAACGCCGACGCCCCATAGCGGCGCATAGCCGCACTATCGCCTTCCGCCTGGGACGCAAAGAACAGGCCGCGATAGAGAATCCAGTGCTGCTTATATTTCAGCAGGTTTTCCAGGCGCTGCCGCCCTTCTGAGACTTGGCCCTGGCGCAGCTGACAGAGGGCGATGCGGTAAGAGAACCAGATATCATTGTCGTGATGGAGCTGGGGAAAATAGTTCAAGGCTTGCTGGCACAAGGTGATGCAGTCGTCATACTTTTCTTCCTTGACCAAGATGCGACTCATGAGGGAGTACCACCGTTCCCGGTCCGATGCAATGACCTGTTCCCGCCCTTTCAAGGTCACCGTCTTTTCCTGGTCCGGCAGCTGGTCCGGGTCGAGTCGGCGCAAATAGGCGCCCATGAGAGCGGTCTGGCCCGGCTTGTTCTTGAGAACATCGACCATGCGCCATACGGCCAGGGCATACGGACTGTACGCTTCCTGCCGACTGTACTTCAAGATAGCATCGACAGCGCGGCGGAAATCGGCTGGCGAATAGGTCCGTTCATCGAACTTCTGGATATACAGATAATACAGGCACCAGCAGTAAATCCCGTGCAGATTGGTAAAATCGGGAAAAGCCATCATACCGGCCCGGGCGATTTCCCGGCCTTTCCGGTACTGCTTCGTCTTGCGCAGGGCATAGGCATAGTAGTAATAATCCCAACACGACCAAGACCCATCGGGCGCAGCCTTGCCGTACATTGCCAGGACTTCCTCATAGCGGCCATCGCGGCAAGCCTGGCGGGCAGCAAAAGAATCCATGGAACCACCTCCGTATTTTTTCACAACATTTTGTATATGACAAAAGTATTATAGCATAAAAAAGAGGCTGTCGCATGAAGACAGCCCCTTTTTGAGTTTGAAGTTGAAAGTTTGATGAACGACAAACTATTTCTAGCCACGAATCTTTTTAATCTGTTTTTCCAGTTCCGGCATGACTTCAAAGAGGTCACCTACGATACCGTAGTGGGCGAACTTGAAGATCGGTGCGTCCGGGTCTTTATTGACGGCAATGATGATGCCCGCATCCTGGATGCCCAGTTTATGCTGAATAGCACCGGAAACGCCCAGGGCAATGTAAATCTTCGGAGCGATTTTCTTGCCCGTAATGCCGATCTGCCATTCATAAGGTGCCCATTCTTTATCGACGAGGGGTTTGGAAACACCGAAAGCAGCACCGATGCGCTGAGCAAAGGCCTGGACCGCTTTCATCCCCTCTTCCGTATGGACGCCGCGGCCAGCACCGACGACGACATCAGCCGTCGTGATAGTCAGTTCTTCTGCTTCTTTTTCAACGGCTTCAAAGTTCGTCACCTTGACGGACGGAGCCAGGCTGGAGAAGTCAACCTTTTCCTTGACGATTTCGCCAGTCCGGGACGGATCTGCCGGCGTACCGTGGAAAATCTTATCGCTAATCGTAGCCAGCTGAGGCCGCGTCGTCGTCTGGATCTTGACGAAGAGCTTGCCCGTATAAGCCGGACGGATCCAGGTCAGCGTATCGTCATCGCCTTCAAAACGGACGTCCGTGCAGTCAGCAACCAAGCCGACGCCGAGCTGAGCCGACAAGCGGCCGCCAAGATCACGGCCATCGGGCGAACCGCCGATGAAGATGACACTCGGTTCATATTTTTCAGCCAAAGCGGCGATAGCTTTGGTGTACAAGACGGAATCGTAGGCAGCCAGGGCACTGTCTTCGACAGCGACGACGGCATCAGCACCGTAGGAAATGGCTTCCTGGCTGGCTTTGGCCGTATCGGCACCGGCGACGAAGGCGACGACCTGTTTGCCCTTGGCATCGGCCAGCTGACGGGCTTTGCCCAACAATTCGATGCTCAGCGGGCTCAGGGCACCGCCGGCGATTTCTATATATACGCAGATATTCTGTTTCAATTCCATAATTCAGCCCTCCTTACAGCAAGTTCTTGGCAGTCAGTTCTTTGACGAGATTAGCCGCAGCGTCTGCCGGCGTAGCCCCTTCAATCATGACGCCGACCGGATTCGGTTCCGGTGCAAACAGTTCCGTGACTTTCGTCGCCGAACCAGATTTCCCGACACTTGCTGCATCGAGGCCCAAGTCTTCCACTTTCCAGACATCAAAGACGGCTTTCTTGGCAGCCATTTTCCCGCGAATCTTCGGGGAACGCGGCGTATTGCTCTTTTCCGTAACCGATACGACAGCCGGTACCTGAGCCTGGACGGTTTCGATGCCGTCGTGGTTCAAGCGCGTCGCCGTAATCGTCGTACCTTCGACGCTGACCGAATCAGCATAGGAAATAAGCGCCATGCCTAAACGCTGGGCAATAGCCGGCGGGATCTGCCCAGTGTCGCCATCGGTCGAGCGCTTGCCCGTAAAGACCAGATCGACGCCGCCCAGTTTTTCAATGGCTTTGGCCAATACCAGGCCCGTTGCCAGCGTATCGGAGCCAGCCATGCGTTCATCCGAAATGAGGACGCCCTTATCGGCACCAATAGCAATACCATCACGCATCATTTCCCCAGCCAGCGCATTGCCCATCGTCAAAAGCGTGACCGTACCACCAACCACTTCCTTGACAGCTACAGCCGCTTCAATGGCATGTTTATCAACGGGGTTGAGCATCGACGGTGCGCCGACGCGGACCAAGTTGTTATCTTTGGCGATTTCAATATCAGAAATTGCAGGAACTTGCTTTACCAAAACTACAATATTCATAAGTAAGCCTCCTTTTTTCGTCTTCTTATGTAACCTATTATACTCCATATTCAACAATTTATCAACGAATAATTGTTTTTATTTACGAAATCTATATGTTTCATGCCCATCGTTGCCAGTCTAAGCGGACTGTGATACGATGACTAAAAAAGGAACTCTTGCTTTATAAAATGTTACATTGTCAACGCTTTTACTAAGGAAATATTCAAAAGAAACCCGGCTGCCGTCTGCGTCCTGGACCAGTGGCTGCCTGACGAATTGATGCAACACATTGCCATGGAAAACAGCTTATCCGAAACGGCTTTTACCGTAAAAGAAGGCAATCACTGGCATCTGCGTTGGTTCACGCCGGGCGGTGAAATCGACCTCTGCGGCCATCACGGGCGGTTTCTAAGCTGCCTATACGGCAGTTAACGTCTGTACTTGAGCATTTGTAGCCGTCATTTGATTTCTAAGCTGCCTATACGGCAGTTAACAATTTGGCCATGAGCATTGTGACCGGCCTTTTTTTCTAAGCTGCCTATACGGCAGTTAACATAATGGCTATTTTTTATGGGCTCGATAATTTTTTCTAAGCTGCCTATACGGCAGTTAACGGTCTGGGTGTTGCATGTACTCCGATGCGAACTTTCTAAGCTGCCTATACGGCAGTTAACTACAGTGCCCAATGCGTCAACAATCTGATTCTTTTCTAAGCTGCCTATACGGCAGTTAACAGCACGGAGCATTCCGAAAGCATCGAGAATATGTTTCTAAGCTGCCTATACGGCAGTTAACATCATCGTTGGAAATGAAAGCCAGCTCAACAATTTCTAAGCTGCCTATACGGCAGTTAACAGTAGACTTTTGTGCGAATATCCTGATGCTACCTAAGCTTGCATCAGTCTACTCTTATTTAACCAAAATTTTATGCGCTTGTCAAAACCCTTGATTTACAAGGCTTTCCGGTACATAGTAAAAACTTTGGTCAGAAATCAGGAACAGACGATTTCTTGCTGAATCCATAGGCAGAAAAACCGTTGCATGGCTGCTCTACGGCTTCCTGCTTCTGGATGAACAGGCTGAAACGATGGTGATTGGTCATGCTCTCCAACTGGATATACGGATAGCGATTCTTACTGACAGCCGTGGGAAAAAGCTTTTGCGCTTCTTCTATTGAAATGCCGTGTCGCTTTGCATAGCGTCTAGCTTTCTGCATAACCGTAGCTTCCGGCTGGTAGCGGCTATATGTCACGAAGCCTTTACAGGCTCTGACGGGGACTGGACGAATAGTTTTGATTCTCACATAATCTGGTATGAGACGCTTCAGTGCATCAGGCAGATTCAAACGCTGCAGATCTGATTCTTCTGGAGCGAGCAAACGAAGTCGATGACCCAGTGTCAGATTCTCCTCGGAATACTCAGGAAAGGCGACACCACATCGGATTATCCCCTGTCCATCCTTGCTGTTGACAAGTGCCAAATGAACTTGTCGGTAGATTCTGGACCAAAGGAAGGAAGCGGATATGTCTTCTGTGGGCTGTAATATAACATCTTGGAAGAACCACATACCTATCATTCCTTTCCGCTTGCGCCAAATACGCCACCGCGAATCAGCATAGCCATGACGTAATGAGCAGCTTCCGGACTGTCAAAATCAGCACCGAGTGAATACTTATCAAACAGCGTATAAAAATCGCATTTTTCTTTTGGATTGCGGAACGCCTTGCCAAGATTCGTCACAGCCCCATATGGTTCTACAGAAATGGGACCTACACCGTTTCCCGTTTCATATTCGTTATACCAGGTATCAATCGTGCGAATTGCATTGCCGAGCTTCTGAGAATGCATTGCTGCCGTACCGTTCACTTCATATAGTACTTTGCTCTTCTTACCTTTTCCTTTGTCAAGAATGAGCTCTTCACTTGGATATACTTCCTGTCCCTTGCCAATCTTAGCAAACGCCGTGACTTCCAACAGCAAGTACGGAAGCTTACCATCCAGTGCTGACTCAATCTGTTCCGATAAGGCTTCAACCTTTTCGTCAACATAATCAAACTTCTGTAGGGAATAATCATATGAATGAAACAACCACTGCGTATTTCCAGCCTTTACCTGCACTTCCAAGTCTTCTGCGCCGACGCGATTTCTCCAAAGAAATCGCCCGTTAGCAAGATTCAAAGCATATCGTTTAGCTAATTCGCCAAATCCGTATTGCTCAGCATAGCGCTGCCCCATCTTCAAGATTTCTTCCTTGTGGTTTTCCACATTGCAGGCTGCGGGAACAGCTGCGCCCGGCAGGACTTTCATCGTAAAAGTGACCTTTAGCGTATCCTGATCCATGGTCAACGATGCTGCATCAACAGTCTGCAGATTCGGCTTTTCGACTTCTGCATTGAGCTTTGCAGGATCATTGGCAACTGCCGATTTCAGGCGATTGGAAATCGTGCCGCGAACAGATTTTTCGTGCAACGGCAGGGCTGTCGCTTGTTGCTGCCGCTCTTCCCAAGTTGTCCCATACATCAAACCATCTGAGAGAACGATTTTTTTCTCAAAAGACAATACGGTTGCTAACCCTTTCGTGCTTGATTTTGCCATGATTAATCCTCTCCTTTAGCTTCTTCATCTGATTCCATCTGCTCATTTACACAGACGTATAAACCTTTATCTTCATCATAATGGTACTGCCACATCATATCATCCACACACTCAAACCGATGTGCCATCTTAAATTCGCCGAGGGTCAGCACAGGTTCTGCGAAGCGATGTAACGTACTCGCATCGCGCTGATTCGCAACGTGGCCGAGTGGTGTCAGTCCTTTAAAGCCTGTTACAATCGGCACCAGCCAGCCTTTTTCCTTGCGCGGCTGTACATTCCATGTATCATGTTCGTCATCGTATTCATAGTACAGAGCCAGCAAATCCAGCATCGCCTGCAGGGTATCCTGCTGATTGAGATTTTCTTGTCTTTGTTGCAACAACTGGCGACGCTCTATCAGAACATACCCAGGCATGAGGCTGCGAATGGCACGACGTTTGTCTTCCTCATTTTTTTCATCCACCAAGAGGATTCTGGAATGGCGCGTCGAAGTTAAATTTATAGCGTCTCGTATTGGTGAAAAACCAAGGATATCTCCGCCTGCAATCTTCATCCTCTCCAAAGCCTCTGTAACCTTCTCCTCAAAAATCGAGAAGGCGTCCGGCATGAGCCCATCGATTGCGATGAGAAGTGACACGGTCAAATGGACTCTCGCTTCTTCGATAAACGGAGGCCGCTCAAAGGAAGCACCTTTTTTTCGCAAGGGATTCGCGGTGATAATCACTGAGTTCACATAGTCACCTGGTCCCTTATAGGTCTGCAAATCAAAGTCATGACAGGAGACCGCCAATTTCTTCAAGCGAATGCCTGACAGCGCTTCATGCTGCCGAAGCTTTCTTTCCAGCGCGTGCATGGCACCTAGCCACGCTGTCATGGCGGGGAAGCCAATCGTGAGAGGGCTGCTGAATGCATTCGCATTATGAATCTTGACATGCCGCAACAGCAAATACGTTTTGATTCTATTCATCCTTCTCTCACCTCCTGCTTCAGGACGCTCTCCAACGTCGATGCAAAGGAGTGCAGCTCTGCATCAGATAACGCGATAAGACTCCGCTTCTGTTCACGGCAGAACCTTTTATGGGCATCTACAAGCCAGCGAGCAAAGTCCAAGCAGACTGGCCAGATCCAATCCATATCAGCCTGTCGCTGGCTTCCATAGGCTTCATCCAGCCAGACTGCCTGCTCATCTGACAGCTCGGTTTCCTTGCTCCAGCCAGCAGGAAGGATCTGCAGACGATTTGCTTCGTACAAAATAGCTTCAACAAAATCCAGGATAATATTCTCCCGCCGCTTTCGCATTGCAAGATTGTGACGCTGATCGCGAAAGAGAGCATCGAGATCAGATAACGTGTCACTGAACCTGCGCCAATAAAGCGAATCAGAGAAGAAATTTCTCTTCGGCAATTTTATCTTTCGTCCACTGAGTATCGGTGGTTGTGAAGGTAAAACATCTACTCCAAGGGATGTATTCCGACAGCTCATATTCTGAGGCTGCGATCCTCCGAATGCCGCACGTGTGATATCCGGAAATATGCAATATGATTCCCCGTAATGTTCTGACTTTTTATCACGGCACCTTCTCTGTGAGCATGATGAAGTTTCAACCTGCTCCGTTAAAGAAAACATCATCGACACGGGCGGGATGACTGTCAACAAATGATAGTCATCTTCACCTGTCGGAAAGTACACTTGCCGCAAACGAGTATCCGTCATCTGTGGCACTTCCTGTGGCCGAATCTTAAGGATTTTCTCTCGCAGTGGTTCATACTCAACCCCTAAAGATTCAATCTCTTTGCGAATGAACGGTGAATCTTCACGGAAGTATTGCCATGCCGTCTTTGCCGCAAGATCTGCTTTTTGCTCTGCTGCCGTTTCTTTTTGAGAGAATTTTCCTACCAAGAATGAAGCAAACGCCATATAGGCGGCACCGCCATTTACGATCAAATCATCTTCGGCTATTATGTCGGCTGTTGTCAAATATCCTTGGCCAACAGCATGGCTCGCATCATGTATGCTGATTGCGACATCCGGATTGGTATAGCGAGCAATATGCGATACAGCTCTACAGCGCTCTAAATTCTGTAGATTCTTTTGTATCCACTCTGCCGGGGTCTGTTCCTTTTTTGCCGCTTTGTCGGCAATGTACGTTGCTATGGATCCCATATTTATCCCTCCTTTATTTTCATTATACCACATTTTTTTGTTTTCTCAATATTTTAACATGGATTTATTAATAAAATCCTAAAGAAAAATCATATGAGTGAGCTGCCTATACGGCAGATTATGTTTTCTCAGTATTTAAATATTTACTAAGCTGCCTGTGCGGCAGATGCTATTAAATTCATTATAGCAGAAACAGATTCGACTGACTATCCCTTTCTTTCATTTAATAAGGTATGGAACACGCCGAGCTGATCATCATACCAGTATGTCCTGCCGGATTCATCTGCATAGGCCGGAAGAGCCAGCTGACCGTATCGTTCTGATATCCGCTGCAGTCCCTCTCCTTCTTCTTCATCAGAATACGATTTTCTGGCAACTTGAGCCTGAAGCGACGCCATATAATTACGCGACAGCCAGAATCGCTCTCTATAGAGATCCAGCTTCTCCTCAGGGTATGGCCTCAGGTTGCACATATCATCGTATGGCATATATTCTCCTTTATCCCTTTTATAGAAACCCAGCATCCCTTCCCTCGCATCATAGCGATAGCACAGATTCTGATCCGGAATCCCTGCACGGAACGGGCACAGATACTGTGGTTGACCCGTCATCCACCAGCCAGTCTGCTGCCAACCACCCACTGTATCCGGATATTCGTCATCGAGACTGCGCCAGTCTGCCAGTCTCTGATGCTCCAAATCGATCAGCCTCGAATGTGGACGAAGCGGTTTTGGAATCTGTACACGGGGAATGGCATCGATATGGTTCCAATTATCGGCTGGAATCAGATTGTTCATATCATGACTATCCAACAAATAATCCGGATTTTTTTCGAAGCCCGGTCTGCAAAAGACAGCGTTCCTTCCAGAATCGACCATCCCCCTCCAATTAAATTCCATGACACCGATATTCGGAACCGATACATCTTGCAGACATGGGCGGTGACGATGGACGCGCCCTGCCAGCTGAATAATCGAGCGATATGAAGAGGGTTCTACGACAGCCCAATCAAAATCATGATCGCGTCCGATTTCTTCTACCGGAGTAGCCACCACCAAGAAAATACACCGCTTCATCTGGCCATGGTCCAAATGGCGGCGAAGGACAACATCTTGAAATGCCACCTTTGCGCCGCGTTCTTGCTTGCGGCGCAAGACATGGTCAAGATACGCTTCCTGCTCATGGCGAAGCAGCAAAACCTGGCGACTATGATAACACATAATGAAAACCGCTGTATCCTCCGGCCAATCAGCCGACAACAGGGAAAGAGTCATATTAACACATGGATCGATATTCGCAAATCGCATGAGACCAAAAGATACTTCCTTGCCCGTCTTCTCATCTACTACATGATGAGCGTCATGCAGTTGCAGGACGGCTTGCTTAGCTGCTGCAACATACAATTGCCATGATGTTTCTTTCGTTGTCTGCGGCTGGCAAGGAATCACGAACGCCTTCCGCTTTACGACCTGCATCTGTAAATTTTTGACGCGTTGCTCAACAAATTTCTCATGAGCAAACCCGTACTGCTTTGACTGCTGCAATGGTATCACAGCAGATGCAGAACGGAATTCATCGACCCAGACAGCGTTCATCGTCTTGGCGCGATTCGAGAATGCATTGTAGCTGCACAGGCCATCCTGGTAGGCTTGATACAGCCCTTGTGCCAAGTCCGGTGGAATCGTTGCAGAAGACAGGATGACATTGCGTCCGAGCATGCCCGCTAAATGGACAAGCCGGGCGACGGCTGTCAAATCTTCCGGCGAGAAATCATCTACTTCATCGATGACGAGATCCGATGACATCATCCGAAGAAAGGGCAGCAAGCCTTTTCCGCCGCGCGACACCTCTGTCGCACGGATAATCTGATCGATAGTTGCAACCAGTATGGGTTTGAACAGGAAAGCACCATTTTTCTTCGCCTGCGGATTCTTACGCCCATCCAGGTAAATATCCAGATACTTCAACTGCTCATGCGTGAAATTATCTTCAAAAGAAATCATGTCTTCCAGGAGTTCTTCTTCCCCAGAGCCGCCGATTTCGCAACGAGATGATTCTTTCCCCGGATCCGCATCATCCACTTTCTGTTTCTGGTGATACAGTTCTGCAATGGCCTGAGACCCAATGATTACGGCCAATTCATCTTTTGTCAAATGCATACGTTCCCGATATTCACTACCCGTCTGGAGTGTCAACGAGCGCAGCCCTAGGGCTAACGTATATCGCATGGTCTTGCCATCTGGTGACAAGGCCTGCATCAATTTGGCATTGGCAGTGGTCTTGCCGCAGCCTGTACTTGCCATATTCAAGATAAACCAAGCTTGTTCCATCCCATCCTGTTTGGTCGATTGGATTTTGCGGACTGCCTTATCCTGCCACTGATAGGGTGCCTTCGCAGGTGTGAAGCGCACGGTATCAGCCACATCCATCTCACTGGCAAAGAGTGGCAACTGGTGCGCGATATTGACAGCTTGCGCAGCCACCCGAATCAAATGGGAGGATAGTTTATCACAGAGCTTATCTCCATCCGTATTGGCATATAAAACCTTCTTCTGCTCATCGACCGGTACATCTGTCTGACACTTCTGGGAAGAGACGAAATGATCTGCCAGCATCAAGGCTTCCCGCGCATATAAAAGGAGTGGACGCAGAGCTGAGTTCGCTTCCGAGCATAGCTGCTGCAACTGTGCTTTTTCCCGAAGCAACCGTGCCAGCCACTTTTTGACCGCTTTATTCCAATCATCATCATCCAGCAAGAACCCTTTCGAAAAGGAAAAACAGGGATTTCTCTTTTCTGGAACGACGCCTTCATACCCCCATCCAGCTTTGACGGCCGAAAAAAGCCCTTCCAGCGACAGGGGCGGCTTTTCTGCACACATTTTACACTCCATATCATTCCGCGTCACGGGCATACGGTGATGGGACAGGATGAGCCAAGCGATCATACGCATGATGGGCGGCATACTCGGCAATGAATGTGCCTGTTCGCCCTGTTTCTTCATCTCATTCTTCAAGGTCGTCTTTTTCAGCTTTCCCTCCAAAAAAAGGCGTATCCAGGCATCATCATTCTGCGTGTCTCCACTGATATTTGCTATAGCTGCTAACAATTGACAAGAAACCCACTCATGACGATACGGGTCTTTCTCCATCGATGACGACCGCAGTTTTTGCTGGAAGTGATCCGAGGCTTTGCCCCAATCGTGAAAAAGTGCTGCCACAGATACCAGTGCTTTGAGCACAGACAAATACAGCCAACCGCCTTCCCATTCCTTGTGCAGGATATTTTTTCGCGTTGTATTGACAGGCACCATTCCATCTTCATTGAATTTATCGCGGTTCCCTACTACCCAGAGAAGCTGGCTGCGATTGCGCGAACGAATCCATCGACAAGACACTGCCGTACTTTTCGTCGCACTCCGGCGCAAGAGCGTCCTGACTTCCTGTACGCCTTCCTGGGTCATAATGGTCTGCCACGTATCATTGCCGATGCGGTCTGCAAATTGATCCAATATACGGCGAACCGTCAACAAGGCTTTCTTTTCACTGCGGCTAGTAAACAGTACCATCATGATACAGGTCCCTCCTTTCCCCACAGCTGACTTACGCGCTTCACTTCGTCGAACAAAAAGTCAAGAACCTTGTGTTCCGTGAATTTCTGCAGGCAATACGAACGAAATTCCTGATCTCGAAGATCATCTTCGGCGCAGATGAATGCGCCCGGCAGGACAATGGCATCTTTTACGAGATCTGCAACATCGAAGACCAAGGCACCGCGCCGCGTCTTCCCATGCATGACGGCAAAGCCATGTGGTATCCCCAGGACCCATAGGGTGACCGCAGCCAAACCATAGGCCAAGTAATTACCATGATTCAGGAAGATATTGGCCTTGTCACCAGCAGGGGCATCATGAAGGCGAACAAAATCCGTCTTATTGACACATCCACTCGCATATTTATAAAGCGCTTTCGTAAAGACTGCCTCGCCTGCCAGCAGCTGTTGTATATTCACAGATTGTCGAATCACTTGGTGGAATCGATGCATGGCTGATTCGATTTCATCGTCATCTGCATAAAAACCCCAGCTCTGCAAGTCCCGGTCCTTCTGCCAGACCCGCTCGATGAACTGGCATCGCTTCAATTGGAACTCTTTCGCTGCCGCTAATCGCTTCTCTGCCTGGAACCAAAAGGACAGCCATCCCTGCACATATTCCGTTGGCCGGTATTCGCTCTGCGGACTGAGCCATTCGATTTCCACACCGGAAAGCAACGGCGTTCCCCCATTGCCACAAAACCCGACCATGACGCCCGCCATAGCTAACATCCGCATAGCGGCCTGCGTGATGGATGTACCTGTTCCCAACAGCAGTACCGTCGTATTGGCAATCGGTATATTCCAATACTGATTTTCCCGCTTCCCTTCTGTCAGATAAAGCACACGTCCATCTTTCTGCATGACTCGGCACTTTTCCAGGTAATAGATATTGGCCCTCTTGGAATGTAGAATAACTTTTAAATTCGATGCTTCAATTTCTGCTTTTGTCATGACATCACCTTCATCATTTCGTATAATAATTCGTTTGTTACGTTTTAAACGTGCCATAAAAATCACACACAGCCAGTGTCCTTGTGCATAGGAACTGTCCCAGATAACACGTCCTAGGGTATTTCCACATGGCCATAGCGGGCGCGCCACGGCACGCCCCTACAATACAAAACCTGGTTCGCAATAGCACAAGATTGATTACCATCGATAACTTTCTAAGCTGCCTATTCGGCAGTTAACTTTGAAGACGATGCGTTTGACACGTATTCTGTTTTCTAAGCTGCCTATTCGGCAGTTAACAGTAGCCTTTTGTGCGAATATCCTTTCTACCTAAGCTTACATCAGCCTACTCTTATTTAATCAAAATTTTATCGCTTAAGCCCCGCCAGAAGACTCCCACCTCTTAGGTGGGGGATGAATGGCGAGCTTGTGGTATAATATCAATAGCAGTTAGAACTTCTGCGAGAACAAAAAAGTATTTTCAATCAACGGTCTTTGAGCCGTTTTCGGAGGAGCACTCCCC
>NZ_JAJBQV010000089.1 GCF_020539865.1 Megasphaera elsdenii | reverse complement strand
TCGGTGCCGGTGACGGCTTTGCCGTTGGCTTTACCAGCGCTATCCTCGATGGATTGAACCTGGAAGACGCTGCCCGCCGCGGTGCTGCTATCGGGGCTATGGCCATTCAGGTCGCCGGCGATAACGAAGGATTGCCGACAAGAACCCAGTTAGAAGAATTCCAAAGGAGATAAATTATGGATAAATTAGATGTTGTTAAGAAAATTCAGGATATGGGCGTCGTTTCTGTCGTCCGCGGCAACAGCCCGGAAGAAGCGATGATGATGTCCGAAGCCTGCATTAAAGGCGGTGTTACGGCCATTGAACTGGCTTTCACGACGCCGCGGGCTCATGAAGTCATCGAAGCCCTTTCCAAGAAGTACGCCGACAACCCGGATGTTATCATCGGTGCCGGCACGGTCCTCGATGCTATTACGGCCCGCATTGCCATCCTCGCCGGTGCCAAGTTCATCGTGTCGCCAGCGCTGGATGTAGAAACTATCAAGCTCTGCAACCGCTACCGCGTCGCCGTCATGCCGGGGACAACGACCCTTAATGGCGTCATTACGGCCCTGGAATACGGTGCTGACGTCGTCAAAA
>NZ_JAJBQV010000088.1 GCF_020539865.1 Megasphaera elsdenii | reverse complement strand
GTGTTAGCTAATGCACTATGCGAATCTCTGATTTTGGTTTTGTAAGTAGTCATTATCTTCATCGCCAAGCCCTCCTTTCTTACTCCTTTTTTCCTTGAGATTTGATGTATTCCCTAACTTGTGCTTCTGTGTTCTCAGAAACAGTCGTTATAAAATAAGACGGATTCCACAAATGCCTTCCCCAGAGCTTCTTTCTGAGCGTATCACCGTGCTTTTTCATAAGCAGTCGAGCAGACACGCCTTTAATAGCTTTCATTATGTCTGGGATGAAGTGCTGCGGGGAACAGTCTATGAGAATATGTACATGGTCTTTGTCTATGTTGAGTTCCAAAATTTCGAAGTCATTGTCATTGGCTATTTTTTCTAGTATCTGAACAAGGTCTTCGACAATTTCTGGTGTCAGTACCTTATGTCTGTACTTCACACACCAAACGATATGGTAGTGTAAACAATAGACATATCCTCGACCATGATGGGTTTCTATTGTCATATTCTCACCTCCTGCATATATAATAACATATGCAGGATGAAAGCTCAATTATTTAAAGGTTTTATTTGCGATTTTACAATGACATATGCTATGTGTCGCCTAACTCATGACTAAAGTCACGAGTTAGGCGACACTTCATCAA
>NZ_JAJBQV010000087.1 GCF_020539865.1 Megasphaera elsdenii | reverse complement strand
GTAGAAACCATGGCCCGCGTCGCTACCTTTACGGAAAGCAACTTCACGCCGAAGTCCTATGAAGATGTCGATGCCGAATCGACGACGACGACCGAATCCATCGGCAAAGCCGTCGTCAAGATTGCCAAAGACCTCCGCGCTGCGGCTATCATCGCTTCGACGGAACGCGGCGGCACAGCGCAGATGATTTCTAAATTCCGCCCGGCCTGCCCGATTGTGGCCGTATCGCCGCACGAAGCCATTGTCCGCCGCTTGCAGCTCAACTGGGGCGTCCAGGCTGTTACTGGTAAAGAAGCGAACGACACTGACGCCGTCGTCGATAACGCTATCTTTGCAGCCCTCGACAACGACCTCATCAAAGCCGGTGACCTAGTCGTTCTCACGGCCGGTGTCCCCGTTGCCAAAGCCGGTTCGACCAATATGATCCGCGTCCAGGTCGTCGGCGACGTCCTCCTCCGCGGTACCGGTATCGGCCGCAACTCGGCCATCGGTAAAGTCTGTGTCGCTGAATCGAAAGAAGATCTGGAAAAGAACTTCTCCGACGGCTGCATCCTCGTCCTCCGTTCGGCTCGCGCTGATTTCGTCGATTATATGAAACGGGCCAGCGCCATCGTTTCCGAAGAAGTCGGCCTGACCAGTGAATCGGCTATCGTCGCCATCACCCTCGGCATCCCGACCGTCGTCGGCGC
>NZ_JAJBQV010000086.1 GCF_020539865.1 Megasphaera elsdenii | reverse complement strand
TTACAGAATGAGCCGGTCTTCCTCAGTGTCGATGATACGACGGTACCCAAATTTGGCAAGAAGTTCGATGCCGTTTCCGTGTTGCATGACCATGCCTGTCATACAGGCAAGCCCTATGTGAATGGCCATTGCTTCGTCAGTCTGACGCTGAGCGTCCCTGTCCTGAGCCAGCATGCAGGTGAAGCTCCGCTCATCCGCTATTTAGCGGTTCCCGTAGGATACCGGATGTGGACGAAAGAAAGGACCAAACTTGAGTTAGCCGGTGATCTCATCGAGGAGGTGATGCCCTTACTGAAAGACCGGCAGGTACTGCTTTTCTTTGACAGTTGGTACGCCAAGAGCTCGCTGATAGAGCGGGTTTTGCAGTATCCCCACCTGGCCTTCATCTGCAATGTCCGCAGTGATTCGGCAATGTATGAACTACCGCCATTGCCTAACGGCAAGCCGGGACGCCCGAAAAAACGAGGAAAGCGGATTCATATGAATGATTTTACGCTGTCCTGGAATATGGACGGTATGCAAGTGGGTCATCGGATTGTTTTGACCCATATCTGCGGGAATCGCCGTATCCACGCTTATGTCAGCTGCACTACATCTGGCTCCCGGCGGCTTTTCTTCAGCACACTGAATCCCAGTGACCTGCATATAAGCTGCGCCTGGCAGGAACGAAAGATATTACGGGACGCACCGGCAGAGGGCATGG
>NZ_JAJBQV010000085.1 GCF_020539865.1 Megasphaera elsdenii | reverse complement strand
AATCCATCGAGGATAGCGCTGGTAAAGCCAACGGCAAAGCCGTCACCGGCACCGACCGTATCAACGATGTGGTCGACGTGATAGCTCGGCACATAGTATTCCTGGTCATCCGCCGTGCGAATATAGGTTCCATGACTGCCGCCCATTTTGATGACGACGGTCTGGACACCGCGCTGCAAGTAGTAACCGGCAATGTCCTTTTCATGATCCATCCCCGTCAGGATCCGGCCTTCATTGAGGCCAGGCATGACGATGTCAGCATACTGGGCGGCGTCATTGATGACGCGGGCCATGATTTCCTGGGATTTCCAGAGCATTGGCCGCAGGTTGGGGTCAAAGGAAATACGCACGCCCTTGCCATGGGCCCGCATCATCAGCGTATAAATCGTTTCCCGGCATGATTCCGACAAAGCCAGGGGAATCCCCGTGACATGCAGGTGGTCGACGCCGGTCCATTCGATACTGGAAAGGTCGGCCGGCTGAAAGTGGGAAAAGGCCGTATGCTTGCGGATATTAGCCACCGTCGGGTCCCCTTCTTGGACTTTTTCCTTCATCTGGAAACCTGTCATGTGATCATCATCAGTCCAGACGTAGTCGTCGTGGATGCCATTGGCCTTAAGGAAGTTGCAGATACACTTCCCAAAGGGATCGACGCCGACCTTGGAAATGTATGACACGTCATTGCCCAGACGAGCCATGCCGACGGCATAATTCAATTCGGCTCCGCAGATATGGCGGGAAAAGTGTTCCACCTCTTCCAGCGGTCCCATTTCTTCAGCAATCAGCAA
>NZ_JAJBQV010000084.1 GCF_020539865.1 Megasphaera elsdenii | reverse complement strand
TTGCCCGCAGCCTGGCATTTATGGATGAGGACTTTCTGGAGCATCGGTACTTCTTCCGCCGGGACTTCAACGCCGAGGTCACCACGGGCGACCATGATGCCGTCGCTCATCTTAATGATATCGTCGATATTGTTGACAGCTGCCTGACATTCGATTTTGGAGATAATCTTCATGTGGCTGTCGTGTTTTTCCAAAATCTTGCGGATCGTCAGGACATCTTTGCCGCGCTGGATGAAAGAAGCGGCAATCCAGTCCATATTCATGCGGCAGCCGAATTCGATATCGTCCGCGTCGGTTTCAGAAACAGCCGGCAAGTTGATGGCAATGCCCGGTACGGCAACGCGCTTGCGGTCGCTCATCTTGCCGCTGTTGAGAATCTTCGTATGGATATCTTCGCCGTCGACGCTAACGACTTCCAAGTTGACCAGGCCATCCGACAGGAGGATGTGGTCGCCGGCTTTGACATCTTGCGGCAGTTCTTTATAGTTCATAGAAGCAATGGTTTCATCACCTTCTACATCGCGAGCTGTCAAGGTGAAGTCCTTGCCGGCTTCCATCATAATCGAACCATTCTTAAATTTGCCCAAACGGATTTCCGGGCCTTTCGTGTCGAGGAGCAGTGCTACAGGGATACCCAGTTTCTGGGAGGCAGCGCGGACCATGTCGATGCGCTGTTTATGTTCTTCATGAGAACCGTGGGAGAAATTAAAGCGGGCAACATTCATGCCGGCTTTAATCATCTTTTCGATAATTTCCGGGGTATTGGAACTGGGGCCTAAAGTGCAGACAATCTTTGTTTTTTTCAGCATA
>NZ_JAJBQV010000083.1 GCF_020539865.1 Megasphaera elsdenii | reverse complement strand
CTCAGATAACTGAGTCCATTTTTTTTAGATGAGGCTATTCTGTTACAGCCCCTTTACGTTTAACTTATAACGATGAACTACGAACGAAAAACTTTTAAATAGGAGTCGAAGAAGGTCGTGATGATGTCGAGTACTTCTTTTTGGTTCCAGTAGATGCCGCCGTGGGCTGCTCCTTCTACCAGATAGCGCTTCGAAGGGATGTTATGTTTCTGGAGGGCCTGGAAGAGCAGGTCCGTCTGACTGGGTGAGACGACGGTGTCCTTCGTACCGTGCATGAGCAGCATAGGTGCACTGGTTTTGGAAATGTACGTGATGGGATTGGCCTTTTTGGCACCTTCTAGATTGGTCAGGATGCCGCCGTCGTGGCCACCGAATACGGCCGATCCGTTTACCCAGAGGGCTTCTGTAGCGCCAGGCGATTGGTGGGCCTTTTTCACGGCATCACTGTAATCATCGCCGATGCGGGTCAGGTCAGAAAGGCCGTACAGGTCTACGGCGGCTTTTACGTCGCTGCCGACTTGGAGATTATCGCCCTTGTCAAAGGTCGTCGTGCTGCTCGTCGTCGCCGCCATCGCCGTGAGATAGCCGCCGGCACTGCCGCCGATGATGCCAATCCGTTCCGGATCGATACCGAATTGATCGGCATGGGCCTTCAAATAGCGGATAGAGGATTTCACATCTTCCAAGGGTTCCGGGAAACGGGCCGTAGGGGCTACTCTGTTGTCAAGAATAACATCGTTTACATTTTGTGCAAGGACATCCTTTACACTTTATGCAAGCACATCCTTTACACTTTATGCAAGCACATCGTTTACAAATTTCTTCTTATTGAAGC
>NZ_JAJBQV010000082.1 GCF_020539865.1 Megasphaera elsdenii | reverse complement strand
AAATACGATTTCGATTCCAGATTTGGCAAATTCCCAAGTTATCTTCGCCGTGCGGCTATCACCGAGGCTGTAGGCAAGGTGTCCTCCTACAAAAGCAACTATGCTAACTGGGAAGAAAATCCGCAAGGTAAAGAACCTGGGATTCCAGTTGCAGGGTATATCTACCCCGCTATGTATCGAGACAACTGCTTTGTTCGTACTGGCACATATACAGCCAGACTAAAAGTCTGGATTCGAAATACTTGGGATTGGCTGGATGTGCAGCTTCGTAAATCTGACGTTGACTATATCCAACGTCATTGTGCAACCCGCAAGGAGTGCGTACCGACTCTTCGTAGACGGGGGAAGAACTGGTATTTGGATTTTACCTTCGAAGAAAATGTCAAACTCGAAGACAAACCTATTGACCGTCAAATTATCATCGGAGTAGACCTTGGCATCAACAATGCTTGTACTTGTTCCGCTATGTTATCAGATGGCACTGTCATCGGCAGGAAGATTCTTTCCCTGCCGAGAGAAAAAGACTCTCTGGGGCATAAGCTGAACAAAATCAAGAAGGCACAGCAGCAGGGTGCGAGGAAAATGCCGAGGTTATGGGCAAAGGCAAAAGGCGTAAACCTTGACATTGCCCATAAGACGGCTCAGTTCATCGCTGATGCAGCTATGCTCTATTCCGCTGACGTAATTGTATTTGAATATCTCGACACTCAGGGTAAGAAGCGAGGCTCGAAGAAGCAGAAACTCCATCATTGGCGGGCACAAGCTGTGCAGCGTATCGTTGCCGACAAAGCCCACCGTGATGGGGTTCGCGTCCGTCGTGTTTGTGTATGGAATACATCAAAACTCGCTTTCGACGGTTCTGGTGAGGTCGAGCGAGACGAACACAATTATTCGATGTGTACTTTCAAAACTGGCAAAAGGTATCATTGTGACCTGTCTGCCAGTTATAACATTGGTGCTCGGTATTTTATTCGAGAAATCCTAAAATCCTTGCCTGCGAAGGCTAGGTTAGGCATTGAGGCAAAAGTTCCTCAATGTACCAAGAGAACCACCTGCACCTTGTCTACGTTACTTAG
>NZ_JAJBQV010000081.1 GCF_020539865.1 Megasphaera elsdenii | reverse complement strand
GCTGCGCCTGGCAGGAACGAAAGATATTACGGGACGCACCGGCAGAGGGCATGGATATTATCCTTTGAAGCTGTACAAGCTGCGTTGGGCCATCGAAACCAACTACTATGAGCAGAAGACCTTCTGGTCGCTGAATGCCTACCGGATTCGCCGCCAAAAGGGCATTGAACACATGGTGAATCTGGTAAACCTCGTTCACAGCAGCCTGAAAATGCTACCGTATCTGGACGAGCATTTTGCAAAGTACCAAAACGCCAGTCCGCAGGAGCTGCGAAGCCATATAAGCTGGCAAATAACTAGCTTCGTCAACTTCCGAGGTGGCGTAAAAGTTGTAAAGTGCTGATGCTATTGACTTACCCAATATAATGGTGTTTAATATAAATAGTTTTTATGTTATTATTTTTATTCTTATACTTATACATATTTATTCAGCGTAAGTATAAAGGAATTTAGAAGGGATGATTTTGAATGAAGAAAAGTAAAAAAGTTCTCCTGTCTGCAGCCATTGCCGCTGCTATCATGGGTTCTGTCAGCTTACCACAGATACAAGCTGCTAATATCGGCAGTGGCGTAAACTTAAAAGCCACTTCAACTGGTGTTGGGGTTTTAGGCGAGTATGATGTAAAAACCACCGACAAATATTTAAATACTACGCTTGCTACACAAGAAGGTTTGAAGAATGTAAACTCTGAATTAGCTGGCAAAGCTAATTCAACTGATATTGCAAACCAGGTTAGTACTAAAGAAGTAGTAGCAGATAACGTTAATGCAATTAACGTTAATGCCAGCAACTTATCTGTAAGCGGTAAAGCTGAATTCAACGGCACGGATGGAGTTTCCATCAGTGATGACTTGAATGTTGGCGGTCACGTTGAAGCTAATACAATTAATGCTACTGGTGCTATTTCCAGCACACAAATCAACGGCACTACGGTTAACGCTGATAAAGTAGATACTAATAAATTAACCGTTGGAAATATCGATAATGTAGAACAGGCTATTACCGATAACAAAACTGCTGCCGATAAAGCTCAAGCTACTGCTGATGCTGCACAGAAAGATGCTACCAAAGCAAATGATA
>NZ_JAJBQV010000080.1 GCF_020539865.1 Megasphaera elsdenii | reverse complement strand
TTTCCGTTATGAAATGCAGCTTCCTTCCTTTGGCACAGGTATAGGTATCGCTGTCTGCGTCATAGGCCATATTGCTTCGGTGCCCGATTTTTTTCTTGAAGGCAGACGTCTTCCGGTATTCATACTCCCGTGGCTTGATGCATACCGTGCTTCCTTTCTTTTCTATCCAGTCCATATTCTCTTCACTGTCATATCCGGCATCCGCCACGATATGATCTGCCAGTCTTCCATACTCTGATTCCAAGGCTGTCAAGAACGGGATTAAGGTCCGGGTATCCGTTGGATTTGGGAATAGGCTCAGTCCGATAATATATTCAGACTGCACGGCTAATTGAAGATTGTAGGCTGGCTTCAGCTGCCCGTTTTTCATATGGTCTTCTTTCATACGCATAAACGTGGCATCGGGGTCTGTCTTGGAGTAACTGTTCCGTTCGCCCATTACCGTCAGGTTGGCATCATATTCTTGCTGTTTCTCCCGGATGGATGCTACCTGTTCAAACAGTTTTTGTTCTGCCCTTTTTCGATGGCCAGACCCTTGCACAAATATGATGCCCTTTTCCTGGCATACGTCTGCGGCAGACCGGAGTAATTCATCGTCATCCAGTGTAAAGGTATCCATGCCCGTGAAAGCTAGCATCTGTTCCTGGATTTGCCGCCGTTTTTCTTTTAGCTTAGCGATCCCTTTTTCCACTCGCTTGCGCCAGACAAACGTATAGCGGTTCGCGTTGGCTTCCATCTTGGTCCCATCAATATACCATTCTGTAAAATCTACGGAATCCAGCAAAGACAGTTGATGCACAAACTGGGCAAACAAATGGCGGAGCACTTCTATGGGAATCCGGTGAAAGAAACGGCCAAACGTCATGTGGCTGGGCGCCGGATACCCTTCCAGCAGCCACATATATTCTATATTGACACGGCATTGTTCGCTGATACTGCGCAGGGAATATACGCCCTGGGCTGCAGCAAAGACCATCACTTTGAACAAGATCTTGGGCGGTACCTTAGGATTTCTGCCTTTAACAGAGTAAAGATGCTGTAATGCTGAGTAATCCAACCTTTCCAATAATGCATCTACGATACAAACCAACCGATCTTGTTCTAGTGAAATG
>NZ_JAJBQV010000008.1 GCF_020539865.1 Megasphaera elsdenii | reverse complement strand
GGCGGGAAAAGTGTTCCACCTCTTCCAGCGGTCCCATTTCTTCAGCAATCAGCAAACCCATAGCTTCGCCGATAGTAAGCACTTTACTCATGTTTTCCTCCACTAGATATTTTCTAATAGCAAAAAGCTATACGTTATATTAGGTATAAACAATTGAATTAACAAAGGGCCAAGTCTAAGAAATAAACGCTTCACATGACCGGCCCTTATTCGTATTTTATAATTGTTCTTTTATTTTATCAATCATCTTTTTATAATCCGCATCAGACAGATAAATACGTTCTGGATTCATGGTAAAGGTACTATTCCATTCAAAATCATCTTTATATTTAGGTACCAAGTGAACGTGGAGATGATGTCCCGTATCGGCATAGGAACCATAATTCACCTTATCCGGATGGAATGCCTGATGGATGGCTTTCGCCGCCTTGGCGACGTCGGCAAAAAAAGCATTGCGTTCTTCGCCGCTCAAATCAGTCATTTCACTGACATGATTTTTATAGGAGACGATGCAGCGACCGGGATGACTCTGCTCTTTAAACAGAACCAGCATACTGACCGATAAGTCACAGATATAAATGCCGAATTTAGCAAGTGGCTCGCCTTTTACACAGTAACCACAGTTTTGATCTATCATATTCAGCTCACCTCATCAAATAAACAATGACAAAATTAATACGACTGCTAACCCACTAACAGAGTTGACTAATTCTAATAATCCCCAGGTTTTAAACGTTTGCCCCATCGACAGATTAAAGGTTTCTTTCATCATCCAAAATGCTGCATCATTAGGCATCGTGATGGTATTGCTCCCAACTGCCGTTGCCAGCATGAGCAATGTTGGATTGACATTAAATACCGGAATCAACGGTGCAACAATGCCTGCTGCAGTAATGGCTGAAACAGCTCCTTGACCAGTTGCCCAACGAATAATAACTGTAATGGCAAAGGCTAAAATTAGTGGGGAAACGGATGTCCCTGCAACAGCAGCCGCAATATGCTGGCCTACGCCCGCATCAACAATAACTTGCTTGAAAACACCACCAGCACCAATAATCATAATAACTGTAGAAATACCTTTAATCGCTGACGAAATCGTATCTGAAGTTTCAGAAATTTTACGCCCTGCACGAATGCCAAAAACATATATAGCCACAAGTACCGCTACAAGTAAGCTAACGTTAGGGCTACCTAAAAATTCAAAAGCCGTATAAACGAAAGTATCTTTAGAAATAAAATTAGCAATAATAGTATGTCCAATCATAAAGACTGCTGGTAATAACGGTATCAATAAACAAATAGCAAAAGGTGGTAATTTAAAAGACTTCAATGAGTTTTCATCAATATTCCCTAATTTAGGAACTGCAAAAGTATCAAGGCCTTTTAAAAACCGAGGCAAAATAATGCCAGCACAAATAACAGAAGGAATAACTACAACCAGACCCAAAAGATATACCATCCCACTGTCAGCTCCAAAAGCATCCACCAAAGCTACTGGCCCTGGCTGGGGTGGAAAAACGCTATGTGCTTGAGCAACACCTGCTAATACCGGAATAATTAAATACATATAGGGAATTTTAGCTTCCTTAGCAATACTAATAACCAACGGAACAACTACCATAAATCCTACTTCAAAAAACATGGAAATACCAAAAATAATACCAACAAACATAACGCCCCATCGTAACGTACGTGTTCCACAATGAGCAACAATAGTATCTGCAATTTTTTTAGATGCACCACAATCAGTCATTAATTGACCCAAAGCAGCCCCAAGAACAATGACTAAGCCAACTCCACCTAATGTACTGCCAGCCCCTTTAGTTATAGTTTTAATTAAAGTAACTGTATCCATACCTTCCATAAAAGCAACAAAAATAGCAATAAGTAGCAAGGCAATCATGCTGTGCAATTTCATCTTTACAGTCATGAACAGTAATAATACAATCGCCACGCCTACCCATAAAACAGGTATAATATTTTCCATAAATAGTGCCTCCCAACAAATTTTATTTCACGTACTTAACCAATGTATTCCGCACAGCATGAGGACCAGCAATGAGTTCATCGAAATACCCTTCGATTTTTTCGCCCAAGCCGACTTCATAGAGGTCACTGCCAAAGATGTCCTTATTGGCCAATATGGATTTCAATTTGCCTTTTGCCGAAGCGGGATTCCCCAAGGTAATTCCTTGCAGTGCAGCCTGTAAATCTTTCAGCAAGGGATCCGGGCTCAATTCAAAGGGTTTGCCTTCGTCATCGACAGCCAGTAAATAGCGGCACCAACCAGCAATGGCTAAGGGGATATATTCCAAATCTTTAGCTTTATCGCCATAGGCTTTGATGGTTTCGCCAAAGCGGATACCGACTTTCTGCGATGTATCCGAAGCAATACGTTGGGGCGTATCGGGCAGATTGCCATTGGTCAGGCGCTGTTCGAGGACTTCTTGAATGAAGTCTTTCGGATTCAGGACGTCCGGGTCCGTTACGACTGGCAATCCTTCTTGATAACCGATTTTTTCGATGAGTCCCTTAATCTGTAAGTCCTTCATTTCATCTGCAATCAGCGTATAACCTAACAAGCAGCCGTATACGGCCATAGCCGTGTGCAAGGGGTTGAGGCAGGTGCAGACTTTCATGCGTTCTACTTTGTCAACAGTATCGCGGTCGGTAAAGATGACGCCAGCCTGTTCCAAAGCCGGACGGCCATTGGGGAAGGTATCTTCAATGACAAGATACTGTGCGTTTTCAGCATTGACGAAGGCGGCATAAGTTCCTTTTTCTGTATGGATCAGTTCCGTATCGCCAAAGCCCAGTTCTTTAAGATAACGCTGGACTTTTTCCGAAGACCGCGGCGTGATTTTATCAATCATGCTCCACGGGAAAGTAACCTTCTGCGTATCGTTGACATAATCGACGAAGCCTTTGTCAACAACGCCATTAGCTGCCCATTCATCGGCAAATGTCAAAATAGCTTCTTTGATTTTGTCGCCATTATGAGAGCAATTGTCGAGGCTCAAAAAAGCGAAGGGATAAGCACCAGCCTGATAGCGGGCATAGGCCAAGGCAGCAATGCAACCCATGGAACTAGTTGCCTGTTCCGGCCCTTTCTTCATATCTTCAGCCACAGCCGGGAAAAAGTTGCCTGCATAATCTTTCAATTTATAACCTTTTTCAGTAATCGTGAAACTGGCAACCTGTAAGGAAGGATTGGTAAAGATATCTTTCAGGCGCTTCCAGTCTGCCTTGAAATCAGGGCGGCAGACGACAGATTCCATAACCGAACCGATGACTTCTTTTTCAAAACGGCCATCAGCATACATGGTAACGGCCAAGCTCAAATTATCGAAAGGGCGATAGACTTTTTCGATGACTTCTTCATCATACGTTTCAGCCGTAATGATGCCGGTCTTAGCCATACCTTTATTTAACAGCTGCTGTTGGAGAGCTGCAATAAAAGCGCGGAAAATATTGCCGCCACCAAAATGTACCCACTGTGGAGTCTGCTGGGTAGCTTCCTGTACCGCTTTATCATCGTAAGAATAAAGAGTAATACCGGCTTTTTCCCATTCAGCACGATTCTCTTTCAAGCTTTGCCGATTCAAATGCAACATCGTAAGTTCCTCCTTTTTTATAACTGACCGCACGTACGGTTAATAGCATCCCATAAGCCACAGATATAGTTGGCACCGAGAGCCCGGTCGTAGAGGCCATAGCCCGGACGGCCTTCTTCGCCCCAGATCATGCGGCCGTGGTCGGGACGGATAGGTCCGTCGAAGCCGATGTCGTAGGCAGCTTTGACGATTTCATACATATCGAGATTGCCGATTTGCGATTTATGAGCCACTTCGTTGAAGACCCACGGTTCATGGACCTGGATATTACGGATATGCAAGAAGTTCACGCGGCCCATTTTCCCGAACTTGCGGATGATATGGGGAATATCATTCTGACGATTCGAGCCGAGAGAACCGGTGCAAATAGTGAAACCGTTGCTCGGGCTGTCAACCATGGCTGCGATTTTATCGAGATCATCTTCGTTCTTGACGATGCGCGGCAGGCCAAAGACGGAAATAGGCGGGTCATCGGGGTGAATAGCCATCTTGATGCCGACTTCTTCGGCGACAGGAACGATGGCTTTCAGGAAATATTCCAGGTTCTTGCGCAGGCCGTCTTCATCCATGCCTTCATACTGTTCAAACAAGTGTGACAATTCTTTCAGTCGTTCCGGTTCCCATCCGGGGAGGACGAACCCGTTGCTGTTGTCGAGGATTTCTCGGGCCATGTCCTGTGGCGTCTTGCCGGCGATAAGGTGATAGTCATAAGCCAGTACTGTCGAGCCATCGTAAAGGGGTTTAGCAAGGTCTGTCCGTGTCCAGTCGAAGACGGGCATGAAATTGTAGCAGACCATCTGGATGCCGGCTTTAGCAGCATTGCGCAGGGATGTGATGTAGTTTTCAATGTACTGGTCGCGGCTGGAAAGACCTAATTTGATGTCTTCATGGACGTTGATGCTTTCTAAATCCTTAAAGACCAGGTTGTGGGCTTCGGCCTGCTGTTTGATATGCAACAGCGGTTCAACGGGCCATACTTCGCCGACAGGAATATCGAACAAAGCACCGACGATGCCGTCCATGCCAGGAATCTGGTCGATCTGCTGCAAGGTAATTTTGTCATCTTTTTCTCCGTACCAACGGAAGGTCATTCTCATAAGGCAATCCTCCAATTATAAAATATTTTATTTAGTTGATGTTTCTTTTATTTCTTTTCGTGGTTACATACTACCATACTAGTATTTGTTAAGCAAGATATAGAGGGGTAATTTGAATAAGTAGAATAACAAAATTTTGTTCATGATTTTTGCGCATAAAAAGCGGGCCGCCCAAAGGGCGGCCCCTAAGATTGCGGCCTTCAGCCTGCAATAATTACAAAATAATATTCTTCTGGTTACCCGCTAAGTAAGCATCAATATTGTCAAAGACGATGACAGCGCGTTTAGCCATGGATTCTGCCGTAGCGAAAGCGACGTGCGGCGTGACGATGGTATTCTTAGCATGAAGCAGCGGGTGATTGGTGTCAAGAGGCGGTTCGTTTTCAAAGACATCAATGCCGGCGCCGGCGATTTTACCGCTGTTCAAGGCATCGGCCAAGTCCTGGGATACGACGACAGGGCCACGGGCTTCATTGATTAGGAAGGCTGTCGGTTTCATATACGACAAAGTTTCTTTATTGATCAAGCCCTTTGATTTATCCGTTACCGGGCAATGGAGGCTGACAATATCGGCCTGTTCCATCATTTCTTTCATGGGCAAGTATTTGATCAGTTCCGTATCGGCTTTATGAGAGAAACCGTTATAGGCGATGACTTTAGCACCAAAGGCATGGACCAGTTCGGCAACGCGATGACCGATGTGGCCAGTGCCGACGAGGGCGACTGTCTTCCCTTCCAGTTCGTTGCCGACAAGGCCAGCCTTCGTGCCTCCAGCACGGCAAGCCGCATCGACCTGGGGAACGCGGCGGAGCAAGTCGAGCATCATGGCGATGGTCAATTCAGCAACAGCAACGGTCGAATAGCCCGATGCATTGCTGACTTTGATGCCTTTTGCTTTGGCAGCATCCAAGGCGACGTGATCAACACCTGTAAAGGCAACGTCGATGTACTTCAGGTTCGGGCAGGCATTGATAACTTCCGCTTTAAGGGGCATGTTGGCGATGATGAGGATATCGGCGTCCTTCGCTTCTTCAATCTGGACGGCTAGGTCATCATTGCGTTCATACGCAGCAAATTCATAGCCTTTTTCCTTCAAGGGTTTTACATACGAATCAAGCAATTCCTGGCTGATACCTAACGATTCCAGCAAGACAATTTTCATTTTTAAAATCTCCTTTCAGCATAGGTAATATCTTGATTTAATTATACGCATGCGTCGATGATTTGTAAGCTATCTATGGGAAATCAGTATAGGTATACCCTCTATATGATAAAAATATATACTATTCCGCCTCTAAAGCCGCTTGGACTTTCGCACACAGCATCAATAGCTGCTGACGTTCCGTTGCTGACAATCCCTGCAAGGCCTGTCTCCGATGGGCCGTTACAAAAGGTTCCGCTTTGGCAAACAGGTCCCGACCGGCTTCGGTCAATTCGATGTACTTGCCCCGCCCTTTCTCCATAGGATGACGGCTAATCAGGCCTTTCTTCTCCAGTCGGCTCAACGTGCGCGTAATCGCCGCCGCTTCCACCTTGAAATAACGAATCAAATCGGCCTGGGCAATGCCGTCATTCAAGTGAATGAAGTTCAGGACCATCCATTCCGAGCTGTGAAGTCCTAAAGGAGCTACACAGCCGTTCAAAGTCCGGGAAAAAATCCGGGTCGTACAGAATAATTGTCGTATCAATTCATCATCTTTCCGATCTCGTACGTCCATTAGGATACCTCTCAATCTTTATGGATATCGGCGACGGCTCCTTTTCCCACTTTCTGACTAGCCATGACATCGCTGCCATAGCGATAATGACAGAACATGAACAGGACAGCAAAACAAATCATAAGGACTGTGACGCTCCAGTACATGTGGCGATAGCCTACCATACCGGCGATGACGCCCAAGGCAAGGATGCCCGTGCTGGTACCGATATCGAGCATATTATAGAAGGTCGCGCTGGCGGAACTGCGACGTTCCGGGCGGACCATATTCAGGATCCACGTCAGCAGAGCCGGGAGCAGCAGGCCGGCACCTAAGCCGTAAAAAACAGAGGCTGCCAGCAAGACCATGAGCGAATGGGCGGCCATGATGAGCAACAACCCGATCAAATACAAGACTGACCCGGGCATGACGACGGCAAAAGCGCCTTTGGCATCGAGGAGACGGCCGCCAAAGGGACGGGAAATGAAGACAAACAGCGTCCCGATGATGAAGAATAAACCGGCATTTTCAATATGGGCTTCTGCCGCCATCATGGCGATATACGTATTGACACTGCCATAGGCGGCGCCGAAGAAAATCGTCAAAATAGCAGGAAGGCCCGTACCGGTTTCACAGATGCGGTCACGCAGGGAAGCCTTTTCCGTAACTTCAACACGACGGACTTTCTTACCGGCATGACAGAAGATACTGACAAGGACGGCCAAGAAGGAGAAGGCGGCCGACGAGAAGAACAAGGCTGCCGGGCTGATATCATTGAGTAAAAATAAACCGACAGCCGGAGCCAGAGCCATCATGACCGTACTGCCTAAACCAAAATAACCAATTCCTTCGCCGCGGCGGCTGGCCGGTATGACATCGGCGACGATAGCCGCTGCAAAAGTCGTGCTCAGGCCAAAACCGAAGCCGTGGAGGATACGGGCGGCTACGATGGCGTGGATACTATCAAACATATAATACGACACGGTGGCTAAAATGGAAAGAGCCAGGCCCAGGTAAAGGCACTTCTTTTTCCCTAAATAGTGGACACCGGTATCCGTGAACAGGCGGATACAAATGGCCGAATAGCCAAAGATGCCGCCAATCAGACCGATTTCCCCGCCAGTAGCCCCTAAACTAGCGGCATAGAGGGTAATCGTCGGCAAGAGAAAATGGAAACCTGCGAATAAAAAGCCATTGGCCAGGACCAAAGCCACGAAATCACGAGTCCATAATCTTTCTTTTATCAATGCAATCGCTCCTTTTATAATTGACTAGTCAAATTTATTGGCGGAATATATTATAGCGCTTATAAATTGACTAGTCAATATCCTAGTTTGAAGTTGAAAGTATGATGTTTGACGTGGACGGATTTAAATTTAAAAACCATCACATCAAACATCATACTTTCAACTTCAAAAATCATAAGTTCTTCAACTTGAGGTGTGTCGCGTCGAGGAGTTCTTCCATAGACGAAGCACCAACGATTTCAGCCGCTTTGAGGACGATGTAGGCACAGGCCCGGGCATCGTCCAAAGCCTGATGGTGGTGGAAGGAATAGCCCAGGTAACCGGCGACCGTGTCCAGTTTATGATTCGGCAGATCCGGCCAGACACGGCGGGAGATTTCGACCGTGCAGGCATAAGATGCCTGCGGCTTTTCCAGGTGATATGTCTTCAGCAGGCTGCGCAGGACCCGCGTATCGAAGACGGCGTAATGGGCGACCAAGATGCGTCCTTCCAGGTGCGGCCGAATACGGACCCACAGGGCATCGAATTTCGGTTTATGGACGACCTGGTCCGGCGTGATGCCATGAATCTGGATATTGCCCGGATCAAAACGCATGAAAGGCGGCTGAATAAGCGTATAACCTTCTTTGACACAGCGGTCATCATTCATGGTGACTGCTGCCAGGGAACAGGCGCTGTTGGCATATTTATTGGCCGTTTCAAAGTCAATAGCCGTAAAATCGAGCATAATCTACCTTCCTTTTTGACAAACGAATAAATTCTATTTACAATAGCTACAAATCTTATTTCTGCGAGGTATCGCCATGACGAATGAACAATGCCAATTCACGGTCCAAGGCCAGACCTTTCCAGTCATCTTGGTCCGCAAGAAAGTGAAAAATATCAATCTCCACGTCCGTAGTGACGGCACATTGTACCTGTCGGCACCGACCCGTGTTCCTTGGGAATATATCGAAGATTTCCTGAAAAAGAAGACGGACTTCATTCTCCGTGCCATGGACCAGATGAAAGAACAAAAACAGAAATTCCCCATGCTGACCCTCAGCGACGGCGATACGCTCTATTTGGCGGGCCAGCCCTATAAACTCGACGTCCGCCTGGGACTGCAAAACAGCATCCGCCGCAGCGGCCAGACAGTCTTCATGGAACTGGCCGATAATACACCGGTCATGAAACAGAAGCTATACCATAAGCTGCTGCAAAGTCTGGGGAAAAAGCTCTTTCCTGCTAGTTTATCCCGGATGCAGCCCTTATTCGACGGCCTCGCCTTGCCCGACCCGGTCCTGAAACAGCGAGTCATGCGGTCGCGTTGGGGGTCCTGTATGCCCCTCAAAGGCATCGTCACCATGAACACCTACCTGGCTATCATGCCTGAAGAAATCATCGACCACGTCATGCTCCACGAACTCTGCCATTTTCTTCAGCCCAATCACTCGCGCCATTTCTATGATGCCATGACCATCCGCATGCCCGACTGGAAGGCACGGCGCCAAGCCATGACAAAGTATCTGCCTTACTGTGTCTGACGGTCTTTGGGAATCGTCGCAGCCAGTTCGGGCTGGCCGTCTTTAAAGGTCATGATGAAGACATCTTTAATCGCATCATGATTGGCATCGAGGGAAATAGTCCCGGTCGCACCGTCATAATCAATGGTCTTTTCTAACTCCCGGACCACATCAGCCGCTTCCGCCGACTGACAGCGTTCAATGGCATCGGCCGTCATCATGAAGGCATCATAGCCGAGAGCGGCATAGCTGTCCGGCCATTCTCCGTACTTTTCATAATAAGCCAGGGAAAAGCGCTTGGCCGCATCCGTCGCGTCGTGGCCGGCATAATGGTCCGTATAGTAGACCTGAGTCAAATAGGCCTTATCGACATCCCGTTCCATCTTGGGTCCATTCCAGCCGTCCGGCCCTAAGAGGGGCAGAGAAATGCCACGACTGCGCAGCAGCTCAATAGCCGGTATCGTCCAATCATCATACCCAGGCAGATAGATGACATCGACCTGTTCCCGCTGCAGCAAGGGAAGGTATTTGGTCAGGTCCTGCACATTTTCTACAGGAATATAGACAGGCACATCACCGCCGCTGGCGGCAAAGGCGCTGCGGAAATATTCGGCCAAGCCCTGGGCATACAGTTTATCAGGATAATAAAAGACAGCTGCCCGTTTAACATGGAGCTGCTTCAGCGCATAATCAGCCATGGCCCGTCCCTGGGAAGCATCGATATAGGCCGCCCGGAAAATATAGCGGTAGACTTCATGAGACTTAGGATCTACAGTGATATCCGGCTGGGTGCATGCCGGGCTGATGAGGGGAATCTTCACGGCTTCCACATTAGAGAGGACAGCCCGCGTACAATCCGTCAGGTCCGGCCCGATGATGGCCGATACGTGGCGCACCGTCAGCTGCTGAATAGCGGCTACAGCATCTTCCGGCTTGCCGTGGTTATCGACGGATACAATTTGGACGGGCTTTCCCAAAAGGCCACCCCGTTCATTGACCATATCCTTAGCCAGTTCGATACCTCGTTCCGTCGACGTCGAATAGGACATACCTTTGCCGCTCAAAGCCAGGTTCGCCCCAATGAGGACGCCTGTATTCTTCGGCGATAAGCTGCATCCGCTCAGGAAAAAAGCCATAAAAAGCATACAAAAGGCTAGTATCTTCATGTATCTCTTCATAAAATACTCCTTCCTGGGAGTAGTGAAAAAAGGCTTGTCGTTCTACGACAAGCCCTTTTTAGTTCGTCGCAGGCCGTTCATCGTAGGTCGTAATGGTGGCGTAAAAAATAACAACCATCACGATGAACAATGAACTACGAACGATAAACGACATTGTATCAACGAGTACCCCATAATGGACACCTACATCATACTTGCTTACGGCAAGAACAGCAACGGGTTGGTCGGGGATCCATTGACGCGTACTTCGTAATGGACGTGCGGCCCTGTACTGCGGCCTGTACTGCCGGCCAGCGAGATGATTGAGCCCGCCCGGACTTCCTGTCCTACTGTAACTAAAAGCATAGAGTTATGCCCATAACGGGTAACGAAACCGTTGCCATGGTCGATTTCTACGAGGTTGCCATAACCGTCGACCCAGCCAGCCATGGTGACTTTCCCAGCCGCTGTTGCCCGGACAGGTGTTCCGTAATCGACACCGATATCGATACCTTCATGGAAGCCAGAGCCGCCGCCAATGGGATTGCCGCGGTAACCGAAGTTAGACGTAACCGTCCCGCTGACAGGCCAAATAGAAGGCGTCGTCGACGTGCTGCTGGCATCGCCTTGGTTTCCGCCACCTAAGGCACTGCCTTGATATTTATGGGTAATCTGCTGCATTTGCCGAACCTGTTCGCCTGCGGTATCGCTCAAGACTGTTTTCAACGTGATGAAACTGATGATGCGGGCATTACTGCGGGTTTCCAAGCGGGAGGTGGCCAATAACAGGTCATTGTAGCTGGCATGAGAAAGGTCCGGAGATTTCTTCTGTCCCCCTGCTACGCCACCGTCACCTTTTGGGCTGTCACCAGCCCCCGAACCCTTGACCATTTGCCGCAGCTCTTGATCCAGGGAATCCATTTTATCCATCTTTTCCTGAAGTGATGTCGTCTTTTCACGCATCAATTCCAGCTGCTGTTCATGCAGTGCTTCCTGGGCCTTGGCCTGCTGAAGCGAAATGAACTCGTAAATGCCGATGCCTGCAGCGATTACAATGACGACCACTGCGACAGCACAGCCGCGGACGAGCTTCTTATATTGCGCCGGTGTCACGACCAATGGCTCCGTCCGGTCCGTTTTCAGGAATGACGGCCACCACGCTGGTGTTTCCCAAGCTTTTATGCGTTGGCACCATGATTGCAGGTTGCGCATCCATGGATATATCTTGATGTGGATCTTCACGCTTTTCCCCTCTTTATTATTCTTCCAGATCCCTTTGAACAGCCTGCATGTCACCGCTGTAATTCAATGCGTTATCCAGGCTTTCCCTTTCTTCTTCACTCATGCCATAGAGACACTTGCCTTCTACAATCGGTTTGGCAAAAATACGCGATTCGTTGCGCCCATAGACACTGGACAGACAGAAGCCGTCATTTTTCCCATCGAGGACGGTAAAGGCAAAACTCAGATTGTTGCCGATATTGTCAAAGGCATTATATTTAACGAACCCGATTTTACGGAAACAGTGATTCTGGACAGCCATGATATCCTTTTGCGTCTGGTGAATCATATCGAGCGTTCCCTGCAGGTTATGCAGCTTATCGACATCGTCACGCAGCTTCGCTTCGACGCTGGCTCCCGTTTCGTCTTGCATAAAAAAGGTGTAATTCGTTTCTAATTTTCTGATTTTCTTGTGTAAAATGACGATATAGACGAGCAAGAGCAATAAAATCAACCCGCCAATACCGGCAAGCGCCATCGTGGCAGCCTGCATATCGATATTCAGCATTTCTTTCCTCCCATGAATATGCAAAAATATTATATATGAAATGAAGAAAGAGGGGACCTCGACGTGTCTTCTTTTTCTTCAGTCAGTATCGACAACAGCCGTTCAAATTCTGCTTCTGACGAAAAGGAAATCTCGATTTTCCCTTTTTTCCGGCCTCTTCCCAGCTGAATGGCCACATCGGTCCCCAAGGCCATCTTCAGCTTATCCTGCAACCAAGCCACATGGGCGTCCGGTTCGGGACGGGACTTCGCCTGGGCCATCAGATGGCGGACCAGCGCTTCTGCCTTACGGGCCGACAGGTCATGCTTCAAAATGTACAGGCCTGCTTCCCGCTGCAACTTCACAGAAGGCAGCTGCAATAGAGGCCGGGCTTGCCCCATAGATAAGCGTCCAGCAGCAATCCAGCCTTTGATATCGTCTGGAAGCTGCAGCAAGCGGACCATGTTGGCTACGTGGGACCGGCTTTTCCCAACTTTCTGTGCCGTCTGTTCCTGGGTCAGACCAAAATCTTTCATGAGCCGCTCATAGGCCATCCCTTCTTCAATGGCGTCCAAGTCCTGGCGCTGCAGGTTCTCAATAAGGGCAATTTCGGCCGCTTCATCAGGCGTATAGCTGCGGATGATAGCCGGCACCGTCTTCAAGCCGCAGCGTTTAGCAGCCCGCAGCCGCCGTTCACCGGCAATGAGTTCATATCGGCCGGGACCGGTCTTCTGGACGACGACAGGCTGGACAAGCCCATGTTGGCGAATCGAATCAGCTAAGGCAATCAGCCCTTGTTCATCAAAGGTCTGCCGCGGCTGCCGGGGATTGGGAACAATACATTCTACGGCAATTTCTGCCGGGGCTCCCCTTTCAGCAGGAGACTCGTCGACTGCCATCATGTCCACCTCATTTCTCTCAAAATTAATTTTAAAGTCTATATTATAGTATATCGTCTATCCACCATTTAATCAAATATTTATCACCTTTATTTCATGGATTTTTTTAACAATTTCCAACAATTTCTATGGTATAATAAAAAACAAATGTACAGATTCAGAAAGGATGTAAAAAATGCCAACATTTACTGATCCCTTGCGGGAAATCGACGCTGCCAGCGTCAAAGAATATGCCTTGCAGCGCGGAGCTGCTGAACTTTCCGATGATTTCGTCCACGAAGCGTGCCAGCGCGTCATGGAATTAGCCAAACCACAGGCCACTTGCCAGCAGTGCTTCTATGACAATACGTCCCATATGGTCCTTTGCGACAGCCCTTTCACCATCAACAGCCCGACGGTCTGCCAGCGCATCGAAGACTCGGCCATCGTCCTGATGTATGCCGTCACCCTTGGCGAAGCCCTGGAAAAAGAAGTCGATGCCTTGTTCATGAATAAAGAAATCACCCGCGGCCTAGCTCTCGACTCGGCGTTAACCGTCGCTACAGCGGGCTATACAAAACAGCTCATCGACATGCTCGACGAAGCCGGCGCCGACAAAGGCTATAAAGCGTCTTGGATCATGAATCCCGGCACCGGCGACTGGCCGTCCGGCCAGATGGCTAACATCGCCCAAGCCGTCCACGCTGAACAAATCGGCGTCTCCCTCCTGCCCAGTGGGATGCTCATGCCGCGCAAAACCGTAACCGGTGTCATCGGCCTGAACTTTATCGGCGGTGGCTGCTCCGGTTCGTGCAGCGCTTGCGCAATGGCCGGCCATTGCGGGGAATAATTCATGGTTCATGGCTCGTAGGGGCTGTCGCACGAAGGTTTATTCCATCATGATGTTTAAGGCGATTGCTTTAAATTTAAAAGCATCTACATCAAACATCAAACTTTCAACTTCAAATTCAAAAAGAGGCTGTCTTAATGCGACAGCCTCTTTCACATATCATGGTGTAATTCAGTTGTTTTTTAGAAAATCTTTTTGAGGATGATTGTCTGGCTGCGGTTCGGACCGACAGAGACGATGCCCAAGGGAATGCCTGTGAGTTCGCTGATGCGTTCGACATAGTGACGGGCAGCTTCCGGCAATTCATCGTAAGATTTGCATTTCGAGATGTCGGCTTTCCAGCCCGGCATTTCTTCATAAATCGGTTCGACGTTTTCCAAGACGTCAAGGCTAGCCGGATATTCTTTCAGGAGCTGGCCTTTATATTTGTAGCCCGTGCAGATTTTAATGGTATCCAGGTCATCGAGGATGTCCAGGCGGGTAATAGCCAGGTAATCGAGGCTATTCAGCATAGCTGCATATTTGACGACAGCCGTATCAAGCCAGCCGCAACGGCGGGGACGACCGGTAACCGTACCAAATTCATGACCTGTGTTGCGCAGATATTCACCGACTTCGTTGAGCTGTTCTGCCGGGAACGGGCCAGCACCGACGCGGGTCGTATAAGCTTTGACGACACCGACAATATTTTCCATGCGGCGGGGGCCGACGCCGGAACCGGTGCAAGCGCCGCCAGCTGTCGGATTAGAGCTGGTAACGAAGGGATATGTACCATGGTCGAGGTCGAGCATAGCAGCCTGTGCCCCTTCAAAGAGAACTTTCTTACCTTCACTGACATAGAGGTTTGCCGAGTAATTCGTATCCTTGACGTAGTGACGGATCTGGTCAGCATAGCCGAGGTATTCTTTGAGGACTTCATCGTAATCGAAGCCTTCGCAGCCATAATATTTTTCAAAGAGACGGTTTTTAAGATTAATATTGATGCGCAATTTCTTGGCAAAGACATCGCGGTCCATGAGGTCGCCGATGCGGATGCCTACGCGGTTGACTTTGTCGGCATAGCACGGTCCGATGCCGTTCTTCGTCGTGCCGATTTTAGCATCACCCTTGAGTTTTTCATCTTCTTCATCAATACGGATATGATACGGCATGATGACATGCGCACGCGTGGAAATTTCCAATTTGCTTATCTGCACGCCTTTAGAGGTCATGCCTTCGATTTCTTCAAGGAGGACTTTCGGATTGACAACGACGCCGCTGCCGATGATGCAAGTTTTGTCGGAAAAGAGGATCCCCGACGGCAAGAGACGCAGTGCAAAGGACTTATCGTCGACGACGACCGTATGGCCGGCGTTATTCCCACCCTGGGAGCGGATGACGACATCGGCCTTCTGGGCCAAATAATCTACAATCTTACCTTTACCTTCGTCGCCCCATTGGGTTCCGATTACCATTGCTGTAGCCATGTATTCAACATCCCTTCGTGAATTGTAAAATTAACAAACACTTGTATTATATCATACTCGCTTAATGAAGCCAACTAAAAACATCACTCTTTACAAAAGGAGCAAAACAATTAACATCGCGGAAGTTTATCATACTCGCTTAATGAAGCCAACTAAAAACAATGCATTGGCTTATTTCCGCAAATATTGTATAATGTTCAAGATAAACTGAAATTCATTTTTTATTACCAAGGAGAGATTTCTACCATGTTATTTGATACATGTCACATCGGCGGTATTGAAGCGAAGTGCCGCCTTGTCCGTTCTGCAACTTTTGAAGGAATGGGGAACTACGGTCTTCCGACAGATAAGTTGGCCGAAATGTATGAAAACCTGGCTGACGGCGGTGCCGGCATCATCATTACCGGGATGATGGCGACGAATAAGATGGAACCGCGTCAGCACTGCCAGATTCGCATCGACGATGATGAATGTATTGCCCCGCTGTCCCAGGTCGTCCACCGCGTCCACCAGCACGGCGGAAAAATCGTCGCCCAGCTCGTCGTCATGGGGTCGGCTATTCTCCTGCCGGAAACGCCGGCAGGGGAAACGCGCATCATCTTCAGCCCTAGCGGCGTTACGGAAAAGGTCGGCAAGTGGACCCAGGAATCGCAGGCCTTGACAGTCGACCAAATTCATGAACTGACAGAAGCCGTCGCCAAAGCCGCTGCCAGAGCCAAAGCCGCTGGTTTCGACGGTATCCAGTTCCACGGCGCCCACGGTTACCTGGCCAGCAAGTTCTTGTCTCCCCATTTCAACACCCGCACGGACGCTTACGGCGGCAGCTTGGAAAACCGGGCCCGCTTTTTCCTGGAATGTATCACTGCCATGCGTCAGGCCGTCGGTGCTGATTATCCGGTCTGGGTCAAATTAAATTGTGCCGATTTCATGAAAGACGGCAGCATGACCTTTGAAGAAAGCAAACAGGTCATGACCTGGCTAGCCAAAATAGGAGTAAACGCCATTGAAGTCAGTGGTGGCAACACTTCCTCCCTGCCGCGCAAGGGCCCGATCCGGGCCATCCGCCGCACGAAGGAACCGATGTACTTCAAAGCCTATGCAGCAGAAGCAGCCGCCCTGCTGAAAGGCAAAACCGATGTCGGCGTCGTCGGCGGTTTCCGCAACATCAAAGATATCGAAGACACGCTGGAATCGACAGACTTGGCTTTCGTATCCATGAGCCGCCCTTACCTGCGCCAGCCGGACCTGCCGAATCGATGGAAATCAGGCGACATCGAACCGGCCCTGTGCATTTCCTGTTCCCGCTGCTTCGGTGCCGAAGATGTAGACTGCATTTTCAATAAAAAAGAAAAAGGGGAACAAGACGCCTAAAAAAAAGGAACTTGCCCCATATATATAGAATAAATAAAAGTAACAGATTATTTTCACAAAAGGGGGCTGCCCTATGGCAATCGTCGTCGTCTTTGCCATCTTATTCAGCTGCATACTGCTCATCCTCTGCCTGCCCGTCTCCTATGCGCTTACTATCCATATCGGGACGCCTTTCCACATCGAAGGTCAAGGCCGATGGGGCCGGAAATTAGCCGATACGTCCTGGTCCTATACCCTGGGGGAAGAACCGCATCATGAACTGCATGTATGCTGGAGGCGCAGCTCTGCTGTGAAAGAGCCTGTCGAACCGCCGCCTTTGGCACCGGAAGAGGAAGAAAAAGTCTGGGATGAACTGGAAAAAGAAAGCCAGCACCTCACCTACGAAGACCTGCTCCACCAGGAAGGACCGGATACCCCGGCATCGGGTGATGCAAAAGAGGCGAAAAAAAAGAAACCGCCTATACGACGGTTCTTAGCCGACATCTTCAATGTCGACTTTTTAGCAGCTTTCTTCACCTGGCTGTCGCGCCTGCTCAGTCATGGCCAAATCCGCCGCTTCACCCTGACCGGTATCATCGGCCTCCCTGAACCGCATGAAACGGGAATGTTGGCCGGTGCCCTCTATGCCATCTGTCCAGGGAGCGTCACAGACTTACAATTCAATTTCGTAGAAGAACAGTATGACTGTACCGTCCGTGCTTCGGGCCGTCTATATCCGGCAGTGCTGCTTCTGTTTACAGCTGCCTTTGCCGTCTCCCGGCCTGTACGCCGTTTATGGGCTGATTGGCACGCTGTGAACAAGGAGGAAAAACATGGATAACTCGTACATCAAGAACAACTTGGAACAAATTTTTGAAAGTTTCAAAGAAATGATCAAAGTCGAAACTGTCGTCGGCCAGTCCGTCCACATTGGCGACGCCATCCTGGTACCTTTTGTCGACGTCACTTTTGGCTTCGGATCTGGCGGCGTCAATGGCAAGACAGAAAACGGCCGCAGCAGTGCCGGCAGCGGCGGCGGTGCCAAAATGGAACCGGCAGCCATCCTGGTCATCAAAGGCGACCGGGTAGAAATGTTCTCTATCAAGAAAGACGGTTACCAGGCATCGGCCTTTGAAAAACTCATCGCCATGGCTCCGGAAATCATCGACAAAATGAAAAAGGATAAATACATTTATATTCACGACGATGAAGAAGACAAAGCAGAATCCGACGACGAAAAAGCTTGATTCTGTGCAGGTTGTACTTTATCCGTAAGTTTGTTATAATATACGAATAGAACTATAGTTAAGAAAGAGTAATTCAGCCGCTCTGCGGCGCAGGAGGAATACATTATGAAACTGAAAAAACAATTAGCATCCCTTGCCGTTATGGGAATGATGAGCCTTGTCGCTGCTTCGTCGGCATTCGCTTCCGGCGTCGGTTACGTTAACTTCGATACTCTCGTACAGGCACATAAAGATTTCCCGAAAGTCAGTGCACAGATGCAGGCAGCTGTCAAAGACGCAAACGAACAGTTCGCAAAACAAGCTCCGAAAATGAAAACGGACCAGGAAAAACAGAACCTCGGCCGTGAACTGGCTCAGAACTTGAGCAAATTGGAAAATAAATTGATCGTCCCCATTGAAAAAGATGTCGTTTCCAAAGTCGAACAGGTCCGCAAAGATAAAGGCCTCGACTGCATCGTAGCGCAAGGCGCTATCATCGCCGGTGCGGAAAACGCATCGGATCAGACTGAAGCCGTAAAAGCATTGTTGAAATAGGAGTAAAAGGGGCTGTCGCACGAAGGTTTATTCCATCATGCAAAGCCCCTTTCTCTTTAATGTTTTAGGTTTGATGTATGATGTTTGAGGCGATTGCTTTAAATAAAAAAACATCCACATCAAACATCAACCTTTCAACTTCAAACTCAAAAAGGGGCTGTCTTAATGCGACAGCCCCTTTTTTGTGTGACTCGTGGCTCGTAGGGGGTCGCCCCTACAAATAAAAAAAACATCCGCTAACTACTAGCCACTAAAATTCCTTGACATATACCCCTTCTAGGTATATTATGTCCATATACCTAGAAGGGGTATATAAATGAAAGGGGAACTCAATTATGGACGAAAAGAAAGTCTGTCCTTGCTGCGGTACAGAGAAACATAAGTATCGTAATAAAGAGGGCAAAGAGTATAAATCGCTCATTTCCCGACTGAACCGCATCGAAGGCCAAGTACGGGGTGTGCGAAAGATGGTCGAAGACGACCGCTACTGTATTGATATCCTGACTCAAGTCAGTGCCATCCAGTCGGCATTGAATTCTTTCAATAAAGAGCTCCTGAGCCAGCATATCAAGTCCTGCGTCATCCACGACATCCGTGAAGGCAAGGACGAAGTCGTCGATGAACTCGTCTGTGCCCTTCAGAAACTCATGAAATAAAGGAGTGAGTCCGTTGAAGCACGAAAAGTTTACCATCACGGGCATGAGCTGTTCTGCCTGCTCGGCCCGCGTAGAAAAAGCCGTCAACAAGCTGGACGGTATCGACAAGGCCAGTGTCAATCTGTTGACCAACAGTATGCAAGCCTCTTACGATGAAAACGTCGTCAGCGAACAAGACATCATCCAGGCCGTCGTCGACGCCGGCTACGGAGCCAGCCCGGCCGAAGGAGGCAGCCAAAAACAGGTGGGAGCCCCGCAAAAGAGCGCTTCTGACATCGCTAAGGAAGAAATGAAAGCCATAAAGCACCGCCTCATCTGGTCTATCATCTTCCTCATCCCGGTCATGTACATCGCCATGCACCACATGTTCTATGAATGGTTCGGCATCCCTGTACCGGAAAGCTTCCAGTACGTCTTCCATGGCGATGAAAATGCCATTACCTTTGCCTTTACCCAGTTCTTATTGATTCTGCCGATCATGTATTTGAACCGCAAGTATTACGTCAACGGCTTCCGCAACCTCTTCCAAGGAGCGCCGAACATGGACAGCCTGGTTGGCATGGGCTCTATGGCAGCCGCCCTGTACGGCGTCTTCGCCATTTTCCGCATGAGCTGGGGTATGGGCCATGGTGACTGGGCCCTCGTCGCCCAGTACAGCACTAATCTGTACTTTGAATCAGCTGCCATGATTGTCACCCTCATCGATATCGGCAAGTTCCTTGAAGCCCGCGCCAAAGGCAAGACCAGTACGGCTATCGAAAAGTTGATGGATCTGGCACCGAAACAGGCCACGGTCCTGCGCAACGGCGTTGAAACGGTCATCCCCGTCGAAGACCTCGTCGTCGGCGACGAAATCGTCATCCGTCCTGGTGAAAGTATCCCGGCAGATGGTATCATTTCAGAAGGGACAACCAGTGTCGATGAAGCCGCCATTACTGGCGAAAGCATTCCTGTAGAAAAACAAGTCGGCGATAAAGTCACGTCGGCTACGATAAATAAGACGGGGTTCATCCATATTACAGCCCGCCGCGTCGGCAGCGACACGACAATCAGCCAGATCATCAAACTCGTCGACGAAGCCAGTGCCAGCAAGGCGCCTATCGCCAAGATGGCCGACACCATTTCGGGCTACTTCGTCCCGGCCGTCATCACCATCGCCATCATTACCGGCCTCATCTGGTACTTCGTCATGGGCGTCGACGCTGAATTCGCCTTCTCGACGGCTATCTCCGTCCTGGTCATCTCCTGCCCGTGCGCTCTAGGCCTGGCTACGCCAGTCGCTATCATGGTCGGTACAGGCAAAGGGGCTGAAAACGGCATCCTTATCAAATCCGGTGAAGCCTTGGAAACAGCCCATGCCATCGACACCGTCGTCATGGACAAGACCGGTACCATTACCGAAGGCCGTCCGAAAGTCACGGATATCGGTCCCCTGAAAGGCAGTCAGGAAGACCTCGTCGCCATCGCAGCGGCTCTGGAAAAAGGCAGCGAACATCCCTTGGCCGAAGCCATCATGACCTATGCCAGCAATCATCAGCTGGCAGGCAAGACAGCCAGTGATTTCAAGGCCCTCTTTGGCCGTGGCGTCCAGGCTGTCATCGACGGCAAGACTTATTATGCCGGCAATATGCGCCTCATGGACGAAGCCCATATCGATACGAAAGCCATCACAGCTACCCTCGATACGCTGGCCGACGACGGCAAGACGCCGCTCCTCTTTGCCGATGACAAGGAAATCATCGGTATCATCGCCGTAGCAGACGTTGAAAAAGCGACTAGCGCCGAAGCCATTGCCGACTTTGCCAAAATGGGCATCCATGTCGTCATGCTGACCGGCGACAATCAGCGCACAGCCGAAGCCATCCGCCAGCGCCTGCACATTCCCCAGGTCATTGCCGGCGTCTTACCTCAGGATAAAGAAAAACACATCGCCGCCCTTCAGGCCGAAGGCCATAAAGTCGCCATGATCGGCGACGGCATCAACGATGCGCCAGCCCTGGCCAAAGCCGATTTGGGCATGGCTATCGGCGCCGGGACAGACGTCGCCATTGAAAGCGCCGACGCCGTTCTCATGCGCAGTGACCTCCTCGACGCAGTCAGCGCCATCCGTTTGAGCAAGGCCGTCATCAAGAATATCAAAGAAAATCTGTTCTGGGCCTTCTTCTACAACGTCATCTGCATTCCCCTGGCTGCAGGCGTTCTCTATCCGGCCTTTGGCATCCGCCTCAATCCGATGATCGGCGCTGCCGCCATGAGCCTGTCGAGCTTCACAGTCTGCATGAATGCCCTGCGCCTTCGCTTCTTCAAGACGACGCACAGCGCCAATGTTTCACGTGAAACATCGGCACCGGAAGCCAAGAATCCGAAAGAAACACAACCAGTTCCGCAAAAAACGGTTCCTGAAGTGGCAGCCGCTCCGACACCCTATCACTATACCTTGTCCATTGAAGGTATGATGTGCCAGCACTGCGTAGCTACGGTCACGAAAGTCCTGAAAGCTATGGATGGCGTCACCGATGCCGTCGTCGACCTCGATGGCCAAAAAGCCGATGTATCGGCGAATAAAGCTATTTCGGCAGAAGACTTCAAAAAAGTCATCACTACTGCTGGATATACATTACAACATATTACTACCCAAGAGAAAGAAGAGGATGAAATGATGGAAAAAACATTAAAAATCGAAGGCATGATGTGCCAACACTGCCAGAAACACGTACACAATGCATTAGCTGCCATGGACGGCGTCACTGCCGTCACCGTCGACTTGGAAGGTAAAAAAGCCGACGTCACGGCCAGCAAAGATATCCCGACGGAAGCTTTTGCCAAAGTCATTGCCGACGCTGGTTATGAATTGGTAAAATAAAAGTAAACGTCGTACCCTTGCCGACTTCGCTTTCCGCCCATATCCTGCCACCATGACTGCGGACGAACTGCCGGGCCAGGGCCAGGCCGATACCACTGCCGCCACTCTTGCGGCTCCGCGATTTTTCGCTGCGGTAGAAATACTGGAAGATATGCTGTAAATCATCCGGGGCAATGCCGCTGCCCGTATCGGCAATCTGGACCTGCACATAGGACTGGCCCTGCGCCGTGACGACCAGCGTCGAAACGGTAATCGTACATCCCGCTTCGATATAGCGGATGGCGTTGTTCAGCAGATTATAAATGACCTGATTGATACGGTCCACATCGATAGATACTTTCGGTAAATCCCTGATCAAGTCCAAATGGACGGTCAGGGATTTTTCGTCGCACAAAGGCTGGAGCATACTCACAGCCCGTTCCAAGAGGACGTTAATATCATACAATTCTTTATGAAGGGTGAGCTCATTGATTTCAGCCAAAGACAAGTCACGCAAGTCCTGGATAAGCCGCCCCATGCGCAGTGTTTCATCTTCCATGGATAAGAGAACCTTTTTATCTGTCGGAATGACATCGTCAATCATGCCTTCCAGATTGCCTTGCAAGATGGCCAGTGGCGTCCGCAGTTCATGGGCGATATTCGCAAATAAACGGCGCCGCATCTTATCGTTTTTTGCCAATTCCTGGGACATGTCATTGAAAGTTTCCGTTAAGGTCCCGACTTCATCGCGACGTTCGACGGGCACGGTCTGGCCATACGTCCCGGCTTTGACTTGTTGGACTGCGTCGGTCAGGGCCGACAAAGGCCGCATGATTTCCCGAACAATGAAGTAACTGATAGTGACACTGACGGCTAACATGCCCAGGCCGACCCAAAGCAGCGACCGGTGGACAGCCGATATATACGTAATTTCCGCGGGTCCATGCATCATGCCGTGCATCATTCCCATTCCCTGGTGCCCATTTCCCATCATTTGGGACGTGTTATTCAAATACTGGGAGAAATGGCTATCCATCTGATTGTTGACCAAGATGAGCAAAATGGCGATGGTCAGGAAAATCAAGATAAAGACCATCCCTGTCAGTCGTATAACGATACTGTCAGCTTTCTTCATGAGGACCTCCATCGAATTTATAACCAATGCCACATACCGTCAGGATATACGTCGGATGAGCCGGGTCAGATTCTAGTTTTTTACGCAAATTGTGGATATGCGTGTCGATGGTCCGTTCATAACCCTTAAAGCCATAGCCACCCTGCACTTTATCCATGAGCTGCATGCGGCTGAACACCCGGTCCGGAGCCGAAGCCAGGACTTCGAGGAGATTGAATTCCGTCGGCGTCAGGGGTACAGGCTGATTTCCTTTCAAGACAGTAAATTTTTCCTTGTCGATGGTCAAATCCCGTATGGTATACGACGTCGTCTGCTGCAGTACTTCGCCGCGAGTCCGCCGCAGCAGGCTGTAGACACGGGCAATGACTTCTTTGACGTGAAAAGGCTTAGTCACATAATCGTCGCCGCCCATATTGAGGCCGACTAGGCGGTCCGTTTCATCGTCCTTGGCTGACAAGAAGATAATAGGAATATCGCTGAACTGGCGGATACGGCGGCAGACCTCGAAGCCATCCATGCCGGGCATCATCAAATCGAGGAGCATAATCTGCGGTTTCTGGTTGCGCAGCGTATGCAATGCTGTCATGCCATCGTGAGCAATATAGACGATGAACTGTTCCTGCTCAAAATAAGATTTTAACAAAGCACAAAGTTTTTCATCATCATCGACGATTAAAATTGAATTCGTTCGCAAAAAATCCACCTCAATTCTCATATTTTTCATAAAACTGCGTGATATTTCCACCGCAGACAGCCAAATCAATATCACTGCGCTCCCAGTTATCGCCACGGGTACGGGAGCCAAAAAGAATGACCTTTTGAATATCGTACTGTTTAGCCAAAGCGATGATTCCCTCTAAAATCGGCTGCGCTAAATTCATCGTGTTCACCCCTTTTTGCCTTAATTATAGCATGAAAAAAGGCGCTGTCGCATAAAGACAGCGCCTTTTTCTGTAGGGACACCCGCTCCGGGATGTGTACAATTCTCTCAAAAAACTAATTAAGAAATTCCAACATAACCTGTAACGGGCTTACCACGTGCAAGCCCCTACGAAGGCACGAGACATGAACCACGAAGCACGAGCCACGAAACTACATCTTACTGTGGTCCATCTGACCCTTGTTGTTATTCATCTGGTCATGATTCATCTGACTGTGGTCCATGGGCATATTGCCATTCATCTGCATGTTCTGTTTCGGCGGGACATAGCCTGCGAGCTGCGGGTCAGCCATGCCGAAGACCATGGCTAAATGCGTGAACAGGACGAAGAGAATCATAAGGACGATGTGTTTCTTGATCTTTGCCGTCGAATCGGAGCTCTTAAAGATAATACCCAATTCCTGCAAGAGGATGAGGACGGCTGGGATAACGCCTAAGACATAAGCCCAAATAGAAATATAATCAATCGGGCCGCGCCACTGGATAGTCGGGACATAGGATGTGACGATGTATACCGTAGCTACAATGAAGAAGACGCCTAAGATGAGTCCGCAGACGTGGCTCAGGCTGTCCCATTTTTCACTGCGGCTGTCCTTGTAGAGCAAGGAAAAAGCACCAGACGCTAAAATCGTTTCAGCCAATACCATCGGTACGAGCATGAAGAAAATCAAGAACCAAGGTTCATGGAGCGATAAGAGTTCCATGTAGTGAGTCATTACCATATTGTTTTCCCCCTTTGATTAGAACGGCTTACTGTTGTTCGCTATAGGCAGGGCAATCTTGACGGCCCTGACAGCCGCGCTGGCCATCGGCCCGGCAGCCGCGGCGCGGTCCCTGGCAATAACCATTTCCAGTATAGCAGTTATCGTAGTCATCATAGCAGGCCCGTGGTCCCCGGCAATACCCGTTACTGTTGTCATAACACGTATAACCTGAGCCGTAAGTCCCTGACGATGAACCTTCTGAAGCAGCTGGTGTGGCTGCAAAGGCGGAAAAACCGGCAATTACGATGAGTGTCGCCAATCCGGCTAAGATTTTTTTCTTCATCATGAAAACCTCCTTTGTAGTACCCCTCTGTTTATGCTTTTACTATACCAGAGACGTGCGAAAAAGATGTGGAGGAAATGTGAAGAAAATGTGAAGATTCCCTTAGCCTAAGATGACATTATCGATGAGGCGCGTCTTGCCGATGCGGACGGCAATGGCCAAGAGGCTTTCCTGATCGACAGTCTGGATCGGTTTCAAAGCTGGGAAAGAGAAAAGGTCGACGTAATCGATAGAAGCCATCGGTTCAGCCTGGATTTCCTTGGTAACGATGGATTTCAGCGTTTCTACGTCTTTTTCGCCGCCTTCATAAGCTGCCTTAGCTTTGCGCAGACTACGGGACAAAACCAGGGCTGCCTGTTTTTCTTCCGGCGAAAGGTAAGCATTTCGCGAGCTCCGGGCCAGACCGCTTTCTTCACGGACGATGGGGACCATATTGATGTGGACCGGGATGTTGAGGTCGCTGACAAAACGGCGGACAACGACGACCTGCTGAGCATCTTTCTGGCCAAAGAAGGCTTCATCGGCGCGAGTGATGTTCATCAATTTCGTAACGACCGTAGCGACGCCGCGGAAATGGATAGGACGCTGAGCCCCGCAGAGTTTATGGGTAATGTCGCCGTCGACGTTGACATACGTGCAATAACCTTCCGGATACATTTCCGACGGTTCCGGATGGAAGACGGCATCGACACCGACGCTTTCCAACTTCCGGCAGTCTTCATCAAAACGGCGCGGATAAGCGTCATAATCTTCGTTCGGGCCGAACTGGGTCGGGTTGACGAAGACCGAAGCGATGACGACGTCGCATTTGGCTTTAGCCGCCCGCATCAAGGTCAGATGACCTTCGTGGAGAGCACCCATGGTCGGGACCAAACCGATAATCTTACCAGCTTTTTTCTGTTCACTAGCAAATGCCTGCATTTCTTTGACAGTACGGAAAATTTTCATGATATTAAGACTCCTTTGGAATATAAATTAATGAGTAGGAACACTCGATTTATCAACAGACAGGGCCCGTGCCTTTTCTTCGGCTTTTTCATCGCGGCGCGAGAAGAAGTTGGCAATAATGGACCCGGAAATATTATGCCATACGCTGAAGATAGCACCAGGAATCGCCGCTGCCGGGTTGAAATATAAGACAGCCAAGGAGGCAGCCATACCAGAATTCTGCATCCCCACTTCGATGGCTACCGTCCGGGATTTACGCGAATCGAGACGGAACAATTTGGCCATACCGTAACCCAAAGCCAGGCCAAAGACGTTGTGCAAGATGACGATAGCCGCCATAAGCAGACCGACATCGAACAGGCGCGATGCGCTAAGGGATACGACACAGCCGACGAGGATGATGATAGTGACTACCGAAATGATAGGCATAGCCGGCAAGACCTTTTCAACACCACGAGCGAAGAAATGATGGACTGCCAGACCGAGAAGGACCGGTACCAGGACCATTTCCGCAATAGAAATCATCATGGATACGAAAGAAACATGAATCCAGGCGCCTGCCAAGAACCAGGTCAGCGTCGGCGTCACAATGGGCGCCAAGAGCGTCGTCGACATGGTCATCGACACGGACAGGGCTACATCGCCTTTAGCCAGGTAGGAAATGACATTTGACGCCGTCCCGCCCGGGCAGGTCCCGACGAGGATGACACCAATAGCCAGTTCCGGCGGTAAGGCAAAGAGACGGGCCAAGGCCCAGGCCACGAAAGGCATGATGACGAACTGGGCGACGACGCCGATAAGGACTTCCCACGGCCGTTTGAAGACCGTCTTGAAATCTTGGACGGTCAAGGTCATGCCCATACCGAACATGACAATCCCCAGTAGCCAGCCGACATAAGGCTTGACCCACTGTAGGGTCTGCGGCCATACAGCGCCGACGATGCCGATGAGGACGACGAAAATGGCCATGTTGTTTACCAGAAAATCACAACACTTTTTCAACCAAAAAACCTCCCTATTGGAATCTGGGGCAAAAGAACAAAAAAACACCTTCCGGCACAGACCGAAAGGTGTCTAAGCGACAAAAATCCATAGTGCAGGTGAAATCTGTAACAATCCCACCTAATCCTTTCTGTCTCGGTCTGAATCAGATCCAAGCAGATGACAAAACCATCTTGCGAAATATCAGAAAAAAGTATAACTCACACCAGGTGATGCTATCTTTTGCCTCGGCCGTATCATACCATATTTAGGAACTCGATGCAACGGTCTCTCCTTGTATTTTTCTTTATTTTATCCTATAATGTCTTTAAATTGTGGTGTATCGCGTTCCTTTAGCGGGAACTAGCGTTGCAATTATTAAATTTTATAAGTTAAAGGAGGATAGAGAGAAAATGTCGATTCAATTATGTATTGTCATCTTATACATCATTTTATTATTTGCCATTTCTTTCTACGTCAAACACCGGGCCAGTCAGAACCCAACACAATATCTATTTGCAGGCCGTCAGTTTTCTACAGGCCTGGTCGCCGTCAGCATCACTGGCATGGCTGTCGGCGCAGCTTCGACAGTCGGCGTCGCCGAAAGTGCGACGAAAATCGGTCTGGCTGCGGGCTGGTACAATGCAGCCTGGGCCATCGGCGCCATCGTTATGGGCTTTGTTGCGGCCGGCAAATATCGTTCCTTGAACTGCACAACCATTCCAGAACTCTTTGAACGGAGCTACGACAAAAAAGCCCGCATCATCAGCGTCATCGGCTTGTCCCTGATTATGATCTGCATCACGTCCTTGCAGTATGTCGCCGGCGGTTCTATTTTACACGCCCTCATGCCAGATATTTTCTCCATGCACGCCGGCATGATTACCAGTGCCGTCGTCTTCATCGGCATCACGGCCATTGGCGGTCTCTGGTCCTCCGGTTTATCCAATATCCTCAGCGTCACTGTCATTTATCTCGGCATCCTTTACTCTCTCGTCCGTATCCTGCTCCGAGATGGTGGCATTAGCGGTATCAATGCCGCCCTGCCGGCAGCAGACTTCAACTGGTTCTCCCCCATGGGCGGCCTGTCTTTCGCCGTCCTCATGGGCTGGATCATCGTCATGACGACTCAGGCCATTACGGCTCAAGGACCGGTTCAGATTGCCTGCGGCGCTAAGAACGCCAGTGCCGCCCGTAAAGGCTTTATCCTCGGCGGCGTGCTTATCTTCCCGGTCGGTTTCTTATCGGCTATTCTCGGCCTGGCCGCCAAAGCCCAGTTCCCGGGCATCAATCCGACTATGGCCTTGCCTCAGATCATCATGAGCCTCGACCCTTTTTCGTCTGGTATGACCCTGGCTGCCCTCTGGGCAGCCGATGTATCGACGGCCTGCACGATTCTCCTCGGCGCCGGTACACTCATCTCTCAGGACATTTTTAAACGTTTTATCAAGCCGGATATTTCGGAAGGAAGCTATGTCAAAGCCAACCGCCTGATTATCCTCATTATCGGTGCGGGTACCTTGTGGCTGGCCTTCAATGCCGTCGGTATCGTTAAAATCATGCTTATCGGACTGAGCCTGACAACGGCTTTCACGTTAGTCTTCTTGTGCACCATGTTCTGCCCGACCCTGTGCCGCAAGAACACGGCTTTCTGGACAACCTTCGTCGGCATCATCGGCCTCTTCGCCTGGCAGCTTTGCCCGCAGATTCGCATCCTGCCTCACGTCATCTACTTTGAATGGATTATTTGCATCATCACCCTCCTCATCGTCCGCCTCGTAGATAAGACGCCTATCAAGATGCCAGAATTGAAGAAGTAGCCACAAACTACGAATCACGGTAAAGGGCTTGTCGCCAGCGACAAGCCCTTTACTTTTTCCTATAAAATAGGTATAATAATAAGCATAAATTTATTTTTATTCAATTTCTGGAGGGAATTGTATGAATACGAAAAAATTAGGTGCTACTTTGCTTACGGGCGTCTTAGCTGCGTCCATGCTGGCCGGCTGCGGCAGTGATAAGAAAGATAGCGCCAACGACATGAAGAAGCCGCTTCGCGTCGCTACCAATGCGACGTTCGTTCCTTTTGAATTCAAAGACAGCGACGAATCGTCGGAATACAAGGGTTTTGAAATGGATTTGATCCGTGCCGTAGCCAAAGAAATGGGCCGGGACATCGAATTTAACAACATCGCTTTTTCCGGTATCATACCCATCATCCAGCAAGGTGACATGGATATCGCCGCTACGGGTATGACGGTGACCAAGGAACGAGCTCAGAAAGTCGCCTTTGCCGCTCCGTTCTACGAATCGAAACTGGTCATCTTAACGCCGAAAAACAGCGGTGTCCATTCTGTAGCCGACTTGCAGGGCAAGCAGATTGCCGTCCAAGTCGGCACGACAGGGGCTAAATACGCTGAAGAACAGGGCTATACAATTAAACAGTTCGATAACAACTCCGAAGCCATTATGGAACTCCAGGTCGGCGGCTCGCCGGCAGCTATCCTCGACAAACCGGTTGCCGATTACTTCCTGACCCAGGACGGCAAAGGAAAGTTCGATGTCATCAATATCCCCGATACGAAGCCGGAATACCTGGCCTTTGCCATCAACAAAGACAACAAAGAATTGTTGAAACAAGTCAACGACGCCATGGCAAAATTGAAAGAATCGGGCGAATTCCAGAAAATCTACAAGAAATGGTTCAACACGGATATGCCGAATCTCCCAACCAGCTCGGACGAAGTGTTGAAATAAAAAAAGCGCTGCCGCACGAAGCCAAAACAGCTTCATGCGACAGCGCCTTTTTTATTATTTGCTCAAATCAAGAGAGCGTACTTTTTCACGGAGCGGCAGGACCGACGGCGGGCTGACGGAGAGTTCGTCTACGCCCATGCGCAGGAACGTTTCAGTCAGTGTCAGGTCTGCACCGAGTTCGCCGCAGATGCCGACCCAGATGCCAGCTTTATGGCCGTTTTCGATAGTCATCTGGATGAGCTTGAGGACAGCCGGATGATGGGGATCGAAGAAGGCATCGAGCTTGGTCTGCTGGCGGTCGATAGCCAGGGTATACTGGGTCAAGTCGTTGGAACCGATGCTGAAGAAGTCGACTTCCTTAGCCAGTTCTTCGCTCATGACGGCAGCAGCCGGCGTTTCGACCATGATGCCGACTTCCATATCCTTATCGTAGGAAATGCCTTTTTCATCCAATTCCTTACGGACTTCGTTGAGGATTTCTTTGCACCGCTGTACTTCCCAGACGGAAATAATCATCGGGAACATAATAGCAATCTTGCCATAAGCCGAAGCGCGCAGGAGAGCCCGGAGCTGTGTCTTAAAGAGGTCGACACGGGTCAGGCAGATGCGGATAGCCCGCATGCCCATGGCCGGATTTTCTTCCGGGTCGAGCTGGAAGTAGTCGACTTTCTTGTCGGCACCGATATCCAGCGTGCGGATGACGACGGTCTTGCCCTGCAAAGCTTCGGCAGCCTGTTTATAGGCTTCGAACTGCTGGTCTTCCGTCGGATAGTCACTGCTTTCAAGATACAGGAATTCACTGCGGAAGAGGCCGATACCTTCGGCATCGTTGGCCAGGACCTGCGGCAGATTGCCGGGATTCCCGATATTGGCATAGAGGTTGATTTTCTTGCCATCTTGGGTAACCGTCGGAACACCGCGTACCTGTTCCAAGGCGGCAACGCGAAGTTCTTCTTCCTTCTGCTGCTTCTTCATAGCTGCCATGGTTTCTTCATCTGGATTGATGTAGACCGTACCCGTCGTGCCATCGATGATGGCCGTCATGTTGTCGACGTCGTTATGGAGCTGTGTCCCCGTGCTGACGACGGCAGCAATGCCCAGGGTGCGGGCCAGGATGGCCGTATGCGAGTTCGTGCTGCCTGCTGACGTAACAAAGCCGAGAATCTTATCCGTATCGAGCTGTAACGTTTCGCTGGGAGCCAAATCATCAGCTGCGATGATAACGTGGTCATAATTGCTGAAGTCGATGCCCGGGCCGCCGCAGAGCTGCTGCTCTACACGGCGGGAGATGTCGAGGACATCAGCTGCGCGGGCCTGCATATAAGCATCTTCCATGGAACGGAACATTTCAGCAAATTCCTGAGCCGTCTGGTCGACAGCGGCTTCAGCATTCATTTTTTCATCGCGAATCTTGGTTTCAATACCTTCGATATAGTCATCGTCATCAAGCATCATTTGATGGACTTCAAAGACAGCGGCTTGTTCTTCACCGACTTTATCTACAGCCTTGACATACAAGTCCTTGAGCTGGCCGATAGCTTCTTCGCGGGCTTTCTGGAAACGCGCGATCTCGGCATCGACGTCTTCGATTGGCCGTACGGCCGTAGAAATCGTATTACGATGGAACAGTGCCAGCGGTCCGATGCTGATACCGGAGAAGACACTTTTACCTTTTAACGTCAGCATGTACTTTCCTCCTCAAAGAATTAGAAGTTTTCTTTCAAGAAGGCTTCTACAGCACTAGCTGCCTGTTCTTCGTCTGCGCCTTCTACCTGTACTTTAATCGTTTCGCCCTGTTTTACGCCGAGAGCCATGACGGTGAAGATTTTCTTTAAATCGCCTTTGCGGGCGCCTTTGAATACGCTAATATTGGATTCAAATTTTTTAGCTTCTTTGACCAAAAGGCCGGCCGGACGAGCGTGGATACCTTGGGGATCAGTGACAACAAATTCGAATTCTTTCATGATAAATTCCTCCTTTTAGGAAATATAGAATATGAGATAAAGCTACAAATATAGTGTATACGATTTATAGCCATAACGCAATCAATCTTGCGGACGTTTTTTGCGGAAAATACCGAGCAGGATGGCTGCGACGATGACGCCGACCACTAAGGCGACAATGTACATCGGCCAATTGGTAATGACACCAAAGACGAAGATACCACCGTGAGGAGCCGGAAGGGCGCAGTTGAAGAGCATAGAAAGGGCACCGGCAACGGCTGCACCAATAGCGCAGGGCGGGATGACATGGATCGGGTCCGATGCTGCGAAAGGAATGGCCCCTTCTGTGATGAAGGACAGGCCCATGATGAAGTTGGTAATCGTCGACTGCCGTTCTTTCGGCGTAAATTTACCTTTAAAGATGAGCATAGCCAAGGCAATCGCCAAAGGCGGAACCATGCCGCCGACCATGACCGAAGCCATGATACCCGAGCTGACAGCCTGACCACTGGCACTCATGAGGGAGGCCGTGCCAAAGACGTAAGCCGCTTTGTTGATCGGACCGCCGAAGTCGATGGACATCATGCCGCCCAGGATGAAACCGAGAACGATGCGGCTCGATGTGGTCATGCTATTGAGGACATCGAAGAGCCACGTATTAAAAACAGAAGTCGGCGGATTGATGATATAAGTCATAATGACGCCGATGAGGACCAGACCGAGGACCGGATAGAAGAGGATGGACTTCGTGCCGTCCAAGGCTTCCGGCAAATGGGCCAGCGCTTTTTTCAGGAAAATGATGAGGTACCCTGCGATGAAGCCGGCAAAGAGGGCGCCGAAGAAACCAGAACCACCTGTCGTTGCCAGGAAACCGCCGACGATACCGGGCATGAGGGCCGGCCGTTCGCCAATACTCATGGCAATATAACCTGCCAGAATAGGCATCATCATACTAAAGGACAGGCCGCCTACGTTCTTCAGGAAGGCAGCCAGCGGTGTACCGCTGCCAAAGTTAGCGGTACCGGCGTTATCCATATCGCAGAGGAAAGCCAAGGCGATGAGGATCCCGCCGCCGATGACGAAGGGCAGCATATGGGATACACCATTCATCAAGTGTTTATAAATCTGACGGCCAATGCTTTCTTTTTCAGCACTTTCGACATCGACGGCTTCCGACGACGATTCATTGCCCTGATAAATGGGGGCTTTACCGTCAAGGATAGTTTGGATGAGTTCTTCCGGAATCTTGATGCCGTTAGCGACTTTCGTAAAGATGACCGGCTTGCCGGCAAAACGCTGGACCGGTACGTCTTTATCGCAGGCGACGATGACGCCGACAGCGCGGTCGATATCAGCCTGGGTCAGGTGGTTCTTAACACCGCCGGAACCATTCGTTTCTATTTTGATATCGACGCCCATAGCAGCGGCCTTATTTTCCAAGGCTTCTGCCGCCATGTAGGTATGGGCAATGCCCGTCGGGCAGGCTGTAACGCCGATGACATAAGGACGATCCGACGGAGCTGTCTTTTCCGGTTCTGCCGGTGCTTCTTCTGCAGCGGCTTCTGCGGCAGCTTCGGCTTCTTCTGCTGCGACCTGTTCCGATTCGGCCTTATCGATGATAGCCAGGTATTCTTCCGGCGTCTTGGCCTTCATCAGGTTGTCGCGGAAATCGTCGTCCATAAGCATACGGCTCAAACGGCTCAATACTTCCAAGTGGACGTTAGCACCGCCAGCTGGAGCGGCGATGAGGAAAAACAGGTGAGCCGGTTCGTCGTCAAGGCTTTCGTAATCGACGCCGTCGCGGACGATCATCGAAGCCAGACCCGGTTCGTTGACGGCTTCCGTCTTAGCATGGGGAATAGCGATGCCTTCGCCGATGCCCGTACTGCCTTCTTGTTCACGAGCGAGGACGCGCTGCTTGTACAGCTCTTTGTCGTTCAGGTTGCCACCAGCGGCCATGAGATCGACCAGATGGTCGATGGCAGCGGCCTTGTCGGCTACAGACGCATTGAGGTCGATGCTCTGTTTCTTGAGTAAATCTACAATACGCATTATTTCTCTCCTTCTCTTATCAACTATATATTTGAACCTCTCCCGCTTATAGAAGCGGGAGATTCTTGAGAAGTTTGATACATGGACTAACGCCTGACAACCTATCCCAAAGGAGTTAGCTGTCAGGATATCCTTATTCTCAAAGGGCTATCCAAAAGCCCCTTACACAGTCCCTCGAAATCGAAGTTCTGCTTACTTGAGTAGATACACATTTTGCACTTCTTTTCTACCCGTCGCGATTCGCCTATTGCGTCGTGCTGCGGCAAAGGGGGGGGAGTGCTCCTCCGAAAACGACTTAAAGACCGTTTATTGAAAATACTTTTTTGTTCTCGCAGAAGTTCTAACTGCTATTAATATGATACCATAAGCTCGCCATTCATCCCCCACCTAAGAGGTGGGAGTCTTCTGGCGGGAAAAGATAAAAATGCGTGTTCATCGTTTTATAAGGTAGCATATACTTCTTTGATATCGTCTTCCGTAGCCAGCCATTCATGGAATGCCGAAGCACTGCCGGCACTGATACCCATTTTTAAAGCTTCTTGAAGGTCGCCCTTAGACGCTTCAAAACCGGCCAGGAAACCAGCGACCATGCTGTCGCCAGCACCGACGGAGTTGACCAGCGTGCCTTTCGGGGACTGGCGGCGGTATACCTGGCCGTCTTCGCCGAGGAGCAGGGCGCCGTCACCGCCGAGGGATACGAGGACGTTGCGGGCCCCCATGGCCTGAAGCTGTTTGGCGCAGACGACGATTTCTTCATCTGTATGGAGATTGACACTGAACAATTCGCCTAATTCAAAGTTATTCGGTTTGATGAGGAACGGTTTATATTTGATGACATTCTTCAAAAGGTCGCCGGTGGCATCGACGACGACGCGGATATCGCGGCCCTGAAGGCGTTTGAGAATCTGTTCATAAATATCATCGGGGATATCGCTGGGGATACTGCCGGCCAGGACCAGCGTGTCACCGGCTTTGAGGGCATCGATTTGGGTCAGCAGGGCCTGCAGTTTTTCTTCCGGAATGTGCGGTCCCATGCCGTTGACAGCCGTTTCATCGTCGGCGCTGACTTTGAGGTTGATCCGTGAGTAGCCTTCGTCGAGAGTAATGAAATCCGTATCGCCGCCATTAGCTTTCGCCAGCCGTTCGATTTCCCGGCCCGTAAAACCGGCGATGAAGCCGAGCATCTTGGACGAAATATGAAGGTTTCCCAAGACGAGGGATACGTTGATACCTTTTCCGCCAGGGTAAATCATTTCCTGTTCTGCCCGGTTGATGTCACCAGCCGTAAAGGTCTTCATATGGACGACATAGTCTAATGATGGATTAAACGTAACTGTATAAATCACAGGATATGCACCTCCGTAATCTGCTGATAAGGCCGGTAATCGACGTGTTCTTCATCTTTAGCCGTAATCAGCGTAACCATTGATAAGTCTGCAAATGTAATGTGTGAAGATAAACCGAATTTACTGGAATCGGCCAGGACGAAGCGGTCCAGGCACTGGCCTACAGCAGCGCGCTTACAGACAGCTTCTTCATCATCAGGCGTTGTACAGCCAGAATGGGGAGCAATCCCATTGGCTCCAAAGAAACCCTTAGTGAAATGATAGCGGCTGATCATATCCCGCATTTCGCTGCCGACAATGGCTTCCGTATCGCCTTTGATCCGTCCGGGCAGGATATAGATGCGGCTGCCGCTGCGCCCTAATTTCTGAGCCAGCGGGATGCTGTTCGTCACAAAGGTCGCTTCAGAACCAGCCAAGAAATCTGCCATCTGTTCCGTCGTCGAACCGGCGTCGAGATAAACAAAATCATCTTTCTTGATCAAGCTGGCCGCATATTGAGCAATGCGGCGCTTATCGCTCATATGAATGGAATACTTGTCCTGCAGGTTTTCCATATCCGCTTCATATGAAGAATCATCGCGCAGCGTCGTAGCGCCGCCATGGACACGGCGCAGACGGCCTTCCCGATCCAGCGTGAGTAAATCCCGGCGGACTGTCGATTCGGAAATGTTCAGAAAACTTACTAAGTCCTGGACAGAAACGGCCCCACTCGTATTGACAAGACGCATGATTTTTTCATGTCTTTCTTCGGTCAACATCGTATCACTTCCCTTTTATCCTCCTTTGGCCTCATTATACCGTTATATTCAATCACTTTCAATCAAATTCATTCATTATAATCAAAAAGCAATCATTTTCATTCACCTATGCGTCCAGCTCATTAAGTGATTTTGTTCACATATGTAAGGGTCATCCCAAAGGACGGTCTGTTGTGGGAATCCCGCGAAATACGGCTTGTCGAAATCACTATTCGCGATTTGCAGGTCGCATTTCGCAGGCCGCCGGTCGCAAAACCATACCGCATTTGAGTCCAAAAAGAACGCCGGTCGCGGGCTGTGTGAATCATCGCCTATGGCAATACGTTCGTCGTTCATCGAAAAAAAAGCTGCCGCATGAGCGACAGCTTTTTAAGTTTGATGATGAACGATAATCATCACCGTGCTTCTGCGACACAGGCGATGCCATGACGGGTGCGGTATTTAAGGAAGAGCATCAAGGCCAGGGCAACAGTAAAGGCGCCGACAAAGAAGTACAAAGTAACGGTATAACTATTGGTATTTTCTTTAATGAGCGACAGGACCAAGGGACCGGCGACGCCGGCAGCGCCCCAAGCCGTAAGGATGCGGCCGTGGATGGCACTGAGGTATTTCGTACCGAAGAGGTCGCTGAGATAGGCCGGCATACACGAGAAGCCGCCGCCATAGCAGGAAATGATGAGAAGGACCAGGACCTGGAAACTGAAGGCACCCGTAACGCCGGCCAGCTGCCAGAAGGCCAGGATTTCAATGATAAAGAAGAGGACATAAGTAGCCGAGCGGCCAAGGTAGTCGGATATAGTCGCCCAAGCAATACGGCCAGCGCCGTTCATGAGACCGATGAAGCCGACCATCGAAGCGGCCGCCATAGGCGACATGCCGACGACATCCTGTGCCATAGGAGATGCGACGGACAGAAGGGCGATACCACAAGTAATATTGGTAAAGAAGAGCCACCAAATAGCATAGAACTGCCAAGTCTTCATAGCCTGGCGGACAGTGAACTGAGGCTGGGCGTCGGCGTATTCGACAGATGCTTCTTTTTCAGCCTTGGCTGGAACGTCCCCTACTGCCGGCGGAGCCAAGTAGAGCGACGACGCCGTCATGACAACCAGATAGACGCAACCGAGGATGATGAAGTTAGCCACTAAGCCAAAGTGCTGGACCAAGAGCTGCATAGCCGGACCGGCGATGAGGCTGGCAAAACCAAAGCCCATAATAGCCAGGCCCGTAGCGAAGCCCCGGTTTTCCGGGAACCATTTGACCAGTGTCGATACCGGCGTGATATAGTTCCCAGACCGACACCGCCGATGACGCCATAGAAGGCGTAGAGCATGGGCAGGCTGTGTACATAGAGCGCCGCTGCCGTACCGAACATAGCCGTAACGAAGCAGATCATGGATAAGAGACCGGACTTGCGAGGACCGATTTGGGGGACAAAACTGCCCAGGAAGCCGGCTGACAGGCCGAGGAAGAGGATGGCCAGGGAAAAGGTCCACGTCGTTTCTTTGAGGGTAAATCCCATAGATTCCATAATGGGCTTCGTAAGGACGCTCCAAGCATAAACACTGCCAATGCAGAGGTGGAGCCCCATGGCAGACAGGGCGATGAGCCAGCGATTTCGTTTCATTAGACAACACTCCTTGTGAGGAGCCAGGCTGGCGAAAAAAAATACCGGCCGCCTGGCTCAAGAATATGTAGCATACTCTTGCCCAGACAGTCGGCATGAAAAGCTCCGTACAGTTCACGTGGTTACTCCACTTGAAATTATACGGACAGGGACGGCAATTTTCAATATCTTTTTTAAGCAGCCGGCGAAAAGGGAACGTACGGCTGGCTGGCTTTAGCCGTATCGGCTTTGGCAGCCGTTTTAGCAGATGCTTTGGCCCCAACTGTAGAAGCTGCAGCCGTGGCTGTTTCCTGCTTCTGCTGTGATGCCAATTCAGCAGCCTGGGCCTGCTTTTCCTTGATATCCGACAAGGTCTGTCCTGCCGGTGCCTGGCGCAGGATATAGACATTTTCTGCCGGTTCGACCGGTTTCAATACGGAAAAGCCATAAGTCATCAATTTCTGGGCATCACCGAAACGGTCGTCCGAATTCATGATAGCTGCGATAACGGTCCGGCCATTCTGCGTAGCCGATGCAACCAGGCAAGGGCCGCCGGCATTAGTCGTGCCGGTCTTGATACCATTGGCACCAGGGAAACCGCTGGTTAGGAAATAATTCGTCGTCGTGCAGTGCTTGGACCCGCCATTAATATAGGGCATGTCGTACTCACTATGGCTGACCATGTCGCGGAATTCCGGCATTTTCATGCCATATGCCGCGATGACGGCCATATCGCGGGCTGTCGAGTAGTGATTACTGTCCGGCAAGCCATGGGGATTGGCAAAATGGGTATTCGTGCAGCCCAAAGCGGCAGCCTTTTCATTCATCTTGGCGACGAAATCGGTCTGAGTCGGCGTAACCGTTTTTGCCACAGCAATGGCCGCATCACAGCCGGATACCGTCATCATGCCTGTCAGGGCATGGCGCAAGGTGATCTGGTCTCCGGGATCGATGCCCAGAACAGACGCATCGCTTTCGATGTTGTAGACGTCGCTAGTGATGTTAAGGGGCTGGTCCATTTTCCCCTGGGCCTTGCCTAATTCAACGCCGAGGATACCCGTCATGATTTTCGTCGTACTGCCAGGATAAGCCCGGTCATCGGCATTTTTCGTATAGAGTGTGTCACCGGTATCGGCATCCATGACATAGGCAGCATGAGCACTGATTTCAGGCGGCTGCGGCGTATCGGCAAAGACAGCCGCCGATACAGTCAGGCAGGCAGCTGCGGCCAGACAGAAGATTTTTTTCAAAGACATAGTGTACACTTCTTTCTCTATAAGGGATTTTTCGCAGCCATCTTGGGCTTGCGGGGATACTTCTTGGGACTTTCTTTCACTTTCTCGATGTAGAGGACAGCGCGGACGTCATCGAGTCCCGGCAGGCGGACCGGCCGGACTTCGGCAACTTTCCCACCCAGGATCTGCAAGGCTTTTTCGCCTTCTGCCAGTTCTTCTTCATACTGGGCCCCTTTGAGGGAAATGAAATAGCCTCCCGTCTTCACGTAAGGCAAGGCCCATTCGGCCAGGATATTCAGGCGGGCGACAGCCCGGCTGGTGACAATATCGAAAGCACTGCGGTATTCCGGCTTATGGGCCATTTCTTCCGCCCTGCCGTGAAGGAACGACGCTGTCAGTCCTAAATCACGGACCGTGTTTTCCAAGAAGGTCAGACGCTTTTGCAGGGAATCAAAGAAAGTCACGTGCAGATCCGGCCGGTAGATGAGCAGGGGCAGACCGGGGAAGCCAGCCCCGGTCCCCAAGTCGAGGACAGCCGCATCATCTTTAAAATATGCCGGATCATAACAGGACAGGCTGTCAGCCATATGCTTGATGGCGACGCCTTTCGGATCGGTAATGGCCGTCAGGTTCATGACTTTGTTCGTTTCTACGAGTTTTTCATGAAAAGTGCAGAACTGGGAAAGCTGCCCGTCTGTCACAGTAAGGTCCATGGCCTTCAGGGCCTGTTCTAATTCACTGCGAAACATGATGCTTTTCCTCCCGGCTGTGTTGTTCCAGTACGATGAGCAAGGCCGTAATATCCGCTGGCGAAACACCGGAAATACGACTGGCCTGGCCCAGGGACAAGGGGCGGATTTCATCGAGTTTCTGCCGGGCTTCAGCCGACAAGGTATCGATATCAGCATAAACGATGTCAGCAGGCATCTTCTTCTGTTCCAGACGGTTCATCTTTTCGACTTGTTCCATCTGGCGGCTGATATAGCCTTCGTACTTAATCATGATTTCGATTTCTTCTTCTACGTCGGCAGCCAGTTCCGGCAGGTCAAAGACCGTTCGCAAGACTTCATAATCGACATCGTTGCGGCGCAGGAGGTCATAGGCCGTGATGGCCGTATGGATGGGTGCCGTACCCAGGCGTTCCAATTTTTCCAGATTTGCCTTAGACGGCGTGACAGAAATATCTTTCAAAGCGGCAATGCCCTGTTCGATAGCGGCTTTTTTAGCCGTAAAGCGGTCATACCGTTCTTGTGTGACCAAGCCCAGGTCATAGCCTTTCTGGGTCAGGCGCAGGTCAGCATTGTCCTGGCGCAGGATGAGACGGTATTCGCTGCGGCTGGTCATGATTCGGTACGGTTCATTCGTCCCCTTGGTGACCAGGTCGTCGATGAGGACGCCGATATAGGCTTCAGAACGGGTCAGGATGAACGGTTCTTTTCCTTGAACCTTCAAGGCCGCGTTGATACCAGCCATGAGTCCCTGAGCAGCCGCTTCTTCGTAACCGCTAGTGCCATTGGCCTGGCCAGCTGAAAAGAGGCCGGAAATCTTTTTCGTTTCCAACCACGGCGTGAGCTGTGTCGGGTCCAGGCAATCGTATTCGATGGCATAGCCTGGACGCATGATCTTGACATCTTCTAAGCCCGGAATGGTGCGCAGAAAGGCATACTGGACGTCAGCAGGCATACTGGTGCTCATGCCCTGGACATACATTTCTTCTGTCGATTCGCCTTCCGGTTCGATGAACAGCTGATGACGCTTCTTATCGGCAAAGCGGACGATTTTCGATTCAATGGACGGGCAGTAACGCGGGCCGATGCCGGTGATGATACCGTTACACATCGGCGCCCGGTCGAGATTATCGCGGATAATCTTATGCGTTTCTTCATTGGTGAAAGTCAGCCAGCAACATTCTTTATTGCGGTCTTTCCGTTCCGATAGGAAGGAAAAAGCATGACCGTCTTTATCGCCTTCCTGCTTGGCCATTTCATCAGTCCGTAAAGTACGGCGGTCGACGCGGGCTGGCGTCCCTGTCTTGAAGCGCATGAGCTTGAGGCCTGCCTTAAGGAGCGAACCCGACAGGTCTTCAGCTGAACGCTGGCCGATAGGACCGCCAGAATAGGTACAGGTGCCGATGATGATTTTCCCTTTGAGATAGGTCCCTGTTGCCAGAATAACGCACTTGGCTTTATAGACTTCATCCAATTCCGTCCGGACACCGGTAACGGCACCGTCTTCGACGAAAAGGTCCGTAATCATGAGCTGTTTGACATCGAGGTTTTCCTGATTTTCCAAGGTCTTGGTCATGGCCAGCTGGTACATCTTCTTATCGGATTGGGCCCGAAGCGAATAGACGGCCGGTCCCTTGCCGGTATTGAGCATCCGCATCTGGAGACAGGTCTTATCGGTATTGATACCCATTTCGCCACCCAGGGCGTCGATTTCCCGAACAAGATGGCTCTTGCCCGGTCCGCCGACAGCGGGATTGCAGGGCATGAGGGCAATATTATCTAAGTTCAACGTCGCCATCAGGGTCTTGGCGCCCAGGCGGGCACTGGCCAAGGCCGCTTCACAGCCGGCATGGCCGGCACCGATGACGATGACATCGTATGTATCGACTACAAACATGGTTACACCCCTTTATTTACCTAAACAGAATCGGCTGAATATTTCTTCGACCATATCGTCGTGGACGGTATCCCCCGTAATCGAGCCTAAAAGCTCCCAAGCTTCGCGCAGGTCGACGACAGCACAGTCGACGGGCATCCCCGCTTCAATGGAATCAAGGGCACGCTGCAGGGCTTGCCGGCTCTGGCGCACCAGTTCGATGTGGCGCGTGTTGGTGAGCAGTGCGCTACCTGCCGTATCGGCATGGGATAAGGCCAGGGATAACAATTTATCTTTCAAGGCATCCAGGCCATCGCCCATATCAGCCGACAAAGAGAGGACGGGATGACCATAGCCTTCCAAGTCTTTTTTCGTAACGACGGGTGGCAGGTCGGTCTTATTGAGGATGGCCAGGACGTTCTTATCCTTTGTGTCTTCCAAGATGGCCACATCTTCATCGGACAAGGGCCGGGAACGGTCGATGACGACCAGGATGATATCGGCTTTATCCATATAGGCCTTGGCCTTGGTGACGCCGATTTTCTCGACCGTATCGTCTGTTTCCCTGATTCCCGCCGTATCGACGAGGCATACCGGGACGCCTTTGAGGGAAATCCATTCTTCCAGGACGTCCCGTGTCGTCCCCGGCACGTCTGTAACGATGGCCCGGTCTTCCTGGAGCAGGCGGTTGAGCAGGCTCGACTTGCCGGCATTTGGCGTACCGGCAATAGCAGCCATGACGCCGTCGCGGATGATGCGGCCATCATGAGAAGCCTCCAACATATCGTCCAAGGCCGTCAGTTGTTTGCGGATAGCTCCAGCTACGTCAGGGACGGTAATGTCTTCTAGGTCTTCTTCAGGATAATCAATGGTGACTTCCAAGCGGGTAATGAAGTCCGTCAAATCATGGCGCATAGCGCCGATGACCTTGGACAGACGGCCTTCGAGCTGGTTGACGGCACTGGTCAGGCCTTGGCGGCTCTTAGCCTGGATAACATCCATGACGGCCTCAGCCTGAGCCAGATCGATGCGGCCATTGACGAAGGCCCGCTGCGTAAATTCTCCGGGATTAGCCATGCGGGCGCCGTGGGACAAGACTAGGCCGAGGATTTCTTCCAAAGCCTTGCGGCCTCCGTGGCACTGGATTTCCAGTACGTCTTCAGCCGTATAGGAGTGCGGCCCCTTCATGATGAGCAGGAGCACTTCATCGACAGGACGGCCGTCATCGGCGACGACGAGTCCATGCTGGATGGAACGATCCCGGCGCTGAGCCAAGGGCTTTCCAGAAGGGCTGCGGAAAATGGCATCGCCGACTTCATAGGCATGGCTGCCGCTGATACGGATGACGCCGATGCCGCTTTCCCCCAACGGGGTGGCAATGGCAGCAATCGTATCGGTCGTATCGTACATATGGCACTACTCCTTTCATAGTCTAAAAGGAGCTGCCTCGATGTGACAGCTCCTTTGTGAAAACTTCATACTTCAAACTAAAAATTATTCTTGATAATAAATGACAACATGGCGGTACGGGTCCTGGCCTTCACTTTCCGTACGGACTTGCGGGTCGTCCTGCAAAGTCACATGGATGATTTTGCGTTCATACCCGTTCATCGGTTCCAAGACGACGCGGTCGCCGTTCTTCTTGACGCGGTTCGCCAGACGGATAGCCAGCTGTTTCAGCGTTTCTTCCCGGCGATGACGGTAATTTTCAACATCGAGCATAATGAAATGGCGCGTCGTTTCGCCTTGATTCGTCGTCAAGTTGGTCAGGTACTGGAGAGCATCCAAGGTCTGTCCATGCTTGCCGATAAGGATTCCCAGATTCTTGCCATGCAGGTGAAGCAAGACTTTATCGGACTTAATCATCTTTTCGATAACGACGTCAATGCCCATGTTCTTGAGCACTTCCTGAAGGAAAGCCTTGGCCTTGGCAGCGGCTTCTTCAGCTGTAAAATCATCGTCCGTTTCTGCTTCAGCCGTTTCCACCTGGGGAGATACTTCTTTAGCTGCGTCGGCAACCGGTTCAGCTGACGGAGCGGCGGCCGGTTCTGTTTCAGCTGGCTGGCTTTCGAGAGTCGGAACAGACGGTACGCCTTCTTTTTCGGTAATGCGCACTTTTGCCGGCTTGCTGCCGAATCCAAAGAAACCGCTCTTCGGTTCTTCCAAGACTTCGATGTCGACTTCTTCTTTCATTCTGCCGAGACGGACCAGACCGGAACGAACGGCATCTTCGATCGTTTTTCCTGTAGTTTCGATGGTACTCATGCTTCTGATCGTGCTCCTTTTTTCTTGAGGTGGGTCATGAGGAACTGCTGTGCCCACTGGAATACGTTAGAAACAACCCAGTAAATGACCAGGCCGCTAGGGAAATTCAAGCTGATCCAGCCGATGAACAATGGCATGACGATCTTCATGATTTTCTGCTGTTTAGCCTGTGCATCCGAAGCCGCTACCTGCGTACCAGACATCTGGTTCTGAATGAAGTAAGTCGAAACAGCCGACAGCACCGGCATGATATATGTGGGGTCCGGCTGGCCCAGGCTGGGAAGCCATAAGAAGCTTTCAAAGGCCGGGTCATAGGGATATTCCCGAAGAGCATAGAAAATAGAAATGAGGAATGGCATCTGAATAAGGATCGGCAGACATCCCGACAAGGGGTTGACGCCCATTTCCCGGTACAGTTTGGTCATTTCTTCCTGCATCTTTTTCTGATTGCCCTTATATTTCTTCTGTAATTCTTTAATCTTAGGCTGCAGGGTCTGCATGCCTTCCATGGAACGGATCTGTTTAGCCGTAAGCGGAGCCAGAACCAATTTAATAATCAAGGTGAGCATGATAATGGCAACGCCATAGCTCGGATAGCCTACATTCTGGGTAAATGCATAACAGTAATTCATGAATGTCGTCATAATACCGCTGAGGACATCCATTATTCCACTGAAAAAGCCCAATACTCTCAACTCCTGTTCAGTTGTAAAAATAGGGATCTACGGCACCGGATCATATCCGCCTTTGTGAAAGGGATGGCATTTTAAAATGCGCCTTAGTGCCAAATAACTCCCTTTGACAACACCGTACTTCTGCAAAGCCTCAATAGCATAAGCAGAACAAGTCGGATAAAACCGGCAGCACGGCCGGTGAAGAGGCGATATGAACAACTGGTAAAACCGGATAAGGGCTATGAAACACCGTTTCATGTGTCATCACTTCTTTTTCAATACCCTGGCATGCCGGAATAATTGCAGGATGCTTTGTTCTGCTTCTTTGTATCCGGCGTATTTTAAACTGCTGCGGCCGATGAGGACCAAGTCGAATCCATTGCGCAAGTCAAATTGGTGCAGGCGATAGACTTCCTTCATCAAGCGGCGGCAGCGGTTGCGTTCGACGGCGCAGCCGATTTTTTTTCCCGTTACGAAACCAATCCGGGTCGGTTGTTTCGGTGAGCGCGGCAGGACGTACAAGACAACGCGGCGATTGACATACGACTTGCCGCGACGGTATACGAGCTGATACTCACGATTTTTGCACAGCCGTTGTTCTTTTGTTAGTTCATACATACGTAAATTGTCCTAAAAATGCCAGAAAAACAGAAAAATTCCGCCAACCGGAACTTTTCTGTTTATCTCGTAATAATTAAGCAGAAAGTTTCTTTCTGCCTTTCATGCGGCGTTTTTTCAAAACCATGCGGCCGCCTTTCGTCTTCATTCTTTCGCGGAAGCCGTGAGTTCTCTTTCTCCACAATGTATTCGGCTGATATGTCTGTTTCAAGCTAGACACCTCCTTTGTCGTCATTGACAGTAAATGAATTTACACCATAACAGGTTAATTATAGTAAGCGGAACACTGGCTGTCAAGCCTTATTTTCCAAGTATTATGCCGTTTGCGCATACCCTATGTATAAGTATTCCATAAAATTTTCTTCCCTTAATTTCGGTTTTGTTGTAAAATGTGGATAGATAAATAAGTTGTCAACAATCTATCCACATTTTGTGGATAAGTGGAAAAGAACCGGAAATTCGATGATTATCGTCTTTCCGCCTTTTTGTGTCTGCTTTATCCACGTTATCCACAATTCAGGCTATACACATATACACTTTATGTGATACACTCTATGTCTCGCACAATTTTACGCACAGATTGGAAGGATTATTATGGACCTGCTCAGCTTATGGGAAAAAATGCTGGCTAACCTGAAACAAGTCTTACCGAAAGAAATTTTTACCAACTGGTTTGAAGGCAACATCATTCCCTACTCTTATTCTGAAGAAGAAAATCTCCTCATATTGGACACGATGACGAATTTTCTCCGCGACTACGTCAGCAAAAAATATACGGATATCCTGGAAACCGTCGCCCAAGACGCTATTGGCCGCCCGACAAAGGTCCAGCTGATTACGAGCCAGGAAAAGAAACCATCTTCCGAAAGCCAGCCTGAAGCCGTCGCTGAAACGATTACCCTGCCACCGAAGACAACCACGCCTCCCGTACCAGCAGCCAATCCGATTGAAGATGTACAGTCCATCCCGTCAGGACAGACCGAATGGGTCCAGCCTGAATTGCCGATTAGCGAAACATCAGCTTCCTCAATGCCTGTCGTCAAAGAGGCCCTTTCCGTCACGCCTGATAACATTCCTTATAATAATAATTTAAATAAAGATTATACCTTTGATAACTTCATCGTCGGCAACAGCAACCGCGTCGCCACAGCCGTCGCCAAGTCCATTGCAGCGGCACCGGCACAGAAATGGAACCCCTTCTACATCTACGGCGGCAGCGGCCTGGGCAAAACCCATTTAATGCACGCTATCGGCCACGAGTTGCTAAAAAACTTCCCCAACATGCGCCTTTTATGTATCACTAGCGAAGACTTCGTCAATGAATTCATCCAGTGTATCCAGGACAAGAACACAGAAAGTTTCCGCCGCCGCTACCGCAATGTTGATGTCCTCTTCGTAGACGACATCCAGTTCCTGGGCCGCGGGGACAAAGAAAGTTCCAAAGAAGAATTCTTCCACACCTTCAACAAACTCTATCAGGATAAAAAGCAGATGGTCTTCACCAGCGACCGTCCGCCTCGGGACATCAAGAAACTCGAAGAACGCCTGCGTTCACGCTTTGAAAACGGCATGGTCACGCAGATCGAGCCGCCTGATTTAGAAACACGTACGGCCATCCTCCGGGCTTGGGCAGAAAAAGAAAACATTACCTGCGACTTAGATGCCCTCAATTACATTGCTGCCAACGTAAGCGAAAATATCCGAAAACTGCACGGCGCCTTCATCCGTGTTCTTCTAGAAGCTTCTCAGTCTAAAAGTAATGTCACGTTGCCTTTGGTAAAACATGCTATTCACTATATTACAGATGCACAAGATGAAAAGAAATATATTACTATCGATGAAATCACGACCTACATCTGTCAGCACTATAACATTAATTATAAAGAGCTCATGGGCAAGAAAAAAACGAAGGATATCGCCTTGCCGCGGCAAATTGCCATGTACATGTGCCGTGAGCTGACAGGAAATACGTATCCCCATATCGGAACGGCTTTCAACGGTCGCGATCATACGACAGTCATGCATGCTTGTTCGCAGATACGGAAAAAAATAGACAAAGATAGCCATTTTAAAGAACATTTGGAAAAGATGATGAATGAAATCCGTGGTGTGGATAACTAGGCGGATAAAATTGTACATACATTGTGGATAAGTCAAAAAAAGAAATCCACAGTGGAAATGTGGATAAAAAACAACGATTTATCCACAGGCTATCCACAGGTGTGGATAGCTTAAAATAGCCGACTTTTTCCACTTATCCACAAATTCACAGCCTCTATTACTAAGACTACTATTTTTTAATTCACATTTAATTAATTTATTCAGCGCAGAAAAGAGGATACTCCATTGAGACTAAAATTAAAAAAAGAAGATCTAAACAAAGGCCTGCAAGCGGTTCAAAAAGTCGCTCAGAACAAAAGTAACAATATATCTTCTGAAAATGGCTTGCTTATCAAAGCTCTCCATGGTATCATCGAATTCCAGGCCAATGACTACGATATGGGAATCAAGATCACCGTACCCGGTATTATTGAAGAAGACGGCGAAGCCTTTATTGCCAATCCTTATTTAATGGAATTGACCCGTCGTCTGCCTAGCGATGAAATCGAAATTATCAAAGAAGATGCTGATACACAGCTGCTCATCAAAGGTGGCAAACTCAAATTTGAATGCCTGACCATGAATCCCGATGATTTTACAGAAGTCGAAATTGTTGAAAATGGTTATGCCAGTTTTACGACGACGAGCGTCGTCATGAAGGACCTCATCGACAATACGTCCTATGCCTGCGCTACCGATGTAGCCCGGCCCATTTTTATGGGGACCTTCCTGGACGTCCGCGATGACCAGATGACTATGGTTGCCACGGATACGCACCGCCTGGCCTTGAAGACAGCTATTCTGGATGCACCTGTGGATAATCCTTTACAGGCAGTTATCCCCAGCCGCTTGTTATCAGAGATTTCCCGTCAGTTGCCGACGGATATCCCAGAAACGGTAGAAATTACGGCAGTTCGGAATTACCTGGCCATTCAGTTCGGTAATGTCTACATCCGGACGCGGCTCATTGAAGGGGAATTTCCCAATTACCGGCGCGTCATCCCGAGTGACTTCAAGTGCATCGTCACGGTAGACCGGGCCGAATTTACAGGGGCTGTGGAACGCGCTTCTATCGTGGCCAAAGATGCTCAGTACAATGTCATCAACTTCATCGTCAGCGATGACCAGATCAAGCTCATGAGTCAGCATCCTGATTACGGTACCGTCGAAGATTACGTTCCCTGCCATTTGGAAGGCCAGGGGCTGGATATTTCCTTTAATGGGAAATTCATCCTCGATATCTTGAAGCATTGTCATGATTCGGAAGTCATCTTGAAATCCAAGGAAAACAGCCCCATGCTGGTCCAGGATAAAGAAGATGCTTCTTGTGTATTTGTTGTAACGCCTATGAGGACAAAATAATGGAAACAGTAAACATTACGACACCGATGATCCAGCTCGACCAATTCTTGAAATGGGCCAGTATTTTACAGAGCGGCGGCGAAATCCGCTTTCTGCTGGAAGAAAAAAAGATTTTTGTAAATGGAATTTTATGCACTGCTAAACGCAAAAAACTCTATCCTGGAGACAAAGTTGAAATTAAAGGTATCGGTACGTATTTGATTAAAGGTGAATAATTATGATGATTGAATCGGTCCGGCTCCACGGTTTCCGTAATTATGATGATGAAATGATTACCTTTCCCAAAGCCATCATCCTCCTCTATGGGAAGAATGGCCAGGGCAAGACGAATCTATTGGAATCATTATATATGGGGGGCATCGGCAAGTCCTACCGGGGTATCACCGATGCAGACCTTATCCACTGGAACCAGGACCAGGCCAGTATCATCATCCAGTTTCAGCGCAATGATACGCAGCAGCAGTTAAAGATCATCTTATCTAGGATGACCAAGAAAGAACTCTGGGTCAATGAAACAAAAGTTCCCCAAAAGGAACTGGTTGGGACTCTCAACGAAGTCCTGTTCTCGCCGGACGACTTGCAGCTCATCAAGGGCAGCCCGTCGCTGCGGCGCCGTTTCATCGACATGGAAATATCCCAGGTCAGCCGGCCGTATTACCGGGAGCTGCTTCAGTATAACCGGGCCATTTCTCAACGCAATCTCTTGTTGAAAAAAATGAAATATGAAGGCATCCATCCCCTCGATGAATGGGATCGCCAGATTGCAGGCTTTGCAGCTTCGCTAGTCGCTAAGCGGCTCGAAGCCATGCACAAATTATCCTTTTTGGCCGGCGTCCTTCACAAGCGCCTGAGCCGGGGGACTGAAATGCTGAACCTAACATATGTTCAGCCCTATGGCGGCGGGGACAGGGAGCACCAGACTGACCCGGAATGGTATTATGACCTCTTGCAGCGCCATCTGGAAGATGATGTGCGCCGCCAGGCGACATCGGTCGGCCCTCACCGGGATGACCTGGTCTTTTCCGTTGGGGCGGCAGATTTGCGGAAATATGGCTCCCAAGGGCAGCAGCGAACAGCCGTCCTGGCCTTGAAATTATCGGAGCTGGAGTACGTCAAGTCCGAGACGGGCGAATATCCTGTCCTGCTCCTGGACGATGTCATGAGCGAGCTGGACCCAGAACGTCGGCAGGCCCTGCTCGATTTCGTCCGCGATCGCATCCAGACATTCATTACGACGACAGAACCGGGAATCTTTGCCGGTATGGCCGGGTGTCATCCCATTTGTATTGAAAAAGGGAGGGTCCTGTCTCATGGAGGAACGCAATCTTGAATTGAAAAAAGCCGGTTTAGCCATACCGAAAGTATTGGAGAAAAACCGGCTCCTTTTGCCTTATCACTTATACCAGGCCAAACGGGATTGGAAACAGATTGCTGGTGAACAGATTGCTAAATATTCATATATATTAGATTTTAAGGATAAACAGGCTATTATCGCCGTCATGAATCCCGTATATATGAATTATTTATTTATGTATAAAAATAAAATAATAGAGGAAATTAATTCTTATGTAGGGCATCGGGCCATTGCCGATGTCCGTTTTGTCAAAAAGGGGAAAAAACCGGTGAGGACGGTTTATGAAACCTTGCAGGGCGAAGTGGAAAATGTCTTTCCTAAAGAGACTATCCGCCAGGTGCGTCTCGATGATGATACAGTAGCTCATATCCGTCAGGAAACGGCTCATCTGGCAGAGGGGTTGCGGGAAAAAGTGGTCCAGCTTCGTTTTGCCCAGGCCAAGAGGAAAAAGGCCTATCAGCTGGAAGGCTTCGTTTCTTGTCCCCGCTGCGGCCGATGGATGGCGCCTGGCGAAAAGGAATGCCTCTTTTGTCACAGCGAGGCCCGGCAGGCCTTGAAGCGGCAGATACGCGCTTATCTCGACGATATGCCCTGGCTGTCGTGGGAAGCCGTGGCCAGCTATCTGAAGGCTGAGGTGACGGCGGCTGCTGAAGAACAGGCTTATAATGAGGTCCGCCGCAACCTCATCTATACCTATATTGAAAAAGTATACTACGAGTACGATACGGAAGCCGATGATTTCATCCTGGCCATGCTCATCACCCGCCGTGTTCCCGGCGATATTCCGCCGAAATTTATTGAAAACCTCATTGCTAAATACAGGAAGAAGGACGACAATGTATCTTCATCTGAGCCGTAGTCTTTCTATCTATGCCGGTGATGTCGTAGCCATCGTCAACCTGTCAGGCCATCAGGGACGCTCGGTCTGCCAGCATTTCGACCTGCCTTTGGTCGCTGTCGATGGGATACCGGAAAGGGCCTGGCGGTGCCTGGTCGTCACAGGCCAGCGCGTCTTTGCCCTGCCGGTTACCAGTGAGACCCTGGTCCGGCGCTATCAGAAGTGCCTGCATCCGGCAAGGTATGTATTCAAAAATGTTTGATTTTACGGTATAATAAAGTGTTAGATTGCCTAAATAAATCATTAAAATTGCAAGAAACAGGAGTTGAGAATCTCTATGTCGAAAGACAAAGCTAGATATGGTGCCGAACAGATTCAAGTATTGGAAGGACTGGAAGCCGTCCGCAAGCGGCCTGGGATGTACATCGGCAGTACATCGACACGGGGCCTTCATCATCTGGTCTACGAAGTCGTCGATAACAGTATCGATGAAGCCTTGGCTGGATATTGTACTCATATTGAAGTAACCATTCAGGATGACAACAGCATCACTGTCGTCGATAATGGCCGCGGTATTCCTGTCGCCATGCATAAAATCGGTAAACCTGCTGTCGAAGTCGTCTTGACGGTCCTTCATGCCGGCGGGAAATTTGGCGGCGACGGCTATCCCATTTCCGGCGGCCTTCACGGTGTCGGCATTTCCGTCGTCAACGCCCTCAGCGTCTGGACAAAGGTCCAGGTCAAACGCGATGGCTATTTGTGGGCCATTTCCTTTACCCGCGGCGTGACGGATGAACCGCTCCAGAAGGTACGTCCGCTGGAAGCGGGCGAAGAAACGGGGACGAAAGTATCTTTCAAACCGGACCATGAAATCTTCCCGGACACGGTTTATGACTTCAATACTTTGAAGACGCGCCTGCGTGAACTGGCCTTCCTCAATAAAGGCTTGCATATCACCTTGACCGATAAGCGCGGCGAAGGCAAGAGCGAAGTCTACTGTTATGAAGGCGGCTTGACGTCATTCGTCGAATTCCTCAACGAAAGTCATCAGGCTGTCAATCCGACGGTCATCAATGTCGATGGGGAAAAGAATAAGGTCATCGTCGACATCGCTATGCAGTATAATGATGGCTACAGTGAAAACATCCTGACTTTCGTCAACGATATCTTCACCGAAGAAGGGGGCACGCATCTGAGCGGCTTCCGTTCCGGCTTGACGCGTACTATCAACGATTATGGCCGCGGTGCGGGCATCATCAAAGAAAACGAGGACAATTTGTCCGGTGAAGACGTTCGCGAAGGTTTGACGGCTGTTATCAGCGTCAAAGTACGGGAACCGCAGTTTGAAGGGCAGACCAAGACGAAGCTGGGCAACAGTGAAGTCAAGGGCATCGTCGACAACATCGTTTCCGACGGACTGAAGGAATTCTTTGAAGAACATCCGGCTGAAGCCAAGGCCATCATCAATAAGACCATTTCTGCGTCCCGTGCCCGCCAGGCTGCCCGCCGTGCCCGGGAACTGACGCGCCGCAAGAATGCGCTGGAAATCAGCAGCTTGCCGGGGAAACTGGCAGACTGCTCGGAAAAGAATCCGGATCAGACGGAAATCTACCTGGTCGAAGGGGATTCGGCAGGTGGCAGCGCTAAGCAGGGCCGTGACCGCCGTTTCCAGGCCATCCTGCCTTTGCGCGGTAAAATCATCAACGTCGAAAAGGCCCGTCTCGACAAAATCCTGGCTAATGACGAAATCCGTTCCATGATCACTGCCTTCGGTACAGGCATCGGCCAGGAATTCGACTTGAGCAAGCGCCGCTATGATAAAATCATCATCATGACCGATGCCGACGTCGACGGTGCCCACATCCGGACGCTGCTCCTGACGTTCTTCTACCGCTTCATGAAGCCCCTCATCACAGACGGCCACGTCTATATCGCCCAGCCGCCGCTCTATCAGGTACGTAAGGGTAAACAGGTTTGGTATTTCTATACGGATGAATCGATGCAGGCCAAGCTGGATGAATTGGGGCGCGATAATAACAACGTCGTCGTCCAGCGTTATAAAGGCCTGGGTGAAATGAATCCGGAACAGCTCTGGGAAACGACGATGGACCCGGAAAACCGGACTATGCTCAAAGTTGAATTGGAAGACGCTGCCGAAGCAGATCGCATTTTCTCTGTCCTCATGGGCGATAAAGTCGAACCGCGGCGCAAGTTCATTGAAGAAAACGCTAAGAAAGTCCGCAATCTGGACTTGTAATAGGAGGGCCTATGCCGGATATTTCCCGAAAGATAGATTTATTCACTGATTCTGTCATCGCCCGCATGTCGAAAGTGGCAGAAGCCTGTGGCGCCATCAATTTGGCCGAAGGCTTTCCCGACTTTCCACCGCCCCAGGCTATGCGGGATCGTCTCAGCGAAGTGGCTCAGGCCGGACCGCATCAATACAGCATGGATAATGGCGCAGCTAATCTGCGCCAGGCCATGGCCGACTGCCGCCAGATGTTCACGGGCCAGACCATCGATCCCGAACGGGAAGTTGTCGTTACCTGTGGCGGGACGGAGGCCCTCATGGCGGCCATGATGACCATTGTCGACCCGGGTGATAAAATCATTCTCTTTTCGCCTTTTTATGAAGCCTACAGTACGGACGCCTTGCTTTGTGGGGCGGAACCTATCTATGTATCGCTCAGAGAACCGGATTATACCTTTGATGCCGATGAACTAGAAGCGGCTTTTCAGCAGCATCCGAAAGCGATTTTCCTCTGCAATCCGTCTAATCCGTGCGGCAAGGTTTTCTCTCGGGAAGAGCTGATGACCATTGCGGGACTCGTTGAAAAGTACGATACCTTCGTCGTCGTCGATGAAGTTTATGAACACATCATTTATGAACCGACACAGTACACGTATTTTTCTACGCTGCCCGGTATGTATGAGCGGACGCTCTGCTGTGGCTCTCTGTCCAAGACCTATTCCATCACGGGCTGGCGCTTGGGGTATATTCTCGCATCACCAGCTCTGATTGATGCCGTCAAGAAGCTCCACGTCTACCTGACTATCAGCGCACCAAGCCCGCTGCAGGAAGCGGCCGTGACGGGGCTGCGCTTCGGCCGTGACTATTATGACGGCCTGCGGGCTATATATACGCGCAAGCGGGATTTCGTCATGAAGCGTCTCGATGAAATCGGAATCGGCCATAATGTGCCGCAAGGGGCTTTCTATATGCTCGTCGATATTGGCGGCTATGGCTATGACGACGATGAGGCCTTCTGCCGGGATTTGGCGGAAAAAGTCGGCGTCGCCTTGGTGCCGGCTTCGACGTTCTTCATCGAACCGGTCCATCACCTGGCGCGGCTGCAATTTGCCGTCCGCGATGACACGTTGAAAACGGCGATGGAACGATTGGAACGTATTTCTATATTGAAAAAGTAAGTTGCCTATGGCAACCAGGGGGAGGGATTTCGATGAAAAAGTGGCAGATTCTCTTAGGCGTACTTTGTATCAGTGTATCGAGTCTGACAGCATTAGCTGCTGAGGGGCCAGCCCATGCAGAGCCGGCAGCGGCTATCGTCCTGACGGACCCGACAGTCAACGTCAAGAACTTAGACGATTTTTATATCCTGAAAGGGAGTACTTATGATAAAGTGACGGGACTTTTGCAAAATCTGCCGTCCCAGACGACAGGCCTCGTTGGCAGCTACTATTTCCGCGTCGACAAGAACCTCGTCGGCGATTACTTTTATCATGTCAAGGCCTATGATACGGTATCCCACGTCCTTATAGGCAATTATTTCGTCGCCAAAGATGAAAGCTGTGCTTGGAAACTGCAGGCCGGTGACGATGCGTCCTTGATTTATGGCAATACGGAAAAGCTCATGGATAAGGTCGAAGTCGTCGTCTATCCTAAGAAGATTCCCCTGGGCAGTTACGGCATCATCCGCGTCCATGTACCGGGCATGATTCCTTATGATGTCAAAGCGACGAGTTTGAATACCAAAGTCGCGGATATTACGGAAAAAATGAATATTCATCCTATGCAAGCTGGCAAAACGGACTTAGTCATCGACATAAAAATCGGTGATACTGTGCGAACTGTAACCAAGTCGATTACGATTGTCGATGAAGCCGATTCTCATAAGAGTGAACCGTCCCATAGCGGTCCCAATGTCGGCGTAGGTATCGGCATTGGCTGGGGCGGCAGCTGGCACCATCACGGCGGTGGTATCGGTATTGGCGTCGGCCCTTGGTGGTAACCCTTAAAAGGAGAGTGTATTTATTGTGGAGTTTTCCTTAGGAAAACAATTTCTCGTCATTATTTTGTTGATTTTTGGTAACGGTGTTTTTTCCCTTTTGGAAATGGCCATCGTCAGCTGTCATCAATCACGGCTGGAAGCTTTGGCCGATGAAGGCAGCAAGTCAGCGGCGATTGTCCTGAAACTTCGTGAAAATCCGAATAAGATGTTTTCCATGGTCCAGTTCGGCATTACCTTGGTCAGTCTGCTCACTGGTGTCTACGGGGGCACGGAAATGGCAGGTCCCTTGTCGAAATACGTCGCCAAGATTCCGGGATTGGAAAACTATGCCTATACGATCAGCCTGACAGGAATCGTCGCCTTCATTACTTATTTGACGATTATCCTCGGTGAAATTGTGCCTAAGCGCATTGCCATCGATAAACCGGAAAAAATCTCTTGCCTCCTGGCTCGGCCAATGCTCTACTTTTCTATCCTCTGTACGCCTGTCGTATGGATTTTGTCTTGGTCGACGGCAGCCGTCACGAAAATCATGGGTGTTAATAAACCGGAAGTCCTGCCTGTTACGGAAGATGAAATCAAGCTGCTCCTGGAACAGGGTGTCGAACTGGGTGCCTTTGAAAAAGAGGAACCGGAACTGGTAGACCGCGTCTTCCGCCTGGCTGACATGGATGTCGGCGATATCATGACCAATCGGACCCAGGTCGATTGGATCGATGTCGAAGATCCGGAAGAAACGATGATGAAGGAACTGGTAGCTTTTAACCATAATACCCTGCCTGTCGGTCGGGGATCGCTGGACGATTTCATCGGCATGATTTCTGTCAGCGAAATATTCCAGAAATACTATGCGGCTGTCCGGAAAGACAAGGCCGTTTCCTTAACGTCTATCGTCGAAGAGAGCGTCCACAAACCGATTTATATTCCCGAATCGATGGACATCATGAAAGTCGTTCACGTTTTCCGTGAACACAGCGTCCACGAAGTCGCTGTCCTCGATGAATATGGTAATTTCAGTGGTATCCTGACCTTGCACGATATCCTGGAAGAACTGGTCGGTATCATGCCGGCTGGCGAAGAAGAAAAGAAAGAAGAAGCAAACCGCATCATTCAGCGCGGCCCTAACGAATGGCTCATGGAAGGCCTGCTGACGATCGAAGAGTTCAAAGATTTCTTCAATATCGAAGATGATTTGCCAGAAGAAGACGAAGATCTGTATAAAACCCTGGGTGGCCTCATTACCTATGGTGTCGGCCGTATCCCGCGGGAAACCGATACGTACGAGTGGGAAAATTTCACATTTGAAGTCATGGATATGGATAACCTGCGGGTCGATAAGATACTCGTGACTCGCAAAGAAACACCGGATACCGAAGAAAATGCGGATAAAGGTGCCGATAGATAATTAGGTCTTTGAGAAAGGAAGAGTGAATGGAATTGGGAGAACGCCAGGCAATTTACCAGGTATCTACGCTGCCGGCCTTGGCCCGTGGCAACTATTACGGCAGTACAGATATGGAAACCCTGTTGACTCATGGCGATACAGGGCTGGGGACCTTTCATGCTGTAGGGGGTGAACTCATCGTCATCGACGGCCACGCTTACCGCGTCTTAGGCGATGGTTCGGCAATGGAAGCGGCCATGACGGATACGACGCCTTTTGCGACGGTGACGTGGCTGCGGGGACAGAAACCGGTCTTGCTAAAACGCCAGCCTTCGATTGAAGCTTTGAAAGAAATCATGACGGAACATGTCCACCGACTAGGCATTAACGACGTCTATATCGTCCGCATCGACGGTCATTTCTGCCGCGTGTCGGCCCGGACCGAACTAGAGCAGCAAGAGCCTTATAAGCCTTTTGCCAAAGTCCTGGAAACGGATGAACGCCGGTTTACCTTTGAAAATATTGACGGCAGCCTCATCGGAATTTACATTCCCGACTATTTGAGCGGCGTCAATACGTCGGGCTGGCATTCTCACTTTATTTCAGCGGACCGGAAAAAAGGCGGTCACGTCTTTGACCTGGAATTGGAAACGGGTAAGGTCATCTTCAACAAGGCAGACCGTTTTATCCTCGACATGCCTCATAACGAGCAGTTTGAACGGGGAGATTTGACGGCTGCTTCGCAGGAAGAAATCAAACAGATCGAACAGGGAAAATAATTGGTACCTGTAGGGCGACCACGTGGGGCGCCCGCTTCGGAATATGTGTGATTTCCAACGGGGTGTCCATGTGGCAGCCCCTACAGCGTAAAAAAGAGGCTGCCGCATTAGACAGCCTCTTTTTACTCGCTCTTCGTGGAGCGGAGAAAGAGATTTTTCAGGACCTCATGAGGGTCCTTTTTTTCTTTGATGATGGCATGGACGGCTGAGGTAATAGGCAGTTCTACGCCGTATTTTCGCGATAAGTCGAGGAGAGCCTCTGTCGTACTGACGCCTTCGGCCAGTTTTTTGAAAGGCCTGCCTTCGATGAAGTCCTGGCCAAAACGGCGATTATTGCTGTGCAGGGAAAAGAGGGTCGCTTCATAGTCGCCGAGGTGACTCAGGCCGTAGACAGTCATGGCCTGTCCGCCCATGGCGGAAACTAAGACCGATAGTTCGTGGGCGCCGCGGGCCATGAGAGCCCCTTTCAAGCTGGTCAGATGGGCGCCGTCGAGCATACCGGCGGCAATGCCCATGACGTTTTTGGCGGCAGCGCCGATTTCGATGCCTAACAGGTCCTGGCCATAGTAGAAGCGGATAAGGGGACTCGTGAAGGTGTCGACTAAGAAATGGGTCAGTCCTTCATCGGCCGAAGCGATGACCATGCAGTTAGGCATGCCACTGATGAAATCTTGGACGTGGCCCGGACCGACCCAGACGGCTGTGCGTACAGCCGGTCCGAGTTCTTCGGCCATGACCGTTGTCAAGCGTTTGCCGCTCCCTTCTTCCAGGCCTTTCATGGCCAGGACAAAAGGCAGCGACGTATCAAAGGCGGCTTTCAGTTGACGGGCAAAGGAGCGCAACTGCTGGGCGCTGATGGAGATGATGCAGATATCGGCAGCGGCTAGGGCGGCCTTCAGGTCCGAAGTCAAGGTCACCGAAGCGGGCAGGCTCAGGTATTCGTTCTTCCGGGTCTCTAAAAGTTCCTGCAAGTGCTGTGAATCGGGACGGCCCCACAAGGTAACGTCATGGCCGATGTGGTCGGCGTACCAGGCGTGGAAACTGCCCCAGCGTCCGCAACCTAAGACGGTAATCTTCATAGAATATCTCCCTTGAGCTTACAGTTTGGCAATGACGGCGTCGCGATATTCTTCCGTCGTAGCACTGCCGCCAAGGTCAGGTGTCAAGTGCTGTTTTTCTGCTAAGACTTCGTCGACGGCTTTGTGGATTTTGGCGGCAATAGCCGTTTCGCCGATGTACTCTAGGAGCATGCAAGCCGACCACAAAAGGGCCGTCGGATTGGCGATGTGTTTGCCGGCAATATCCGGAGCACTGCCGTGGACAGCTTCAAACATGGCATAGTCGTCGCCGACGTTCATGGATGGAAGCAGGCCCAGGCCGCCAATGAGGCCGCTGGTCAAGTCGGATAAGATATCGCCGTAGAGGTTGGGCGTGACGATGATATCGAACTGTTCAGGCCGCATGACCATTTGCATGCATGTGTTGTCGACGATTTTGTCATCACTTTCGATTTGCGGATAGTCCTTGGCGATAGTGTGGAAGATGTCGAGGAACAAGCCGTCGCTCATCTTGAGGATGTTGGCCTTGTGGACACAAGTGACTTTTTTGCGGCCATGGGCTATGGCATAGTCGAAAGCAGCACGGATAATGCGTTCACTGGCTTTCCGGGTAATGAGTTTGATGGCGTGTACCGTATCTTCATTCATCTTGTATTCGACGCCGATGTACAGGTCTTCTGTGTTTTCCCGGAAGGTGACGATATCGACGTTCGGGAAAGGCGTCTTGACAGCTGTATTCGATTTGGCCGGACGGATATTGGCATAGAGGTCGTATTTTTTGCGCAGCGTGACGTTGAGCGAACGGAACCCCTTGCCGATAGGCGTGGTGATTGGCGATTTCAGCAGGAGATGGGTCTTTTCAAAAGAAGCAAAGGCGTCATCCGGGATAAGGGCGCCGTGACGTTCATATTCAGCAGCGCCGACGTTGAAACATTCATAGGAAAGGGGCGCTTTGGCAGCGTCGAGGATTTGCAGGACAGCGTCGGTGATTTCCGGGCCGATGCCATCGCCTTTGAATACAGTAATTGTCTTCATGATTTATCTGTCCTTTCTGGGAATATAATCCATCAGGTCGCCGACGTATTTTGCTGCCGGACGGACGATGCGGTTGTCGTACAGTTTGTGTTCAATGTTATGGGCCAGCCAGCCGATCATACGGCTGATGACGAAGAGCGGCGTGTAGAGGTCGCGCGGAATACCCAGCATGTTATAGGCGAAGCCGCTGTAATAATCGACGTTGCTGCACATATTGACGCCCTTTTCTTCTTTCAAGGTCTTCATGGCCAGCTTTTCAAAGCGGTTGTAGAAGCGGAAGACGTCGGTCATGCCTTTTTCCCTAGCCAGGATGCCGCAGTAATGGCGCATGATTTCAGCGCGCGGGTCCGACAAGGTGTAGACGGCGTGGCCGAAGCCGTAGACCAGGCCATCGTGACAGCCTTTAAATTTCTTATTGAGTATCTGGTGGATGACGTCGACGATTTGTTCATCCGTAGCCTTGATGCCGATGGCGTCGATGATTTGTTCCATCATCAAGGAGACGCGGATATTGGCGCCGCCGTGGCGCGGCCCCTTGAGGGCGCCGACAGAGCTGGCCATGCTGGAATAGAGGTCCGTATCCGTAGACGAGACGACAATATTGGTGAACGTCGAGTTCGTGCCGCCGCCGTGGTCGGCATGGAGGAACAAGAGAAGGTCTAGTAGTTGTGCTTCTTGCGGCGTGAATTTACTATCCGGCCGCAGCATGGAAAGGATATTCTCTGCCGTCGAATAATCCTTGCGGGGATAGTGGATGACCAGGCTCTTGCGATTGTAATAATGGACCTTGGACATATAGGCATAGACGGCGATGGACGGCAGCTTGCTCATGATATTCAGGCCCTTGCGCAGGGTCTGATAGACATCGGTATTGTCCGGGTCAGGGTCGTAATTATAGAGCGTCAGCAAGGCGTGCTGCAATTTATTCATCAAGTTCTTGCCAGGCAGACGCAGGAGGTTCATTTCCAAAAAATCATCGGGCAGATCATAGCCGTTTTGTAAGACCTTGCAGAAGGCATTCAATTCATCTTCTGTCGGCAAGTAGCCGAAGAGGAGGAGAAAGCTGGCTTCTTCGTATAAGTAACCTTGATAGTTTTCGACTTTGGCCAGCTCACGAATGTCGATGCCGCGATAGTACAAGACGCCGTCGCAATCGACTTTTTGGCCTTTTTCGTCACGCTGGTAACCGACGACATCGGCAATGCGGGTCAGGCCGACGAGGACGCCGGTGTGGTCTTCATTGCGCAGGCCGCGCTTTACGCCGTACTTGGAGAACCATTCGCGGGGAATCTGTGTGTAGTTTTGTGACTTGCCGTAAAACTGGGCTAAGTAAATATTTTTGTCCAATGTGATCCCTCTCTTTCCTGCAAGTATGAATATGGAAGAATAACTTATAAAATATCGGTTATCCATGAATATTCATAAATTTTATTTTGAGAATAATTTTTAGTGTATTCCTGCAAAGTATAAATTATTATAGCATAATTATGGAGAAAGTAAAATAAAAATCGCGTAAATTGTAAAACGTTTTAAGGGTAGCCATAGGCGTTTTAATTATGATATAATATTTATTGAAACGCTTAAAATTTTATATTGTGAAAACGAATTACTATATTTTCACAATGAGAAAAGCCATCGCCCAGGCTGGCGATGACAAAGGAGGGCTTGGAATGATTCAGTTATATGATGGAGGTGCATATCTTGTCAACGGGACGGACATCGTGCCGGAACAGGATACAGCCAAACTCAGACAGCTCACAGGCAAGACTATTTCGAAAGCAGAAGGGCGGAAAGGGACTATCGCCTATTCTATCTTGAAAAATCACAATACATCAGAGTCCATGGAACACTTGAAAATCAAGTTCGATGCCATGGCTTCTCATGACATTACCTTTGTCGGCATCATTCAGACGGCTAAGGCATCGGGAATGGAAAAATTTCCTCTGCCCTACGTGTTGACGAATTGTCATAATTCACTTTGTGCCGTCGGCGGTACCATCAATGAAGATGACCACGTCTTCGGTTTGTCAGCAGCTAAGAAATACGGTGGCATCTTCGTACCGCCCCATGTCGCCGTCATTCATCAGTACATGCGTGAAAAGATGGCCGGCTGTGGCCGCATGATCATTGGTTCCGACAGTCATACCCGGTATGGCGCCTTAGGGACCATGGCTGTCGGCGAAGGCGGCGGTGAACTGGTCAAGCAGCTTTTGTGCGATACCTATGATATCGCCTACCCTGGCGTCGTCGGCGTCTACCTGACGGGTAAACCGAGCCCGGCTGTGGGCCCTCATGACATTGCCATCGCTATCGTCGGAGCCGTCTTCAAGAACGGCTATGTCAAGAACAAGGTCATGGAATTCGTCGGTCCCGGTGTCGCCTCGATGACGACGGATTACCGCAACAGCGTCGATGTCATGACGACGGAAACGACGTGCTTGTCGTCCGTATGGCGTACCGATGACGACACGAAGGCCTATCTGACTCAGCACGGCCGCGGCGATGCTTATAAAGAATTGAATCCGGCCGATGTAGCCTATTACGACGGTATGATTTACATCGACTTGAGTACGATTAAGCCGATGATTGCCATGCCCATGCATCCCAGCAATGCCTTTACTATTGATGAACTCAATGACAACCTGGAAGATATCCTCCATGAAACAGAAGAGGCCATCAACGGCCGCATGAGCAACAAGGATTTGAAATACAGCTTGACTGATAAAATCAAGAACGGTAAACTCCAGGTCCAGCAAGGTGTCATCGCCGGCTGTGCTGGCGGCAACTACAGCAATGTCATGGCTGCTGCGCACATCCTGAAACAGGCTTCCTGCGGCAATGGCAACTTTACCCTTGATGTCTATCCGTCGTCGCAGCCGGTCTACCTCGACCTGGTCCGCAAAGGCGCTGTCGCTTCCCTCTTGGAAGCCGGTGCCATCTTCAAGACGGCGTTCTGCGGCCCCTGCTTCGGCGCAGGTGATACGCCGGCCAACAACGCTTTCAGTATCCGCCATACGACGCGTAACTTCCCGAATCGCGAAGGTTCCAAGCCGGGTAACGGCCAATTTGCTTCTGTCGCTCTCATGGATGCCCGTTCCATCGCCGCGACAGCAGCCAACGGCGGCGTCTTGACTTCGGCCGAAGGCTATATGGACGACTACGTCGAAAAGCCTTACGATTACGATGACCAGCCTTATGCTACCCGCGTCTACCAGGGCTTCGGTCAGGCCGATGAAGGCGCATCCTTGGTCTATGGCCCGAACATCAAAGATTGGCCGGGCATGGAACCTTTGGCTGATTCGGTCTTGCTTAAGGTCTGCTCGAAAATCCTCGATCCAGTCACGACGACAGACGAACTCATTCCGTCAGGCGAAACGTCGTCGTATCGATCCAATCCCTTGGGCCTGGCTGAATTCACCTTGTCCCGCCGCGATCCGGAATACGTCGGCCGGGCCAAAGCCGTCGACAAAGTAGAACGGGCCCGCCTGGCCGGTGAATGCCCGGCCGGTGTTGATCCAGCCTTGAAAGATGTCTTTGCCGTCTTGCGCGCTCATTTCGGCGACGTTTTTATGAAGGACGTAGAAATTGGTAGCATGATTTATTGCATCAAACCTGGCGATGGTTCAGCCCGTGAACAGGCTGCCAGCTGCCAGCGTGTCCTCGGCGGCTTGGCCAACATCTGTCAGGAATACGCGACTAAGCGCTATCGTTCCAACGTCATCAACTGGGGCATGCTGCCCTTCCAGATGGAAGGCGAACCGGACTTTGAAATCGGCGATTACATCTACGTACCGAATGTCAAAAAAGCCCTTGACGGTGACATGAAAGCCATCAAGGCTTATGTTGTCGGCAAGGACTTGCGCGAATTATCGCTGTACATCGCTCCCATGACGGACGATGAAAAGAAGATTGTCAAAGCCGGCTGCCTCATCAATTATAATAAAAACCGCTGATTCATTCATCGAAACTGTCGGGAAAAGCACGGATTCCTTCTTTGGGTGACGTGTGGTAATGATTTTTCCAGGCCCGGTAGAACGTCGAATAATTCGTGAATCCGCAGTCATAGCAGATTTCTGTTAAAGCCCGTCCCTCCTGCATGAGGTGGCGGGCTTTTTGCAGCCGTTTCGTCGTGATGTAGCTGGCAGCAGTCATGCCTGTTTCGGCCTTGAAGAGATGCATGAGGTAATCAGGGCTCATAAAAAAGGCAGCAGCCAGGCTGGAAATGAACAAGTCACCACTCAGGTTGGCTTCGATATAGGCCAGGATGCGTCGTATCTTCTCATTCTGATGGCCTTTTTGGACGACGCGGAGCTTGTCTTTCTGCAAGGCTCGCGTCAAATGAATCATGAACTCTGTAAACAGCGTTTCCTGCAAGAGCGAGCTTTCTGGCCCTATGTCGGCCCAAGCTCGACGCAGGCGGCATGATACATTGTATAAATTGTCCACTTCCTGGGGCTGGCGCAGAATCGGTGCGTTTTCCCGTGTGAATATCTGCCTGGCCGGACAGCCGCGGCGTTCGTATTCCTGTAAATAAGACGGGGAAATATAGGCAATGATGCGTTCGTAGACGGCGTCATCATAAATGATGGGGCGGTGGATCCTGCCGGCCGGGATGACGACGATATCGAAGGGCTTCAGGTCGTAAGCCGCCCCTTCCACGTCATACGCTACATGGCCTCGGAAAAAAAGGGTGATTTTGTCGAAATCGTGGTAGTGATAAGGGCAGGTCCACTGCCGCTTATCCGAGAGATGGAAGAGTTTCAGTTTTTCTGCTAAATAGCCTGTCTTTTGAGCCATGATTGCTTCACCTCACTGGATATGCTTGTAACAGGATTTGCAATATAAATAGCATTATTTTCATATATTTGCCACTTTCAGCTATTGTATAATAACAACTGTAAGGATTCAAGTAAGCAATGAAATTAAAAATAGATATTTTTTTATGGAGGACTCAACTATGAAATTCGTAAAAATGCACGGCTTAGGCAATGACTTTGTCTTTTTAGAAGATAAGAACGGTGCGGACAAGGATTTTTCCCAGCTGGCCGTTAAGATGTGCGCCCCTCATACGGGTATCGGTGCCGACGGCATTATCGTCATTGTGCCGAGCGATAAAGCTGACGTCCGCATGCGCATCATCAATGCCGATGGCAGTGAAGCGGAAATGTGCGGCAACGGCATCCGCTGCTTTGCCAAATACGTCTACGACAACGGCATCATCGACAAGAAAGAATTTGCTGTTGAAACCTTGGCGGGTATCATGAAGCCGAAAGTCACTGTCGGCGACGACGGAAAAGTCAGCTTGGTTACCATCAACATGGGCAAGCCCTTTACGGATCGCGCCCAGATCCCTATGGAAGGGCCGTCAGGTCCGGTCATTGATGAACCCATCGAAATCGACGGCAAGACCTATAACATTACCAGCCTGCTCATGGGGGTCCCTCATACCATGACGTACGTTAAAGACGTCGACGCCGTCAATCTCCATGAATTGGGACCGAAATTTGAAACGTATAAAGCCTTCCCGCGCAAGACGAATATGAACTTTGTCCAGGTCATCGACGACCACACTATCAAAGTCCATACGTGGGAACGCGGTGCCGGTGCTACCCTGGCCTGCGGTACCGGTTCCTGCGCCTGCGCCGTCGGCTCCTTCTTAAATGGCTTCACTGGCCGCAGTGTCGACGTTCAGCTCTACTTAGGCACGCTGCACATCGAATACAATGAAAAAGACGGTAACGTCTATATGACTGGCCCGGCTGCTGTCACCTTCACTGGCGATTGGCTGGGGGATTAGGGCCGCGGGGCGGCCCGCTGTTAGCAGCTAGCCGTCAGCAGTTAGCCGTTCGTAGAGACAGCGGGCATCCTGACGTTAGCCGTTAACAGGGGCTCGTGGTTCAAATCTGTAGGGGCTCGCACGTGGCGAGCCCACTTCAGGATATGTGTGATTTCCCTACTTGTTGCTAACCACTTAAAAGAGGCTGTCGCATGAAGCTTTTTGCCGTCATGCAAGGCCCTTTCTCTTTAATGTTTGAGGCGATTGCTTTAAATTTAAAAACATCCACATCAAACATCGAACGTTCAACTTCAAACTCCCAAAGGGGCTGTCTCATATGCGACAGCCTCTTTTTCACAGACAGGAGAAAAAATGAACATGTTTTCTATTCGCAAGGGAGCTTTTGTCGACAGGCCGAATCGTTTTATCGCCCATGTTTCTCTCGATGGCGACATCGCAACTTGTCATATGCCCAATCCAGGGCGAATGTGGGAATTGCTCTTTCCCGGCGTCACGGTCTATGTCCGGCCGGCGACTAATCCCAAGCGGCGGACGGCTTACGACGTCGTCGGCATCGAGCGCGACGGCGTCCCTATTCTGCTCGACACGCAGTACAACAATGATACGGCGGCCTGGCTGGTCCAGGAACACCTCATTCCCGGCTGGGAAGATTGGGACCTTGTCCGCCGAGAAGTCACCGTCGGCGACAGTCGTTTCGATCTGCTCCTAGGCCGGGGAGAAGAGCGTTTTTTTGTCGAAGTGAAATCGTGCACGCTCTTCAGCCGCAATGGCGCTATGTTCCCTGATGCCGTCACCGAGCGAGGGCGCAAGCATATCCTGGAATTAGCAGCCATGAGTTGTCAGGGCATCCATACGGGCGTCTTGTTCCTAGTCCATTGGGACCGGGCCCGCTGGTTCTTGCCTGATTACCATACGGATCCGGCTTTTGCCCAGGCCTTTTATGAAGCGGCACCGCACTTGGATTGGAAAGCCTTGGCCCTGCACTGGGATGGCTCTTTTTCCCGTCCCGGCGTAGCCGGTGTATTAGCATATCCGCAGGGCGTCCTAGAACGGGAGAATCACGACGGCGGTGATTATTTATTCATCCTGTATCTGGCCGACACGAAGGATATCGTCATCGGCTCCCAAGGGAGCTTGCCTTTCCCAGCCGGATACTATGTCTATACCGGGTCGGCCCGGAAGAACTTGGCATCCCGCCTGGCCCGGCACAGCCGTAAGCGCAAAAAGATGCACTGGCATATTGATTACCTGCGGCAGGAAGCAGACGTCATCGCCGCCTTGCCTATCCGGACTGCCGATGATTTGGAACACGAGTTGGCCCAGGCTGTCGGCAGCGTTTCTGACTGGTCTATAAAAGGCTTTGGCTGCACGGACTGCATGTGCTCGTCCCATCTCTTTGGTTTTACAGAAAACCCCATCCATTACCGGCCCTTCATCAAGGTCGTCGAAGACTTCCGCATGAACCGCCTGGCTTCGTTGATGACAGATAATGCACTTTGGTGAAAAAAGATTAGTCAGGCTCGTTTTTTATGCTATAATGGGGTAAATCGAAATTTGCTAGGGGGAGATAAAGACATGGAACGCTCACGAGCACTGGCTTTATTGCAAAAATATAATCAGGAACCATTTCACATCATGCATGCCTTGACCGTCGAAGGCGTCATGCGCTGGTATGCCCAGAAACTGGGCTACGGTGACGCTGTTGATTTTTGGGGACTCGTCGGCCTGCTCCACGATGTGGACTTTGAAAAATATCCGGATCAGCACTGCAAAAAAGCACCGGAATTATTGAAAGAAATCGATGCTGACGACGCTTTTATCCACGCCGTCGTCTGTCATGGCTATGGCATCTGTGTCGATGTCGCACCGGAACACTTGATGGAAAAAGTCCTCTATGCAGCCGACGAATTGACGGGCCTCATCTGGGCGGCTGCTAAAATGCGTCCGTCTAAGAGTACAAAGGACATGGAAGTCAAGAGCCTGAAGAAGAAGTTCAAAGACAAGCGCTTCGCCGCTGGCTGTTCCCGTGATGTCATCAATAAAGGGGCAGAAAACCTCGGATGGGACCTGAACGACCTCTTTGAAAAGACGATTTTAGCTATGCGCTCCTGTGAAGACGGCGTCCGTAAGGAATGTCTGGAACTGACAGGCGTAGAAGAATAATTAGGAGGAAACTACTATGAAATTACGTAAAATGATGATGACCACCGTAGCCGCAGCCATACTGACCCTCAGCGCTGCTGGCGCATCCTTCGCATCGGGCTTGGGCACAATCAATGCCGCCGCCCTCTTGCAGCAGCATCCGCAGTACGCCAAGACCATGGCTTCCTGGCAGTCCGATGTCAAATCGGCTCAGCAGGATTTCCAGAAAGAATTGAAAAAGACCAGCGACAAAGCCGCTCAGCAAGCACTGGTACAGAAATACAACAACAAACTGAACCAGCAGCGTATTGCGCTGTTCTCGCCGCTGGAAAAAGATATCCTCGCTAAGACCCAGGCTGTCCAGAAAGAAAAAGGCTTGGACTACGTCGTCCTCACGGGCTCCGTTGTCATCGGCCAGGCTCAGGATATCACTAAAGACGTCGCTGCTAAATTGAAATAATCTTCGAGATTGGTGTCTGTAGGGGCTTGTACGTGGCGACCCCTGCGGTATAAAACGGAGTTGTCTTTTGGGACAGCTCCGTTTTTGCATTCATGGAATTTCCAAAGTGGGCAAAAAGCGCAAAGGTTGTCTTAGGGCGTTATCTTTTATTCTCATTGGCTCTCACGTATGATAAGGGTACGAAATGAGTCATTCGGAAATCAAAAGAAAAGGAGAACTAAGTATAATGGATATTGTTGCTATCGTCCTAAGTTTATTTTTATTAGTTACTTTTGCTTATCGTGGCTTTTCGGTCATTTTATTCGCGCCGATTTTCGCCCTCTTTGCTGCCAGCTTTTCGGGGCTGCCGATTTTACCGGGGTATACGGAATTGTTCATGGCTAAGGCCGTTACTTATATCAAGTCCTTCTTCCCGGTCTTCCTCCTCGGTGCCGTCTTCGGCAAGGTCATGGAAGAAACGGGCATGGCCCGCAGTATCGCTATGGAAACAATCAAGCTCATCGGGAAAGACAAGGCTGTCTTCGCCGTCGTCTTTGCCTGCATGATTCTCTGCTACGGCGGTATTTCCATGTTCGTCTGTGCTTTCGCTGTCTATCCTTTCGCTGCTGCGCTGTTCCGCGAAGCTGATATTCCCAAACGCTTGATTCCGGCTTGTTTTGTCGCTGGCGTCTTCACGGCTACCATGGACTGCTATCCTGGTTCGCCGCAGATCCAGAACATCATCCCGACGATTTATTTGGGAACGACGACCTTTGCCGCTCCTGTCTTGGGCTTGATTTGTGGTACGTTGTTAATCGTCCTCTGCTTTATTTACCTTGAATTCCGCCGCAAACAGATGGCTCGTTCCGGCGAAGGTTATGGCAACCATACCCTCAATGAAACGGTCATCGATCCGGAAGCTTCCCTTCCGCCCTGGCAGTTGTCTATCATCCCGCTCATCGTCGTCTTGGTTTTGAACTTCTACTTCTCCATGATTTTCCAGTGGGATGATGCTTTGTTGGAACCGTTCCGCGCTATGAACGTGCCTCTGTTGGCCAAAGGCGTCCACAACGTCGTCGCTATTTGGGCCTTAGTCCTCGGCCTCTTGGCTGCTATCATCATCGCCGCTGCAACGGGCCGCAAGTTCATGTCCAAGAACACCAGTGTCAAAGCTGCTCTCAATGCCGGCGCTTTAGGATCCCTGTTGGCTATCATGAATACGGCATCAGAAGTCGGTTACGGCAACGTCATTTCGTCCTTGCCGGGCTTCCTGGAAGTAGCTGATGCTCTCCTCGGTATCGGTCAGGGGATGCCGCTGTTCAACGTCGCTTTGATGGTCAATATCTTGGCAGGTATCACTGGTTCTGCTTCCGGTGGTTTGAGTATCGCCCTTGATATCTTTGGTCAGCACTTCTTGGCTGAAACAGCTGCCGTCGGCATTCCGGCTGAAGTCGTCCATCGTATTGCTGCCATGGCTTCCGGCGGTATGGACAGTCTGCCCCATAACGGCGCTGTCATCACGACCTTGGCTATTTGCGGCCTGACTCATCGCGAAGCCTATAAGGATATGTTTGCTATTACTCTCTTGAAAGTAGTCGTTGCCTTCTTCGGCGTATTCTTCTACATGCTCACTGGTATTGTTTAAAGAGGTTGTCGCACGAAGGTTTCTACCATCATGTGTGGTTCCTTTCAACTTCAAACTAAAAAAGGCGCTGTCTTCGAGGACAGCGCCTTTTTTAGTTTCCTTCTTTCAAATCATCGGCACAGACTTTTCCGATGCGTGTGAGCAGGTTCAGTAGTTCCTCTCGCTCTTCTGGCTTAAAATCTTTAAAGACCATGTCGTTCAGTTCTTCGATACGCTTCTGGACCGGTTCTTTGATGGCCATGCCGGCAGCCGTCGGTTTGACGCGGATGCTGCGGCGGTTATTGGGGTCGAGGATGCGGTCGATGAGGCCGCGCTTCTGCATCCGGTCGAGGACGCCGGAAATGGTGGAATTTTCGACGCGCAAGATGTTGGCGATTTCCTTTGGCGTCAGTGTTTCATCTTTCCAGAGACAGGCTAAGACGCCGTACTGACCGGGAGTGATGCCGAATTCTGACAAGTTCTCAGAGAAAATCAAAAAAACTTCGTGTTGTGAAATGGTTAGCAAAAAATTAATGCATCTCGTGTAATCCACAGGATATCTGCCTTCCTTCTGACAATATTTCGTATTACCAATTACTATATATTTTATCATATTTTCGTATATATATCTATTGCCTTTTTAGGAAATGCAAGAAAAAGAGGCCGTATGTGGTAATTCCCTGTCAAGTGCCGTATAATGGATAGGAAAACAGAAAAAGGAAGGCATACTATGAAACGCAAGCAAATTTTTGGCTTCGATTATACTCATAACGAGTACATGAAAATATTCATGTATCTCCTTGTCGGCGGATCAGCGGCTTTATTGGAATGGTCGCTTTTTTATATTTTCTTCCGGCTGTTATCAGCGGGCGCTGTGTTTTCGATGCAGACGCAGACCGTCTTAGCTGCGACGACATTGGCTTTTGCCATGTCGACGCTGTATCATTATGTACTTTGTAACCGCTTCGTCTTCGACAGCGGCAGCCGTTATCACCGCGGCACGGAAGTGTCCCTGGTCTTCCTGGTCAGTACCATCGGCCTGGGCTGGAATCTCCTGCTCATGTGGTTGTTTACCTCACCTGTTATTTTAGGTCTGAATCCGATGGCGTCAAAAATCATGGCCAGTGCTATCGTTACTGTTTGGAATTATGTATCTCGTAAAAAATGGATTTTTAACTAAGGGGGTATCTTTATGGCACGAGCAGCGCGGATTATGGAAATTTTACAGGATATGGTTCATATTGACAGTGAAACGAATACCCCTAAGGAAAGGCAGATGGAAAGCTATCTGCAACACTTCCTCTCTCATCTCGACGGCGTCGTCAGCGGCCTCATCCATGTGCCCGACGATACCTGCCAGCGGTCTGTCGTCTATGGCCTCGTCCGCGGCAGTACGGCTCATACCGTCATTTTCATGAATCATCATGATGTCGTCGATGTGGAAACATATGGCTATCTGCGGAATCAGGCCTTTGATCCGCAAGGGCTCTATAAGGCACTGGAACGGGCTCCGCTCAGTGACGAAGTGCGCCGTGACTGGGAAAGCGGTGAATGGCTCTTTGGCCGCGGTGCCTGTGACATGAAGGGCGGCGCAGCTGCGCAACTAGCCGTCTTTGAGGACTATTCGTTCCATCCGGCACAGGCCAGCTTACTTTACTTATCCCTGCCTGATGAAGAAACGTATTCAGCTGGCATGCGGACGGCCATTACCTTGCTCAATGACTTGCGGTCTTCTTATGGACTGACCTACGATATCCTCATCGACAGCGAGCCGAACCATAAGGAACAGGGAAAACTCGTCGCTTACACCGGTTCTGTCGGAAAGATACAGCCTGTCGTCCTGGTCCAGGGCAAGCCTGTCCACATCGGCTGTTATGATAAAGGCATCAATCCCGTCGGCGTCCTGGCTCACCTCATCGCGGCGACAGAAGGCAGCCAGGAGCTGACAGACTGCTGTGATGGCGAACAGACGCCACCACCGGCCTGGGTTTATCTGCGGGACCGCAAGGAACGCTACGACGTGACTTTGCCCCAGCGTGTGGCAGCGGCTTTGAATCTGCTGACTTACGACAAGACGCCAGATGACGTCATGTACGTCTTGTTGGAAGAAACGCGGCGAGCTGTCCACGATTTACAGCAGACCATGGGCAGTGACTTGCCTGTTTCCGTCTGCAGTGCTGATGAGCTCTTGCAACAAGCTGCGTCCTATCCTGGCTTCGATGTCTTCTATGAAGCGGCTAAACAAGCTTCTTTTGTCGCCTTGCAAGACGGGCGGAGTACGTATGTGGAAGAAACGATACATCTCTTGGAGCAGATCCTCGATTTCACGGGAATGACAGCTCCTATGGCCATTGTTGCTTTTGCGCCGCCTTACTATCCGGCAGCCGACAGCCTGTCTTTCCCGACGCCGGCCTTTACAGGCTTGCTGGAAAAGATTTCCTCGATGATGGATGTCCGCTTTGAACGCTATTTCAACGGCGTTTCCGATTGCAGTTACTGCTGTGTCGACCCAGATTTTGACGAAGGCCTGGTCGAAAAGAACTTGCTCCTCTGGGGCAAGGCCTATCCTTTCGACTTGGACAGTTTGAAAAAATTGCAGATTCCCTTCCTCCTCTTGGGACCGTGGGGCAAGGACCTTCATGAACGGACGGAACGCGTCCATATCGACAGCGTGACCCGGAAATTGCCGCATATCCTCGATACCATCATTTCTTACGTCGGCCAGGCTGAATTATAAAATGTATGATGGTCGGTCAAGGCATTACTAAAAAGCATGAAATAATGTAACCCATTTGTGACAATGATATGATATACTAGAACATAATAATGTCATAGGTGGCACTATTAAATATCAATAGGAGGCTGGGATTTATGATGAAAAAGAAATCTTTAGTATTGGCTGCAGTTATGGCAGTCTGCGCTACTTCCTTTGCTTTCGCTACGCCGCAGACACAGTGGAACCAGGGACAGTGGCAGCTCGATTTAGGTGCTTGGAATCCGAAAGCTGAAATTGACTCCAGTAACTGGAAAGGGAGCGATTTCCAGGAAAAAACGGACTCTAAATGGAACTTCCAGGGTGGCTTGAGCTATGGCCTTACTGACAAATGGGGCTTACAGTACAACTACTATGGCCTCAAAACTAAGCACAATGGTGACCATGACAACTACAAAACCGATGGCGATGAACACGAAGTAAACCTCGTTTACTCCATCAACAAGAACTTCGCTGCCTTTGCTGGCTGGAACCGCATTAAAAATGAAAGTGAAAATGTGAGCAACACGAATAACGTTGCTCAGATCGGCTTGATCGCCAAAGCTCCGCTGGCTAAGAACCTCGACTTCTACGCTAAAGGCGCTGTCGGTACCAAGAAGACGACTATGTGGGAAGCTGGCCTCGGCTACAGCATCACGCCGGACCTCGACATCAGCGCTGGCTATCGTTACTTGAACACCAAGTTGGCTGATGGCGGCGATTCCACCTTTGGTAACAAAGACGACGCTAACATCTCCTACAAAGGCTTCATTGCTGGCCTCTCCTATCGCTTCGGCGGCGGCCACAAAGAAGCTCCGGCTCCGGAACCGGTTTACACGCCGGAACCGACTCCGGCACCAGTTGTTGAAACGCCGGCTCCGAAAAACGACTACTATGTTGAAAGCGTTCACTTCGGCTTCGACGAAGACCAGCCGCTCGCTTCCGAACGCGCTAAGATGGACCACTTCGTCCAGGTTGCTAAAGCTAACCCGAACGACACGTTCAAACTCGTCGGCAACACCGATGCGAAAGGCAGCGATGCTTATAACGATGACCTTTCCAAACGCCGCGTAGGTAACGTTGCCGCTTATGCTGAAAGCCAGGGTATCCCGGCATCGCAGATGCAGCTCGACTACAAAGGCAAGACGGATCCCGTCAGCACGAACGACACCGATCAGGGCCGCGCTGACAACCGCCGCGTAGATATCTGGCAGAATCACTAAGTTTAGTGGCTCGTGGCTAGAAAAAACAGGCTATCTTTATGATAGCCTGTTTTTTTGTTTGATGTGAGATGTTTGACGTTTGATGTAGATGGAGCAAAATTTAAAAGCCATCGCTTCAAACATCATACATCAAACTTCAAACCAGAAAATCCCTCAAAAAGGGAATTTATCCTTGCCAAACTTGCTGTTTCACGATATAATAATGTAGCTAACTTAATAAAAGTACTGGTGTGTGGTAATCCGCCGGGGCTTGTGCAATGGGAACCTATGAACCTTGTCAGGTCCGAGAGGAAGCAGCAATAAGTAGATATTTCCATGTGCCACGAGGAAACCTGGCGGGTTATCATACACGAGTACTTTTCAGTTGGTAAAAGCAGCGGTTAGCTGCTTTTTTTCGTATACGGAAGGAAAAGGACTCATGGCATATATTGCGTTATACCGTAAGTGGAGGCCTAAGAATTTTGAAGATGTCGTCGGCCAGTCCCATATTACGGAAACCTTGCAAAAAGCGATAGATACGGACAAAGTAGCTCATGCTTACTTGTTTTCCGGTCCCCGCGGGACGGGCAAGACGAGTACGGCTAAAATTTTTGCCCGGGCCATGAACTGTGTCCACGGGCCGACGTCTCACCCGTGTAACGAATGTGAAGTTTGTCGCCATATCATGAGCGGAGAATCCCTGGATGTCGTTGAAATCGACGCCGCTTCCAACCGCAGCATCGAAGATATCCGAACGCTGCGGGAAACGATTAAATTCATGCCAGCTGAAGGCCATAAGAAGATTTACATCATCGATGAAGTGCATATGCTGACGACGGAAGCCTTCAATGCCTTGCTGAAGACTTTAGAAGAACCGCCGGCTCATGTCATCTTTATCTTAGCGACAACCGAACCGGAACGGATTCCTATGACTATCTTGTCGCGGTGTCAGCGCTATGAGTTCCGGCGCATTACTAGCGATGATATTGCCAAACGCTTGCTCTATGTCGCAGGTCAGGAACAGATCGATCTGACCAAAGGCGCTGCCCATATCCTAGCCGTCCAGGCCGACGGTGGTATGCGCGATGCCTTGAGTATGCTCGATCAGTGCGTCAGCAACACGAGTGGTACCATCGACGAAGGTATCGTCCGCGATTTATTAGGACTTATCGGCAAAGATTGGCTGTTTTCCCTGGCTCAGGCTATTTTCGATGGGAAAGGCGATGTCATTATCAAGGCCGTCGATGACGTCATCCACATGGGCAAGGAGCCGCGGGTCATCTTGACGGAATTGCTGGTTCATTTACGGGCGGTCATGCTCTGTCAGGCTGCGTCATCATCCGATACCCTTTCGGCTTACGACGATTGTCTGGACGAACTTCGTAAACAGGCCGGTGAATGGACGCCAGAAGCGGTTTTCCAGGTCCTGACGATTTTACAGCAGGCCTTGCTGACGGCCAAGACCTCACCGGTCCCGCGCATTGCCGTTGAAATGGGGCTGCTCATGGCAGCGCGGCAGCTTAATCAGCCGCCAGCTGTTGTCGTAGCGCCTTCTGCGGCTAAGGTTCCGGCAAAAGCAGTTAAGTCCGCTGCAGCAGAAAAGCCGGAAGTCGTCCCGGTTCCAGAAGAAGACGATTACAGCGGAGGTTATGGCGTGGAAGAAGCCGTTCCTTTCCCGGAAGATGAGTTTTCCTCTTCAGGACCTGCCGCCGCAGTCCAGCCGGCAGCGCAGGAAGCGGCTGCGCCAGTCTCACGGCCGCTACCTCTGGTTAAGCCAGCGGCTCCAGCTCCAGCGGCACCTGTCGTAAAGGCTGCCGTTCCTGCTCATCATAAGGCGCCGGCCACACCGGCTCCTGCAGCACGGCCTGTCGAGTCGGCGGCCTATCAGGACGTCTGGAAAAAGATGTGCGCTATTCTCGATAAAGAAAAGAAGAAAGCTGTCTTGTCCTGTATTCGCAATGGCCGCGTCGTTTACATCGGCGAAGGCCAGGTCATCGTCGCCTTTAAGACGGCCTTCATGGTGAAACGGGCCAATCGGGAAGACTACTTTAAATTCACCGATGCCGCTTTATCCCAGATTTTGGGCAGTACGTATCATATGCAAGGCTTTTTGGAGGGCGATGCCGAACTCTCGGAATACGAAAAAAAAAAGAGTGATTTGCCCCCAGTAAAGGCCGTAGAACCGGCATCGGTACAACCAGAAGATATTCCAGTCCCTGCGCCAGCTCAGGAAGTAGGCGAACCAGGCGATGAAACGGCATGGCAGCCAGCTTCGCTAGACGATATGGATGAAGCGGAAAGAGCCGCCTTGGAACCATTGCTTAAAAACGTAGGAGACTGTAATATATATATAGAAAATAAAAAATAAGTTTACGCGAAAATTAGGAGGAACGCACATGTTTGGTGGAAATATGCAAGGTATGATGAAGAAAGTACAGAAAATGCAGAAAGAAATGAAGAAACTCCAGGATGATTTGAAGAAGCGCACTGTAGAAGCTACGGTTGGCGGCGGCGTCCTGACTATTGTCATGAATGGTGAAAAGAACGTCGAAAGCGTCCACATCGACCCGAGCATCATCGACCCGGAAGATGCAGAAATGCTGGAAGACCTCATGGTCGCCGCTGTCAATGAAGCCAATAAAAAAGTCGACGACATGATGGCCCAGGAAATGAGCAAAATTACAGGCGGCATGCACCTGCCGGGCATGTTTTAATGGATACGCCATTAGATAAGCTGACTGAGCAGTTCCGCCGCCTTCCCGGTATTGGCGTCAAAACGGCTCGCAAACTGGCCTATTACATTGTTCAGCAGCCCAACAGCCGTGTCGATGAATTCGTTGATGCCATCTGCGATGCGAAAAAAAACATGCATTTTTGCTCGGTCTGCTTCAACTTATCGTCTCAAGACCCCTGCCCAATTTGCAGTGATATCAGCCGCGACCGCTCGACCATTTGTGTCGTCGAAACGCCGCAGGATGTCCAGGCTATTGAACGCAGCGGCGATTATCATGGGCTGTACCATGTCCTGCACGGGGCCTTGTCGCCCCTGGATGGGGTCAATGTCGAAGACTTGCGCATCCGTGAACTCCTGCAGCGTCTGGGGAATACGACAGTTAAGGAAGTCATCTTGGCGACGGATCCCGACGTAGAAGGCGAAGCTACTGCTTTATATCTGGCCCGCCTCATCAAGACGGCTGGCATCCGCGTGACCCGTATTGCCCGCGGGCTTCCCATGGGCGGCGATATTGAGTATGCTGATGAAGCAACCTTGGCTGGTGCCGTTGCCAATCGGCAGGAAATGTGAGGGTATGATGGAATATCTATGGATAGCCGCAGGCGTTTTCGTCCTGTTTTTAGTGCATAAGCTCCTCTTAGCGCCTATGCGCCATTTAGTGGTCAACATCGTTGTCGGACTCATTGTCCTTTACGGCGTCAATCATTTTGGCTATCTTTTTGGGTTCCAGCACGTCCCGATTACGGTAGGTACAGGCCTTATCATCGGCCTGTTCGGCTTGCCCGGGGTCATACTGGTAACCTTGTATTACACGTTTTTTTAACCTACGCGAAGAGGGGATATCGTGAATTTAAAGAAATGGGCCGTCCTTGCCTGTACGGCTGCCTTTGCTGTATCAGTCCTTTCGGGCTGCGGCAACAGCGTGTCTACTAAAACTGAAACGGTTTCCAAGTCGGACCACCCGGTGGCCCTGACGTTGGATGCCAATATTACGGCTTTACATATGACCAATATCGTGCCGAAATTATCGGGGAAACTCGTGTCGACACCGCTGGCCGTAGGCCAAGAAGTCAAAGCCGGTGAAGTCGTCGTCCAAGTCGATTCTGCACCATATCAGCAGAGCGTCAATCAGGCTGAAGCTGAACTGGTCGCTGCTTCGTCGGCGTCGACGCCGACGTACAAGACGGTTACCGTACCGGCTGCCAGCAGTGGTGGCGGTGGTGGCGGCGATAACAGCGGCCACCGTGCCGAATTGAAGGCCTGGTATAATATGGGAGCCTTATCGAAAGTAGAATATAATCAGATGATGGCCGATTCCGGCGGTTCGTCTTCACAGGGGCAGGGAGAAACGACACAGACCGTTCAGGTCCAGGAAGCCCCGGCTGTAGATCACGAAAAAATCGCCCAGTTGCAGCAGGCTGTCCAGGCAGCCCGCGATATGATGGGGAATACGACGATTTATTCGCCTCTTGACGGCAGGGTCACGGCAGTCGCCGATAATCCGTCCGTTGCCGTTGCCGGCAATGTATTGGCTACGATTCAGCAAATGTCTCCCTTAGTCGCTACCTTTGCTGTCCCTGAAATGTATATCCAAGCCTTACAGGATGCAAAAAAAGACGGCAGCCTGCAAGTATCCATCATCGCCGCTTCGGGCGAAACGGAAACGGGAGAACTGACCTATTTGGCGACGGAAAAAGATCCGTCCACTGGCTCTTACATGGCCAAGGTCACTTTCAATAACGCCAAGAACCTTTTCGTTCCCGGTGAATTCTATCACGTCCGTATTGCCACGCCGAAAGAAGTCTCACAGATTACCGTTCCCAAGACGGCAGTCCGTACGAAAGACAGCGGTGACTTCGTTTACATCGTCAATGACAGCGGCCTCGCTGATGCCCGTTCTGTCCTGACTGGCGATGAAGAAGACGGCCGCGTCGTCATCCTCGATGGCCTCGACGAAGGAGATATCGTCGTCGCTGATCCGCCGGATTCGCTGGAAATCGGCATGAAGGTTAAATCGTAATTCCAAGGAAGGGTGAAAGCCATTGGTAAAAGAAGAGCATCACAGCAGTTTATTGAAATCCTTGGAAAAGAGCCTTGACGTCCTCGACCTCTTCGTCGAATGTAACACGGGCATGACTTTGAAGGAAATCGCTGAGCATACCCATTTAAATACGTCGACGGCTTTCCGCATTGTAAACACGTTGGAACGGCGCCAGTATTTGACCCGCAATGATACATCCAAGCAGTACCGCCTGGGGCCGCGGGCCCTGGCACTGGGCTATTCATCTCATTGGACGGAGAATGTCATCACCTTGGCCAAACCATATTTACGGCGTTTACAGCAGTTGTTTAATGAAACGGTCAGCATTTACATCGCCGAAGGGGATTGTCGTATTTGCCTCGATCACATCGAAAGTACCCATTCTCTGCGTCGGGTTATTCCCATCGGCGAGTCGCTGCCCCTCTATAAGGGCGCTGCCGGCCGGGTCCTGCTAGCCTGGACGAGTGATGATGAACGCCAGCGCTATATTGAGAAATATGGCAATATTTCCGAAGAGGAATTTGCTACTATTCGCCATAATGGCTATGCCATTACTCAGGATGAAAGCGAACATGGACTGTTCGCCTTGTCTGTGCCTATTTTTAATTTTGAAGGTCAGGTCATCGCCTCCTTGACGATTGCCGGGCCGTCTATGCGCTTTTATGATTCCATTCGGCAGAAGATGTTGTTTACTATGAGCCAGTATGCCTATGAAATTTCCCATTCCTTAGGCTATCGAAAGAAAGAATGACCTGCCGCAGATGGACGGCTGACGAGTTTTGTATCGATGCCAGTCAGCTGGCACCACGCCTGTTGGGCCAATATCTTATTCATGAAACGCCACAGGGATTATGCAGCGGCCGCATTGTCGAAACCGAAGCCTATGGAGGCTGTTACAACGGTTTTCCCGACGATGGGGCCCATAGTTTTCGCGGTCTGACAAAGCGGACGGCACCGATGTTCCATGCCGGTGGTATCAGCTATGTCTACTTGATTTATGGCATGTACTGCTGCTTCAATGTCGTCGCCGGTCCAGAAGGTGAAGGCCAGGCCGTGCTCATACGGGCCATTGAACCCGTATGTGGGAGGGACCTCATGGTAGTGCGGCGGAAATTAAAAAAAGTTGGTAAGAATCTGACCAATGGACCGGGCAAGCTCTGTCAGGCCATGGCCATTACGCGGGATGAAAACGCCTTAGAGTTGACAGCTTCCCGGCTATATCTGGCTCATCCGGAAGAAGAGGTCCCTTTTACTGTTGCCGTTTCGCCGCGTATCCATATCGATTACGCTGTACATGGGAAATATTTTCCCTGGCGTTTTTATATTCAAGACAATCCTTATGTATCCAAGGTGTGAATATTTTAGGGGGAGATTACTATTATTGAATTTAGAGAATTTCGCTTAGAAGATAAACCACTCATAGATGACTATTTTCATCAGAAAAGATATGAACAGGCCGACGCTACGTTCATGACGCTCTTTGCCTGGCAGAAACCGTATGAAATCCAATGGGCTGAAGAAGACAATGTCCTCTATATCCGCTCAGGCCGCGGCAAGAAACAGTTCTGGATTCCGCCATTTGCCCGCAAAGATGGCAGTTTCGTCAAAGGCGTCCTGCGTATGCACGAATGGTTCGATGAACATGGTTATCCTTTCTTGATGAAAGGGGTTACGCTAGAGGCTGTCGAACGGATCAAGGCCCTCTGTGAAGACTGTTATGACTTCACGCCGGACCGGGACAATTATGAATACGTTTATCTGACCCAGAGCTTGATCAACTTGTCCGGCAAGAAATATCGACAGAAGAAGAATAACCTCAATCACTTCCGTAATCAGTATTTCGGCAACTGGGAATACGTCCCTATTACGGAAGATATCTTCGATGAATGTCTGGCTGCGGAAAAATCCTGGTACGACCAGCACGAGGCCGGTGACGAAGATGATGAACTCTTAGGCGAACGCCATGCTATTGAAACGGTCTTCGATAATTGGGAAGTCCTCCAGCCGACAGGCGGTGCCATCCGCATGTACAATAAAATCGTTGCATTCTCTATCGGTGAAATGCTCAACGATGATACGGCCATCATCCACTTTGAAAAGAGCGACCCGACGATTCGCGGCCTCTACCAGGTCATCAATCATGAATTCGTCGTCCATGCCTGGCCACATACGACATATATCAACCGTGAAGAAGATATGGGGATTCCCGGCCTGCGCCACTCAAAGGAATCATATAACCCGGATCATTTCGTCGAAAAATATGATGTTACACTACGCCAGAAATAAGGAGGCTTTTGTATGCACTTCCGCTTAGCGACTGAATTGGACCGGGGCCTCGTCGAAAGCCTTTGGGACTATTGTTTTGAACACCGGGAAGATCCATTTTTCCAGTGGTATTTCAATCATTTTTATCAGCCTGAAAACGTCCTCATGGGCTTTGAAGGCGATGATATGGCCTGCTTGACCCATCTCAACCCGTATACGTTGTGCCTGCGTGGCAAAGCCATCGACACATCGTATATCGTCGGCTTGGCAACGCATCCTGCAGCTCGGCGCAGCGGTGTAGGCGGAAAACTGTTGACAGCTGCTTTGGAGGAAATGAAACGCCGCGGTCATTATATTCACATCCTCATGCCCAGCAAGGCCGGGTTCTATCAGCCCTATGGTTACGAACTCTATTGCCATCAGTGGAAGGAAACGATGCTACTGGAAGCCCTGCGGCCGCTGACGGACCGGACTGTACGCTATGCCTTTGTCAACAGCCCGGATCAATGGCCCTATTTGGCTGCTGTCTATGAAGGTTATACGAAAGACTTGTCCGGTTATGCTCTGCGCGATGAAAAGAGCTGGCGGAGCCATATCGAAGCCCAACTGGCAGAAGGCAATATCGCCGTCTGCTTCGATGGTGAGGAACCTATTGGCTATGCCTTCTATCAGCTAGGAGAACCGACTATCATCAGTGGTGAATTCGTTTACACCTGCCGCAAAGGGAAACGGGGACTTTTAGGCTATATGTACAACCACCGTTCCCAAGGCGATGCATTCCAGTGGAATGAAGGCCTCCATGACCAGTCCTATCGTTTTTATCCCGATGGAAAACAGGGCCATGAAACGATGCCCTTTATGACAGGCCGCATCGTTGATGTCAAAGGGGCCTTGGAACAGCTTCCTTACCAAACCGACGGTACGGTTACCTTCCATACGGAAGATCCCTTGGCAGAGTGGAACTGCGGGACCTTTACCTTGGTAGTAAACAACGGTAAACCCGTGGTTACCCGAGAAACGAGCAAACAGGCAGGGGTCACTATGCCCATCGGAACCTTGGCTTTATTAGCCTTCGGTGCCATGGATGTAAACGACCTGGTTTTCAATGAAAAACTCCAGGGAAATGATAAGGCCTTGCAAACCCTGCAGGACTTGTTCCCGACCGAAAAGAACTGGATCAACGAGTGGTATTAGTGTCTTTAGTAGTTCGTTGTTAGTGATTTGTGGTTCGTAATCCGTAGGAGTTCGCACGTGGCGAGGCCGCTTCAATATATGTGTGATTTCTTAACCTGGTTGACCAGAGAATCATCCCAAGATATGACGGGCCGTCCTTTGGGACGGCCCTTATAAATATCCACTAGCCACCTAAAAGGGGCTGTCGCACGAAGACAGCCCCTTTTTGAGTTTGAAATGGAAAGTTTGAAGTGGATGCTTTTAAATTTAAAGCAATCGCCTCAAATATCATACATTAAGCCTCAAACATTAAAGAAAAAGGGCCTTACATGATGACAAAAAGCTTCATGCGACAGCCCCAGTTTTTTACCGATATACAATGTAAACGATCACACTGGTTACGAGGAAGACGGCGGTATAAATGAGGAAGAGCATGACCAGGGTATGACGGCTTATGCCGGTAATGGTATAGATGCCGCTTTTTATGCTGCCGGCCAGCATGACGTACAGGGGCTGGCCTGTATTAGCTGGGACGTGACCGCCTTCTCCTGGAATCGCCTGGTATGTGCCTTCGACGATGGGATGATTCCCGTGATAGGACAAGTTGTTTTCAAGGATACCGTCCGGAGTGGAGCGGATGTAGTCGTGGACGTATTCTGTATGGCCGTCTGGGGCGATGCGGGTATAGCCGTTTACATGATGGTACCCAGAAGGCGCTTTGACTAAGCCTTCGTGGCTGACTGCGCCGTCATGCGCAAAGGCGCAGTCGTGATCGAAGCCGTCGGCCATGCCGCCGTCGATGACGCCACCTGCAGCTGCTTTCAGAAAGGGCAGGATCAGGGCGATGATGACCATGATATTCAAAGCGCCTGATGAGGAGTAGCCATTCCGATAGAGCCAGTACAATAAGAGCTGGAAGACGAAGGCGATGAGGGCGACGAAGAGGACAATCATGATGATGAAAGCCACTGGCGCCAAAGAGGGGAACATGACACAGAGCCCACCGGCGATGAAGGAAAAGGCGAGCATTATGTAAATCATCTGCCAAGTCGTGAGCTGTGCCCATATCCACTCCGGGCGCGTCATTTACTGTCTATCCATAAAACACCTCGCATATGGAGTCGTTACTTTTAATATAAAGAAAAAGCTGTGAAAAATCAAGGAAATTATAGTTTGTAGAAAAGAGGCTGTCTCATGTGACAACCTCTTTTCCTTTTTGCCAAATAGGTGTAACATGAAATTATAATTCCCCTTATTGGCATGGAGGTGTTTCTATGGATTCTTTAGGTTATTTTGGCAAGTGGTTCCCGACAGAACATAAGAAGTATACTGCTATCATCGCCATGATGTATGTTGGTGTCGTGACGACGGTACTGGGCATTTTATTTGAATTTGCCCTGCGGGGACTGGCTATGATCGGTTTGTTCGGAGGTCCTGTTGGGATACGGCGGACCATGGATGTCCTGACCTTTTTCAGCGGGCTCAATACGCTGGTTTCGCTGGCCCTTTTGGTCATCATGCTTTATCTGCTCTATAAGACGCGAGCTTTAGTTTACCTGCTCAAGATGGTCCTGGGGTATTTCGTCGTAGACCTTTTATTGATTTTGATTGCTGACATTTTCAGTGGGACTGTTGCTGCCCTTCTCTGTATTCTGGGTATCATCGCTACTATTTATGTGAATCGCAGACGTTGGCATTATATCAGTAAATACCGCCGCTATATTTACTACGTTGTCCTAAGCTGGCTTATCAGTGCCCTTTGTACGGCGGCTGTCGTCGGCCACATCGTTTATAGTATGACCCAGCTCATGTTTGGCATGACCCGTGGCGGTTACGGGACTTTTATCGGCTATGCCGTCCTCCTGGTCCTGGTCTGGATGATTCCTGTTTTCTGTCAGCATTATATCTATCGCCGGGAAGAAAGGATGGGAACTTCCTTTTACCAAGCCTTCCGCCTTATGAACACCGTTCCTTGGACGGCAGTCTTCTTTATCTTCGGGATTTCGTCGCTGGCTTCTATCGGAACGATTAGCGGTGAAAACATGTTTACATCGTTTGACTTTGACGATACAGGCGATAACCAAGCCAATCTTGGAAATAGGAAAGGCTATATGTCAACACAAAGTGTAAACAGGGTAAATGAAAAATACTGCCCTCATTGCGGCCGTCCCCTGGCGGCTGATGCGGTCTTTTGCAGCCATTGCGGCAAACCCGTCCATATGTGCCCAAAATGCCACCAGCCCGTCGACCCGTCGGCAAAATTCTGCCCGTCCTGCGGAGCCCAGCTGCAGGTTCCGGAAGCTCAGTATGGTTCTATGAAAGCGGTACAGTCAGAGGAAAAATCGGCTCAGCCCGAAATGAATCCTGTGACGCCCCCTATCCTTTCGCCGCAGAAAAAAGAGCTGCCCTTAAAGGTGCAGCTCCAGGCTCATGGCAACCTCATCATTGCCTTGGCCTGTGTCCTTGCCGTAGCCATTGCCGGCGGCGTCTGGTACGCCCATGAACAAAAAGCCGTCCCGGCCAAGGAAAATGCCGTATCGTCGCAGCCTGTTAAGACGGCTGATTCTGAACTTTCTTTAAACGGCGTTTACCTGGGTCAAAGCTGGGATGAAGCCAAAGATAATCTGGGACGGGAACTCAGTACTTCCGACAGTAAGGACGGGGCCGTTCACCACAAGTTTACTGATATGGACGTCGTCGTCAAAGACAACAAAGTCATCATGTTGACGTCGTCGTCGCCGGCAGCCCAGAGTAAGCGGGGCATCCATCAGGGAAGCTCTTTCGATGACGTCGTCAATGCTTATGGCGATGACTATCAGGCTTCGGAATATGGAGCCCAGATTCATTACGAATATACTTTTAAGACCGATGACGGGAAACCGGGGATCCTGCGCTTTGCCGTCAGCAAGAACAGCCAGACTGTCGAATACATCAGCGTCCGCCTGACCGATGAACAGACGGATGGCGCCAAACAGGCTTTCCTGGCTTATCACAAGGCGATTTCCGGGCATCACCTGCAAGAGGCCTTCCAGTTGCTGACACCGGATTTCCAAACTTCCGTCGGTAGTTATGATGGTTACGCTCCGGGCTATGCCAATACCTTGTCCAGTGACGTTTCCAATATCCGCAAAGTCTCATCTGGCGGCGATAAGACGATGTTTTCTTTCACTTTGAAAGCGCGGGACCGCATCCCAGGCAGTAGTAAAGTCAAAGTGCAGTATTTCAACGGTCAGGTGACAATGGTCAAAGAGGGAGATACCTGGAAAATCAGTGATATGAGTGCCAAGAAGACGGGAGAACATGTGGAATAATTGGTATCGTCTTCATAAAGGGAAACTCAAGAAAATAGCAGTCTTATTCCTCTGCGTCGCTGTTGCCCTTTATGGCCTCTGCTTTTACATGAGTTATAAGGCAGCGGACATTTTCAACCAAGTCGTCGCTGAGCGCCAGCTCTTTCCCGGTACGGTCACTGTAGAACGGCTGACGGCGACGCCGGGCGGAACGGTGTCCTTTGAGAGCCTGGTATGGAACGATGAGGACGGCCATAGGCTAGTCCAGATTCCAGAAGGCCAATTTACTGTCAAAGTAAGGGATATCCTGACCGGTCATATTGGCACGCAGACTATTGAAGATGTGACTTTGAACCAGGCCTATATTCATTTGATTTTTAATGATAAAATGGAGTTACAACATATCAAGAAGGCCGGTGACCATCAGAGCAGCCATCCGAAGGATTTCATCAAGGTCACAGGCCCTAAGAGTAACCGTCCTTTTAATTGCCATGTCGCCCTGCATCAGGGATCTATCGAAGCCGAAGCGCCAGGACGCCATTTTAAAATCGGCGACGTCGAGTTTTCTTCGGATATTCACACCAAGGGCGAGACGACTATCGACTTACGAGCCGGTCACTTTTCCGGCACCCTCGACGCACAGTCCCTTCGTATCCGCGGGAGCCTGGATTTCAAACCGGAAACACCGCAGTATAATTTGTCCCTGTTGCTGAGCGATTGTAATCCCCGTTCCCTCGGGGCAGGACTCGATATCGACGACCCGGCGACGGTTTCAGCCGACATCCGCGGTCCCTTATATGCTCCGATCATCGACGGTACCTTGAAGATGGACCGCCTGGATATTACGGCCCTGGTCTTTACGGATGTCGTAGGACAGGTCCACTATGAACAGGGTCTCCTCGATGTGGCCGAAGTCACAGCCAGCGTCTTTGGCGGTTCCATGAAAGGGCATGGACAAGTGAATCTGGATGATAAGTCGTATACGGCCGACATGACCGGCTCTCAGCTCAAAGGCGGTATTGCCGCTCATGACCTCTTCCTGCGCTGCAACGTCGACTTGGACCTGCACATGGAAGAAAATAAGTCAGCTGGTACGAAAGCGATTTATGGTGATTTCCAGTCTGGTCCGGGGCGCTATCATAACGTACCATTCCGTGGCATTTCTGGCTCTTTTGCCCAGGGCGGGAAGACCTTGACCTTCCGGGATGTCGTCATTTCCATGTTCTTTGGCGACGTATCGACGGATGCCTTTTCTATCGTCCAGGGCAAAGTCAAATTAGGGCCCATCAATATTCATTATAAGAACGGCAAGCGGAGCCGTTGGGGAAAGAATGGGCCTCAACCGGTTTCATGACATCAATGATAGAGAAAGGAGTTTTCATCATGGATATTTCACGCTATTTAGCTAAAGAAGGCGAAAAAATCGATTTGTCCCAATGGCCGACGGCTTGCGATGTAGACATAGACAAAAAGAAAGTAAAAGAAGAACTGCTGGACCAGACGATTGTGGAAATGCAGGATTTACAGGAAAAACTCTATGCCGACAATCACTATGGCCTGATTATTGTCTTACAGGCCATGGATGCGGCCGGGAAAGATGGTACGGTCAAACACGTCTTTGCTCATCTCAATCCGGTTGGCGTCAAAGTGCATAGTTTCAAGAAACCGAGTTCGGAAGAATTGGATCACGACTATATGTGGCGTATCAATAAGGCCCTGCCCGGCCGGGGAGCAATTGGCATCTTTAACCTAATCCGCTAGAAGTCCTCCCCCTCTTAGGTGGGGGAGGAAGGCGGGTATGGCGAATTTACGTAAGTCATTGAGCCATACCATTACTCTGTAGATAGTTCTGTAGTATAATCAGTCGTATATGAGAAAGGATTGATTATACTATGAAATTGGATAGTAATAACCATTCAGTATTGGTCCTATGTCAAGTTTGAGTACAAATTAAATTGAGGTTTCTATCAATCAGTTA
>NZ_JAJBQV010000079.1 GCF_020539865.1 Megasphaera elsdenii | reverse complement strand
GGCAACCAGGAAACGGGCGGCAACAGTCATATCGGCGGCGACCTCGATGTCAAAGGCAATGCTACGGTATCCGGCGATTCCGAAACCAAAGGCAACAATACCGTAGACGGTAATCAGACCGTCAAGGGCGATGCTGCGGTTAACGGGAATACACAGATTGATAAGGACCTTACGGTCAAGGGCAATGAATCCGTTGCTGGCTCCTCCACCATTGGTGGCGACTCCCACGTCCAGGGCAGTCAGACTGTGGACAAAGACCAGACTGTTGGTGGTAATGCACAGGTCAAGGGCAATCAGACGGTCGACAAAGATTCCCATGTTAAAGGAAACCAGACGGTTGACGGTACATCCACCCTCACGGGCGACGTTACGACTGGCTCGAATGTCACCGTCGGCAAGGACCTTACGACGAACGGCAACTCTGAAACCAAGGGTAATTCCACGGTTGATGGAAACGCTACCGTCAAAGGTGACGCCAACATCAACGGCAATACACAGATTGACAAAGACCTGACCGTTAAAGGCAATGAATCGGTAGACGGTTCTTCCATTATCGGTGGGGACTCCCACATCAAAGGTTCTCAGATTGTCGATAAAGACCAGACAGTCGGTGGAAGCTCCACGATCAAAGGCGATGCTACGGTCAACGGGAATCAGACGATTGACAAAGATTCCCATATCAAGGGCAATCAGACTGTCGATGGCACCTCTACTCTCACAGGCGACGTCACAACCGGTGCGAATGTCACCGTCGGCAAAGACCTCACGGTCAACGGAAATGCTGAAACGAAAGGCAACAGCATCGTCGATGGTACATCGGATCTCAAAGGCGATGTCACCATGGAAGGCAATGCATCCGTCGCCAAGGACTTCTCCGTCAGCGGCAACACCAGCCTGAAAGATACGAAAGTCGACGGCACCCTCGAAACGACCGGCAACGCTACGTTCGATGCCAATACGGAAACCAAGGGCAATGCGACGGTTGATGGTAACAGCACCGTCAAAGGTGACTCGGATGTCCAGGGCAACGGCCATATCGGCAAAGACCTTACTGTCGATGGCACGTCCGACCTCAAGGGCGACGTTACCATGGAAGGTAACGCCACGGTTGATAAGAACCTCACCGTTAACGGCGATGCCGACACCAAGGGCAACAGCCATGTTGGCAAAGGCCTTACGGTCGATGGCACGTCCGACCTCAAGGGTGACGTCACCATGGAAGGCAACGCTACGATTGA
>NZ_JAJBQV010000078.1 GCF_020539865.1 Megasphaera elsdenii | reverse complement strand
ACATCCTTTACACTTTATGCAAGCACATCGTTTACAAATTTCTTCTTATTGAAGCTTTAATTTTCCTTCTAAACGAGGATCGTTGTGAATCAGATAAGCCCGTTTCATCAGGAATACTTGCTTATTTACGTCAATCTTCCCGATGATGAATTGCCTAAAGTACAAGGTTAAAATGGAGTTTCCATCCAACTTTGTCTCCCGGACAGCGACAATTTTGTTGCCTAATGCTTCACTGAGAAAGTAGCCTTGTCCTCCGTAGGTGAGATAGCCGGAACTTTTGATGCGCCTTAATTCAAGGCCTTCACCGTAGTCCCAGGAACGAATCCTGCGGGGATATTTCCTTAGGCTGGATGTGTACTGCGATGCCGGAGTTTCTAACGTAAGCGATGTATGCGGCCGTCTGTTGTTGTAAAAATCCCGAAAAGCATCGAAATGGGATTGGGCATCCCGCAGATTCTTGTACAACGGACCTTGTATGCATCCCTTCCGGAACGTCTGATTCATCCGTTCCTGCTTGCCCTGTGTCTGAGGATGTTTAATCCTTCCATGAATTACCAGGACGCCCCGTTCCATCATCCATACTTCATACTTGGTGAATCCGGTGCTTTGGACCGTTCCCCATGGATTGCCATTGTCGCACAGAATTACCTTTGGCATACCGTATTCCAGAAATATTTTTCTCATTACCGGTATCGTATCGCCGAAGGTTTCCCCGTATTGAGCATGGCAGCTTAGGTTGAACCGGGAATGGTCATCCATCACCATCAAAGGATGGCAGCGTCTTTGGTTTTTCAAGGCGAAGTGACCGATGAAATCGGTTTGCCACATGTCGTTAGGAGCTTCTTTTTCGAAACGTGTATAAGGTGTAGCTGCCTGACTGGCGTCCGGTGTGATCAAGCCGTACCGATGAAAGATATTGTTAATGGTACGGACACAGGGAACGTTTGGAATACCTTGTCGTTTCAAAAGGGTATGGACAACTAAGGCACACGCGTCATAATTTTCTTTTCGCGTCTTGATGACCAGTGCTTCCATTTCAGGGGATGTGCGATTGGCACGGTGGTGAGGTTCTCGTGAAAGTTCTTCACAAGAAGAATTTTCACGATACCTCTTAATCCACTTGTCTCCTGTAGGACGACTGATTCCATATTCAAGACAAAGGGCTTTTTTGCTCTTCTCATGAGCAAGTACCCGTTCAACGAATTCTTTGCGTAACATAGCTTTGGTGACATTCCTTTCTTCCCATGGCATAAGAATCAACTCCTTCTTATGCCTAAAAGTATCACTTTTTTCAGTAGGGGGAAGACCCCTATTTATGTAAACTATGTTATTGCACATAACA
>NZ_JAJBQV010000077.1 GCF_020539865.1 Megasphaera elsdenii | reverse complement strand
TACAGCACTTTACAACTTTTACGCCACCTCGGAAGTTGACGAAACCAGTTTACACAAGGCCTGCACTAAGTCCGTTGGATTTTTTGCGGTTTGGGCTTTAGAGACCAAAGTGCCTAAAAATATTTCACGCTGTATTTGCCAGCTTATATGGCTTCGCAGCTCTTGTGGACTGGCGTTTTGGTACTTCGCAAAATGCTTGTCCAGATACGGCAGCATTTTCAGGCTGCTGTGAACGAGGTTTACCAGGTTCACCCTATGTTCAATACCATTTTGGCGGCGAATCCGGTAGGCATTCAGCGACCAGAAGGCCTTCTGCTCATAGTAGTTGGTTTCGATGGCCCAACGCAGCTTGTACAGCTTCAAAGGATAATAGTCCATGCCTTCTGCCGGTGCGTACCGTAGGATCTTTCGTTCCTGCCAGGCGCAGCTCATATGCAGGTCACTGGGATTCAGGGTGCTGAAGAAAAGCCGCCGGGAGCCAGATGTAGTGTAGCTGACATAAGCATGGATACGGCGATTCCCGCAGATATGGGTCAAAACAATCCGATGCCCCACTTGCATACCGTCCATATTCCAGGACAGCGTAAAATCATTCATATGAATCCGCTTTCCTCGTTTTTTCGGGCGTCCCGGCTTGCCGTTAGGCAATGGCGGTAGTTCATACATTGCCGAATCACTGCGGACATTACAGATGATGTCCAGTCCGGGATACTGCAAAACCCGTTCTATCAGCGAGCTTTTAGCGTACCAACTGTCAAAGAGCAACAGTACCTGCCGGTCTTTCAGTAAGGGCATCACCTCCTCGATGAAGTCACCGGCTAATTCAAGTTTGGTCTGCTCTTTCGTCCACATCCGGTACCCTACGGGAACCGCCAGATAGCGGATAAGCGGAGCTTTTCCTTCATGCTGGTTCAGGACAGGGACACTCAGTGTCAAACTGACGAAGCAATGACCGTTTACGTAAGGCTTGCCGGTATGGCAGGCATGGTCATGCAACAGAGAAACAGCATCGAACTTCTTGCCGAATTTCGGTACCGTCGTATCATCGACACTGAGAAAGACCGGTTCATTCTGTAAGGCCGCCGGAATCAGGCTGCAAGCCAATTGTGCTGTTTGAAGGCGGAGAGAATGGCTCGTCACCGTTTCGTTCTGAAGCGCCCGGTAATAACTATTTAAGCAGCGATGCGTCACCTGGGACAAAAAATTCCGATGAAGAAAGCGAAGAGATGGGAAGGCCTGCAAGGCTACCTGAGCGATGACCAACCATGTCAGTAGGAATCGCGTTGGCCGTGTCGCCGTAGAAAAATATGGAGAAAAGAAACGAAACAGACTACCAATAATCGAATTTTCGAGGTATAA
>NZ_JAJBQV010000076.1 GCF_020539865.1 Megasphaera elsdenii | reverse complement strand
TAACTGATTGATAGAAACCTCAATTTAATTTGTACTCAAACTTGACATAGGACCAATGTGCTTGCGCTGACGCTCGACGAATACAAAAAATATGCTGACATCTTATGCAAGGGGTTCTCGCTTGCTGAGAAGCTCCTGATGGAAGAGCGAATCTTTTCAAGTGCTGACTTGCCGTACAGCACCCAGCTGATACCACTCTCTACTATTTGTACGGTTCTTGTGGATGGTAACAAAATTCACACAACTTCCGTCAAGAACAGGGTCAAACAGTGGTATTGGTGCGGCGTATTCGGAGAACTGTATGGTTCGGCGAACGAAACTCGATATGCGAATGACATTGTTCAGGTCGTGGATTGGATTAACAATGATAGAAATCTGCCAAAGACCGTGACGGATTTTTACTTTAACCCTATGCGTTTGCTCGGGCTACAATCTCGTCAGTCTGCAGCCTACAAAGGAGTGATGGCGCTTATCTTGCAAAACCATGCTCAGGATTTCATCTCTGGCACGGAAATGGATTTCTCAACATTCGCGAATGAAAAAATCGATATTCATCATATATTTCCAAAAGATTACTGCATTGAGAAAGGCTACGATAAACGCAAATGGAACAGCGTTGTGAACAAGACACCACTTTCTGCAAGAAGTAATCGTGAAATTGGAGGAAAGGCTCCCTCTGTTTATCTTAGCCGACTTGAGAATAAAGGCTCAGTATCTTCTGTTAAGCTTGACCAATATGTAGAATCTCATTGGATTGATCATCGCATGCTCCGCGGGGATGATTTCCAGAATTTCATTACTGACCGGGCAAAGAAACTCTTGATTGCTATCGAGACGGCGACAGGGAGAGCCATTTCAGGCAAGGATTCAGATGAAGTAAAGCAGGCTTTTGGTGGGCCACTAAATTAACCTTTTTAACGATAACCATATTTTTGTAATGGCTCAATAGGTTTTAAATGTAGACCTGGAATTGTGGTTGAGATGCAATTATAATTTCAGGGTTGAAACAATGGAAATCGTGTTTTTTTCCAAGGCCCATACTCTCGAGACGATTGCGCAATGGATAATATGCATTATATAAAGGGATAAAGCGTAGTTTCTGGTTATTTCCCGAAAACGGTTAGAGCTAGAGGCATGGCAAATTCGACTCGATTTTCCTTTTGACATGTTTCCGCGAACGGGTAATAGTGTAAATGAGTTGTAGTTTTTGCGTTGAGCTGTTCCCGAGAACATATGCGGTCATTAAATGTCCATTTTAGAAATCAAATTAGGTAGTTGACATTAATTTCAGCTCGTCGAGCCACGTGGAGTCCGTGGCCTTGCTGACACGAGCGCACTGATTGTTGTTATAACCCAATATTTTCCCTTTGCTCGCAGGCCTTGTAAATCAAGGCTTTTGACAAGCGTTTGAACCTCTCCCGCTTATAGAAGCGGGAGATTCTTGAGAAGTTTGATACATGGA
>NZ_JAJBQV010000075.1 GCF_020539865.1 Megasphaera elsdenii | reverse complement strand
AGTCTAGGATGGCGAGTTCACGATTGATGTAGGCTCGGCGTTCGGCATCATTTTGCAGGAAGGTCCGGGCCGCATCTACAGCTTTATGGATGGCTTCATCGCTCATGATCAATTCCCCCTTTTCGTCATCATTGAGTTGGTTAGCAAAATAGGCCAACCATCGCTCCATCTTCGTCATGTCACTGATTCGCTTCTTCGGCAATTTTGTATATTTCGGGATTTCCAGGAAATGGAATACCAAATCCTTATTGAGGCGGTCGCCCGTCTCAGCGTTATAAATGCTCCACATGGAATGGGCTTCTTCTTGCGGCAACAAGTTGAACCGCAATAGATTAATGGTGATGCAAGGCTTCAAGTCCTGATAAGCGCCACCCGGCGGCAAGGATAGCAGATACAAGCGTGCCCAATAACACATGGTCCGGCGCTGCATGTTTTTCTGGTTCACAATCTGGACTTCAATGTCGACTTGTTCGCCCGTGTCCAAGGTGCAGGCCACGTCGAGGCGCGTCAATTTTTCATCGTGACTGTCCGGAACATTTTCCGTCGGCGTAAAGACGATGTCCGTAATCGGATGCCCCAGGTCTTCGGCGGCAATGGCATTGAGAAAATCAATGGTAATAAGTTTGCGTTCCGGCCGGCCAAAGATGAACTTGAACAACACGTCATTCATGGGATTGAAATTGTTTTCCGTCAGCTCCGGAAAATACGTACGATAGCGGATTTCATTGGCAGTCAGTTGTTCTTTCAGCAAATTCACCATTCCTTTCTTTATTATATCATGAAGAACCACGAAAAGGATAATCCTTGATAATTTCATGATACAACAGAAAAAGGACAGTTCCAGAAAACTTAATCTTTTCTTAATCGAATTCCCAAATATTTAAGGAACCATTAATGTTAGGGGAAGGCCACGGGCTATGTATTTTTGATTCACTGCGACCACATTCATTCCCATCGCCTGTATGCGATTTATAGGGGCGTACACGTGCCTTTTCAGCCCGTCTGGTCATGACCGTAAGAATGGAAAGACAGATGCTGAAACGGAGCGCTGTAGAGGGCGCGCCCGCTACGCGCCGAGGGTTTCCCGAAGCGTCGTTGTCAGTGTGAGTCTGTCGCGGCGGAACGCCGCATCTGAGTCCGAGGAAAAGCCGTGGTTCGTTGTGCGTAGCTCGTGGCTCGTAAAAACTCACCATTATACCAGAAATGGGCTGTGGTCAAATCTCACAGCGGGACGCCCTCTGGGCGTCCCCTACGCACCCGGCTGTAGGCCGTTTTTTTGTAATCTGTGGTCGCACTCATTTTCATCGCCTGTATGCGATTTGCAGGGGCGTGCACGTGCCTTTTCAGCCCGTCTGGTCATGACCGTAAGGAATGGCAAGACGGATGCTGAAACGGACCGCTGTAGAGGGCGAGCCCGCCTGAATCCCGGGTACAGCCGGAATTTATGACCAGTGATACGCGGTCGTAATGCCATCCTAAGTCTGTCGCGGCGGAACGCCGCATCTGAATCCGAAAAAAGGACTGCGCATGATAGTCTCTTTCACGCCACAGTCCCTTTTCTATCGGCT
>NZ_JAJBQV010000073.1 GCF_020539865.1 Megasphaera elsdenii | reverse complement strand
AGTGAACGTACTCCCGCCTATAGAGGCGGGAGCTTCCTGCTTCAACGAGAACAGCGCCACGGACTCCAAAGAGTTGCGGCGGCTTACACTCTCTCCACAGGCGTAGATTCCCGTGCGACCCACGGTATTTTATGGATTACGTCAGGCAGATATCCGCCTGGCTTCTTCTCGGATATTTATGGCAGCGTTCTTATCGCGATTATGGTGACTGCCACATTTAGGGCAATCCCATTCCCTTACAGATAAGTCCTTGGTTTCGTGGTTCTGATATCCGCAAACATGGCACAGTTGGCTGCTTGGATACCACTTGTCTATCTTGATAAGCTTTTTGCCTTGCCAAGCCAATTTATATTCCAACATGTTCGTGAACATATTCCAGCCATTGTCAGCTACGGATTTGCCAAAGCTGAACTTGCCACCCTTTTTCCGCTTTGCCATCGCTTTGACGCTGATATCCTCAATGCCAATGACATCATAGCGGTCTGCGAGGTAGCGAGCCTTCTTATGCAGGAAATCCCGGCGTTGATTGGCCACTTTCTCATGGAGAATAGCTACACGCAGCCTTTGTTTTTCTCTGTTATGACTTTCTTTCTGCTTTTGGGATAGCTTCCGCTGTGCCTTAGCCAGTCTCTTCTCTGCCTTTCGCAGGAAATCGGGATACTTAGCCTCATCCTCATCGGAAGCCACATACAAGCTGTGCATCGCAAAATCCAGGCCCAGGAAGGTCTTCGGTATGACAGGGAGTATTTGGTTTTCATACTCCACCAGCATACTGATATAGTACTTTCCGGATGGCGTCTTGCTGATGGTCACGGTCTTTATGATACTGTTCTCCGGCAAGGGACGATGTTGGCATAATTTCACCCAACCGACTTTCGGCAGTTTCACCTTATGGCCCTCGATTCGGACAGAGCCTTTCTGGTTGTTCGTGGAATACGAAGCACGACGATTCTTCTTGGACTTGAAGCGCGGCTTGCCGAAATGCTTGCTATCATTCCAAAAGTTATTATAGGCCTTATTCAGGTTCATTTGGGCATTGGCAAGGGCTAAACTATCCACTTCTTTCAGCCAAGGGAATTCTTCCTTGTACTGCGCAGGCGTGTTATGTAGCTTTTTGCCTGTTTCCTTGTAATAGTCAAGGCGGTCACTCAACATTTTATTATAGATGAATCGGACACAGCCGAAGGTCTTGGCAAACATCATTTTCTGTTCCGTTGTCGGATAGATCCTGTATCGGTATGCCTTATTCACTATCATCACCTGCCTTGACTTTCTATATACTTGCGAATTGTCTCTATAGGAGCGCCTCCGGTTGTCAGCAGACAATAGCTTCTTGACCAGAACATGTCCTTCCATAGCTTACACCTAACCTCGGGGAAGTATCTCTTTATGAGCCTTGAGCTGGCACTTTTATAAGCGTTGACAAATTTCGATATCTCTGTATTAGGATGGGCACGAAACATAATATGTACATGGTCTTGGTCGTGGTTCCATTCTTCCAAAGTGATATTATATGATGAACCTATGCGGACAAATATATCTTTTGCATATTGGCTCATTGGGTCAGAAAATACTTTGCGGCGGTACTTCACCACCAAAACAAGATGGTAATAGAGCAAGAACACTGAATGGTTGTTACTGTCTAATTTCATAGTATAATCAGTCCTTTCTCTCTTACTACTGATTATACTGCAAAACAAATTATGAAGCAATTGTCTTTCTGAGGGCATCGAACCCTCAGAAAAACCTGCAATTCATCTCACCGCCTAAAGAGGCGGGAGACTTCTTGCAGAATCAGGTTAAAAA
>NZ_JAJBQV010000072.1 GCF_020539865.1 Megasphaera elsdenii | reverse complement strand
GCTGTTCTCGTTGAAGCAGGAAGCTCCCGCCTCTATAGGCGGGAGTACGTTCACTCATACTAACATGCTAAATATAGTATAATACAATCTGGTACACTATTTCAAATTGCATACGGGATACACGATAAAGGTCAAATTCTTAAAAAATACTTGACTATTTGACTTTTTGCTGTATGATATTGGTGTAAGGGTACCTGAAGGTATCCGCCACTACGGCAGAATCGTACAAAGGAGTGTTTGAATATGGCGAAAGAAACCCATGAATTTCAAGCTGAAACGAAACAATTACTGGACTTGATGGTCCATTCTATTTATACGAATCACGAAATCTTCCTTCGTGAATTGATTTCCAATGCATCCGATGCTATCGACAAGCTGCATTACCAGTCGTTGACTAACGGCGACCTCCTCGAAGGCGACACGGCCTTTGAAATCCATTTGACGCCTGATGCCGATGCCCATACGCTGACGATTTCTGATAACGGCCTGGGCATGAACAAACAGGATTTGATGGAAAACTTGGGCACGATTGCCCAGTCCGGTACGAAAGCCTTCTTGGAAAAATTGAAGGAAGCTCAAGATGCAGACAGCACGGATAAGGACCTCATCGGCCAGTTCGGCGTCGGTTTCTATTCGGCCTTCATGGTCGCCGATAAAGTCACGGTCGTTACCCGCAAGGCCGGTGAAGAACAGGCGTATAAGTGGGAATCCACTGGCGATGGTGAATACAGCCTGGAAGAATGTCAGAAACCGAAACACGGCACGACAATCATCCTCAGCCTGGGCAAGGACTTCTACGGCGATGACAGTGAAGAAAACTACACCGACAAGATGACCCTCCAGAGCCTGGTCAAGAAGTATTCCGACTATATCCGTTACCCGATTACCATGGATTTCACGGCCAAGGAAAAACCGAAGGATGCCGATGGCAAGGTCATCGAAGACGCACCGGAAGAAGAACACACGGAAACGCGGACGCTGAATTCCATGCAGCCTTTGTGGACACGCAACAAATCGGACATCAAACCGGAAGAATATAAGGAATTCTTCCAGCACCAGTTCTATGAATGGGAAGAACCGATGGAAATTTTCCACAACCGCGTCGAAGGGGCTGTCGATTACACAGCGCTCCTGTTCATTCCAGGCAAGGCTCCGTTCAACCTCTACTATGCTGATTATGAACCGGGTATCCAGCTCTATTCACGTCACGTCTTCATCATGGATAAATGTAAAGACCTCTTGCCGGATTACCTGCGCTTTGTCAAGGGCCTCGTCGATTCGCCGGACCTATCCTTGAATATTTCCCGTGAACTCCTGCAGAAGAGCCGCGAACTGAGCCTCATCGGCCGCAACTTGGAAAAGACCATTCTCAAGACGTTGAAGCGGAACTTGGAAAAAGACCGTGAAAAATATGAAAAATTCTGGGCTGAATACGGCAAATCCTTGAAAATCGGTGTCTACAGCGGCATGATGACCGGTGAAAATAATGTCGAAAAATTGAAGGATCTCTTGCTCTTCATGTCGTCGAAAGATGGCAAACTGTGCACGATCAAGGAATACGTCGACCGCATGAAAGACGGCCAGCAGAAGATTTACTACGCAACGGGCAAGGACAAAGAAGCCATTGAAGGCCTGCCGCAGATGGAAATGCTCCGCGACCGGGGCATTGAAGTCCTCTACATGACCGACCCAGTCGATGAATTTGCCGTTGAAGCTATCGGCGAATACGAAGGCCACCGCTTCCACTCCATCAGCCGTGGCGACTTGGACTTGGAAGACGACGCCTTCAAAGAAGAAAAGAAGAAGAACGAAGAATTGGCTAAGGATAATGAAAGCCTCTTGAAGGATATGAAAGACTTCTTGGGCGATAAAGTGGCCGATGTCCGCTTGTCCAACCGCTTGAAGAGCGGTGCTGTCTGCCTCGTCGCCGACGCTGCCGGTCCGTCGCTGGCCATGGAACAGGCCTTCGCCGCAGCCAATAACCCCATGCTCAAGGCTCGCCGCATCTTGGAAATTAATCCACAGCATGAACTGTTCAGCAAATTGATGGCCGTCCACGATCAGGGCAAAGACAGCCAGTCCTTCAAGGACTACTGCAACTTGCTCTACGATCAGGCATTGCTCTTGGAAGGCATCATGCCTGATGATCCCGTCGCCTTTGCCAATAAAGTAGCCAGCTTGATGGCAAAATAATTCCATACAGAAAGCCCCTCCCGGTGTGTGACCGGAAGGGACGTTCCTCCAGCAAAAGGGGCTGTAACAAAATGAGCTTTTTAGCTCATTTTGTTGCAGTCTTCTTTC
>NZ_JAJBQV010000071.1 GCF_020539865.1 Megasphaera elsdenii | reverse complement strand
AAATTAGTCAAGTAAGTAAGGGCGTACGGCGGATGCCTTGGCCATATCAGCCGAAGAAGGACGCGATAAGCTGCGATAAGCTGCGGTGAGGTGCAAGTAACCTTTGACCCGCAGATCTCCGAATGGGGAAACCCGGCAGCAGTAGTGCTGTCATCCTCTATGAGGAAGGGCACCCGGTGAACTGAAACATCTAAGTAGCCGGAGGAAAAGGAATCAACAGAGATACCCCTAGTAGCGGCGAGCGAACGGGGCAGAGCCCAAACCGGAATGGGAAACCAATTCGGGGTTGTGGACTGCTATCAAATGCATGAGTGAAGCAGAATGAGCTGGGAAGCTCAGCCAGAGAGAGTGAGAGCCTCGTAGGCGTAAGCGAATGCATGGAGCAGGATCCAGAGTACCACGGGACACGAGAAACCCTGTGGGAAGCTGGGGGGACCACCCTCCAAGGCGAAACACTGATATGGACCGATAGCGCATAGTACCGTGAGGGAAAGGTGAAAAGAACCCCGGGAGGGGAATGAAAGAGAACCTGAAACCGTATGTCTACAAGCAGTCGAAGCACTTTATAGGTGCGACGGCGTGCCTATTGAAGAATGAACCGGCGAGTTACTTCAGCTAGCGAGGTTAAGCGGAAAACGCGGAGCCGCAGCGAAAGCGAGTCTGAACAGGGCGTATAGTTAGTTGGAGTAGACCCGAAACCACAGTGATCTACCCATGTCCAGGTTGAAGCACAGGTAAAAATGTGTGGAGGACCGAACCAGTGAGCGTTGAAAAGCTTTTGGATGAGATGTGGGTAGGGGTGAAATGCCAATCGAACGTGGAGATAGCTGGTTCTCCCCGAAATAGCTTTAGGGCTAGCCTCATGGCGAGAGTACAGGCGGTAGAGCACTGAACGGGGTAGGGGCCTATCCGGCTACTGAACCTAATCAAACTGCGAATGGCTGTACTTATCCATGGGAGTCAGACTGTGAGTAATAAGGCCCATAGTCAAGAGGGAAACAGCCCAGACCAACAGCTAAGGTCCCCAATGCCGTACTAAGTGGCGAAGGATGTGGAATTTCGAAAACAACCAGGATGTTGGCTCAGAAGCAGCCACCATTAAAAGAGTGCGTAATAGCTCACTGGTCGAGAGACTCTGCGCCGAAAATGTCCGGGGCTAAAGTACGGAACCGAAGCTTTGGCAATTGACGTTAGTCAATTGGGTAGGGGAGCGTTCCTGCATGGGAGAAGCCTGACCGGAAGGACAGGTGGACAGGCAGGAAGAGAGAATGCCGGTATGAGTAGCGAAAAGAAGGGTGAGAATCCCTTCCACCGAAAGCCTAAGGGTTCCTGGGCAACGATCGTCGTCCCAGGGTAAGTCGGGACCTAATCCGAGGCGGAGACGCGTAGGAGATGGACAACAGGTTGAAATTCCTGTACTGGCTGAGGCCGTTTGAGCGAAGGAGTGACACAGGAAGGAAGGCGCGCGTGCGATTGGAAGAGCACGTCCAAGCAGGTAGGTCGGGAGACAGGCAAATCCGTTTCCCATGAGGCCGAGATGCGATGGGGAGCTTCTGGAGACAGAAGCGAAGGGGCTGGCACTAAACTGTCGAGAAAAGCTTCTAGTGAGGACTCAGGCACCCGTACCGAAACCGACACAGGTAGGCAGGATGAGAATTCTAAGGTGCGCGGGAAAACCCTCGTTAAGGAACTCGGCAAAATATATCCGTAACTTCGGGAAAAGGATAACCCAGCGTACGTGAAGTGCAGAAACGCATGGAGCGGAGATGGGTGGCAGAAGAGAGGCCCAAGCGACTGTTTACCACAAACACAGGCGTCTGCTAAAGCGAAAGCTGATGTATAGATGCTGACACCTGCCCGGTGCTGGAAGGTTAAGAGGAAGTGTTAGCGCAAGCGAAGCAGTGAATTGAAGCCCCAGTAAACGGCGGCCGTAACTATAACGGTCCTAAGGTAGCGAAATTCCTTGTCGGGTAAGTTCCGACCCGCACGAAAGGTGTAACGATTTGGGCACTGTCTCAACGAGGGACCCGGTGAAATTGAAGTACCTGTGAAGATGCAGGTTACCCGCGACTGGACAGAAAGACCCCATGGAGCTTTACTGTAACCTGAGATTGGATTCCGGTAAGAGATGTACAGGATAGTTGGGAGGCTTAGATACAAGTACGCCAGTATTTGTGGAGCCATTGGTGGGATACCAACCTTGTTTTATTGGAATTCTAACGAGAAGCGTAACGAGCTTGCGGACAGTCTCAGGCGGGCAGTTTGACTGGGGCGGTCGCCTCCGAAAGAGTAACGGAGGCGCCCAAAGGTTCCCTCAGCGCGGACGGAAACCGCGCGAAGAGTGCAAAGGCAGAAGGGAGCTTGACTGCGAGACGGACAGGTCGAGCAGGGACGAAAGTCGGGCTTAGTGATCCGGTGGTAGAGAGTGGAATTGCCATCGCTCAACGGATAAAAGCTACCCTGGGGATAACAGGCTTATCTCTCCCAAGAGTCCATATCGACGGGGAGGTTTGGCACCTCGATGTCGGCTCATCACATCCTGGGGCTGAAGTAGGTCCCAAGGGTTGGGCTGTTCGCCCATTAAAGTGGTACGCGAGCTGGGTTCAGAACGTCGTGAGACAGTTCGGTCCCTATCCATCGCGGGCGTAAGAAACTTGAAAGGGGCTGCTCCTAGTACGAGAGGACCGGAGTGGACCGACCAATGGTGTACCAGTCATGGCGCCAGCCGTGCAGCTGGGTAGCTACGTCGGGGACGGATAAACGCTGAAAGCATCTAAGCGTGAAACCAGCCTAGAGATGAGGTTTCTCATTACATATGTAAGTAAGGTCCCACAAAGACGATGTGGTTGATAGGCCGGGAGTGGAAGTACAGCGATGTACGGAGCGGACCGGTACTAATAGACCGAGGACTTGACTTAAGCAGAGAA
>NZ_JAJBQV010000070.1 GCF_020539865.1 Megasphaera elsdenii | reverse complement strand
AATTCATCTCACCGCCTAAAGAGGCGGGAGACTTCTTGCAGAATCAGGTTAAAAAAACAAGTAAATCTATAGAATACCTCATCACTTACACTTCCATGTTAATTTGTATTTCTCTTGGTATTATATCATATGTATCAAAGATTAGAATTAGGCAACAAACAACCAACAAAAAAAGAACGATGCATCGAGAAAATTTTTCTCTTTGCATCGTTCTTTTTCCTATCCGTTATTCAATGGTTCGTTAAGCTTATTTATTTATGTTTTCTTTGACTGTGCGAACACGCTGAATCGTCGGATTGCCTGCTTTGTCTTTGGCAACTGTATCGACAGTGAAGTATTCTAATTCATGCGAGAATTCGCTGAGGATCTTGTCAGACAAGACAGCGCCTTTTGTCATGGCACGATACAAGATAGCTGCAAATTCATACCGCGTCATCGGGCGGTCTCCGGCAAAGTTGCCATCCGGATAGCCTTCGATCATGCCGTTGCCGGCCAGCTGTGCTACGTATTCGTAAGCCCAGTGATTCTGCGGTACATCCGGGAAGAGCTGCAGTTTGGATGTATCTATCTTCTTACCTGCATTGGCATCGAGCATGGCTGACTTCATAGCTTCCAATTCACCGCGCAGTTCTTTAATTTCCTTCGCCATCGCTACACGAGAAGTCGATACATGACTGCTTCCGGAACCTAGTTTGAAGCTTACGCCGGCATTAACCATGTTTTCGCCATTACCGAAGCTGCCGCCTACAGAGAACATGGTATCTTCATTCGGACGATAGTATGCCCCAACAGCAGCTGCATTGGCGCCGCGGTAGTTGCCATAGCCTGCCGCAAAGTCCCACTTCGCATCCGGATCAAAATCCAATGGATGTAAGGCTGCCAAAGCCGCAGCACCGGCACCGACTTTGTTGACACGGTTGTCGAGGTTGCTGATAGAATGGCTCAGTGACGAAATGTTGGTTGCGTTGTTGGCAATCGCCTGGTTCGTTTCATAGAGCTGACCGCCATTAACGGCATCTGTTGAGCCTTTTTCCACTTTGCCGTCGGCTACATTGGTAATCGTCTGGTTATTGGCATTAAGGCCATCTTTGCTAACATAGGTCTTACCGCCGATGGAAAGGCCGTCGTTGGTAACTTTGGTTTCTCCTGCCATCAAGCCGTCTTTCGTAAGAGATACCTTATCTCCCACAGTGATACCATTAGTATCCATCTTCGTATTGCCAGTAGTGACACTATTCAAATTCTGATCTTTATTCAGGCTCAGTTTGTAATCTATACCACCAGCAGTATTCGTTCCTTCTGTTATCTGAATATTAGTATCTTCTGTAGAAACACTGCTATGTTTACCTGCTGTCTGTTCTACTTTTGTGACACGATTATCCAAATTCGTTACATCACCCTTAATAGTTGTGATATCGCCTTTTATGTTTGTGATATCGCCCTTAATATTCGTGATGTCACCTTGAATATTTTTCACATCATTTTCTACGTTGGTTACACGATCGTTAGTTTTTTTGAGCTGACTGCCATTGACTGCATCTGTAGAAGTATCAGAAATTTCTCCATCAGCTACACCGCTAACTTTTCCGTTTCCATCAATAGTTACTTTATTATTGATAGTAACGGTGCCTTCTTTATCCAACTTCACAGAAGATTTATCATTGGAAATAGTATCTCCAGTAATATCTACATCGGCTAACTTCGCACCTTTGTCAGCAATGATGCGATCCTTTGTAGCAATATATCCTGTCGTTTCGATGGTGCCATTTGTACCGCTGATGCTAACATTCTTGCCCGTGATATCGCCGAGAAGAATATCCTTATTCAGGTTAACCTTGTAAATCTTTTGACCGTCATTATCAAATTCTTCAACATTGATGTTGGAGCCGTTTACAACCTTGCTGTGTTTGCCTGCTTCGGTTGCTACTGCATGCAGCTGGCTGCCGTTTACAGCGTCAGTGGAATCAGCAGTTACTGCGCCTGCTGCTACGCCGGAAATCTTGCCGTCTTCAGCAACAGTTACTTTGCCCAGCTTAGCACCTTTAGTAGTGATCTGGCTGTAGTTACCGCTTGCATCGCCTACGAACAGCTCACCGTCACGCAGTGCGGAATGACCGGTATATACGCCATTTTGCAGAACTACGTTGCCGATTTCGCCTGCGGTTGCGGTTACTTTACCGTCTTTATCTACGGAGAAGTTGTTGTTTGCACCATAGAATGCACCGTTGCTGTTTACGAAGAACGGCATAATACCGTTTTCGTTTGCAGTACCTACGGACAGGTTGTATTTTGCGTTCAATGCGTTGGTCTGGATGGAGTTTACACCGGCGATATTGCCTTTTTCGTCGATGGTTACCTGACCAAGTTTAGCGGATTTCGGAGTGATCTGGCTGTAGTTGCCGCTTGCATCGCCTACAAACAGCTCACCGTCACGCAGTGCGGAATGACCGGTGTATACGCCGTTGTTCAGAACTACGTTGCCGATTTCGCCTGCAGTTGCGGTTACTTTGCCGTCTTTATCTACGTGGAATTTATTGTGTGCTGCGTAGAAATCGCCGGTGCTGTTTACAAAGAACGGCATAATACCGTTTTCATTTGCAGTACCTACGGACAGGTTGTATTTGGAGTTCAATGCGTTGGTTTGAACGGAGTTTACATCAATGTCTTTGTTCAGCTCAACCTTAACCTTAGTGCCGTCATGGCTTACGCTAATGTTCTTGTCACCGCTGAAATCAACGAAATCTCCGGGTTTAACATTGGTTGCTTCGGTTGCAACACCATTGGTAGCCAGGTTCCAGCCCATGTTAGCAGTTGCACCTACTGCCTTCAATTGGCTTACGTTTACAGCATCGGTATTAGCTACGCCTGCTGCAACGCCTGCAATACGACCGTCATTGTATACGGTTACTTTATTGTTGATGGTTGTAGTAT
>NZ_JAJBQV010000007.1 GCF_020539865.1 Megasphaera elsdenii | reverse complement strand
TTACTATCATTTTACTAAACATAAAAAATAAATACACTGTAATTTATTACAGGTATGGGCAAAAAAAAGGCGCTGTCGCACGACAGCCCCATTTTCTGCAAACTACAAACTATAAATTAAATTATGTCATAGCTATCGATTACCCAATCGTATGCTTTCAGATCCAGATTCCTTCCGCAGTAACTACAGGTCTTACCATCCATCAGCGAAAGACTGGCGCCGCAGCCCTGGCACCGCATCACAGAAGCGCCGCATACGGCCTGGGTCTTGCAGCTGGCATCTTTGATCATCCTGAGCTTCAGTGTTTCCCTCCGCGCTTTGATTTTGCGGCCCTGCAATTCGAGAAGGCGAAGTTCGGCGCTGACCTCTGCCCTCTGCAGCTTTTCTTCCAGACGATAGGATTCCATCTTGAGCTTTTGGATATCCACGTCCACGACATTCTTATATTTTTCTATCAGTGAAGACAGATCCTTTTCGGAAAAGGCATTGATTTCCTTGGGAAAATCGGCGTAATGGATAGCAGAAAGCTTATTCTGGATGCCGCCGAAGAAGCTCTGCAGCGAGAAAAGGGAATCTGTCTTTCGGACCTGGTCGGCCATCCGCTTCTCTTGTGCCTCTTCTCCCTTTCGGCGGTAGATCATTCTTCGATTCATGACCTCTGAGAAAGTACTGACCAGGAACCCGATGGGCAACATCAGCATCACGAATATCGACTTGAAGCACCACCCGAGGAGGCCAAACAGACCGGCAATAAACATTCCTCCGACCAGCTTCAGGAAAATGTTCGTCTCATCGGCATAGACAAACATGCCGATAAATCCAAAGTAAATCAAAGGCATCATCATAATCAGCGTCGTCCATGGATATATCAGTTCCCTAACAGCATTCTTTTTGCTTTGACTGGTACGGAAATCCCGTCGTAATCCGAAACTGTCGACCCTGTTTTCCATATCCTCGACGGTAAATTTTGTGCCGCAGTAATCACAGCCGTCCAGGAGGTTCTCTCGGGTAGTCGTATTCCCACAAGAGGGACAAGTAACCCTGTCACCGCCGACCGGTTTGGCAGAAAGCAGGGTGAAATGAGCCACCTCATTATCCCTGATGCGTTTGATAAGGCTGCCACCCTGTTTAAAGGTTCTGACGGCTTCGATTTCCTCGTAAATGTCCTTTACCTGATATCGTCCGTCAAAATAGCTGTCTTTCCTGACGCAGGTATGCCTACCGGAATAGGCCCTGCGCACAGAATCCATCTCAAGAGTCAGCTTGTTTTTCAGCAGACGCTTTTTCTGCAGCGCCGCACTATGCCACATCAGTTGAGACGCATAGTTCTGAAGATCACTATTCTGTTCTGGCCGGTCGCTTGATAAATAATCGCTGAGGCTTCGGCGGAATCCGCTCAGTCTCTGTGACAGCTCATCACTATCCGGCACGACCGGATAATGGGGAAACAAGCTGTCCAGAAAAAACGGCCATTCTTTCCCAATCCGATCGTATTCCTCATAGAACACATAAAGGTTCCAGATAGTAGCTATGCATAGAACGAGAAATCCCAACCCAACCATGCCGTTCAACTCTTCCGTCGTAGGTGCAAAAATGACGATAAGCATCAACCCTGCCACCCAGGCAAGTCCAGGGGCGATAAAAGCCCTGACATTAATTCTGCTGTTATCCATGGGTGTCCTCCTTATTTTTCACGTTCAAAAATCCATAAGCATTTATCCTTACTATCATTTTACTAAACATAAAAAATAAATACACTGTAATTTATTACAGGTATGGGCAAAAAAAAGGCGCTGTCTTCATGCGACAGCGCCTTTTTAAGGGGTTAGCAGTTAGTGGCTGGTTGTTAGTGACAGACTGTATTCCGAGATTCCCACAAGCGGGCTGCCCTTGGGGACGATTCCTACGAACTACGAGCCACTAGCCACTAGCCACGAACCACGAACTAAATCTGTGCAAAGAGTTTCTTCCGGGTCCGTTCGGCTTCGGCTTTGATCTTTTCGATGTCCAGTTTGGTGAATTCTTTATGGCGTAAGAGGACTTCCCCATTGACCAGGACTGTGTCGACGTCCATGCTATTGGCACTGTAGGCCATGAGGCTCAAGGTATCGTTCTTAGGATACCAGTGCAGGCCTTCGCGGTCGACGAGGGTGATGTCAGCTTTATAACCTGTTTCCAGTTTGCCTACGTCCGTATAGCCCAAGCACTTGGCACCGCCTTCAGTCAGCATATTGATGGCTGTTTCAGCTGGGATGACCAAGGGGTCCAGGGTATGGGCCTTGTGGATGAGCGTAGCCAGGCGCATTTCTTCGACAATGTCCAGGTTGTTGTTGCTCGATGCCCCGTCGGTGCCAAGGCCGACAGTGATGCCTTTAGTCAGCATCTTGGGCACCGGTGCGACGCCGCTGGCCAGCTTGAGGTTGCTGCCCGGATTATGGGCGACGCGTACGTGCTTTTCTGCCATGATGTTCATATCGTCATCATCGACCCAGACGCAGTGAGCAGCCAGGCAGCCGCAATCCAGTACGCCGATTTCATCCATCAAGGCAATCGGCGACTTGCCGTATTGCTGCTTGATGTTTTCGACTTCCCCTTTGGTTTCGCTGAGGTGGATATGGATTTCTGCCCCCAATTCCCGGGCCTGGTCGACGAATTTATGGAGATAATCGGGCGGGCACGTATACGGCGCATGAGGCCCCATCATGACAGTAATGCGGCCATCGGCTTTGCCGTGCCAGTCGAGGAAGAGCTGGCGGTTTTCATCGAGGCCGGCCTGGGCATTCGGCCCGATGCCGATACTGCCGCGGCACAAGCAGGCGCGGATTCCCGATTCTTCGACGGCGCGGGCTTCCTGGTCCATGTGATCGTACATGTCAGCATACGCCGTCGTTCCGCAACGAATCATTTCAGCAATGCCCAACATGGACTGGGCATAAATGACATCATCCGTCAATTTGGCTTCAGCCGGCCAGATTTTCTTTTCCAGCCAGTCCATGAGCTGCATATCGTCAGCATAGCTGCGGAAGACCGTCATAGCGACATGGTTATGGGTATTGACGAAGCCCGGCAGGGCCAGCATCCCCTTGCCGTCAATGACTTCATCGTACTCAGCCGTCTTCGGCGCTTCGGGAAAGCCCGTGATGCGCGAGCCGTCGATGGCGATATTCTGTCCTTCTAAGACGCGGTGGTCCTGGTAGAGGGCTACGTGCTGAATCAGTTTTTTCATCGTTTCCCCTCCTGGTTCTTAGTCGAGATTCAAGTATTTACGCTGTTCTTCGCTGAGCGTGTCGATGGCATAGCCCATGGAAGCCAGTTTAATCTTGGCGATTTCCGTATCGATTTCATGAGGCAGGACATAGACGTGGTTGCCCAATTCGGCATGGTGTTCGAGGATGTATTTGGCAGCCAGGGCCTGGACAGCAAAAGACAAGTCCATGATTTCAGCCGGATGACCGTCGCCGGCAGCTAAGTTGACCAAGCGGCCTTCTGCCAGGAGATTGATGACATGGCCGTTCGGAAGTTCATAGCCTTCGATGTTGTGACGGGCTTCAAAATGACGGACAGACAGGGCTTCCAATTCAGGTTTGTTGATTTCTACGTCGAAATGACCGGCATTGGCCAGGACGACGCCGTCTTTCATATTCTTCATATGTTCGCCGCGGATGACGTCCTTGTCGCCAGTGAGGGTGACGAAGATATCGCCGACTTTTGCTGCTTCTGCCATGGGCATGACTTCAAAACCGTCGAAAACGGCTTCGATTGCTTTAATCGGGTCAACTTCCGTGACGATGACATGAGCACCCAAGCCTTTCGCGCGCATAGCGCAGCCCTTGCCGCACCAGCCATAGCCGGCGACGACGACTTTCTTGCCGACGACGGTCAAGTTCGTCGTGCGCATGATGCCATCCCACGTGGACTGGCCTGTACCATAACGGTTGTCGAAGAGGTATTTGCAATACGAATCGTTAGCTGCGACCATAGGGAACTTCAATTCGCCAGCTTTGTCGAGGCCGTGGAGACGATTGACACCGGTCGTCGTTTCTTCCGTGCCGCCGAGGAGGTTTTCCATGGCATCGGCCCGCGTCGTATGCAGGAGATGGACCTGGTCGCCGCCGTCATCGATGATGATGTCCGGATGATGGTCCAGGGATTTATTGAGGAAATCAAAGTATTCTTCATCGGTTGCGCCATACCAAGCATAGACAGTCAGGCCATCTTCGACGAGAGCGGCAGCGACGTCGTCCTGCGTAGACAAGGGATTGCTGCCGGTAACGATGACGTTGGCACCGGCCCGATGAAGAACTTCGGCCAAATAAGCCGTCTTGGCTTCCAGATGGACACTGACGCAAATCGTTTTGCCCTTAAAGGTCTGATCGGCTTTCAATTTGTCGCCAATAGCATTGAGGGCCGGCATATGACGATCGACCCAGCTGATTTTTTCATGACCGCTTTTAGCTAACTTAATATCGCGAATAATAGATTCCATATGAATAAGACCTCTTTCTATAATGAATTAGTGTTGGAAAAACGCCGGTACGGATACGGCATCCGGCCGGTGGATAATGCCCTTTTCCGTCACGATGGCGCGGATATTTTCATGAGGCGTCACATCGAAGGCGGGATTAAAGACGGGCGTTTCGGGGAGGGCTGCCGCCACACCCCGGAAAGAACGGACTTCATCGTGATTCCGTTCTTCAATGGGTATCTGACTGCCGTCAGTAATAGACAAATCAAAAGTTGAAGCCGGTGCCGCAATGTACAGGGGAATCGCGAGTTCCCGTGCCATCAGGGATAACCCGTAAGTCCCAATCTTATTGGCCGTATCGCCATTAGCCGCAATGCGGTCGGCACCGACGATAATGGCATCGACGCCTTTGGTCTTGAGGGTCCAGGCAGCCATGTTATCGGTAATGAGCGTCACCGGAATATGGTCGGCCATGAGTTCAAAAGCCGTCAAGCGGGCGCCCTGCAAGAGGGGCCGCGTTTCATCGGCATAGACCATGGACACCAGGCCCCGGCGATGGAGTTCGCGGATGACGCCCAAGGCGGTGCCGACGCCAGCCGTAGCCAGAGCCCCGGCGTTGCAGTGCGTGAGCAGCGTCAAGGGATGGCCCAGTTGTTCCAGCTCGTCTGCACCGAACCGGGCCATGGCCGTATTGATGGCCACATCGGCTTCATGAATGGCGACAGCCTTTTCTTCCAAGGCCGCCGTCACCGCTTCGGCTCCGTCCGCTTCATGCTGGCGGGCACAAGCCATCATCTGGGTCAACGCCCAGTGCAGGTTGACCGCCGTCGGACGGGCGGCATCGAGGTCCTGGCAGATGGCTTCGAGGGCTGTCAAAAAGGGCGTATCCCCACCCTTTTGACACAAAGACCGCGCCGCCAGGACGACGGCATAAGCCGCAGCGACACCGATAGCCGGAGCCCCGCGGACGGCCAGGACGGAAATAGCCTGGCGCACGTCCTGCCAAGAATGGCAGGGCCGATAAATTTCTTCAAAAGGCAGCTTCGTCTGATCCAGCAGGAACAGCGTACCGGCTTGCCAACGCAATGTATCCATTATACCGTGAACCCTCCGTAAGCCTGTAAGGTATGGCGGCAGGCGCAGTCGCCATTATCATATAATTCGATGCTCTTCAGGATGAGCTGCTGCAGGCGCTGGGAATTGTCTGCCATCGCTTCGACAACTTCTTCATGAGTAAGCGGCGTCGGAGAAATGCCGGCGGCAAAATTAGTGACCATGGAAATCGTCGCATAGCAGATTTCCGCTTCCCTGGCCAAGCAGACTTCGGGGACGTTGGTCATGCCGACCAAATCGCCGCCGAGCTTTTCATACATCTTGATTTCGGCAGGTGTCTCAAAGCGGGGCCCTTCGGTGCAGACATAGGTTCCCTTGTCGTGGAGCGTATAGCCACCGAGCGCTTGAGCCGCAGCGGCTACCGTCTGGCGCAGGGTCGGGCAGTACGGTTCGGTCATATCAACGTGGACGACGCCATTTTCACCGCCATCGAAGAACGATGTATGACGGCATTTGGTGAAATCCAAAAACTGGTCGGGCAGGACGAAATCGCCCGGCTTGTCTTCGCGGTTCAGGGAACCGACAGCCGTCGTCGACAAGATAGCCGTAACGCCCAGACGCTTCAGGCCCAAGATATTGGCCCGGTAATTGATGAGGTGCGGCGGAATGGAATGATTCCGCCCGTGGCGGGGCAAAAAGACAAGGCCTTTGTCTTTATACGTCCCCTGCCAATAATGGATGGTCCCGTAAAACGTATCCATATAGTCTTCGTGGACATTGGACAAAATCTTCGGGTCGCAGACACCGGTACCGCCGATGATGGCAATGAGTCCCATCGTAAAACCTCCTTCGGGAAATTAATTTTTCTTATGGCCTTGAGCAGCCGCTTCATACAATGCTGCCAGTTCGTCGTGAGACAAGACGTATTTAGCCCCGCAATACTGGCAAGTCATTTCTACCTGCGGGTCCTTCAAAAGGGCTTCCTTATCTTCCTGGCGCAGGGACAACAGGGCATTTTCAAAGCGCTGGCGCGAGCACGTGCAACGCCAGTACAAATTCTGACGGTAGAGTTCCTTGAAATGCATGCCGCTGAGGATGATATTGATGAGGCCTTCCCCATTCGGATGGTCCTGCAAATACGTCGTCAACGCACCGACCTGGGTGATATTGGCTTCGACACGGGCCAGGTCTTCATCCTTCGCGCCCGGCAGGGCTTGGACGAGGAAACCGCCGGCTGCAGCAATGGTGTAATCCTGGCTGACCAGGACGCCCAGGCTGATCGTCGACGGCACCTGTTCCGACGTGAACAGATAGTAAGCGATGTCTTCGGCGATTTCACCGGACACCAAATCGGCCTGGCTCGTATAGGTCGTCTTTTCCGGCGTGAAACGCGTCACCGTCAACTGGCCGTGCTGGCCGACACCGGCTGCCACATCGAGCTTGCCATTGACCTTCAGCGGCAGGTCGACCTGCGGATTGTCTACATAGCCGCGGAGCTTATTCGTATCGAAGCAGTCTGCATGGACGGCGCCTAAGGGCCCGTCACCGGCGACCTTCAGGGAAACGCCTTCGTGGTTCTTATAATCGCCAGCCAACAGGGCTGCGCCGGTCATCGTCCGGCCCAGAGCCGCACTAGCCACAGGCGACAAATTATGGCGCTGCCGTGCCTTTTCAACGATACCCGTCGTCAAGGCAATAGATACCCGGATGAGTTCATCCGATGTATAATGAATGATCTGGTTACGTGTAATCATGTATGTTCTATCCTTTCTTTACAAATCCAGTCTCTATTATACAACATCGATGCAGACCTAGCCAGTGTCTTTTACAGGCTTGCCCTTTGACATTCTGAAAAACATTCTGAAAAAGGCCCGTCCTATGGCGACGAGCCTTTTTTCAGTATCTATGAGGTAAATTTTAGGTTGGAGCCTAGCGGATAGAAACGTCTTCTCCGGCGAGGATGCGTTTCATCGTACGAGCCGGGCACATCTTGCCACACATAGTGCACGTGCCTTCACATTCCGGCTTGCTCGATTCGTAGTAGCGGCGGGCTTTTTCCGGATCGATGGACAAGGAAATCATCTTGTCGAAGTCGACGTCGACACGAGCTTTGCTCATGGCGTCATCCCATTCCTGGGCACCCGGGATGCCTTTGACCAAGTCAGCAGCGTGAGCGGCAATGCGGGCAGCGATGATGCCTTCTTTAACGTCGTCGACGCTCGGCAGGCGCAGGTGTTCAGCCGGAGTGACATAGCAAAGGAAGTCGGCACCGCACGATGCAGCAATGGCACCGCCGATGGCGCTGGTGATGTGGTCATAGCCCGGTGCAATATCCGTGACCAAAGGTCCGAGGACGTAGAACGGAGCGCCATGGCACAGGCGTTTTTCAATTTTCATGTTGGCTGCGATTTCGTTGAGGACCATGTGGCCCGGACCTTCAATCATGACCTGGACGTTGTGGGCCCAAGCACGTTTGGTCAATTCGCCCAACGTAATGAGTTCTTCGATCTGAGCGGCATCGGTAGCATCATGGGTACAGCCCGGACGGCAGGCGTCGCCGAGACTCAAGGTGACATCATATTTTTCACAGATGTCGAGGAGACGGTCGTAGTATTCGTAGAACGGATTTTCCTGGTTGTTCATTTCCATCCAGGCGAAGAGCAGCGAGCCACCGCGGGAAACAACGTTGGTCAGACGCGGATTGTCTTTGATGCGCTGAGCGGTCTTGCGGTTCATGCCGCAATGGATAGTCATGAAGTCGACGCCGTCTTCAGCGTGCTGTTCGACGACAGAGAAGAATTCATCGACAGTAATGTCTTTCAAGTCCTTTTCCAGCATGCCGACAGCATCGTACATAGGAACGGTGCCGATCATAGCAGTAGACATCTTGACGAGTTTGCGGCGGAAATCGCGGGTTTTGCCGAAGTTGGACAAGTCCATGATGGCTTCGGCTTTCATGTCGATAGCGTTCTGGACTTTTTGCAGTTCTTCTTCGTGGTTGTTGTGTTCCGGAGAAACGCCGAGGTTGACGTTGATTTTAGTACGGCAGTCCTGGCCGACGGCTTCCGGCGACAGGCTGGTGTGTACTTTGTTGGCCGGGATAGCGACTTTGCCACTGGCGACGAGGGCCATGAGCTTTTCAACAGGCATGTGTTCCTTTTCAGCGACGATTTTCATCTGCGGCGTGACGATGCCTTTGCGAGCAGCGTCCATCTGTGTTGTGTAATCCATTACAAACATCCTTCCTATCTAAAAATAATCCTAATGCAATAAAAAAAGCTCGCCTAGCGGTCCTCCGCAGGTGAGCTTTATAATCCCGTAAAGCTTCCCTACGGCGGCATGATCCGCATCAGGTAAAGGGTCAAGTGTAATCCGTCACTTTTCTCAGCCCGAAGGCTCCCCTAGCTTTTTCTATGTATCTTTGGTTATTATAGTACGCTGCGAAAAAAAATGCAACACTTTTGTAATATTTAGCATAGACAATTTTGCCGATTTGTCCTACATAGACGTACATCATCCCGTTATAGACGTACATCATCCCGTTGTGGTATAATAAGGACATCTTAAAAAGGAGGTCTTACTTATGAAATATAAACCCTTGAAAAGCCTTGCCGTCGCTGCTATGCTGGCGTCGTCCCTGGTGATGGCTGCTCCCCAGTCCCTGGCATCCGGCCCGGAACCGTCTGTCGTCACCGTCACGGGCTACGCCCAGCAGGAAGTCGCTCCAGATACGGCGTATGTCACCATCGGTACGACCAGCACCGACGCTGATGCCCAGCAAGCCCGTATCAAGAACAATCTGGCCATGAACCAGGTCACGAATGCCTTGAAGGCCATGGGTATCCCAGCAGAAAACATGAAGACGACGGGGTTCTATATGTCGCCGAATTATGACATGAAAGGCCAGAAAGTCACGTCGTATACCGTGACCAACAGCCTAGAAGTCAAACTGACGGACCTCACGATGGTATCACAAGTCATCAATAAGGCCGGCAGTCTCGGTGCCAACCAAATCAACAACGTCCGTTTCACTAATGAACACGCCGACCAGATTAAAGAAAACCTGATCAAAGAAGCGGTCCACAACGGTCAGCGCGCCGCCCAGGCTGCAGCTGAAGCCGCCGGCAGCCAGCTCGGTGCCGTCAAGGAAATCGACATTTCTGGCACGAGTCCGTCGTACAACCGCGTCTACGGCGCTGCCCTGAGTCTGCGGTCCGTCAACAAGATGGAAGGCGACTCGACACCGGTCGAAGCCGGTACCAATACCCTCAGCCAAAGCGTCAACTTGACCTACTATTTGCAATAAGTCATAAAAGGTTTTGTCGTCCTGCGACAAAACCTTTTTTATTTCCCCCAAATATGCTATGATAATACTGTTCTACCATAATAAAATAAATTCTGAATCATGGAGGCCAGACAAGATGAAAGAATACACCCCTTTTAAATCCGGTAAAGTACGCGAAGTCTATGACGCAGGTGACAGCATTATCATGGTCGCAACGGACCGCATCTCCGCTTTCGACCACATCCTCAAGAACAAGATCACCAAAAAGGGCGCCATCCTCACGCAGATGTCCAAGTTTTGGTTCGATATGACGTCGGATATCATCCCGAACCACATGATTTCCGTCGACAACGCTGACATGCCGGAATTCTTCCAGCAGGAACAGTTCATCGGCAACAGCATGAAATGCCAGAAGCTGACGATGATCCCCATGGAATGTATCGTCCGCGGCTACATCACCGGCAGCGGCTGGGAAAGCTATCAGAAGAATGGTACCGTTTGCGGCATCAAACTGCCGGCAGGCCTTAAAGAATCAGAAAAACTCCCGGAACCAATCTTCACGCCGAGCACGAAAGCTGAACTCGGTGACCACGACGAAAACGTGTCCCTCGAAGAAGGGGCCGCTTTCATCGACAAGACCTTCCCGGGAAAAGGCAAGGAATACGCAGAAAAAATCCGCGATTATACGCTTGCCCTTTATAAAAAATGCGCCGAATACGCCCTTTCCAAAGGCATCATCATTGCCGACACGAAATTTGAATTCGGCCTCGACGAAAAAGGCAATATCATCTTAGGCGACGAAATGCTCACACCGGACAGCTCCCGCTTCTGGCCCCTTGAAGGCTACAAAGCCGGCCAGAGCCAGCCTTCGTATGACAAACAGTTCGTCCGTGACTGGCTCAAAGCCAACCCGGACAGCGATTATCTCCTGCCCCAGGATGTCATCGACAAGACCATTGCCAAATACAAAGAAGCTTACGAAATGCTCACAGGCAAAGCATTTGAATAGTACCCCGCTGCGAACCTCGTGAACGCTCCGTACGGCAAACTACAAATTTAATATTCAAAAAGGCGCTGTCGCTGAAGACAGCGCCTTTTTACGTGGGGCGCCACTGGGTATGGGGATGATTGCCTCAGCAAACTGGCTGGGAAAGCACACATATTCTGGACGGGCTCGCCACGTGCGAGCCCCTACCATTCGTTGTGGGGATTCCGTAAAAGCTCTATAGGGGCGCCCGTCTTCGCATGATGGAAACCTTCGTGCGACAGTCCTTTTTTATGCTCCGAAGCGCTGTTCGGTACGGTTGATGATTTCGTCCTGCAAGGCTTTGTCCAGATTGTTGAAGTAATCGCTGTAACCGGCGACGCGGACGATGAGGTTTTCGTATTGTTCCGGGTGGCGCTGGGCATCGAGGAGCGTTTCTCTATCGACGACGTTGAACTGGATGTGATGACCGTCCATGGTAAAGTACGACCGAACCAGCGCCGCCAGGCAAGCCAGGCCTTTCGGGCCGGTGATGACGGAACAGCTGGAACGGCCGTTGCAGGGCTTCATATTTATGGCGCCCCAGTTCATGATACGGCAGGAGGTGAATCATTTCCACACGAATCTGCTGTGCCTGGAGCCAGTCCTGAAAAGGCCGGATATCCCGGTCCCCGTCGGTATTAACGCCGTCTACCATGATAAGCCGCAAATAGAGGACGGCGCCGGCGTCGCTGAGGCGCTTTAAATTTGCCAGTATCTGTTTATTGCCCTGTCCCATATACTGCCGATGGCGTTCGTCGTCAAAGAGTTTCATATCATAAAGGAAGCCATCGTCTCGGCCTCAAAGCGCTGGCTTTCGGGATTATGGCACCACGGGCAAGCCAAGGGACACCCTTTGAAAAAAATCGTCGTCCGTATCCCTGGCCCATCGTGAACGGAAAATTTCTGTACGTTGAAAATCAGCGGTTTCGTCTCTGCCATAGCCTCACCCCCAATACAAGACACTCCACGTGAAAAAGGTCTGTCCCATCATGATAACAATCATGACGAAACAGACCTTCATTGGTTCTTTCCTGAACTTGGGCTCATTATACAACACATTTTTATGTTTACAAAGCGAATTCGTTAAAAAAATTACCATACTTTTACTTGAATCCATTCATCATTATAACGTTTATCCCCTTCTTCACCTAAATACTTGTATGTTTCCTGACCGGCATACGCTTCTTCCGGCGGGAAGACGACTGGGTTATCTTTATAATCTTCGTCTTCTTCCATGGCCGGCACAGCCGTATTCGGCGTCGAATAGGTCAGGTATTCAAAGTTCTTCAAGGCGATGTCGGGACGGCTCATGAAGTCGATGAATTTATGGGCATTTTCGACGTGTTCGGCATTCTTGGGAATGACCCACGAGTCGATCCAGAGGTTGGTCCCTTCTTTGGGGATGACGTATTCCAGATCCCTGTTTTCCAGGATCATGCGCAGGGCTTCACCGGAAAAGACGACGCCCATGGCCGCTTCGCCGGAGACGAGCTTGTCCTTGACGTCATCGATGCCATAGGCCTGGACCAGGGGTTTCTGGGCGATGAGCATATCCCGGGCTTCTTTGATCTGCTGAGGATCCGTCGTGTTCAGGGAATAGCCCAGGCGCTTCAAGGCGACCATGAAGGAATCGCGCGGCGAATCCTGCATGATGATTTCATTCTTATATTTCTCGTTCCAAAGGATAGACCAGCTGTCGACAGGTTCATCGACCATGGTCCGATTGTAGACGATGCCGACTGTGCCCCAGCAATAAGGGACGGCATAGCGGTTGCCCGGGTCAAAGGACTCGGACTGGGTCCAGAATTGTTTGCCTACGTACTGACGGGCGTTGGGCAGCTGGGAATAATCGAGAGGCTGCAAAAGATCATTGTGGATCATCTTCTGGATCATGTAGTCCGATGGGCAGATGACATCATAGTGTTCGGCCCCGGCCGCAACCAGAGGATACATGCTCTCGTTGGTATCGAATTCGTCCATGACGACGCGGATGCCCGTTTCTTCTTCGAACTGCTTGAGCGTATCCGGGTCGACGTAATCGCCCCAGTTATAGACATAGACCACGTTGTCCTCGTCTTCTTCGCTGTCAAAGAAGCCACAGCCGCTCAGGGCCAGGATACAGCAGAGACCGAGGAGGATCATGCGGATATATTTCATAGCGTTTCCCCTTTCCTACCAGTTCCGACCCAGGGCCAGGCGCCGGCGGTTGACGATGAGCAGGACGGCGAAGACCAGGACGAAGACGAATACGAGCGTCGAAAGGGCATACATTTCCGGATGGATGCCCAATTTCAGTTCGGCATAGATTTCCGTCGGCAGCGTATCGATGCCGGCCCCTTTGGTGAAGTGCGTAATGATGAAGTCGTCGGCCGACATGGTGAAGGCCAGCATGAAGCCCGCCAGGAGACTGGGCCGCAGTTCCGGCAGGACGACGCGGCGGAATGCGACGAACGGCGTCGCGCCCAGGTCGCGGGCGGCATCATAACAGCTGCGGTCCAGCGACAGGAACTGGGGCATGATGCACAAGATGACGTACGGCAGGTTGAAGACGACGTGGGCCATGAGGATGGACCCGTAGCCCAGGCGCAGGCCCATGCCTAAAAAGAGGAGCATCAAGGAAATCCCGGTGACGATGTCCGCATTGAGCAGCGGCATACTAGCCACGCCGAGATAGACCGACCGCTGCTTGCGGCCCATGCCGCGCAGGGCCATGCAGGTGAGAAGGCCCAGGACCGTGGCGATGGCCGCCGACGAGAGACCGATGGTAATGGTATTTTGCAAGGCGTCAAGGATGCCTTCATTCTGGAATAACTCGCCGTACCATTGCAGGGTAAAGCCCGTCCAGTGGCCGCGGTAACGGCTGGCGTTGAAGGACTGGGCCACGAGGACACCGATGGGCGCGTAGAGGAAGAGGACGACCAGGGCGACGTAGAGTTTCTTCACTTTTTCCATCACTTCTTCACCTGCCCTTCGCTGCGGTCGAAATAAGCCGTCACGACCATGTTGACGATGATGAAGACCATGAGCACCAGGGACAGGCCGCTGCCCAGATGCCAGTCATAGGCCATGGTGAATTCCTGTTCGACGATGTTGCCGATGAGCAGGATCTTATTGCCCCCTAAGAGGCCGCTGATGAAGAACGTCGTCAGCGACGGAATAAAGACCATGGTGATGCCGCTGATGGCGCCAGGCAGGGACAAGGGCAGGATGACCTTGGTGAAGGTCTGCCAGGAATTGGCCCCTAAGTCGCGGGCCGCGGCGATGACGTTGCCGTTGATCTTGCTCAGAGCGACGTAGAGGGGCAGGATCATATAGGGCAGGAAGTTGTAAATCATGCCGATGACGATGGCCGCCGGCGTGTTGATGAGGCTTACGTCAGGCAGGGACAAGAGGCGCAGGAACTGGTTGAGGATACCGTTCTTTTCCAGGATTGTCTGCCAGGCCATGGTCGTCAACAGGGAGTTCATCCACATGGGCAGGACGAAGAGCAGGAACAGGAGCGAGCCCTTCCCCCGCTTCTTTTCCGTCAGGATAAGGCAGAGCGGATAAGCCACGACCAGGCAGATGACCGTGCTGATGAGGGCCAGGACGATGGACAGTTCCAGGGCCTTCAGGTACTCCCAGTGGGCGATGAGGCTGATATTGGCCAGGGTAAAGGCACCATGGGCATCGGTCAGGCCGTACCAGGCAATCGCCACGACAGGACAGAAGATAAATAAGACCGCCCAGATTAGGAAAGGCATGGCAAAGAGGTTGCGAATCGCTGCTGAATTAATCATTTTCCATCGCCCTTTCGTCTTCCGATTCCGGTTTATTCATGATCTGGATATTGAAAGGATCTACCCAGAGGCTGACTTCGTCACCGGGCTGGTAGTGCTTCGTCGATTTGACCAGCCACTCGATGCCCCGCGCCTGGATGGTGATGTTATAGGTCATGCCTTCAAAAATCGTCTTAGTGACGATGCCGTTGAAACCGCCGTCACGAGGCGGCCGCAGTTCCATGTCTTCCGGCCGGATCTGGACGTCGACAGGCCGGTTGGTCCCGAAGCCGATATCGACGCAGTCAAAGTCATAGTCGGCAATGCGCACGAGCTTATCGTGGACCATGAGGCCATTGACGATGTTGCTGTCCCCGATGAAGTCGGCGACGAAAGCGTTTTCTGGTTCATTATAAATGCTTTCTGGTGTGCCGATCTGCTGGATATAACCTTGGTTCATGACGACGACCGTATCGGACATACTCAAGGCTTCTTCCTGATCGTGGGTGACGAAGACAAAAGTAATGCCCAGTTCTTCTTTGATCTTGATGAGTTCCAGCTGCATGCTGCGGCGCAATTTCCGGTCCAACGCACTCAAGGGTTCATCCAGGAGCAGGACTCGCGGCTCATTGACGACGGCCCTGGCGATGGCCACGCGCTGCTGCTGGCCGCCGGACAAATCGACGATATTCGCGTGTTCGTAGCCGTCGAGGTTGACCAGTTTCAGGGCATAGCGGATTTTATCGCGGATATAATCGCGGGACTTGCCGTGGATTTTCGGCCCGAAAGCGATATTTTCGGCGACATCCATATGGGAAAAAAGAGAATAATTCTGGAACACCGTATTGACTTGGCGCAGGTTCGGCGGCAGCTTAGTAATATCGGCCCCATCGAAGAGGATACGCCCTTCATCAGGCGTTTCAAAACCGGCAATGAGGCGGAGCGTCGTCGTCTTGCCGCAGCCGCTGGGACCTAGGAGGGTCACGAATTCATTTTCAGAGATCGTCAGATCAAGGCCATCTAATACCTTGTGTCCATCATAGGTCTTGGATACGTGTTCCAAGTGAATCAATTCTTTTTCCATTTCACAACTCCTTTTAGCACCCATTACGGCCTGGAGGCCGTAAAAAAAGGGAGATCGCATAATCGCTGATGCGAGGTCCCTTCCTTGATATTATTTTTTACTGCTCCGCGTGTCCCAAGGCCGCGACGTCGTCCAATACGCCACGGGCTGCGGGCTGCGGGCCGAATTGACTACGCGGGCCGTCTTGGGCCGGACTGTCGTCTTGGTCTGGACAGGGGCCGCTTTCTGGCTGTGCTGTTCATGCCATTCTTTCAAGCTCGGGAAAATAGGGGCTTCCTTTTCCGTCCCGGTCATCGCCGACCGTTTGTAAGGCTTCAGGGCCATGGCTTCATGGCCGGCAAGGCGCCAGATTTCCCGCCGCGTCTGTTCGACAGTCTGGACATAATTCATAGTCTCCGTATAATGCGGCACTCCCCGGGCCCGGTCGACGGCACCCGGACCGGCATTATACGCCGCTTCAGCATAGACAAAAGGCCGGTCCCACGTGCGGTAGCGTTCAACCATCTGTCCGAGGTACTTGACGCCGCCAAAGATGTTTTCCCTGCGATTGTAAGGATTGACATTGAGCGATGCCGCCGTAGACGGCATGAGCTGGGCAATGCCGACGGCACCGACGCCGGAGACGGCAGAATTATCAAAATGGCTTTCTGTCGTAAAGACGGCGGCGACGAGAATCGGGTCAACATCATACGTATAAGACGCATCACAAATATCCTTGGCTATGGCCGCAGCATCGCTGCCCCGAATATACTTACTGACCTGGTCATAAACCATTTCTTCCTGCGTAATAGCCTGGACCGGTGCCAAGGCCATGACAGCCAGCAAAAAGCCCGCCATCTTTGTCTTACAGGCTTTGCTAAACATCAACGTTCACATTCCTCCCCACTCACGACAATACTTTACTTTTAATTATATCATGGCCGTCAAGCTATCGGCCAATACCTTTTACGTCTGCCCTATTATGGTTCTGCATCATAGTTCCCATTCGACGTGTTAGCATCCTTCACTATATTCCTAATCGAGTTCAACAGGAACGAAATCGAAAGCTTCGACGTCGAAGAGTCCCGTATCCAGCAGTTTCAGCTTAGGGATGACGGGCAGGCTCATGAAGCACAAGGTCATGATGACGTCGACGTCAGCGCTGACACCCAGGATATGGTGGGCCTTGGCGTAAAGCTCGTCCATAGCTGCATCGACAGCGGCGGCCGGCTGGTCGCTCATGAGGCCGGCAATGGGCAGCGGGATGGATGCCAGGACCGTTCCGTCCAGGACGATGGCCATGCCGCCCTTCTGGCCTTCCAATGCCTTGACAGCAACAACCATGTCCTTGTTATTCGCACCGGCAACGATGATATTGTGCGAATCGTGAGCTACCGACACGGCGACAGCCCCTCGTTCAAGACCATACCCCCGCAGCAGTCCCAGGCCGACACAGCCCGTACCGTGATGGCGTTCGACAACGGCGACCTTGATGATATCAGCCTGTGGATCGTAGACGAAATCACCGCAGTCATCGCGCTGGATAAGCGCTTCGCCCTTTTCTGTGACGACGCCGCCAGGTAAAATGTCGATAGTCCGGACCCGTTCCGATGTCAAATGCATGACGAGTTTCTCTTCCGAAAAACCGGCGATGCAGACGGAACTGCCGACAGTACGGTAATCAGCCCGCGTAAAGGGCGGGAGATACTGGCCCTTTTCGGCTATTTTACGGCCGCCAATGAAGGTCGCCAGGGCCTTGAAGTCCTTTAAATCCTCGAAGAGGACGATATCCGCCCGCCTGCCCGGTGCCAAAGCGCCGCGGTCGTCGAAGTGATAACAATCTGCCGCATTGAGTGTCGCCATGGTAATCGCCGCTTCTGGCGACAGGCCGGCGGCGACGCAGAGGCGCAGGTGTTCGTTGAGGTGGCCTTTCTCAAAGATCGTCTTGGGATGGAGGTCATCCGAACAGAGCAGGAAGCGGCGCAGATTGGCCGGCGTCACGGCCCGGACCAGATTTGGCAGGTCATGGCAGGCCGAACCGTTGCGCAGCATGACGTACATGCCGGCCTGGAGGCGCGCTTCGACGTCGTCCAAGGTGAAACATTCGTGGTCCGTCCGGATCTGGGCCGACGCATAGGCCTGCAGGTCCTTGCCAGTGACGCCGGGGCTGTGGCCGTCGATGGGCTTTTTCGCCTCATAGGCGGCGACGAGCTTGTCCAGGACGGCATCATCGCCGTTCAGGATGCCCGGGCAGTTCATGAATTCACCGACACCGAGAACGCGGTCGTCGGCCAGGGGCGCTTTCATGTCGTCTGCTTCCAGCACGGCCCCGCTGTGGTCGAAAGGCGTCGCCGGGACACACGACGGCACCATGAAACGGACGTCCAGGGCCGTCTTTTCAGCGGCTTCCATCATGTAACGAAGGCCGGCCAGGCCGCAGACGTTGACGATTTCATGCGGGTCGGCGACGATCGTCGTCGTTCCCAGGGGGACGACCAGGCGGCCGAACTCTTCCGGGCTGACATAGGACGATTCGATATGGATATGGCTTTCAATGAGGCCCGGTGCGGCATAGGCACCATGGGCATCGATGACTTCCTGTCCTTCATAAGGGCCGCCGACACCGGCGATAATGCCGTCAACAATGACGATATCTCCAGTACGGATAGTCTGTGTATAGACGTCGACGATCCGGCAGTGCTTGAGAACGACGTCCCCTGGTTCCAAGCCCCTGGCTACGGCAATGCGCCGTTTTAAAAGATTCCGTGTCACAGTCATAACGTGCTCCTTCCCTTTGGCAAAGGCGTAAATTTTTATATTTCGGACTCATTGTACCATAAATTTCCTTTTTTTGACAAAATAGTTGCCCAAAAAGACAGAAGCCCCTATAATAATTATATTCAGTTGATGTCCGTCGTCTGCTATTTGGCTTTATGTGTTTACATGGATGGGTGTCGACTTGTTTTATTTCAAAAGGAGTGTGAATGTATTATGGAAAACCAACCGTCCTTCCTTGACCGTTTCTTCCACTTGAGCGAAAATGGCACGACGGTCCGCACGGAAATCTTGGCTGGTATTACGACCTTCATGACCATGGCCTACATTCTGGCCGTCAACCCGACCATCATGAGCGCTGCCGGCATGGACAAAGGTGCCGTCCTCACGGCAACAGCCCTGGCTTCCCTTATCGGGACGCTGTGCATGGCCTTTTTCGCCAACTACCCCTTCGCCTTGGCACCGGGCATGGGCCTGAACGCCTTCTTCGCCTTTACCGTAGTCCTGCAGATGGGCTACACCTGGGAAATGGCCTTAGCCGCCGTCTTCTTTGAAGGCCTTATCTTTATCATCCTGTCTTTGACCAATGTCCGCGAAGCCATCTTCAATGCCATCCCCATTACCTTGAAGAAAGCCGTCTCCGCCGGCATCGGCCTGTTCATCGCCCTCATCGGCTTGCTGAACGCACAGATCATCGTCGCCAATCCGGCAACCAAGATTGCCCTGTTCTCGTTCAAGCAATCCGCCGCTACTGGGACCTTCCACACCGTCGGCATTACGGTTCTCCTGGCCATAATCGGCATCATCTTCACAGCCGTCCTGATGGTCAAGAAAGTCCGCGGCAACATCCTCTGGGGCATCCTCTTCACGTGGATTCTGGCCATTCTTTGCGAATTGACCGGTCTTTACGTCCCCAATCCGGAAATGAAGATGTTCAGCGTCATCCCCGACCTGTCCGGCGGCGCTGCTGCCTTTGCTCCGGCCAGCCTGAGCCCCATCCTGGGCCAGCTCGACTTCAGCCGCATCTTTAGCCTGGACTTCTTAGTCGTCATGTTCGCCTTCCTCTTCGTCGACATCTTCGACACCTTGGGTACCCTCATCGGCGTCTCGTCCAAAGCCAACATGCTCGATGAACGAGGCCGCCTGCCACGCATCAAAGGCGCCCTCCTGGCCGACGCTGTCGCCACGACTATCGGTGCTGTCATCGGTACGAGTACGACAACGACCTTCGTCGAAAGTGCAACTGGCGTCAGTGAAGGCGGCCGCACGGGCCTGACGGCTGTCTGTGTCGCCGTTCTCTTTGCCCTGTCCCTCTTCCTGTCGCCGTTCTTCATGGCCATCCCGGCCTTTGCCACGGCACCGGCCCTGGTCATCGTCGGCTTCCTCATGCTGACATCCGTCGCCGGTATCGACTTCAACGACTTCAGCGAATCCATCCCGGCATACATCACTATCATCGCTATGCCCTTCTGCTACAGCATCTCCGAAGGCATCTCCTTCGGCATCATCTCGTATGTCGTCATCAATCTGCTCACAGGCAAACGGGAAAAGATTTCTCTCCTCATGTATTTCCTGGCCGTCATCTTCATCATGAAATACATTTTCTTGTAAAAGATGGGAGGTAGCCGTTAGCTGCTAGGGGTTCGTGGCTCGTGCTCGTGGCTCGCAAAAAAAAGCTGTCGCTTATGCGGCAGCTTTTTTATTATCCGTAGGGGCTCGCACGTGGCGAGCCCGTTTCGGGATATATTCCATTTTCCAAGCATGATAAATGGCGTTATCATCCGTTTTTTCAGAAGCGGGCGCCCCCATTAGCCACGAACCCCTAAACTCACTTCAACAATCCTTTTTCAGCGACGAAATCGGAAACCATATCGGCTGCCGTCGCCGTAATCTTAATGCAGTGCTTGCGGTATTCCGGCGTGCCGAAGCTGAGGGTATTGAGGGCCCGACAGCAAGTAGCGCCGAAGTGTTCCTTAAAACGGTCATGGAATTCGCTGGTATATTTATAGACTTCGGGTAAAGGCTTTTCATCGGGAGTCAGGCGGCCGACGAGGGCGCCGATGACCAGACAGGCACCGCTCAGGGCTCCGCAGACACAGCCCGACCGGCCGATACCGCCGCCCATGCCGGAAGCCATGCGGATAGCTACATCCGGCAACTGAAGGTTCATCGTGTCGTTGCAGGTCTTAATGACCGATTCGATACAGTTATTGCCCTGCAAATGGTATTGTTCTGCTAATTTATATTCTCTTTCCATGATATCCTATCCTTTCTAAAATCCTTTCTAAAATTAACTGCGTCCTTCGCCGTCTTTGAGATCATCAGCAATCTTATGGAGGACTGCCTTAGCCTTCTGACGGCGATGCCAGTACCATAGGCCGCCGTAGATGATGGCGATGACGATGAGGACGATGGTCAGGCGCATCGAATGGGCTTCCATCATGACCAGGTCGTGGCCAACCAGGACTTCACAGGCTACGGACGGCAATTTTCCGATGAAGCAGCCCAGGATATAGTCGCGGTAGCTGATGCGGCTCAGCGCCCCCAGTGCCGTGACCAGTCCGTTCGGCGAATACGGCACAGCCCGGGCCAACGTCATGGCCTGCCACGTACTGTAATGGTCGAGCTTGCTCAGCATCCGGCTCTTTTCAATGACCTTCTTGGCCTTATTGCGGAACAAGGTCCGCATGAAGAAAAAGCTGATAATGACGCCAATCGTTTCGGCTATCCAAGAGACGATGGTCCCGCCAGCGACGCCGAAGACAACGCCATTGGCCGTAGAAATGAAGATAGACGGCAAAAAGCCGACGATGTTGATGACGATGTCGATAATCATGCTGACCAGGACGGCCCAAACGCCGAAAGAACGCAGGTAGTCGATGGTTCCCTGCATGTTGCCGCTCGTCGACAACTGCCAAACAGTGCGGTAAAAATCAGGAATGGCCACATAGATTGCGGTCAGCATGATGATCAATATGGCAAAAAAAGCGATTTTAATGTGTGTTTCATGAATCTGTTTCGTAGTCATGTTATGCCTCTTTCTGCTTCCGTTCCTGCCTCTTGGCCATTTCAGCAATCTTATCGTGCTTGAGCTTCGTCAAGTACATGGAACCGCCGACGATGAGTACGCCGCCGGCAACGGTCAGGCCCGTCAAGATTTCGCCAAAGATGACGAAGCCCCAGAGGGCGTTGAAGAAGACGCCGATATAAGAAACAAAACTGACGACGACAGGATTGGCCGTCGCATAGGCATTGGTCATCCAGATTTGGGCGATGACACTGAACAGGGCCAAGCCGCCATAATATATCCAATCGCCGTGAGCCGGCATGACGAAGCCGCCTGTCAGGGCCATGAGGACGATACCGGCCAGGGCTGCACAGACTAAAAAGTACAAGACCACTTCGTAAGGATGATGGCGTCCGGACCCGGTGAGCTTGCTTACCGTCGTATAGGCACCGGCAGCGAAGATGGCCTGCCCCAGGGCGAACAGGGAATAGACGTTGAACGATGAAAAATTCCAAGGCCGGACGACGAGGCAGCCGCCGACGAAGATAATCACGAGCGGCAGCTTCGAGCCAGGCGGCAAGACCTCTTTGAGGAAAATCGCGGCAAAGAGCATGACGAAGAACGCCGACAACTGGGAAATAATGGATACATCGGCCAAAGGCATCCCGCGGAGAGCATAGAAAATGCAAATCATGCCGATACCGCCAAGGACGCCGCGCAAGGTCAGTGTCGGTATATCCCGCTTCGACAGATGTACGTGTTGGATGCGCATGAGCCCTAATATCAGAAGGGCACTGAGGAAGCCGCGAAAAAATGCGATTTCCCCAGTGCTCGTCGTATAGGATAATTCTTTTACGATGACATTCTGGATACTAAAGGCCAGGGCCGATAAGATTGCGTAAATGACACCTCTACTCAAAGCAAAGCCTCTTTCCTAGTGTTTGGCCGAATGGCATCGACGAAGGACAAGACGGCTTTCTTCATATCTTCCTTGTCGATGGAGTCGCTGAAACGTACCGGCTTATCCTTGAGGTCAGCCAGTGGTTTAGGCAAGGCAATGCCCGTGACACTGCTGATGTCAGCCAGCATGTCAAAGGGATCGGCGTTTTGACGCAGGGCCAAGGCTTCGCAAATGACCGGCGGGAATTTGTAGGGATGAGCCGTAGCCATGACGACCGTATGACGGCCTTCATCAAGACCCTGACGATGGCGGTTCATGCCGACGCCATAAGCGACCGCCGTATGGGGATCGAGGAGATAGCCAAAATCATTGTAGACGTGATTGATGACAGCTTTCGTTTCATCGTCGTCAATCCAGCCGCCTTCAAATTCCTGGCGCAGCGCCTTCAATTCGTCAGCAGAGACGCTCATCTTCCCCGTTTCCAAGAGGTCCTTTTCCCACTGGGCTACCTTGGCGGCATCTTCTTTGGCAACATAGAACAAGAAGCGTTCAAAATTGCTCGACAAGAGGATGTCCATGGACGGACTCGACGTCGTATAGAAATCACGGTTCATGTCGTAGACGCCAGTTTCAAAGAAATCGGCCAAGACCTTGTTCTGATTGGATGCACAAATCAGTTTGCCAATGGGGATGCCCATCTTCTTGGCGAAATACCCGGCCAGGATATTGCCGAAATTCCCTGTCGGGACGATGACGTCAAACACTTCGCCTTCGCTGATGGCTCCATTATCGACGAGGGAGACATACGTCGATACATAGTAGGCGACCTGCGGGAACAAGCGGCCGATGTTGATGGAATTGGCACTGGAGAAGAGGACGCCTTTATCATTGGCATAAGCATTGACTTCAGCACTAGTAAAAACGCGTTTCAAGAAACTCTGGGCATCGTCGAAGTTGCCGTAAATGGCCGATACCTTGACGTTATCCCCTTCCTGCTTCTGCATCTGCTGCTTCTGCATGGGACTGACGCCTTCGCTGGGATAAAAGACCATAATATTCGTACCGGGGACATCCTTGAAGCCTTCCAAGGCAGCCTTGCCCGTATCGCCGCTGGTCGCCGTCAGGATGAGGATATCCCGATCTTCTTTTTCCTGCTTCTTGGCAGCTGTCAGTAAATACGGGAATAACGACAGGGCCAAGTCCTTGAAGGCCAACGTCCGGCCGTGGAACAATTCGGCAATGGACAAATCCGTATCGATGGAATGGAGCGGTACAATACGGTCATCGCGGAAGGTCGTATCATTATAAGCGGAAGCAATCATCTGCTTCCGTTCTTCCGCCGTAAAGTTCGTAAAGAAATGAGACAAGACGGCTTCAGCAATCTCCTGATAGGATTTGCCAGCCAAGTCTTTATAAGACAGGACGTTTTCCGGAAATGATTCCGGAACATAAAGACCCCCGTCGGCAGCCAGCCCATGCAAGAGCGCATAAGACGGCGAAACACATTCGTCAGATCGTGTACTTCTAAAATTCATCAATGAATCCCCCTTTTCAGCTAATCTCATCAAATAGCTATAAGTATTTATATTATAAAGGGAAATAGCCACCTTGTCCACTATTCTGTGAATGGACCTGTCGGACACCGTTCGCAGACCGCATAATCTTCGTCGCCTGTATGCGATTTCGTAGGGGCGTGCCCGCTTTTGAATTTCATGAATCATCGTAGATAAGGTAAAATATATTTCGCAAATTATAGCGATATGACTATACTTTTATATGAAATTTATATGAAATTTGTAAAATTTTTAAGAAAATGAGTTAAAAAGTCCAAAAAACAGCTTTGTCAAAACATGGAATGTTTTATGACAAAGCTGTTTGCTTATACATTATTCACCATAAGGCTCATAAATATTCACTTCAGCCTAGGCCTTCACTGCCACTCCTTCCAGATGCAGGAGGGCTATTTTTTTGTCGATGCCACCAGCATAACCAGTAGCTCTGCCATGGGCCCCTAAGACGCGATGGCAAGGAATGATGATGGAAATGGGGTTATGCCCTACGGCACCGCCAATGGCCTGAGCCGACATAGCCTTCCCTGTCCGTTCTTCAATTTGTTTAGCCAGGTCGCCATAGGTCGTCGTCTGACCATAAGGAATCTGACAGAGCAGATACCAGACAAGACGGCGAAAATCACTACCTTGTGGTGCCAAAGGCAATGTCATGATAGCCGGCATACGGCCGGCAAAATAATCATCCAGCCAGCGCGCAGCCTTACGCAGAATAGGCGTATCCTCTTCACGCAGAACTTCGCCCTGCAAGGAACCGTAACAATACTTCTGCCCTTCAAACCAGGCCCCGACCAGCGCCGTGTCACTGGCCGCCAGAATCATCGAGCCTAACGGCGACTCATACATCATTTTATAGTACATCATCAGTCATCTCCTATCTATTCAAGGCAATGCATTGCCTTGAGTAATGCGCCAAATAGCAGCGGTACGGGCCGCTTCTATCGTTCGTTTCAAGTCCACATCTTTCAAGTCCCGTTCTTCGCCAATTTGACCATCTTCAATATATAACTTGTAATTAAAAGCCTTGTCCGATTGGGTCAGCGGAGGCAACAAAGATTCATAAGCGCTTCCAGGCGGCAAAATCAATTCCGCCAAAGTTGGCGCTATCTGCAAATGACTCCCCGCCGTCTGATCTGTAAAGTAATCTGGCGTGATGCCATCACCATAGAAATAGCAGGGAATTCCGCTCAAAGCCCATAAGGACGCATCGGTTGCAAAATCGAACCGTTCTGCATGGTCGCCGGTGACGGCAAAAAGTGTCGACGGGTCATCACTTTCGACTTCTTTGATGAATCTCCCCATGACATCATCAGCGTACCAAATATGTCCCAGCTGGTCTATCGTCTTTTTATCGCTGGGAATAGAAGGCGGTAATTCAGCCGTCACTTCATCCCGTGGGAAGCCATGGGCATCGACATCGTAAGCAAATGGCGGATGATTGCTCGTCGTCAAAATGAAATAGAACGTATCTTCCGCATCTTTCTGCATCTGTTCCCGAATCGCATCAAAAAGGATTCCATCCGGTACGCCCCAAGACGAGCTTTCACCTTGATTCGGTAATTCATCGGCACAATGGAACTCATCAAAGCCTTCGCGCAATGTAAAATGCTCGATATCCTGCCAGCTCCGCAATCCGCCATACCAGAATACGGTCTTATAGCCCATGCGTTTCATCATAGCGCCAATCCCTAAGCCATCGACATCACCGTGGCGCCCCATCATGTAGTTGACATACAGGCCGACATCAGGCAGCCCTGTCAAGAACCCATTGAGAGACGTCATTGTCCCATTACCGTTTGACAGGAAACGATACGTATGGGCGCCTTTCGCTTCCAGCCATTGACCAGTACGGGCTAATCCCAAATTGCGATATTCCGGCAGCAAAGTCCATAACGCATAATTTTCCCCTAAAATGACGACGACATGATGAGGCCGGTGAACCAAAGGCGTCCCCACGGTTTTCCGGGTAAAGGCTTCATCCAGCGTAGCCGCCTGTGGATTGCCGCTCAGAACCTGAATAGCCTGGCGCAGCTCTTCAGGCGAGATTGAACGCAAGGCCCGTTCCGTAGCCCGTCTGTGAGTAGAATAAGCCCGATAAAGGGCCTGACCATCATCTAAAATAGCCTCATTCAACAAGGTATACCGGGTACGAGCTGCACTTTCCCAAGGAACGCCGCTGTCCGAATTGAAGGCTCCGCCAAAACGACAGAATATCCCAAAAATGGGAATTAAGACAGCTACCAGGATGACATATCGGCGAACATGCCGTTTTGGGGTCCAGACCGAGGTCTTCGCTAAACGCAGCCACAAAAAGACAAACAAGACGATGAGTGCGGCAGCCCCGGCCAGACGGGGCCAGAACTGATACTGATGGACAACAGTGTCCCAAATAGCCGCTTTATCATCCGTCATACCATTGAACAACATGATGTCAAAGGCATGATGAAAGACCTCATAATAAGGAATCCGGGCCATAAAAAGTACCGTCATAATGGCAATAGCCGCACTGCCTAAGACATTCCGTATTTTCTGAGCTGGCCAGCGCGGCCATAAACTGTAAGGAATTGTCGCAAAGATAAAAGGAAAAGCCACAAGAAAGGCCGTCGTCTTCAAACTAATCCGGGCACCGAGCCACAAAGCTTCAGCAATATCTCCTGCCCCGGCATTCCCTAACTGCCCCGAATAAATAGCCAAAAAAGCACAGCGGAAGAGCATGAGCAAAACATAGATGTAGATAAATAATTTTGCATCCCGCTGGATACTACGTAAAAACCTCAAAAAATCGCCTCGTTTTTCTCTAAACAAGAATCGGCATGACGAATAAGCCAGGCTGTTAAGGAAACATAGTCGGACGCGAATGCACAGCCAGTACCTACAGCAGGTTTATATTTTTCACGTACTTCTGCATTTCACCTTTCAACACAGCCTCAAAGATAAGACCGAAGGCCTACTTCAAGGCATCCTGTATGTTCTGGGCATCTTAAAAGCATAGTGCTCAAAAATCTGTTAAGCAATTATACTTTGTAATAAGATTTATACCATTGAGCAAATTTCCCCAATCCTTCTTCAATCGTCGTTTCCGGCTTGAAGTCAAAGTCGCGTTGCAGTTCGCTGACGTCAGCATAGGTCTGATAGACATCGCCGGGCTGCATGGGCAGGTATTCTTTTTCGGCCGTCTTACCGAGGGCTTTTTCCAGAACTTCAATGAAATGCATGAGCTGTTCCGGCTTGTGGTTGCCGATATTGTAGATCTTATAGCGGTCGCCCAGCTCATTTTCTTTCGGCGGATTACAGAGCATATTTTCAATGCCCGTGACGATGTCATCGACATAAGTGAAATCGCGATACATATCGCCGTGGTTGTAAATCTGAATAGACTCTCCTTTACGGATTTTGTTGGCAAATTTGAAATAGGCCATATCTGGACGCCCATATGGTCCATAGACCGTAAAGAAACGCAACCCTGTCGCAGGAATCCCATAGAGATGGCTATAGGTATAGGCCATCAGTTCGTCTGATTTTTTCGTTGCCGCATAAAGACTGATGGGATGGTCAACATTGTCCGTCGTCGAAAAAGGCGTCTTCTTCTGGTTTCCGTAGACAGACGAACTGGACGCAAAGAGCAAATGGTCTACTTTATGATGGCGGCAAGCTTCAAGCACGTAAAAAAAGCCAATGATATTAGACTCAATATAGGAACGAGGATGGTCGATACTATAACGTACCCCAGCTTGAGCCGCCAAATTCACAACAATATCCGGCCGAAAAGACTCAAATATGCCATTAACAGCTTTTTCGTCCGCCAAATCTCCTTTGACAAAGGTAAATTCCGGGAACTGTCGAAGAATATTCAGCCGGCTTTCTTTCAAAGAAACGTCATAGTAGTCATTGAGGTTGTCAAACCCAAAGATAGTAGCCCCCGTGGTCAGCAACCGCTTGGCTAAATGGAAACCAATGAAACCGGCGGCACCGGTAATCAAGACTTTATTTGTACTGTCAAAAGATTTAAAATCTGCCATTATCATCGAATCTCCCTTCAATCACGATCAAAAATATCTCGCGTATAGACTTTATCACGAACATCGCTGAGTTCTTCAGCCCAACGGTTAGAAATAATAACATCGCTCATTTCCTTGAATTCATGCAAATTACGGATAACACGGGAATGGAAAAATTCATTGTCTTTCAGAGTCGGTTCGTAGACGACAACTTCAATACCTTTCGCCTTGATGCGCTTCATGACACCCTGAATAGCTGAGGCCCGGAAATTATCCGAATGGCTCTTCATCGTCAGCCGATAAACGCCGACAATGTTGGGATTCTTGGCGATAATCATATCAGCAATATGGTCTTTTCGCGTCCGGTTGGCAGCAACAATAGCCGAAATGAGGTTTTGCGGAACATCCTGGTAATTGGCTAAAAGCTGCTTCGTATCCTTCGGCAGACAATATCCTCCATAGCCAAAAGACGGATTATTATAAAAATCACCAATACGGGGATCGAGGCAGACGCCTTCGATGATTTCCTTTGTACTCAGACCGCGCATTTCAGCGTACGAATCGAGTTCATTAAAATACGCTACGCGCAAGGCCAGATACGTATTGGCAAAAAGTTTGATAGCTTCGGCTTCCGTAGAACCGGTAAATAACATAGGGATATCCTTTTTTACCGCGCCTTCTGCTAGCAGATTGGCAAAGACTTTAGCCCGTTCCGACTGTTCGCCGACGACGATGCGCGACGGATGGAGATTATCATAAAGTGCTTTTCCTTCTCGTAAAAATTCCGGCGAAAACATGATATTATCCGTATGATATCGTGCTTTTACCTGTTTCGTATAGCCAACGGGAACTGTCGACTTGATGACCATGACGGCTTTTGGATTGATATCTAACACTTCTTCGATGACCGTTTCCACTGACGATGTATCGAAGAAATTCTTCTGCGGATCATAGTTAGTCGGCGTCGAAACGATGACGAAATCTGCATCCGAAAAAGCTTCTACAGGATCTAATGTTGCCTTAAAATGTAAATCGTCACGCTGTAAAAAAGCCGAAATATCGCTATCAATAATCGGAGATTGTCCTTCATTTAATAAATTTACTTTTTCTGGAATAATATCTAAAGCAATGACATCATTATGCTGGGCTAACAGCATACTTACAGATAAACCCACATATCCTGTGCCAGCAATCGCAATTCTCATATGACTTCCCACTTTCTTATTATATTTATTATTATATCATATAAAATCTTTATCTATCCTCAATAGAATAAAAAGGCTTCGCCCGTTACTTGAAAACATCATGCGATAGCCTTTAGTTAACTATAATTTATATCTGATTTTAAGTACACTATACCAGAACAGGCATTGAATCCGCTTCCACGTTTCCCCTCTTTCTCCATAAACTTCGGCCATTTTTTTGAAGCTATGATAATACGAAGGCTTCTTAGGAGGCATGGGATTGGGCATACTTTCCCAAAAAGAAATATCCAAATAATGACGCCACAATTCATCATCCGAATCGAGAACTAGTTCCCATGGCTTGTCACGGCCTGAATAATGAATCAAGATGCCTTGGACACTAAAATCTTTATTTTTATGATGGAACAAGTTCGGAATGGGTTTCATATTTCCATCGATGATAAGATTCAGCAAGTCTTGTGTCTGTCCTTTAAATCGCCGCGGATCGGCTCCTTGATAACTGAAAACTTTTTCTGTGATTTTTTCCTTTATCCATTCGCTAATATCAATCCACATCAGACCATCAGAGAAATAGATATCTTGTTTCATCTTGAGGAAAGCAACACGATCTGGCGTATGGTAAGTCAGTGCCCCGATGGCTTTACCCTCTAAATCGGTCGTCAAGAATTGTTTCAGGCTGCCGACACAAATCATATCGGAATCAAGATATAAATAATGATCCGTATAATGCCGCAGAATCCAAGGCATGACGATACGGATATACGTAACCCGTGAAAAGCGAGCGACTTTGATATGGAAATTCTGATAAATACTCATATCCATGACATAGAGATAAATATTACAACCATATTTTTGGGCCGTTTTTTCCAAGTTATCCTTATTTTCCGGACTATAACTGTCGACAAAAACATGGAAATGAAAAGCTATATCTTTATTCGTTTCCAGAATCGACGTGATTTCAGCGCCTAAAGGCTTGAAAAAGGGATCATTGATGTTAAAACCGATATGCATGGACGGCCGTTTGTCATCAGCCGGCAACCATTCAAAGGCGTGTTTTTCCGTATATAATTTTGCATGTTCAAAATAATCTGTCGTAAATTGGTTTGCCATGGTTTCCTTTCACCCCATTAATCTATTTGTATCTTCTTTTTTCGCAGTAAAAAATCAAAGCGAATACGTCGGAAAAAATCCAGATGCTGGTCAATGAACTTCTTCTGTGACCGAGCCATGGATCGCAACCGGTACCGGTCATCATCGGCCCGTACGAAATGGAAAAATTCCCGGGCTAATTTCTTATTGAGCCGTTCGATATAAACTGTATTGTCCATATGCTCTTCACGAATCAAATCATCGCGCAACTTTTCCGTGCAGATACAGATATCGAGAAAACGTTTATGCCCGCCGTGAGTCGTACTAGTTGGATTTTTATAATAATAATATAGGCATTTATCGGTAATCATCATTCGCTTACTGCGATAGAGGTATCGGCCTGATACATAATTATCCTGCGAATGACAACGTTCCGGTGATATGATTCCCATAACGATATCCCGCCTGTACACGGCATTCCAGACAACTTTACACAAAAACTCGGCAAAATACAACTCAAAGACATCTACACCAGTAATCAATCGATTGGCAGTATGCTTATCCCGCGGCAAGATAGGGTCTTCTGATTGCCCATCAGAATCAATGACAGAGCAACGAGCCATATCCAATCGATGGTCTTCTATTAAACGGATTAAGGTTTCATACATTTGGGGATGGAGCCAATCGTCACTATCCACGAAAGCAATATACTCCCCTTTAGCAAATAAAAGTCCATTATTCCGGGCACCACTCAAACCTTCGTTTTCCTGGTGGACAGCTATGATCCGGTCGTCCACCTTCGTATATTCATCACAGATAGCACCACAGTCATCAGGAGAACCATCATCGACTAAAATGATTTGTAAATTTCTATACGTTTGATTCCGAATTGAATCAATGCACCGCCGTAAGTAAGGTTCAACCTTATATATAGGGACGATGACTGATAACAAGCCCTTTCTTTCCATATATCTCTTCCCAACCCTATTCAGTATTTGCAACACTCGTTATTATACTACAAAAAAAAGAAAAAAACTATGCTTGGGTCTTTAAGGCAAATACATAGTTTTTCTCACGTAATTACAGCTGTTTTAAATATTTATGGCGAATGTGTGTATACTTTCGATACTTCTTTAAGTAAAAAGTAAGCATTTTATTTTCCAGCCACTGAGCAATGTTCCGTTTTGCTAATGTTATTGACGATTCTCTATAAAGACGGATTTCATCGTAAATCTCAGGATTGCCTTTCAAAGAAGCTCGAATAACTAGCTGCCGTGAGTTGGAAGCAAATCGCACCAATCCATTGCGCCCAACTTCGCCCCCATCACCTCCAACAACTGTATATACGACAGGTGCAGTCACTTGATAACGATATAGCTTCAACTGACAGGTCTTTACCCGTGCCGGTAATCGATAATCATAGGCAAAATCATCGTCAATCATGATTTTAATAAAAGGAGTCACTACTCTCTTTGTTTCTAAAGAAGCAAAAAAGCCAACTTCGCTCAATCCCCAATTACTGCCATTGACCTTTAAAATCTGCAATGAACACGACGTTATAATATGTGGTTTTGGAAGAACATATTGAGCAATATGACCGCATCCTGGCAAAGGTCCCAAAATCACATGAGTACCATCATCAAAAGTAAGGGCTAATTTCTCGATACGTCCGGTAGGCTCTATATTTCCAGCCAGCCGCAAACATGTTATTTTTTGTGGCTGCTGCCAGCGATAATTTACAACTTTATCAGAATCGCTATTGTCAGGCTGCCATAAATAATTTGCAAATACCATTGTCTTATCATCAATCTGATTAGCATCTAAGAGTTTGAAATCACGCAATCGTTCTACTTTTCCGGATGATGTCGTAATTATCGCCTGGAAAGCCAAATTATCAGTCCGGCGCTGCCAGAAGACAGCATCCCCATTGGCAATACGTACAGCATGAAGTGCCGCACTCTGTGAAGCATGCCGGAATAAAGCTTGATAGAGGATATTCTGGTGTAAATAAAATCCCCGACAGGCTGGAAGGACGGGAAAGCGGACACGCTGGTTCCATTGATATAAAGATATATCAATGAGGTTATCTTCACGAACGGGCGGCTTAGGAACAGATTTTATGTTCTTTGCATAAAAATCCTTTGGCGCTCCAAAAGAGGTACAATAGGCAAATCCCTTGAAGACTATTGGATTATAGGTATTACCTGGCCGACAAAGAAGTTCTCCCAATGCTTCTTCAAATAATATTGACGTCGCCCGATGGTCAATATGAACATCGGCATCAACAGCAAAAATGATATCAGCCCGGATATCATCCATAAGATCCTTTAAATCTGTTTTTATGGATTGCCTACAATATGGTCGATGGATTCCTTGTTTAGCAAAAGCATAATCTGGAAAATCATTGCAACCATATGTTTCATTATGTCCCGACGGAGCGGTTACCGCTTCTTCTGGAGAATAGAACCAGTGCCCTCCAGGATAATGATTCGACGTATCACCATAGCCAAGAAAAATGACATGCTGTACACCTAACGTCTGTAAAGAACGCCAGGCTTCATGCATCCTCGTACGAGCCCAGAAAGAATAGTCACCATTCGTCGTAAAGACGCAGTAGACGTCGGCCCCTTTCTGAACATAACTGTACATGATACTACCCGCTACATTGATCTCATCGTCTTCATGAGGAACGATAACTAAAACCTTCTGTCCTTTTGCTGATACATCCAAAAAAGAATTTTTCAATTTTATCTCTGCCATTAGGACCGCCTCCGTTTTGCATGATAATGGACCAGTGAAGCCAATCCATATGATGTCGTATAGGTCACGTATTCCAGCTTCTTTCCTAAAGACAGTGGCGTCGTCCGCAAAAATTGTTTCAACACCGGTTTATAATTTTTCAAGACTTGATTATATTCATCTTCCTGGCGATACTTAATTGTATAACGCAATAATGCGATAATGGAACGGGCATATCCCCGAAAAGCACTCTCTAAGATAGGTCCTGTAATCCCTGCATCGAGCATGCGCTGGTAAATCTGCTGATGGACCTGGAAGTTTCCCTGCCAGACAACTGCCGTATCCTGCCAGGACAAGCTGTCCCCATGCTGAATATAATGATAAAAAACATTGGATACAAGAGCCATTTTCTTAGCCCTGAAAATGAGTTCTGTTACAAAGAGCTTATCTTCTGAATAGGAAATGCCTTCATCAAAGCGCGTATGTCCGATGAAATCCCTCCGATAAACTTTATTCAAAGAGCTGTCGATGAAGTAACCCTTTTTTGACAGATATTCCAAAGGATGGTCACTGACCTCGACGTCGCCTTTTTCATAAGGCCGCGGCATATACTGGCTTTCCTTAATGACCCGGCAATCAACCAGATCTGCCCCGGTATCCTGCAGGATAGTGATCATCGTCGTATACATCTCCGGATCGATGCAGTCGTCACCATCTACAAAAGCGATATACTGTCCTGCCGCTTCTTCGAGACCACGGTTTCGGGCCGAACTGACGCCGCCATTTTCCTTCTGGATGACCCGGAGGCGATCATCTTTCTGCGCAAATTCTCGGCAAATAGCCAGGCTGCCATCGGTTGAACCGTCATCAATAACCAAAACCTCAAAATCAGGATAGGTCTGCGCCAGTACACTTTGCAGAGCCGGGCATAAATAGTTTTCATTATTATATACAGGGATAATAATGCTTAACCTGGAATCCATGAATCAAATCTCCTTTACATAATACAGCATCGCATAGAGACAAAAGCCCCAATAGAGCCAGTATAAATGCATCATATGGCGGCTGAAAAAGTCGTAGTCCATAAGGCCGAACAAGAAAATCGCCAGAATAGGCAGAAACAACCCGGCCAGCCATGGAAAACCATGAGGTTGGCGGCGATAGAACCGACGCAAAGCCATTATCATCGACCCCAACTGAAAACCGATGAGGCTCAAAAAACCGATGAAACCGATAAGGCCCGTTTCATTCCAGACTTGTAAATAAATATTATGAGGAGATTGTATACCTATTTCATGATTGGGATTATCGGCTTCAAATCGTTCACGATAGACCCTTCCCCAATTTCCTAACCCAATACCCACCAACGGTTTTTCCTCAATAATCTGGACCGCTGACTGCATCAGATAAACTCGTCCATCCCGTTGTACATTGTTCTGGAGCCGTTGGCTGACAAGCCCCGGTGCGGCAATGGCAGCAGCCAAGCCGACGACGATGACAAAAACAGCCAGAATTTTGATAGACATCCAATCCCGATGACGCCAAATCATATAAAAGCATAGGACAAAAATGATAGCAAAAGAAAGATAGGCATTACGGGAACCAGTACAAACCAAAACACAGACAGAGGCGGCAGTCAGCAACGCAGCGACAACGGCAGTTTTAGGACATTCGCAACGATAACGGATGACGCCGAACAAGCCAATAGGGATAAGAATCAGCATGATACCGGCCAGACTGTTCGGGTTGCCAAAAGAACCTACTAAACGGCCTGAACTCCAGACAGGATGGAGACAGATATCACCGATATACCAAGCCATAGAAGCCAGGATGCCGAACCACAAAGCTTTAAAGGTCTCCCCGCTAGGGCGGACAAGAAAAATCACTAAGGCCAAGGGTATCATCCGCTCTATATATTTTAACAGCAAGCCTCCCTGGCCATGATTGAAAGGAAGGGTCACGGCAGCACAAAGCAACGAAAAAGCGATAACTAGAACGGTCTGCCGGACCTTCGTATCTTTTCTCAAGGTTCCAAAATAAGGCAGCTTTTTTTTCTTGCAAATCAAAAGATGACAAAGGAAAGCCACTGCCATAAGCCGGCCTGACTCGATGCCACAGCCCAGTGTCAAGAGGAACAGCGGCACGTAGCCAAGCCATTTTTGTTGAAATTCTTGCCAATAATCCATATTACGTCTCCTATCTGTTTTACACAGGACTTATCGTCTCAGTAACGCATCAACAGGCTGCAACAGTTCGGGGTGCTGCAGCAAATAGGCCGTCAAGCTCTTTTCGGCGTCACAAATATCATCATATGGAGCAATACCCTGCAGGACATCGGCCCCAGTCTGTGCGGTCAACAGCTGATAATAGGCTTCGTGACAAGCGCCGATAGCTTGGAGGTTTACCCAATGATAGGGAGTGACACACTGAGATATGGGTTCTGTCAGTGAATGAAATAATGAATAATACGTAAATCCAGCCGGCGCAATGAGTTCAAAAAGGGTCGGCAAAATGTTCATATGACCACCAATGATATTCCCGGCCAGTGAGGACTTATCCAGCTCCGGATGATGGAACATGAGCACTGGCGAATGAAGTTCCCGGAACGTATACTCCCGCTTCATGAACGACGTATGCTGCAGTTCCGAGCACTGGAAACCATGGTCACCAGTCACAATGAACAGGCTGTCGGGATAAGCCTTTTTCATCTCCTGGATGAATTGATTGATGGCCCGGTCAGAATACCAGAACGTCCCCAATACTTTGGGGATGATTTTTTCATCGAGCACGTCCTGAGCGACTTTCATAATTTTATCGCCGTCGAAACCCAAATCATGCAAAGGCATCTTATATGGGCCATGGTTCGATGTCGTGTAGATGAAATGGAACTGCGGTACTTCATCAGTTCGCTGAGTAATCATGTCAGCGGCTTTATTCAGGAAAATGTGATCATAAACGCCAACCCAGGAGCGCGGCGCTTTTGGATCACAAATGTCGATAGCCGAATAGGCATAATCAAAGCCACAAGCCGGAGCGAAATGACCGAAGTTGCCATTGGCCAGGCTGCCGCCATACCAGTAATTCGTTTCATATCCCAGCCGACGCAGCTGCAAGGGCAGAGATGTCGGAACCGTTCCCTGCCAAAAGGCTTCGCGTTCATTCAATTCCAGGCCAGCATCGAAGATTCCCAACATGAGACTGACAATAGATGGACGAGAAATAATGCCAGCTGATAACGCTGTATGGATAGAGGCCGTATGGACATCAGCCATGAGCTTCTTCCCTTCATCAGCAATATGGAGATCTGCAAAAGCCTGGTCAAAATAAGGCTGAGAATAGCTTTCACCGACAATGAGGAAAATATGAGATGGCTGCTTGATTTTCGCCCCTTTCGCTTCATGGCGGAAAGCTTCTGTTGCCTGGTCAAAAGAATCGATGCAACCGCCGCGGGCCTCAATAAAGGGTTTAACGAGGCGTAAGTTTTCTTCCGGGCTTTTTTGCATTGTCTCATTCATAGGGTGGCGGTGCAGCATTTTCAAAGCGATTAAATCATCGACGGTCGCTTTCGACAAAAAAGGATCTTCTTTAACGACAGCCGGTATTGTATCCCATTCCGGCTTATTATCATGCATGAAAGTACCACCGTAACGAAAGAAATAAAAAGCCGCAATCAAAGCCAAGACAATAGCCGTATTGACAAGATAATAAGCGATTCCCATAATCGCTGGATAAGATATCGCCGGAATTGCCAGGATTCCCTGCAAGGCAACAAAGATGATGACCAAGTAAGGCAATGTTAGGGCCAATTTACGAGCGCCATGATATTGATTGAAAAAAACATCTACTAGATTATGCTTTTCCGCCTTTCGACCAAGAAACACAATATTATTAAAAATATCATGAAATTGAGAATAAAAAATCATTTTTCCCACGAAGGCCACATAGATGATGAAGGCATAAACCAGGCCGAGTATCGTGCGGATAGCATCACCGTGTCGGCTCCACCAAGGAATGAACAGGCCTGGCAGTGTCACCAGAACCAAAGAAATAACGAAGACATAGGCATTGAGATCCATGCCCCACCAAAAACCGAAACGGAAGCATTCGCGCAAGGCCCTTTTCTTCCCTGTCAGAGAGGAATACGGCTTATGGACTGCAATGAACATAGCCCGAAAAACAGCACACAAAATAGGGAAAAAAATCCAAAGTTTGATATCTTGCTGAACAGACAGAAAAAAATGTACAAACACCACAACTCCCCCTTAAAGCCGCGAAGCCTGCTGAATCTGTTCATCAATGAGCATTTGCCATTGATTCCATACGGCTTCGGGATAATATGGTTTCATATCGGCCACTGCCTGACGTCCCATAGCCGATCGCAAGGCCGGTTCTTTCATAAGTCGTTCTAATCCTTGGGCAAAAGCCGAAACACCATCTTCACATAAAATACCATTTTTCCCATCAACAATCAATTCATTGACGGCATCGGCTGAACGAAAGCCCACGCTGGGAAGGCCCGTTGCCATAGCTTCTGTCAGCGCCAAGGGGAATCCCTCAAAAGCCGAAGGAAAAGCAAAGATATCAGCCTGACACAGCTCATCTTGGATGGCCGGCGTCGTCCCGGCCAGATGAACCCGTCCAGTCAGTCCCTGTTCTTCGATGAATTGACATAAGTGCTGGTAATAATCCGTTTTCTTTACTTCACCCCAAATCCAGACGTCCCACTGGGAATACTGTTGTGCTAAGGAAGCAAAGGCTTTGACAAGAATATGGGTCTGCTTCTGCAGTCCATCGATACGACCAACAGTGATAATGCGATAGCGGTCTTTTACAGCACTGGGATGAGCTTGTTTTTCCAGGCATACCGGTTCGACAACGTTAGGAATCCATACGACAGGCGTATGTGGAAGATACTTTCTAGTTTCCGCTACATATGATGGCATGAGGACTTGGATGACATTGGCCTTGGCCTTTTCCACCAAAGCCCGTCCGTTGCAATTCCCCATAATAATCCGAATAGCATTATGCATCATAGCAATAATTGGAACTATTCCGTGGACGAAGCAGTCCGCAACCTGGATAGCTTCATGATTATAAGCAATGATGCAATCAATGGAATCCATCTTCAGTTGTTCGCGCAGCTTGCGGACGGATACCGAAGCTCGGTACGCTTCGACGGGCTTGTCTAAAATAGGGAAAATGCGATTTATTTCCCGTTTTACTTTTACAGAAAAAGGGATTTTTTTCGTATCTACATTCAGATACAGACAATGCACGCGAGCATCAAAAGGAAAATAAGGTACGGCATCTGTCTTGTCGTTCGTCGCTACGATGACGTTATAGCCTCTCTCTACCATAGCATTGGCCATATTCGTCAAGACTCGTTCCGTGCCAGCACTAGCCGTCACGGTTTCATCACCCATATATAACAGTAATAAGGTCTTCAAAAAAACACTCCTTCCAACAATCTGCCTCATTGCAAGACAGCCTGCAAGAACATAGCCGTACTGAAATCATCATTGACCCGGCGAAGTTCCCGTTCATACGTCGGCAACATGGCTTTATAGGAATTCAGGAATTGCTTCAGTTGCTGATGCAGGTGCTGGAGATCCGTCAAATCAACTTCCTGCCCAATTTGGTATTTAGCCAAGATTTCCGGATTCAGTACGGGTGTTGCCAATACCGGCTTATGGAGCGCTAAAGCATTGAAATAGACGGCACTCCAATTATAGAGGTACCGTACATTACTATAAGGTAGAAAAAGGACATCCACACTTTGCAGCAAATCATACCAGGCACGTCCCTGTACCTTGCCCCGGATAAAGCAAACAGCATCTTCATGTTCATATTTATTCATGATATGTTCCATATCGGCAGCATCATCCGGTCCCGTCGGTGCTGCTTGGACGACGAGTTCCGCCTTACCTGTCAAATGACAGCTAACAAAAGACTGGATGATGCCATCGACATCTTTTTCCCCTTTCCGATAATGGCCGAAAAAGCCGATGCGTACGGGTTCACGATATGTCAAATTAGGCTGCACCATAACGCCTTGTGGGATGAGGACTGGTGGATGAATTAATTCAATATTGGATACGTTGTCTTCTTTAAAATCATTCCGCAACGTCGTAATCTTCAGCTTGATATTTGGATAAGCCTGACACCGCCGAGCCTGCTTGAGGAATTTCGGTTTTTCTTGCGGATTGACGCCTAAAAAAATGAAGATGACTGGTACAGGGCTCCACTTTAATTGGCTCTTATGCAGAGATCTCAGGTAGCGATACGTCGCTGTCGTCAAGATGATAGCATCGACTTCATGACGGCAAGCCTTTTCATAAGCTGAATTGAACCAACGAACACGACGTCGTTCCCGTTGGATAGACAGCCAGATTTTCTTTACCTTCCCCGCCCCTTCATAATCGACGATTTCCCCGCCTTTCAAATATTCGATGGGGATACCGAAATTAACAGGAAGGCTACTGTGTTCCGGCAAATATAAGACGGGATCATGCCCCTGCTTCTTCAATTCATCAATAATCAGGCGATCGAATTCCTGTTCAAATCCGGCCTGTGTTTTTACTGTCTCTAAAATGGCTACGCGCATTATTTTTTCTCCGCTCTTTGCAACTCGTATAGTTTCAAATACTTCAACAAAGTATAAAAAAAGTGGTTGAAGCACATATATGTCCCCATCCACCCGTCTAAAAAACCGACCCGTGATACGAACATTTTGAAGAACCCGCCTAAACTGTGCAGGAAGATGCCACTCAGGGAAATCCGTTTGCCCCGCTTATAGGCTTCTTCAGCCCAGATGGTTGTATACTGGCAGAGTTTTCCTTCCCAATGGTGCCAGTTCTTATAGGTATAATGTTCAATATGGCCTGGTAAAAAGCGGAGCGACAAATCACATTCCGGATGCTCATGAACTTTATGGACCCACGTAACCGCCGTTCTGGGAAACATACGGGCTACATGGTCCGGTTTCAAGACGCCATGATTGAATTTTGTCCCAAAAGCGACCGACTTCCGTTCCATGGAAAACTGGCAGTCCAGCTTTCCTTCATCTACAACAGCCTTAACAGATTGAATAAGCTCATCATTCAACCGTTCATCAGCATCGAGGTACAGTACCCAGTCGGCGGTTGTCTGTTCTAAGGCGAAATTGCGCTGGGCCGCAAAATCGTCGGTCCAGGCGCGGAAGCAGACCTTGGCTCCATGGGCCTTGGCCAGTTCTACAGTCTTATCGGTACTCCCAGAGTCGATGACCAGGACTTCGGGGGTGCATTTTTTAGCATTCACCACAACGTCGACGATATTTTCTTCTTCGTTTTTCGTCAAAATCAATATGGCTAAAGAGCTCATAGACAGCGCTCCTTCTCTCGTAATATTTATATCTGGTACGCATGTATAACTATGTTACATTGTACCATATCCCCCGGTCAAAGTACAGTCGGCCGCTGTCCCATAAAGTAAGGGCTGCCTTTCCCAGCATTCGCCCGGAGAGACAGCCCTTTTTGTGATTTCGCTCGCTTTTATAATTCTTTGATGAGGTTGACCATTTCGATAGCGCTAGTAGCGACGTCGAAGCCTTTGTTGCCAGCTTTTGTGCCAGCTCGTTCGATGGCCTGTTCGATGTTTTCGGTCGTGATGACGCCGAACATGATGGGGATGCCCGTTTTGAGAGATGCCTGGGCGATGCCTTTAGCCGATTCGCCGCAGACCAGGTCATAGTGGCTGGTAGCGCCGCGGATGACGGCACCGAGGCAAATGACGGCATCGTATTTGCCCGATTCTGCCATTTTCTGAGCAATCAAGGGGATTTCAAAAGCGCCCGGGACCCAGGCTGTCGTAATATCTGCGTCATCGACGCCATGGCGATGGAGGGCGTCATAAGCGCCGCCGAGGAGTTTGCTGCAGATGAATTCGTTGAAACGTGCGACGACGATGCCGAATTTCGCACCAGAACCGATTAATTTACCTTCTTTGACTTGTACCATTGTAAAACACTCCTATTCTGAAATATTATGTTAAAATCCATTTTCCAGCAGTTTTTCCATCGTCAGGCCCGAAGACGCCGACGACGGATGACCGATGGTAAAGCTATGGACGTATTTCCCGATGACATCGGTTTCCAAGTTGACGATGGCTCCCGGATGTTTATCCATGAGGGTCGTATTGGCCATGGTATGGGGAATGATGGACACGGAAAATTGGCTGTTACCGACGGATACGACGGTCAAGCTGATACCATCGATGGTAATGGACCCCTTTTCGACAATGAACGGTTCCATATCTTTCGGGATGGAAATGGTGATGACCCGGGCAATACCGTCGGTTGCGATGCGGGCGACATGACCGACGCCGTCGATATGACCGCTGACGATATGGCCGCCCAGCCGGCCGCCGACCTGCATAGCCCGTTCAAGGTTAACCTTGGAGCCACTCTTGATGGTGCTGAACGACGAGCGACGCATGGTTTCATGCATAACGTCAGCCGAAAAGGTCGAATCCGTCATATCCGTAACAGTCAGGCAAACGCCGTTGACGGCAATGCTGTCGCCGAGCTGCGTGCCTTCTAATACTTTGTGCGCCTGAATGGTCAGGCGGATGGAATCGGGGCGGCGGTCCATATGGGCAATCGTCCCCAGTTCCTCAATGATGCCAGTGAACATAGGCACCCTCCCTATTGGCATTATATGCCGTAATCAATATGTTATTTTCATGGAGCTCTACCGAATCATAGACCAGCGGCATACATTCATCGAGCTCATCGACGCCGCAGCCGCCAACCGACGGCAATGCGCCAGTACCACCGATAACCTTGTCGCCGACGAAGGCATAAATCTTATCGACCAGACGGGCATCGAAGAAGCTCCCCTGGATGGTGCTGCCGCCTTCGACGAGGATGCTGGTCAGTCCTTCATCATGCAGGAGTTGCAAGGCGTCGGGCAAGTAGATGGTCTTGCCGTCCTGGAGCGGAGCCAGGATGACGCGGACGCCGGCGTTTTTCAAAGCCTTCATTTTCTCTACGGGGCACAAAGACGTCGTGACGATAAGGGTCTGCGTCGTCTTATCGGTGACGACGAGTGAATTCAAAGGTGTCCGTCCTTTGGTATCCAGTACGACGCGTACAGGCTGATGCGGTGCGTCCTGGCCGGGCCGTTCGATACGGCTGGTCAGGAGGGGATTATCCGTCAGGATCGTATTGATGCCAACCAAGATACCGTCGTAAATGGAGCGCAGATAGTGGCCGTAGCTGCGAGCCCATTCGTTGGTGATCCACTGGGATTTCCCAGTCCGCGAGGCCGTGCAGCCATCGAGGCTCTGTGCCAGTTTGATGGCAATGAAAGGCTTCTGGACCATCATGTTCTTGATGAAGACTTCATTGAGCTGAGCCGCTTCTTTCGACATAAGGCCGACTTCGACGGCGATGCCGGCTTTACGCAAGATAGCCGCGCCCTTACCAGCCACTAAGGGGTTGGGGTCGAGCATGGCCATGACGACTTTGCCGACGCCTTTTTCGACGAGGGTCCGGGCGCAGGGCGGCGTCCGTCCGTAATGGGCGCACGGTTCGAGAGTCACATAGACCGTCGCTCCTTTGGCCCGTTCGCCGGCTTCACGCAAAGCCCATACTTCCGCATGGGGCGTGCCGGCCTTATGGTGATAGCCCGTGCCGACGATTTCACCGTCTTTGACGATGACACAGCCGACAGCCGGGTTAGGTGTCGTATAGCCCAGGGCGGTCTTTGCCAAGTCCAGGGCTTTTTTCATATACTCTGCCGGTTCCAATGTATTCCTTCCCTTCCATTCAGATTTGCAAGATAAAAAAAGGCTATGGACGTAAGATTCCCATAGCCTTTTGAGCGCAACAAAAACACAATCTGTCGTCTTTTCCCATCCAGACTGTACTGTCGGTACCGAAATTGCATCGGTTCAACCCTTGCGGGTTAGCGGACTGTCACCGCCGGTCAGGAATTGAAAGCGCCGCTTTCTCACCTTGCCTCAAAGACTATCCTTATTCACTTGAACTACATGTATGATTTTAGCACATGCAAGGAAGAAATACAAGTCCTTATCGTAAGGACGCAATGGCTGCGGCCCGGTCTTCAGCTCCGAAGACGGCACTGCCGGCGACGAGGAAGGCCGCACCGGCGTCTTTGACGGCCTGGACGGTCTTGGCATTGACGCCGCCGTCGACTTCGATGACGGCTGTCGTATTGCCAGCCTGTTCCAGAAGGGCTTTGGCCTGGCGGATCTTATCGACAGCATAGGGGATGAACTTCTGACCGCCGAAGCCAGGGTTGACGCTCATAATGAGGATCATGTCCAACTGCCCGGCCAGGCAAGACAACGTCGATACCGGCGTCGCCGGGTTGAGGGCAACGCCGCCTTTCATGCCGGCTTCATGAATCTGCTGCAGGACCCGGTCGAGATGGGTGCAGGCTTCCTGATGAACCGTAACATACTGGACGCCAGCAGCAGCTAGACCGTCGATATAGGTTTCCGGATGTTCTACCATGAGGTGCGCATCAAAGGGCAGCTTCGTGCAGCTCCGCAGGGCTTTGACGACGGGTACGCCAAAAGTGAGGTTCGGCACGAAATGGCCGTCCATCAAGTCGAGATGGATACAATCTGCCCCCTTCCGTTCGACGTCTTGAATCTCTTCAGCCAGGCGGGAGAAGTCCGCCGATAATATAGATGGGCAAATGGTTACCATGACTATCGTTTCCTTTCTGCAATGGAAGTGAGTATTTTACAGTATGTGTCATACCGTTCTTTCTGAATATGGCCGTCAGCGACGGCTTGTTTGACCGTACACTCCGGTTCGGACAAGTGAAGGCACGACGAGAACTTGCAGCCGCCGCTATAGGGCAGCATGTCCGGGAAGAGGCGCAGGACTTCTTTCGAGTCGAGATGCTCGAAATCGAGGGAACTGAAGCCCGGCGTATCGACGACGTACGTATCGCTGTCGAGGCGCATGATTTCCGAATGACGCGTCGTATGGCGGCCGCGCTTGATTTTTTCACTGACAGCACCGACAGACAAATCCTGCCGCCCCAGGATCTGCGACAACAGGCTGGACTTGCCGACGCCCGACGGACCGGCAAAGGCCGTCATGCGGTGCGGCAAGAGCGCCCGCAAAGTGTCCAGGCCTTCGCCGGTCTTAGCCGACACGAGATAGACGGCATAGCCACAGCGTTCATAAAAGGCCTGATAAGCTTCGGCTGTATTCCGGTCCAGGTCGCATTTATTGAAGCATAGCGTCGGATGGATGCCACCATATTCGCAGGTCATGAGCATCTTATCGACGAGGAATTGGTTCGGATCGGGCGACTTGGCCGCCATGATGACCAGCAGCTGGTCGATATTAGCTACCGCCGGCCGACGTATCTGGTTGCGCCGGGGCAGCATGGCTTCGATGACGCCCTTATCCTGCCCTAGCTCCGTAATTTCCAACTCGTCGCCGACGAGAATCTTGGCTTTCAGCAATTTGCCGCGGCGGCGACATTCGACCAGGTTTTCCCGGCCGACATCGACGTAATAATAGCCATTATAATTCTTGATGACGCGTCCTTTTGTCATATTCCTCCCCTTAGATGTACTGATCCTGTACTAATGAATTATTGATATAGACTTTGACTCTCGTCTTACCCGTACCGCTGACGCTCTTGGAGATGTTATCGCCACCAGCCTGGCTGCGGTCATAGACGACGCGCGAACCGTTGTCGTCGGAGATGACAATCTGGACATGCTGGCTAGAAGCGCCAGACGGTACGCTGATATTGACAGTCCCGTAATGGGGCGTCCCGGCCGGTTCCTGGTTATTGGCACTGCCATCGGAGCCGCCGGAGCTGCTTGACTGCGAACTCTGGCTACTCTGGGACGACGGATATTCGACGGACAAATTGACGACCTTGCCGTCTTCCGACGTCTGACCCGTAACGACGGCCTGAGAGCTGTCTTTCGACGAATCGAGGTTGGACACATTGCCGACGGAGTACCCTGCGCTTTCCAAGGCTTTCACGGCTGCGTCGAGGCTCATGCCGCTCGTATTGGGCGCTTCGTTCTTAGCCGCTTCAGCTTCTTTTTCCGCTTCGCTCTTACGGCAGACGACGAGATCGACTTTCGTCCCCTTTTCGACTTTCTTCGGCGATTCCGGATCTTGGTCTATGATGGTCCCATCCGCATACTGGGCGCTCTCTTTGTAGCGCACCTTGCCTACAGACAGACCGATTTCCTTCAATTTCTTTTCGGCCTCATCGAGGGTCAGGCTCCGCAGGTCCGGTATGAGGACTTCTTCGCCTTTATTCCCTTTGCTTACTGTCAGGTAAATCGTCCGGTTGGCCTTGACAACGGCTCCGCCCGACGGCGTCTGGGAAATGACTTCACCTACTGGCACTTCATCGCTTTCGACTTCCTTGACAGAGACATCGAGTTTCTTATCTTTCAGTATCTTCTTGGCGATTTCGACCTGTTTCCCTGTCACATCCGGTACGGTAATGTCTTCAGTACTCCAGAAATTTCCAAAGGAAAAGAAAGCCCAGACAAAGGCGATGAGGAAGACGCCGAGCATGCCGATGATGATGGTTTTCTGCGAATGATTGCTAATAGAATCCATGAACCGCGTAAAGGGGTTCTTCTTCTTTGTTTTCGGTTCTTCTTCGGGCAGGTCCTTTTCCTTGATAGGCTGTAATTTCTGCGTACCGAAGTTATACGGACCCTTGCTGATAATCGGCCGGGCGCCGTTAGTATTGATAAATCCCTGGGACAGGCGCAGTTCCGACATCATTTCGCCGATGGACTGGAAGCGGTCGTCCGGGTTCTTGGCCATAGCCTTGAGGATGACCTGTTCGACGAGCCGCGGAATACGGCGGTTGTATTTCGTCGGCAAGGGAATGTCGTCTTGGACATGCTTCAAGGCGATGCTGATAGCCGTATCGCCCTGAAAAGGGACGACGCCGGTCATCATTTCATACATGACAACGCCTAGGGAATAAATATCCGTCCGTTCATCGATGTGGCCGCCGCTGGCCTGTTCCGGTGAAAAATAATGGACCGAGCCGAGGACCGTGCGGTCGCTGTTTTCAACGGAATTCACAGCCCTGGCGATGCCAAAATCGGCGACTTTGATGCGCCCTGTCTCGGTGACCAGGATATTATGAGGCTTGATGTCGCAGTGGACGATGCCGTTGGCATGGGCATTTTCCAAGGCTTCGCCGATATCGAAGGCAATCTGTATCGACGTGTTGATCGGCAAGTGGCCGTGTTTTTCAATGTATTCTTTCAATGTTTCGCCGCGCACGAATTCCATGACGATGTAATGGACATTTTCATCGTAGCCGACGTCGTATATATTGACAATATTGGGGTGTGACAATTTGGCAGCCGCCTGGGCTTCCTGGCGGAAGCGGACGACAAAATCGTGGTCGTTGCCGTATTTTGAATGAAGTATTTTTACGGCGACGATTCGATCCAGTAGGATATCCTGTGCCTTGTACACGCTGGCCATGCCGCCTGTGCCTACTTTTTCCAATATCTTGTATCTGTTATCTAAGATATGACCAATCATTTTTAGCTGTTCCACCACTTTCATAGTCGTTCCCGATTATATGGTTGTTAAAATTGCCGTGATATTATCTTTCGCCCCGTTTTCATAGACGCGGGCAAAGAGATCATTGATGATTTCCCGTTCTGTCCGGCGGTAATCGCCGATGGCATCGTAGAGTTCCTGTTTCTGGATGAACGATGTCAGGCCGTCAGAACAAATCAGGATGCGATCTTTCGGCTGTACTTCAAAGGCTCCGCTATCGACGGCCAGGTTCTCATCGACGCCGACGGCTCTGGTCAGCACATGGCGCTGGGGATGATCCATCGCCTCTTCTTCGGTTATCTTGCCCTTATCGAGCAGAACCTGGACGATCGTATGGTCGACGGAAATCTGTTTGAATTCCCCGTCGCGGTATAAGTAAATGCGGCTGTCACCGACGTGGCCCCAAAAGGCCATATGACGGGCCAGGGTCACCATGGACACCGTCGTCCCCATCCCTTTGAGCGAAGGGTCGATCAAGGTCTTGCTGAGGATGCTGGAATTCGCATATTGAATGGCTTTCTCCAGCTGTACCGGTGCTGCATAACTAAAGTTCTTGAAATAATAAGCTATTGCTTCTACGGCCGTCTTGCTGGCGATTTCACCGCCTACATAGCCGCCCATACCGTCGGCTACGGCCAGTACGTTTTTCTCATGGCTGATATAAAAGGAATCTTCATTCACTTTCCGAACCAAGCCGATTTTGGATTCACCGTATGTGCCCAAATTCTCACGTCCTCTCACGGTGTTTCGTTATAGGTACACTTTAATTCATATCATATTCGCCGTCACCTGTCAAATTTTTTCGCGTTTTATGCGCAGCTGGCCACAGGCGGCCTGTATCTGGCTGCCCATTTCCCGCCGCAAGGTAACGGAAACGCCGTGGCGCTGCAAGTACGTGACGAATTCATTCATCGTCTTTTCATCGGGACGGTAGAGACCGACATCGTAATTGTCGTTGATAGGAATGGCGTTGACCAGGATGTTCTGACCGCCCAGGAGACGGGCCAGTTCTTTGGCACAGGCGTTGGTACAAGTCAGGCCTTTGATGAGGATGTATTCAAAGGTGACCTTCCTGCCGGTGACCTCGAAATAATGGCGGGCTGCTTTCAAGACCTCGTCGAGAGGATATTTCTCGGCAATCGGCATGATGCGGCGCCGCAAAACATCGTTTGGCGCATGGAGGGATACGGCCAGGGTAATGGGCATCCCCTCCTTGGCCAGGGCATACATCTTGGGAACGATGCCCGATGTCGATAAAGCCATATTTCGATACCCCAGATAGAGCGTATCCTTTTCGTGGATGAGCTTCATGAAGCGGATGACATTATCGTAGTTGAGGAGCGGTTCACCGGTCCCCATGATGACGATGGAATGGAGGTCCGGCGTGACGTATTTGCGAAAAGCCAGGAGCTGGGCGACCATTTCGCCAGCCGACAGGTTACGGACGAAGCCGTTCTTGGCAGACGCACAGAACGCGCAGTTGACGGCACAGCCGACTTGGGAAGATACACAGATGGAATTGCCATAGTCGTGCTTCATGAGGACCGTTTCTACCGTTTCCCCATCAGTCAGCTGCAACAAGAGCTTCACCGTCTGTCCGTCAGGAGCATCCAGGCGGGACACGACTTCCGGGAAATAGATTGGCAGCGCTTCCTGCAACTGCTCCCGGTCTTTCTTGGGCAACAGGACCATGTCATTCCAGGAAAAGATATTTTGCTTATACATATAATGAAAAATCTGGTCGGCCCGGAATTTTTTCATCCCCAAGGCGACGAGGAACGCTTGAAGTTCCTTTTTAGTCATATCAAATACATTATTCATGTCAGCCCTCCTTTTTCATGCGGGCAATGAAAAAGCCGTCCAGGCTGTCGCGCTGTGGCAGGAGCTGGATGAAAGGCCCTTCGTGTCCGGGGACGGGCAGCCACTGCGTCGCATTTTCCACGTGGAATTCCGGATGATTCTTCAAAAATTCAGCCACAATGCGGCTGTTTTCGTCATCATTCATGGTGCAGGTGCTGTAGACCAGGATGCCGCCAGGGCGGACGCACTGAGAGGCACTGTCCAAGATGCGCCGCTGCAGTGCTGGCAGAGTGCGCAAGTCACTAGGATTCTTGCGCCAGCGCAGGTCGATCTTATGGCGCAAGACGCCAAGACCCGAACAAGGGGCATCGACCAAGACCCGGTCGGCTTTACCAGCGTATTTCTGGCCAATCGTGCAACCGTTCTGGAGCAAGGTCCGCACATTCTTGAGACCCAGCTTCTGGGCATTATATTCGATGAGCCGCAGTTTATGCTCATGGATATCGCCACCGTAGACGACACAGGACGGGCCACCTAACGTGGCCAAGTGCGTCGTCTTGCCGCCGGGAGCGGCGCAGACGTCGAAGATGACTTCGTGCGGCTGGGGATCAACGATATGAGCCACCAGCTGTGACGGTTCGTCCTGAATGATAGCCCGGCCATCGCGCAGGCACGTCAGTTCATGGATACCGGGATTGCCGTCAAGGTAGATGCCATCTGGCGAAACGGTAGCCGGACGAGCTGGCAGGCCTTGTTTTTCCAAATCAGCCAGCAAATCTTCGCGGCAGGTCTGGGCCGTATTGACGCGCAGGCACAGCGGCGGGATAATATCGAAATATTGGCAGAGCCGTTCCGTATCGTCTGGGCCATAGGCTTCGAGCCAGCGGCGGACAAGCCATTCCTGCTGATGATAGGTCAAGGACAGGTAGGCTACGATATCCTCGTTCTTGTCGGGGATGACGAACTGGTTGCGGCGGCGGATGCTGTTGCGCAACATGGCATTGACGAACTTGGCCATGCCTCGGTTGCCGAACTTCGTCGCCATCTTGACGGCTTCATTGCAGGCTGCCGATTCGGGCACTTTAGTCATGCCGAAAATCTGATATAAGCCCAGGCGGATGATGGCCAGGCAGATGGGATCTAGTTTTTGCAATTTGCGCGTACTGATCTGGGATATGATCCAGTCCAGATAGTTCAGGCAGCGCAAGGTACCGTAAACCAACTCCGTATAGAAGCGCCGGTCCCTGTCGGCAAATTGATGAGTCTGTATCGCCTTAGAGACGACGATATTGCTATACCCTTCATCGCGGCAAATAGTCAGCAGGCTATGAAAGGCAATTTCACGAACGTTCATGGATTCCTCCCTGTTTTTTTAGCAGTAGTGAACAGCACAAAAGCAGGGCAACCGTCTTCTTGGCGGCAGTTGTCCCGCTTCTCTGCACGGAGTCATTTATAATAATTCACCGGTCAGCAAGTCGGCGCTTTGCAGATATTGGGCTGCAGCCATGCGTTTACGACTTTCGGGCTGGACTTCGCGGATGCGCAAAGCCCCTTTCCCGGTCTGGACCGTAAATTGTTTCTTCGTTACCGATAAGACGGTCCCCGGCGCAGCCTGCGTCCCTTCGACAACGTCAGCCGCCCATATCTTCAGGCGCTTGCCATCGCGGCAGAGGGTATAGGCACCCGGATGGGGATCCAACGTCCGGATGAGCCGTTCCAGTACGACGGCGTCTTGGGACCAGTCGATGCAGGCTTCTTCTTTGGTGATTTTAGCCGTATACGTCGCCTGGCTTTCATCCTGAGCGACGGCGCGGCTTTCATAGCCATCCAGGTCGGTCAGGACGTCGAGCAGCGTCTGGGCCCCGAGGATAGACAATTTATCGAAGAGCGTCCCCGTCGTTTCCTTGGCATCTAAGGGAATGGCCGCTTTTTTCAGCATCTTCCCTGTATCCATGCCTTCGTCGAGGAGCATGATAGTCACGCCGCTTTCGGCTTCGCCGTCCTTAATGGCGTACTGGATAGGAGCGGCGCCGCGGTATTTCGGCAGCAACGAGCCGTGGACGTTGAGGCAGCCGTATTTCGGAATGTCCAGGACAGCCTTCGGCAAAATCTTGCCGTAAGCGATGACGATGATGACATCTGGCGCAAGGCGGCGGAGCTCCTCAATGACGTCGTCACGGCGCATGGAATCGGGCTGGAAAACGGGGATACCCAGTTCCAAGGCCTTGGCCTTGACCGGCGAGAACGTCACCTTCTTACCGCGTCCCCGCTGTTTATCTGGCTGGCTGTAGACGGCAGCAATATCATAGCCGGCCTGGGCCAGGCTTTCCAGGGATGGAACGGAAAAGTCCGGCGTCCCCATGAATACAATCCGTAACTTATCCATTAGTCCCCTACTTTCTGTAAATCCGTCGCCTTTTCAATGAACAGATGGCCATAGAGATGGTCGATTTCATGCTGGAAAATACGGGCCAAGAAGCCTTCCGGTTCATAAATGACGTTCTTGCCGTGGCGCGTCAGCGAACGAACCTTGATTTTAGAAGCCCGTTCCACCTTGCCATAATATCCGGGGATGCTCAGGCAGCCTTCAGTGTCGACATTGGTTTCATCCGACTTTTCCAATATTTCCGGATTGATGAGCTCGATGAGGCCGTTGCCATCGTCGAGGACGATGAGCTGCAGCGATTCATTGACCTGTGGTGCGGCTAAGCCGACGCCTTCGGCAGCATACATCGTTTCTGCCATATCGTCGAGTAATTTCTTTATATGTTTATTTACTTTCGTAACGGGTTTCGCCGTCGCTTTCAAGACGGGATCCCCAGCTTTAATAATATTGAGTACTGCCATGTAACTTTCACCTCATTGTAATAGTAAAAATGTTTATTCTGTTTTATTATATAACAAATCTGACATTTTTGCTATCATATCTTTTACGGAAGCAGGCGGGACGCCCGTTTCTGCCTAATAGCGAAATGTGTTCATATCCCCGACGGGCTCGCCACGTGCGAGCCCCTACCATTTTCCTACAATTACATGGGGTCGACATCGATGAGGACGCCGGTCTGCCAACAAACTGGGAGGTGCTGCATGGCTTTTTTGATGGCTGTCAGGTCTTGCCCGGTCAGGGACAGGACCAGGCGGTATTTATTGCGTATCTTCTTGATGACGTCTTCATAGGGACCGATGACGGCGACTTCATCGCCATGGTCCCGGTTCCAGCGATTCAAAGCCGTTGCGACATCATGAGCCTTGTGCCAGACTTGTTCTTCCGATTCATCTTGGACTAAAATCTTGGCCATTTCCTGAAAAGGCGGATAGCCCAATTCTTTCCGGAACTGGATTTCCTGGTCATAAAAGGCCCGGTAATCTTGGCGGGCGGCGCACTGAATGACGTAGTGGTCCGGTGCGTAAGTCTGCATGACGACGCGGCCTGGAATATCGCCGCGGCCAGCCCGGCCGGCTGCCTGGGTCAGTAGCTGAAAGGTCCGTTCCCCAGCCCAGTAAGCCGGAATATTGAGCAGGCTGTCAGCTGACAAGATACCGACGGCACTGACGCCAGGGAAATCGTGGCCTTTGGCGACCATCTGTGTTCCCAAAAGAATGTCGTATTCATGGCGGCGGAAGGCTTCGATGATGCGGTCGCCGCTGTGCTTGCGTCTCGTCGTATCCTGGTCGAGGCGGACAATGCGCGCCGACGGCAGGAGTTCATGCAGCTGCTGTTCCACCTTTTCCGTACCGCTGCCAAAAAATTTAATGTACTTGCTGCCACACGACGGGCATACTGTCGGTACCGGTTTCTCGGCATCGCAGTAATGGCAGCGCAGGTGATCGGCCTGACGGTGATAGACCAGAGCCACATCGCACGTATCGCATTTGACGACGTAGCCGCACTTGCGGCACATGACGAACGTCGAAAAACCACGGCGGTTGAGAAGGATAATGGCCTGTTGCCGGGCTGCTATTGTCTCTTCCAAGAGGCTCAATAACGCATCGGAAACGACGCGGTAATTTCCGCGGGCCAATTCATCGCGCATGTCGACGACCTGTACCGAAGGCAGGGGCCGCTGACCAACGCGTTCGGTCAGTTCGACCAGGACATAGTCCCCGTGCAGGGCCTTGTAGTAGTCGCCCAGCGCCGGCGTGGCACTACCCAGGACGACAGGACAGCCGTAGTAAGCAGCCCGTTGGCGGGCAACGGCAACAGCCTGATAGCGCGGCGCTTCGTCTTGCTTGTACGAGCTGTCATGGGCTTCATCGACGATGAACAGACCGATGGACTGAGCCGCCGTAAAGACAGCCGACCGGGCACCGATGCAGATATGGCTCGTCCCGTTCTGCATGCGCAGCCAATTATTGCGCTTCTCACCTTGAGAAAGTTGGCTGTGCATGACGACGACATCGTCTCCGAAACGGCGAAGAAAGCGGCGGACAATTTGGCCGGTTAAAGCGATTTCCGGCACTAAGACGACAACCTGCCGCCCTTCTTTCAAGACCTGGCTGGCTAATTGCATGTAGACTTCGGTCTTGCCACTGCTAGTGATGCCATGGAGGATGTAGGTTTTTCCTTGATTATCGCTTCCGATAACTTTAACTGCTTGGCGTTGTTCCGGCGTCAGCGTCAAAGGGGCATCGCCTGAAAGGGTCGGCAAGCTATTCGTCGTTCTAGCCGGCCGCTGGCTCCAACGGGCCAGGCCCGTCGCACAGAGGCGGCGCATAACGTCGCGGCTGTAACCCTGTTCCTGCCAATAAGAAACAGCCCCTTCGCCTTTCTCTTTCAAAGCCTGGAGCAGCTCCTGCTGGCGCCGACGACGATGGAGGATATGTTCCTCATCGTCTTGGACGAAGGAAAGCCAGTCTTCCATCTTGTCAGCAATCTGGTTCTTATAATAAATCCGGCTGGTCAAGACCTGGCGGCTCAAGGCTGTCTCGACGAGTTCCCTACCGAAGCGGCGGATGAGACCGCTCTTTTCACAGCTCCCCTTATCGGCGATATAGGCCTGGAGCTGACGACCTTCAGGATCTACCGCCACGGCTGGGCCGACGGATAAGCGTTCCTGGCGGATCAACCCCTTCTTGTCAATCATGAACAGGCGCAAGGCTTCAGCCAGGTTACAGACATAATAGTCGCGAATCCAGAGGGCCGTGCGGATCATCTCTTCCTGGAAGCCAGTCTGCGTCGAAAGCAGGCCTTCGACGGGTTTCAGCGTGAAATCGGCCGGTCCGTCCAGCTGCTCATGAAGGGCGACGACGATGCCTTCTTCCCGGCGATGACCGAAAGGCACGAGAACGCGGCTGCCAATGCGGACAGCCATCCCATCGGGGACGATATAGGAAAAGGTCTGCTGCAGCCGCTTCGCCGTCGTATTGATGATAATGTCAGCAAACAAAAAGGCACCTCCGTAATGTATGATGTTTGATGTTTGATGTATGATGCAAAGGGTTGAAAAAAGAGGCTGTCTTAACGGGACAGCCTCTTTTTTAGTTTGACGAAAGAACATAACTTCAAACATCAAACATCAAACACAAAGGATACTCAAGGAGCCTCTTATAAGCCGGCTTCTTTGCGGAGCGTGTCGGCTTTATCTGTCTTTTCCCAAGGCAGGTCGAGGTCGTTGCGGCCAAAGTGACCATAGGCAGCGGTCTGTTTGTAAATCGGGCGCTGCAAGTCGAGCATGGCAATGATGCCAGCCGGACGAAGGTCGAAGTTCTTTTCGATGAGTTCGACAATCTTTTCGTTCGGGACTTTACCTGTACCGAAGGTTTCAACGTGGATGGAAACCGGGCGGGCTACGCCGATAGCATAAGCCAGCTGGATTTCGCATTTGTCAGCCAAGCCGGCAGCGACGACGTTCTTAGCGACGTAGCGAGCCGCATAGGCAGCCGAGCGGTCAACTTTTGTCGGGTCCTTGCCGGAGAAAGCACCGCCGCCATGACGAGCCATGCCGCCATAGGTATCGACGATGATCTTACGGCCCGTAAGGCCCGAATCGCCCTGAGGACCACCGATGACAAAACGGCCAGTCGGGTTGATGAAGAGTTTCGTCTTGTCGTCGAACAAGCCTTCCGGAAGTTCCGGTTTGATGACGAATTCGAGGATGTCGCTTTCAATCTGTTCGCGGCTGACTTCCGGGCTGTGCTGTGCCGAAATGACGATGGTGTCGATGCGGACCGGTTTGCCGTCTTCATATTCGACAGTGACCTGAGTCTTGCCATCGGGACGGAGATACGGCAGTGTACCGTCTTTGCGGACTTTTGCCAGGCGGCGGGCCAGGCGATGTGCCAAAGAAATGGGCAGCGGCATGTAGTCGTCCGTTTCGTTAGTAGCATAGCCGAACATCATGCCTTGGTCACCAGCGCCGATGGTATCGAATTTATCCGTATTGCCTTCTTTCTTTTCCAAGGCATCGTCGACGCCCATAGCGATGTCCGGGGACTGTTCGTCCAAGGAAACGAGGACGCCGCAGGTGTCGCAGTCAAAACCATATTTAGCACGGGTATAACCGATATCACGGATCGTTTCGCGGACGATGTGCGGGATATCGACGTAGCACGTTGTAGAAATTTCACCGACGACATGTACCATACCAGTCGTTACCAAAGTTTCGCAGGCAACGCGAGCGTTTTTATCTTTTGCGAGAATGGCATCCAAAATGCTGTCCGAAATCTGGTCAGCCATTTTATCGGGATGGCCTTCGGTAACGGATTCGGATGTAAAGAATTCACGATTTTTTGCCATGAGTGATCCTCCTTAAAAAAATTCCCCTCATTCATGACTTCATGAGAGGGGCTTCTAATCCCCATCTGCCAGTATATCACTGCTGGAATTAGCACCTTTCATAGCTGAAGGTTGCTGCGACATCACAGGGCCAGTCCCTCCGTCGTCTCTTGATGGTTCTTTATTTGTTTTGCTCATCCATTATAATTCAAGTCTGCCTATTTTGCAAGTATTTTTTATGTCCAAAAAACATTGTCTACTAGACGCCTCCCTACAGGCAGGGTTATAATGTCTACAGAAGATAGAAAGGATGATAGATATGACCAAATTGCGGCCTAGAGATATATTCTTCAACGACCCTTATTTTGATTATGCCACCTGCAGCAAGCCCGGCGACTTGCGGCTGGCCAAACGAGTCGAAGTATTCGGCAAGTGGTACAAGACCCCAAGCCTGGTGACGACCCTCCTATCCCAGGAACGGCTGACCTTCAGCCGCAACACCGGCACGGACAAAGAAGGCGCCCTGGTATTGCGGATTTATGAACGGATGGCAGACCGGCTGCTCATCAATACGTATTATACGTCTAAACAAAGTCCGGAAGAAATCTACGCCGGCACGATCCACATCGAACGCTATGAAATGGCGCAGACCATGGAATCCTTTTCTTATATGGGTATCATCGACTTGCTCATGCTCCAGACGGACAACCAGATTCTCGACTTGACCGATGTCTTTGAAGATGTACAGATGGCCAAGCACGCCGCAGCCCACGCCTTGGGTATTTATCTCATGGCCATCTGCGACCAGCCCTGGTCCAGCGAAGTCGCCGATGTCAGCCAAGAAACGCCAGCCATGATGATGGGAAAAGAAAAAGAAGAGCTTCAACAGCTGCGGAAGGAAAAAGCCCAGATGGACGCCGATAAGGAAGAGCTCCTGCGCCTGCGCCTGGAAGCCAAGAACCGGACGACGGTCCTGGCCGAATTGGAACGGCTGCGCCAGGAATTAGAAAGCGAACGGGCCGGCCGCGAACAGGATCGCAAGCAATACGAAGACCGCATCCGCAAACAGGAACAGTACATCGAAAAAATCAAGAAAACAGCGTCTAGTCAAATTGCTGAACTCTTAGCACTTCGCAAGGAACTCAACAAGCGCCAAGTACGACCGGACCTTTCTGGCGGACAGGCACACCGGAAAGTGACGCCCCAAGAAGCTTCGCGGTCAGCCCGGGATCCGGAAGACCGCGGCTTGGACCTGCCTTCCTTTATGACACAGCGCGACTATACGCGCCAGCTAGACCGCTTCCTCATGGGCCGTCAGATAGCCTTAGCCGGCGGCGATCCCGACTGGCAGCGCCGCATCCAGCGCCGTTTTGGTGCCATTCTCCTCATCAGCGGCCAGCCAGGGGATGACCGGCTGCTGAAAGAATCGGCCCTCTTAGTCGTCAATATGGAAGATGGCAAGACGCCCCTCGTCCGCTGGGCCATTACAGAAGCCAAAGAAAAAGGCTGCCCCATCTTCTCCATCGGCCCAACCAACCTCAACGGCTTCGCCAAAGCCATCGTTGGCCATGTGAGCCAGTAGGGCGGGCCCGCCACGTGCGTGCTCCTACAATTCGTTGCAGGAACATCAAAAATAGGCTGTCCTATTATGCGAAAACGCATAATAGGACAGCCTATTTTTTCTGCAAGCTGCAAAATTCTTGGTATCAACTCTGTTTTTTCGCCATGATAGCCGCAGCACGGGCTACGATGATGGCGGCGAGTTCGTCTTTATCCATTTTATCTAATTTTTCCATGGATCCGTCTGGGAAAAGCAAGGTGGCGATATTGGTCGTCCCTTTGAAGCCAGCCCCTTCGGCACTGACGTCGTTGGCAACGAGCATGTCGAGGTTCTTCTTCTTGAGCTTTTTCGTACCGTATTCGATGACGTTCGTCGTTTCTGCCGCAAAACCGACCAAGGTCTGATGGGTCTTGCGCTGGCCCAATCCATAGAGGATATCAGGGTTCTTGGCCATTTCGATGGTCAAGGTATCGTCGTTTTTCTTAATCTTGTTTTCTGCCGGATGCGCCGACCGGTAATCGGCGACAGCTGCCGATTTGATGACCAAGTCGCAGTCATCGTAATAGGAGTCGACAGCCGCTTTCATATCCCGCGTACTGCCAACATCGACGCGGCGGGCCAAGCCGACTGGCGTCTTCAAGTTATCCGTCGTCCCGGCAATCAGCGTGACTTCTGCGCCAGCCATGACGGCAGCCTTAGCGATGGCAAACCCCATGCGGCCGCTGGAATGATTGCCGATAAAGCGGACCGGGTCGATCGGTTCCCGCGTACCGCCAGCCGTGACGAGGACCTTCTTCCCTTTCAAGAGGTCGTTGCGGCAGACCCGGAGCTCGATGTAATCGACAATAGTATCCGGTTCGGGCAGGCGGCCGATGCCGTCGATGCCACAGGCCAGATGGCCGCTGTCCGGTTCGATGAGATGGTAGCCGAATTTCTTCAGCTTGGCCATATTATCCTGCGTAATAGGGTTCAGATACATATTCGTATTCATAGCCGGTGCGATGAGGACCGGTGCCGTCGTAGCCATGACCGTCGTCGACAACATATCGTCAGCAATGCCGTTGGCGATTTTGCCGATGATATTGGCCGTCGCCGGGGCAATGACGAAGACGTCGGCCCAACGGGCCAGGGCGATGTGTTCCACGTTGAATTCGGGTACATCGTCAAACATGGATACGGCAACGGGATTGCCTGAGATTTCCCGCATCGTCAAAGGCGTGATCAGTTTCGTCGCATGGTCGGTCATGATACATTTGACTTCAGCCCCCCGCTTGCGGAGCTGGCTGGCAATGGATGCCGCTTTGAAAGCAGCGATGCCGCCAGTGATACCTAAGACAATCTTTTTCTTTTCCAAACTCATGGAAAACACCTCCGTGTTATTTAATGCCGTCACGCGGTGCTTCATACGTGATCTTGCCCTGGTCGATTTCTTCCATGGCAATGGAAACTACTTTAGTCGTGTCGACGTCGACGAGGGGTTCGTCGCCATCTGTGAGCTGACGAGCTCGTTTGGCTGCCAGCGTAACCAGCGTGTATTTGCTATCTACTTTAGTCATCAAGGATTCGAGGGTCGGTTTAATTAACATAGTTCATCTCTCCTATTATTTGTACAATTCTTTCGTATGGGCGATGCGATGGGCATTACGCGTCACTTTACACTGTTCGGCTTTCAAGATGGACGCCGCTTCATCGACGGCTTTCTCTAATTCGTCGTTGACGATAACGTAATCATAGCGGTCAATCCAGTCCAGCTCTTCCCGAGCCTTGGCCAGCCGGCCGGCGATGACGTCGTCCGAATCGGTCTGGCGGCCGCGGAGGCGTTTTTCCAGGACAGCCCGGCTGGGCGGTGCGATGTAGATGAAGACACCTTGTGGATACCGTTCTTTAACCTGCATGGCCCCTTGGATATCGATTTCCAACATGACGTGTTTGCCTTCTTCCAGCATCTGATAGACGTACTTCTTCGGCGTACCATAGTAATGGTCGTAGACCTTGGCATGTTCCAAGAAGGCATCTTCTGCCAGGAGCTGCTCGAACCGTTCATTATCGGCAAAATAATAATTGACGCCGTCCACTTCCCCAGGCCGGGGTTTTCGGGTCGTCATAGAAATAGAATATTGGATATTCGGGAACTGTTCCCGCAACGCAGAACAGATAGTCCCCTTGCCGGCTCCGGACGGGCCGGACACAACGATGAGCAATCCGGAATCATTCATGACACAACTACTCCTTTTCTTCTTCCCCTGTTTCTATCTCCTCTTCTAGGACGGCATCACTGCCGGCAGGGACGATGCGATGGGAAATCGTTTCTGGCTGCAAGGCCGATAAGATGATCCAGCCGTTGTCCATGACAAGGACCGATCGGGTCTTGCGGCCAAAAGTCGCATCGATGAGGGTATTCCCATCACGGGCGTCCTGGACGAGACGTTTAATCGGCGCCGATTCAGGACTGATGATGGCTACGACTTTGTCGCCCATGACGACGTTGCCGAAGCCGATATTTAATAATTTGAAGTTCATCATTCGATATTCTGCACCTGTTCGCGAATCTTTTCGATTTCATTCTTGAGCTGCAGAACCGCTTCGGTCACAGCCAAGTCACCGGCTTTAGAACCGATGGTGTTGGTCTCACGGTTCATTTCCTGGATGAGGAAATCGAGTTTGCGCCCAACTTCACCGGGACTCTGGAGCATCGTATGTAGCTGGTTCAGATGGCTGCGGAAGCGGACGACTTCTTCTGTGAAATCGACTTTATCCGAATAGATGGCCACTTCCTGCAAGAGACGATCTTCATCGGGAACGGCAGCTTGGGCCTTATCCATGAGGGACAGGATTTTCTTTTCCAGTCGTTCTTCATAAACCTGGACGATGACTGCCTTGCGGCTGGCAATGGATTCGACGAGGGCTGCCATCTTATCGGCCCTGTCGAGGAGATCCCGGCTGATATTGGCCCCTTCCCGTTCGCGCATGGCCACCATGCTGTCCAAGGCCCCTTGCAGCGCTGCAACAAAAGGCGGCCAGCTGGCATCGGCATCGATAGCCGGTGGCGTCTGGACGAACCAGTCTTTGGTAAGGGACGTCACATCGCCGAGAGTCACGACCTTGCCGTCAAAAAAGCGATCGTTTACGTCCTGCAAGGCCGTCTTGACCGCCCCTAAGGCTGCGTGGTCGACGCGGACATCGGGTGCGGCCGGATCCAGGTCCTGGACCGTGACGAAGACATCGACCTTGCCCCGTTTGAGGACGGCTTTGATACCACTGCGCAGCCGGTCTTCCAACGCCAAGTAGGCATGAGGCATACGGATATTTAATTCCAAAAAACGTTGGTTCACAGCGCGCATTTCAATGGTGACAGCCAGTTTCCCGTCGTTGCCGGAGCCGCTGCCAAATCCAGTCATACTTCGCATTTACGAACCCCCTTATTATTCTATTCAATATCTCATTATACCCTAAATAGCTTAATTTTTGCAATATTGAACCATTATTTTTTGGGTTCTACCATGTATGTCGTCTGGTCGGTAAAGATGACGTAGCCTGGAACGGCGTGGGCCGGCTTTTTGACGTGGCGCACGAGGGTACAGTCGACTTCGACTTTCGAGCTTTCCCGGGCCTTGCTGTAGTAGGCAGCCAGCTGGGCAGCCCGTTCGATCTGGGCATTGGTAGGCGTCACGTTGTGGCAAGCCAGGATGACGTGGGAGCCAGGCTGGTTCTTGACGTGGAACCAGAGGTCATAGGGATGGGCTTTCTTCAAGGTCAGGAAGTCGTTCTGCCGGTTATTGCGGCCGACCCAGATATCCAGCCCGTCAGCCTGGAGGGTCAGGATATCCTGGGCCGATTCTTTTTTGAGCTTGTCCCGGTTGTGGCCGCTGATGAGGTTCATCTGTTTCATTTCCGCCTTGATATCGGCGATTTCGTCCTTCGTACTCGTGTTTTCCAGGGCGTATTCCAAAGAATAGAGGTAATCCAAATGCTTCTGGTTCTCTTCGTGGAGCTGGGCCGACATCTGCTTGCGGTTGCGCATCTTGGTGTAGCGCTTGTAATAGCGATTGGCATTATCCGTCATGGAATAGGCCGGGTTCAAGGGGATGGTCACTTTTTCCTGTGCTTCTGACAAGAGGTTCTGGACAGTCACTTCTTTTTCATGGTCGTGCTTTTCGTAAGCGTAAATCATGAGCAAGTCGCCGTAGAGCTTATATGTATCCATTTTCTTCGTTTCTTTCATTTCACTGGCAATACGCTTGATTTTACGCTTCTGCTTTTCAATGAGCTTGCCGACTTTCTTCTGCAGCTGCTCCTGCTCCCCATTGAGGCTGCGATGCGTGGCCTGGTATTCGCTGAGGTAGGTCTCGATGAGAGTGAAGTGGCGCCGCGGGTATTGGGCCAGGCTATGCAGTTCCAGCGGAAAAATGACTTCCTTGCCCTTGACCGTATAGACGTAGGCTCCCGACATGCCTTCCAGGCGCTTGCCAAAGGTTTCAACAGTACGGCACCAGGCAAAGCGGTCTGCTGGAGACAAATCCCCGACGGTACGCGCCGCGTCGATGCCCGAATCATAAGACAGTTCGTTGAGGACAATCGTACTCATGCCATTGAAGCGCTTGAGCATCCACGTCTTGAGCGGTTCGTCTGTTCCCGTTTCCATCATATCCGTCAGTTCCTGCGCCGAAAAAGCAAAAGGATCCATGCGCATGAAGTTCGGCGGGAAGGCATAAGGTTCCTTGGGCGCGATGGTCCGCAAGGCCTGTTTATTTTTACCCGTCTTGATGAGGGCTTCGATGATGGTGCCGTCTTCGGTGAAGATGACGTTGCTGTATTTCCCCATGAGTTCGACGTGGATTTTGCGCGTCACCAGGCGGCCCGACATGTCGAGGACGTCGACGGCGATTTCGATGAGCCGGTCCAAGTGCAACTGGGCAATAGAGGCGATGCGGCCATTTTCATAGTATTTGCGCAGGAACATGCAAAGCCCTGTCGGAATGTCCGGCGTCGGCGGCATCGTATCGGCGACATACAAGCGCGGCGAATCATCTAGCGTAATGACCAGGTGGTGGATACCCGTATCGTTGAAAACGCGGAAGTAGAGGGACCGGGCATCGAGCTGATAAATCTTAGAAATCTGGCCGCCCTTGAGGATGTCAGCCAGTTCGTTAGTAATGCAATGTAATGTGATACCATCCAGATTCATGATGATACCTCCTTATCGTAATTCTCACTGAAACAAACAATCTTTTTAATCATACCATGTTTTGCCGCGTCCTGTGAAGGGGCGCCTTGAATGAGCCAAAAAAAGAAACTGTTGCATTAAGCAAAAAACGCATAATGCAACAGCTTCTTTTTCACTGCTTCAAATACCAGCTCAATGGCTGGGCTTTGGCGGCGGGGTTATTGTTTTGCTGATCCTTAGCCGCGGCAAAGATAAGGGAATCACGGTACATCCTGGCTACGGTTTCCAGTGTTTCCAAGCGGTAGAAGGCCTGGTTCAGGTCTTGGCCGACGGTAGCAGCACCGTGGCGTTCCATGAGAAAGACGTCCGCCCCTTCTGCGGCTTCGGCACAGGCCGTGGCCAGCTCTGCCGATCCCGGCGGCGCATAGGGTACAGTCGGCACCGGTCCCAGGACCAAGGCCCCTTCGGTGACGATGTCCGGCCGGAAGGGGATGCCGGCTACGGTCAAAGCCGTTGCCGTAATGGGATGGGCATGGATAATGGCTTTGACGTCATCCCGCTTCCGATAAATTTCTAAATGGAGAGCCGATTCGGATGACGCCTTTCCCGTCCCTTCCAGGACATGGCCATCGAGGTCGACGACGAGCAGGTGCTTCGGCTTCAATTCCCCTTTTGGCACGCCGGACGGGGTAATGACGACGGTACCGTCGTCGCGGCGGAAACTGATATTGCCATCACAGGCGGCGACTAGTCCGGCTTCTTTCATTTTCTGTCCGATGCGGCACAGTGTTTTCTTGGTATCCAAGCTCTCGCCTCCTTAGCGCATGGACGGCATGTTGCGGCCGTTGTAGATTTCCAGCATTTCCTGACGCACTTGACGGCGTATTTGCTGCTGCTGCCGCGGTGTCAGGTCTGCTTGGGTGATGTTGAACAAATAATTATCCAAGTCGAAGTCGTGCAGGACCATCTTGGTATGGAAGATATTTTCCTGATAGACGTTGACATCAATCATATCATAGCGGTTACGCGTAGCCGGGGCGATGTAATTCTGGATGGAATTGATGCGGTGGTCGATGAACAGCTTTTTGCCATTCACATCGCGCGTAAAGCCGCGGACGCGGTAATCGAGGGTGACGATGTCCGAGTCAAAACTGTCCAGGAGATAATTCAAGGCGTTAAGCGGCGAAATGCGGCCACACGTAGACACGTCAATATCAGCTCGGAAAGTCATGATACCCTTCTGAGGATGGCTTTCGGGATAGGTATGGACCGTCAGATGGCTCTTGTCGAGATGACAGACGACATCGGCATCGTTCACTTCTTCTTCGGAAATGAGGATGGTAACACTGGCCCCTTGCGGGTCATAATCCTGGCTGGCAACGTTGAGGATGTGGGCGCCGATGATGTCCGCCACATTGCGCAGGATCTGGGTCAGCCTTTCCGCATTATACTGTTCATCGATGTATTCGATGTATTGACGGCGCGACTCAGAGCTGACGGCATAACAAATATCATACATGTTGAAGCTCAGGGTCTTGGTCAGGTTATTGAACCCGTAAAGCTTGAGTTTATTCGTTTTCATGAATCTTATCATCCATTTCTGCTGGAATTACCGTTCGATTTGATGAAAGGCCACGTCGGTAATGACGCCGTCATCGATGGACACGATGGCATACGTCCCCTCCCGGCCATCCCGGGGCAGGCCGATACTGCCGGGATTGACAACCCACATCTCTCCGTCCATTTTGGCGAAACGGCGGTGCGTATGGCCAAAGACGACGAGGTCCGCCTGATTCTGACGGCCCAGTTCGACCAGCTTCTGCCAACGCCGTTCGCCATACCACTGACAACCGTGGATGGCGACGATGCGAACGCCGCCGACGGTGACGCAGCGGCATTCTGGATCATGGGTATGAGTCATATAATCATTGTTGCCCAATACGGCATAGACGGGAACCCCCGTATAAATAGCCAGGTCTTCGCCATCATCACAGTAGTCGCCGCAGTGAATCCAAGCCGCCACGTCAGGCGCGTCATCGGCCATGCGTGACAGACATTCAAAACGACCGTGGCTGTCACTGACCAAGCCGACGCGGACCGTACTCATGACAAGGCCTCGACGAGCTTCTTCAAGGCTTTGCCGCGGTGGCTGATGGTGTTCTTCTCTTCCATGGTCATTTCAGCCATGGTCTTGCCCTTGGCGGGCACGTAGAACAGCGGATCATAACCGAAGCCGTTATGGCCGGCATAGAAGTCGCGCAGGATACCGTCACAGCTCCCTTCAGCCGTCACGATCCGGCCGTCAGGCCAGATGAGGACGAGGGAACAGATGTAGTGGACCGTCCGCTGTTCCAGCGGAAAGGCGGCCAAGTCGGCAATGAGCTTCTGATTATTGGCTTCATCGTCGCAGTCCAAGCCGGCATAGCGCGCCGAATAGACGCCGGGCCGGCCGCCGAGGGCGTCAGCGGCAATGCCCGAATCGTCGGCCAGGCAGGGCAGGCCGGTGGCCTTCATGTAATACGTCGCTTTGAGCAGGGCGTTTTCGGCGAAGGTCTTCCCCGTTTCTTCCGGTTCAGTAATATCGGCCATGACGTCGTGGACGGAAACTGCTTCATAACCTAACGGTTCCAAGATGCTCTTGAACTCCCGGATTTTTCCGGCATTATGCGTTGCCAGTACGATTTTTTCTGCCACAGGCCTGTCTCCTTAGTCCTTCTTCCGGTTCTTGACGAACTGGGCGTAATTCTTGATAACGACGATAGGTGTCTTCTGAGAAGCATTGCCGAAGGGGTTGTCGATGAGGATTTTGGCGATTTCCTTCGGGTTCAGGCCTTTGCTGTGGCCGAGGACAGCCGAGCGCTTGAGGTCGTTGACATCGGCGACGACGGCACCGTAGCAGCCCATGCGCTGTTTAATCTTTTCAGCGACTTTATCCGGTTCCGCCGGGCCGTAGACGATGCATTTATCGAAAGGCGGCATCGTGCCGGTGACATCGTCTGTAAGCGATGCCTGGCGGCATTTGGCGTACCATACGCCGTTCTTGCCGACGAGTTTGGCCAAGAAGCCGATGAAGAACCAGAACATCATCTTCCATTCACCTTCCAGGTTCATAGCAGCCTGCATGCCATAGAGGCTGGCCATACTGCCTTCACCAGGGACGAAGCGGCGCATGAGGCGGGCTTGCCATGACGGCGTCAATTCTTCCGGACGGGTGTAGCGGCGCTGGGTAATAGCGACGACACTTTCAGCCGAGCAGACCAAGTCATCCGGGCCGACGATATTTTTTGCATATTCTTCGATGACGTCGACAATGTCATCTTTATCCGTAAGGATTCTCGTTTTTACAGGTACTAATTCTAATTCTGCCATCTCGTTAAAACCTCCTAGTTCTGTTCCAATGCATGTTGTACTTCCGAAGCCTTCAAGGTAATGCGGGCTTTATGGATGTACCATTCACTGCGGGAAACGACCTGATATACCAAGTCAATGGGCATGTCAGGGAAGGTTTTCAGGTCTTCACGGATATTGCCGTCTTTGCTGACCAGTGCGATGGTGACGCGAATCATGCCCTTGTCGCCAGGATTGAAGATGACCGATTCCCAATAGTTGTCATCGCGTTCAGCCGCTTTATTGGCCAACTGGGAATGGACGATAACTTTGTCATACTGTTCGCGAGGCAGCAACGTCCGGGGATAGAAATCCATGATCGTACCGAGCTGACGGCCGGCGTTGTGAAGCGGGACTTCCGTTTCAAAGACAGCCGTATCCTGGGTCATCTGTTTCAGTTCAAACGGTTTGCGGCGACGGGCTTCGATGACGAAGCGGGCATCGCCCTGCCGCCAGGCAAAGAGGCGGAATAAAAGGTACAAGACAGCGACAATGCCGATGATGGCAATGACAACATTGAATAAGACATAGAAAAACACGACGCAAGACTCCTTTATATAATATTTGATAACCATTAAGTGAGGGAAATTTCTTCAACTGTAAATTCATTGGCCGGAATGAGGTGCTGAGCCAGGCGGGAGCCGCGGCCGCTCTCTGCCGTAAAGCACAGGCGGAGATTCCCCGGTCCAGGCTGTTTGTTGAGGAGGCCATCCTTTTTCAGGACGTCCAGCGTTTCCAAGGCCATTTCATGAGCCGGATCGACAAAGGCGATGGAATCACCGCAAAGCTCTTCAAACAAAGGCTGGACGAAGGGAAAATGGGTGCAGCCGAAGATAGCCGTATCGGCACCGGAATGAAGGACCGGTTCCGTATAACGTTTCAAAGGCTCGCGGATTTCCGGACCGTCGAGGACGCCCCGTTCGATGAGATTGGCCAGGGCCGGGCAGGACTGCTCGACGATTTCAATATCCGGATCCATGGCGGCGGCGACTTTGCGATGGCTATGATTGGCAATCGTCAAAGGCGTAGCAAAAACGGCGATTTTCTTGGTCGCACTGATTTCCCGCGCCGTCCGCAGGCCCCGGCTCATGCCGATGAGAGGATACGGCACTTCCTGGACGACCGTATCATAGGCCACGGCCGTCACGGTATTACAGCCGATTGCAACGAGCTTGACGCCTTGGCCCGTCATGAAGCGCAGGATATCCCGCGTATAAGTCAAGATTTCTTCCGGCGTCCGCGTCCCATAGGGATTGCGTTTCGTATCGCCTACATAGATGATATCTTCGTGGGGCAGCAACATCCGCAACTTGGCGACGACGGTCAAGCCGCCGACACCAGAATCGAAGACGCCGATAGGCTGTGCATTACGTTCCATGGACACCTCCCCCGGCCGGGGCGGCCGCTTTATCTTCGGCATACAGGGCCTGTAATTTCTTATACTCCCTTTCATCGAGACGGGCAACTTTGCCGCTGTCCTTATGGGCAAAGACGTTCTGCGTCGTCCCCGTCGCCAGCAGGCGGTGATCATCGTGGTTAACGATACGGTACGAAAAGACCATCTGCGCCCGGCTCAGCTTGACCAGCCGCGTCTCGATGTCGATGGTATCGGCATAGTTGATAGGGCTGATGTACTCACAGGACACGCTCCTGATGGGATACGAGATTCCCTGGTCCAGCAGGGCGAATAAATCGATGCCGGCAGCTGCCAAGTATTCACAGCGGCCGCACTCGAACCAGCGGATATGATTGGAATGGTGGGCAATACCCATCATGTCGGTTTCATAGAACCGCACTTTTTCAACAACAGTAATCATAAGTTCTTAACTCCTAACTATATGCATCTTACATCATGCACACTCATATTATTTTACGATGAGGAACTATGTTTGTCAAAGGAAAAGGGATTATCGCATGAGGGTTTCTGCCATCATACGCAATCCCTTTTCCTTTTAAGCTTGATGTTTGACGTAAACGGATTTTAATTTAACTCCTTACGCATCAAACTCGCCTTCCCCCACCTTCACACGCGGACGCGGAAGAACGGGAACATATGACGTACTTTTTCACGGTGTTCCGGCTTGACGTAAGTCCCAGCCAGGCGCAGAGCCGCAGCGACGACGGCGGCGTCATCAAGCCAGCCGAAGCCGGCAAAGACATCGGGCACGAAGTCAAAAGGCAAAATGACATAGCCTAAGGCCCCCATGAGGGCCAGTTTGATAAACTTCGGCGTATCCTCATCCTGCATACAGTAAAAAATCATCAGGAGTTTCGGTAAAAAGTGGACCTTTCTCCCTGTCTTGCGGATAAAGGTAACGAATTTACCAGGTGTATAAAAACGTGCAAAAAAGCGCAGTACCTTCCACATGGGCGTTCACCTTACTTTTTATCTTCCAAAGGGATCTTAGCATCTTCTACGGCAGCTTTTACCTTGTCTTCGACAGAGGACGCATCGCTGTCAACAGCAGCGGCCATTTCCGGATCTGCCTGGGCTGTCGTTTCTGTTGTAGCTTCAGGAGCTCCTTCGGCTTCTACCGATCCTTCCGGTTTCCCGGCTTCGCTGGCCTTGGCTTCTTCGGCCTTTTCTTCAACGATTTCGTCGACCAGGTCGTCATGATGGCGGACGGTATGATAGAGTTCTTCCCCTTTTTCCTTGACGTCCTGGAAGCGGTCCTTGGCGACACCGCCCCATTTCTTCATAAAATCGATGGTTTCATCGCCGAGGGGAACGTTCTTCAAAGGATTTTCCTTGAGTTTGTCGACTTGTTCCCGAGCCTTGTCCTTCCATTCACCCATCATGTCGATGTAAGGACCCATGTCGGTAGGCATACCGTCTTTCAGCCAGCGCTGAGTGACGCGGCCCAAGCTGTACGTGATGCCGACGGCGACAGGTACCTGGATGGCACTGAAAGGAATGATCGTCGTCAGCAGGCTGCCGGCGACGCGGCTGCCGACAGCGCCGAGGAAGGCGATGAGGGCCCGTTCGCTTAATTTGACATCATAAACCTTGGCGATGCGGCTGACCAGATAGACTTCATTAGCCATGAGAGCGACCGTCCCGACGAGGGGAGCGATGACGATGGCACCGGCCCGGGCAGCAGCCCAACGGCACAGCATTTCGACTTTCACATCCTTGTCTTCTGTCGATTCTTCCATAGCTTTGACGACACTGACGGCAGCATTTTCGGCCGACTGAGACTGGGATTTCATATCAGCCAGTTCCTGTTTCAATGCGGCGATTTCTGCCTGCAGTTCTTCCACTGTCTTCGCTTCTTCTTTGTATACTTCTTCTGCCATAACAAACACCCCAATCTTTAACGTATTAAAATTTATACTTTATATTTTCCCATGTTTCTACCAGCTTGTCAAACCCCCATCGACAGGAAGTGCCACGCCGGTAATGAATGACGCGTCACTGCTGAGGAGAAAGGCGATGGCTCGGGCCACTTCATCGGGGCGGGCCAGGCGGTACAAAGGGTACTGCTCTTTCATAGCGTCCCGCGTCATGTCAGGATGGTCCCGGAGCTGTTGCTCCAGCATAGGCGTCTCCACGTCGCCAGGACAGACGCAGTTGACCCGGATCTGATGGGGTGCCGCTTCCAAGGCCAGGGACTTGGTGAAGGCCACGACGGCGCCCTTCGTCGCCCCGTAGAGGGAACAGGCGATGTTCCCTTGAAGGCCGGCATCGCTGCTGACGGTGACAATACTGCCAGGCCGTCGCCGCAAGTGCGGCAGCGCATAGCGGCAAAGCGAAATGGTCCCGAAGACGTTGATAGAAAAAAGGCGTTGTATATCGGCAGGCGTGACATTTTCCAAGAGGTCTTGTTCATAGATTCCGGCCGACGTGACCAGGCCGTCGAGGCCGCCGAAATGAGAAACCGTTTCTGCAACCATCCGGCAGCAATCGTCGTCACAGGCTACGTCGCCTTGGATATACCAGGTCCGATCCGGACAGGACAGCGCCGCCAAGGCGGCTTCCCCTTTCCCCCGATGGCGGCCACTGATGACGACATTCCATCCCCGTTCCAGCAAAACGGCGGCTGCTGCCAGGCCGATACCCGATGTGCCGCCGCTGATAAGTACCGTATCCATCGTTTCCAGCCTCCTCACATGATTCCGAAATAAGATAGCCCTAATTTGCCAATGAGGACAATCGTCACAGTCAACATGACTAGGCGGACGAAACCCGTACCCCGGCGGATAGCCAGGCGGGAGCCGAAGAAGGCGCCGGCAAAGATGCACAAGGCCATGGCGACGCCGTAGACGTAGAGGATCTGGCCCCACCAGATGAGAAGGACGAAAGAGGTCACATTGCTCATAAGGTTGAGGATCTTGGCATTGCCTGCTGCCATAACAAAGTCGAAGCCCAAAGCGGCAAAACCGACGATGAGGAAAGTCCCCGTCCCAGGCCCGATGAAGCCATCATAGAAGCCGATGGCCAAGGCCATGGCCAGGGCGGCTGCGACATTCCTCCGGGTATTGCCGCTATACGTGCTGGCAGCGCCGAGCTGACGCTGGCTGAAGACGAAGACTGCCGCCGCGATGAGGGCGATGATGATGATGGGCTGAAGCCATTCGCTCTTCAAGTGCAGCATGACTAAGCAGCCCAGGATGGCGCCGATGAAGGTCCCCGGCAGGATCCGTTTCAATAAGCTCATATCGACTTTGCCAGCCCGCCAGAACTGCCAGGCGCTCATGACGGCGCCAAAGGTAGCGGAAAACTTATTAGTCCCAATAGCCAAGTGTGGCGGCAAGCCAGCTGCTAAGAGGACGGGCAGCGAGATAAGGCCGCCACCGCCGGCGATGGAATCGACGAAACCGGCCAGAAAGCCACCGGCCATGATGAAGAGTAGCAGCGACGCCGACAGGGTCGTATGAAAAAGTTGGAATTCCATGAAAAAAATACTCCTTTTGGAAAAAAACTCCTCTTGCTTCGCAGAGCGAAACCGAGGAGACCCTTTTCTCAGTGTTCATATATCAAGTCCGCCGCAGCGCCAGCCGTTTGAGGCCGCAAGAGACGAACGATTTCTTTGCCGATGATCCGCGCACCGTCGCGATGACAATCGAGGCTGGCTTCGGACATAGCCGCCAGCTTATCGGGATGTGTCAAGAGATCCGCTACGATGGAAACGAGGTCTTCCTGCTTTTTGACCCAGCAGGCACAGCCTTTGGCCTGCATGTACGTCGCATTGGCTTCTTCCTGGCCCGGAATGGGACTGTACAGAACCATAGGTACCTGGACAGCAGCCGCTTCCGTACAGGTCAGGGCGCCCGGTTTAGTGACCAACAACGACGCCTGGCACATGAGCTGAGGAATCCGGTTGGTATAGCCCAAGATGTTGACAGGGTGATGCAGTTCGCTGCGCAGCTTAGACAGTTCGTCATAGAGATCGGCATTGTAACCGGTGACGACAGTGAAACTGTCGACGGCATCGAGGCGGTCGAGCAGCGTCAGGGACTGTTTGATGGAACCCATGCCCAGGCCGCCGCCCATGATGAGGACATTCTTCTCAGCCTCATGGATTGCATCCCAGCACCAGCGTTCCTGTTCAAAGGCCTTGCGCACGGGAATCCCGGAGACGACGACCTTGCCGGCATCGATGCCCTGTTCGACGAGCAGGTCTTTGAGCTGGGATGCAGCCACACAGTAGACATCGATCTGGGGATAGACCCAGAGCTGGTGGATGGCAAAATCGGTGATGACACCGACCAGGGGGATATTGAGGCGGTGCTGGCGCTTCAATAAGGCCGCCGCCCCTGCCGGGAAAGGATGGGTAAAGACGAGGACATCGGGCTTCTTTTCGGCCAATACCCTGAGCATCCGCCGCTTGAGGCCCCAGGCAAAGAGCGTCTTGACGACGAGTCCCTTCTTATATCCTTGTGACGAATAGTACATCAAATCATACAGCATGGGAAAGACATCGAGGATCTTGATGTAAGTTTCCTTGACGATGTTATCGATAGACAGGACGTCGTTGGACAGGAAGTCCAAGTGTTCCACTTCACATTCTTCAGGAATGGTCTTGATGTATTCTTCTATCGCCCGTGCTGCCTGTGTATGCCCCGTACCGATGGATGCGGACAGGATCAGGACTTTCTTCTTTGTCATGCATGATACCCTCTTTTATAAACAGCATTAGTCTAGTAGCTCATACTACTATGGTACGACAATTTGCAAGAAAAGAAAAGGGCCGTTTTTCATGCGGCCCTTCGGAATCGTACCTTATTTGTTGTTGACCAAATCTTTGAGCTGTTTACCAGCTTTGAAAGCCGGGGTCTTGGATGCTTCGATCTGAATCGGTTCGTTGTTGCGCGGGTTGCGGCCTTCACGAGCTTTACGCTGACGGACTTCAAAAGTGCCAAAGCCGATGATCTGTACTTTGTCGCCTTTCGTAAGGCTGTCGCTGATAACGCTGAATACGGCTTTTACGGCTTTTTCAGCATCTTTTTTGGTGATTTCTGCTTCATTAGCTACTGCAGCGATCAATTCTGTTTTGTTCATGTTACTAGGTCCTCCTTTGAATCGTTACATCTGTGTAACGCTAACTGTCTATATTTTTCTTCTGCCGTTCTATCTGTTTGGCTTCCTGCCAGAACGAGTCGAGCTCATCTAGCGAAAAAGCATCCCACGACCGGCCTGACTGGCGGACCCGGTCCTCTACGTGGGCAAAGCGGCGTCGGAATTTACAGTTAGCCCGATGTAACGCACATTCCGGCTCTATATGATAGTGTCGGCATAAATTCGCAAAGACGAACAGGACATCCCCAGCTTCTTCTTCGGCGTGGACGGGATTCCCTTCGCCCAGGGCCTGGCGGAATTCTTCCCATTCTTCATGGAACTTATCCCAGACACCTTGGACATCAGGCCAGTCAAAACCAGTCTTGGCCGCTTTTTCCTGAAGTTTATCTGCAGCCAGGAGCGACGGCAGCCCGGAGACGACGCCATCCAGCAGGTGATCATGCTGTTGGCGTTGTTCGCTTTGCTTTAATCTATCCCAGTTTAACATACTCGTACCTATGTTTTCAAGGCTTTTTTGGCTAAAAACATAGGGATGACGCCGAATCATCTTATCGGTGACGTCTTTTACGACATCTTGGGCCGAAAAAAGGCCTTTTTCCTGGGCAATGCGGGCATGGATGGCGACCTGATAGAGGATATCTCCCAATTCTTCCCGGATACCCGCTATGTCGTGGCTGTCGATGGCATCGAGCATTTCATAGACCTCTTCGATGAGGTAGCGGCGCAGGGTTCGATGCGTCTGGGCTTTATCCCAAGGGCAGCCGTCTTCACGGCGCAAGCGCGTCGTCACATCGACGATAGGCGTCACATCGAAAGGCATGGCCTCTGCATCGGCTCCTTCCCGCTTCCGCGCCTCCTCGATGAGGCGGCATACCGTCTGGGCCATAGCCGGTCCGCCTGGGACGGTATGGACGACAGCATGGAGACGGCTTTCGCGCAATAGCAGCTCGACGATGGGCGCATAAGTCTCGGCAAAGGACTTCCCATCCTGGCCATACAAATCCAGGGGCCTGTCATCGCGCCCTAAGGGGATGATCTTGATTTCCATAGCAGTTCCTCATTTCTCGGCAAATATGCCTATGCCTGTCATTATAACACGGAGTCCGCCATTTGTCGTGACCTGGCAGGAAAAAGGACGTCCCACAGGACCTGGCGGACATAGGGACTATAGTTCCCTTTCAAAGCCGTCCCCGGCCCCTGGCAGGCGGCTGTGACGATATCAGAAAGGATCCGGGCCCGAGCCGACGAAAAAGCACTTTGCCTGCCAGCCAGGCCATGCAGGTTCCGAAGGGTGAAAGCAGCCCGTCCATAGTCTTCCTTGACGATGAGCCAGCGCACCTGGAACAAGGCCTGGACATCGCGGTGGAAGCAGCGCAGGCCACCACAGACGTCCCACCAGGCATAAAAGCGCTCTTCCTCTCCCCGGCGCAGGCTCAAGCGCAGCAAGGCCACAGCCGGCCGCAGATAGTGCTGGCGGTCATAGGTGCCAGGCGGCCGCCGCTGCTGGAGCTGCCAGGCCCGGTCATAATAGCGCTCGGCCTGATCGTAAGCCCATCGGGGCTGGTCGGTCAGCGGCCATTGGCCGGCCCGTTCCAGCAGGACCCCCAGGAGATAGGGATATTCCGGCTGGCCCGGCTGCTGGCGACAGGCTTTGAATAAGTCCCGGGCCATACGGCGGCAGCGGCAGATCCGACCGGTCTGGCCGTTCCTCTTCTCCAAGGACAGGCCATAGAGCAGTGAAAGCTCTTCCAACAGAGACGAGCGCAGAGAGAGATAATGAAAATCCTGACGGAAGTGATGAGGCAGATACACAAGCAAACCTTCTTTCTTTTTCCATTTTTCACCAGTGTAACAAGGAAAAATGAAAAAAACCTGAAAAGCAAAGCTTTTCAGGTTAAGATTTGCTGAGAAAATCAGTGCTGGCTCAATTTCATCAGCAGTCGGATCAGTTCAGTCTGTTCGTCTTCGCTGAGGCGGTTCATGAGCGTCGAAATGCGCAAATAATGGCCGGGCAGTACTTGGCCCATGAACTGGCGGCCTTGGGCAGTAAGGCTGACCTTTTTGCCCCGCTTGTCTTCCTGGTCGATGACGACCGTCGCCAATCCATCGCGGACCATGCGCTTGACCATGGTCGTAATCGTCGCCCTGGTCACGCCGGTCTTCTCGGCCAGCTTGGACGGCGCAATGCCCTCCGGATTCTGATGCAGGACAATCATGACCCGCAACTTCCCCTGGGACAGGTGATACTGTTTGGTCAGGACGTCGTTGATAGACGAGCGGATGATCTCAGCAGCCTGGGAGATGCGCAGCATGGCCAGGACCGCCGACGGTTCGATTTCTGGAATAATCTGGGCATGTCTTTCCAATCCTTCCCGCGTCGGGAATGCTTCAAATCTCATACGTCTCCCCCTCTTTTGATTAGCTCACTAACTAAAAGTATAAAATAAAACGGGGAAAAATACAAGCATTTCTCCCCGTTTTATGGAAATATTTTTATAGCATATGCGTTCTATTTACATATTCTTGCTACGCAAGTCGGCTAAGATTTCCTGGACGCGGGCCACTGCCTGGTCGATGGCGACGACTTCCTGTTCGCCAGTCCGGCGAATCTTAATTTCGACAGTCCCTTCGGCAGCGCTCTTCTTGCCGACCGTGACCCGGACCGGATAGCCGATGAGGTCGGCATCGTTGAATTTGACGCCAGCCCGTTCATTGCGGTCATCAAGGAGGACGTCGGCCTTGGCCGCCTTCAGGGCCTGATAGAGGTCGCCAGCGATGCGGACCTGGTCCTGGTCTTTGCTGCTGACCGGAACGATAGCGACTTCAAAAGGCGCGATGGCGACAGGCCACATGATACCGTGTTCATCGTGGAACTGTTCGATAGCAGCGGCAATAGTACGGGTAACGCCGATGCCGTAGCAGCCCATAACGTAAGGTTTGGCTTTGCCGTTCTGGTCGAGGAAGGTCGCATGGAGGGCTTCAGAATACTTCGTGCCCAGTTCAAAGACCTGGCCGACTTCAATGCCGCGGACGATTTCGACAGGGGCACCGCAGTGCGGGCATGAATCACCAGCGACCATGTTGCGGATCGTCGTAACCGTCACGTTTTGGAAGTCCCGCGACGGATTGACGTTCTGATAGTGATAACCAGCCTTATTGGCGCCGGTGACCCCGTTGGGAACGTTCATAGCCGACGGGTCGACGAGGACGAAGAACGTTTCATTGTCCGGTTTGTCAGCACCCATGGGACTCATGTACCCCGGCTGAAGGCCGTGGGCCTTCAGTTCTTCTTCCGTAGCCGGTTCGATGACATTGCCGCCGACGAAATTCTGGACAGCGACGTCGTTGACTTCATGGTCGCCGCGGACCATACAGAGAACGGTCTTTTCACCGTCAATGGTGAAGGCGACGGCTTTAATCGTCTTTTCTACGGGGATGTGCAGGAACTGAGCCAGGTCTTCAATGGTCGAGCAGTTCGGTGTTTCAATAAGTTCTACATCTTTTGCGTCTTCAGCAGGCATTTCGACGGTCTGAGGAACGGCTTTTTCGATGTCTGCTGCATAATCACATTTCGTGCATGATACGATTTCGGCTTCGCCAGCCTGGGCCAGGGCCATGAATTCATGGGTGTGATTGCCACCGATCTGGCCACTGTCGGCTTCGACGGGCTTGAAATTCAAGCCGCAGCGTGTGAAGATACGCGTATAGGCATCGTATTCATCTTGATAGCTCTTGTGCAGGCCTTCTTCATCGACGTCGAAAGAATAAGCGTCTTTCATGACGAATTCACGGCTGCGCATGAGGCCGAAACGCGGACGGATTTCGTCACGGTATTTATTCTGCATCTGCCACAGCGTGACAGGCATCTGTTTGTACGAACGCAGTTCATTGCGGACTAAGGTCGTAATCAATTCTTCATGCGTCGGCCCGAGGCAGAAATGATTCCCATGGCGGTCTTCCAGTTTGAACATTTCCGGCCCATAGGCATTCCAGCGGCCCGATTCGTGCCAGATTTCAGCCGGCTGCATAATGGGCATCATGATTTCCTGGGCGCCGATGTTGTCCATTTCTTCGCGGACGATGGCTTCAATCTTGAGTTCGACCCTACGGCCTAAGGGCAAGAAAGAATACAAGCCGCCGCCATTCTTGCGGATCATCCCGGCTTTCAACATATACTGATGGCTGGCGATTTCGGCGTCTGCCGGGATTTCCCGCAGCGTCGGACTATACAATTTCGATGCTAACATGAGTTAAGACTCCTTTGCAATGGTTTTTTCGATTTCTTCCAGCAGGCTGGACACGAGCCGATCTTCTGGCACCGTGCGCAGGACCTGGCCATGGGAAAAGACGATGCCTTTCCCCTTGCCGCCGGCAATACCGAAATCGGCTTCCCTGGCTTCGCCGGGACCGTTGACGACACAGCCCATGACGGCGACCTTGATGGGTACCGTCAAATGAGAAATGGCTTCCTCTACTTCCTGGGCCAAGTCGATGAGGTGGACCTGGGTCCGGCCGCAGGTCGGACAGGAAATGAGGGTCGGCCCGAAACGGCGAAGGCCGAGGGCACTGAGGATGGCCTGACCGGCCTTGATTTCTTCGACGGGATCGCCCGTCAGGGATACGCGGATCGTATCGCCAATCCCTTCGTGGAGCAGCGTGCCGATACCGATGGCCGACTTGATGCTCCCTTCGCGGACCAAGCCGGCTTCCGTGACGCCTAAGTGCAGGGCATAGGGCACCTTGTCAGCCAAGGCTTCATAGGCTTCGATCATCAAGGGTACATCGGATGCTTTGAGGGAAATGACCATATTGCGGTAATCCATGCGTTCCAGGATGCGGATATGGCGCAAGGCGCCTTCGACCATGCCAGCTGCCGTCGGATGGCCGCCGCTCCGGGCCAGGATATCTTCCGGCAAGGATCCCGTATTGATGCCGATGCGGATAGGGATGCCCTTAGGGCGCACTTTTTCGACGACTTTGACGACATTATCGTCAGAACCGATATTTCCCGGATTAATGCGCAAGGCCTGGACGCCGCTATCGACGGCAGCCAGGGCCAGGCGGTAATCGAAGTGGATATCGGCGACAATAGGAATATCCACAGCCTGAACGACGGCAGCCAGGCCTTGCGCCGCTTTCATATCGGGAACGGCGAAGCGCAAGATTTCAGCGCCATACGACGCCAGGCGGCGGGCGTCGACGACGGCTTCAGCCATATGGGCCGGGTTGACCGTCGACATTGTCTGGACCGATACAGGCGCATCGCCGCCGATGGTGACGCTGCCCGCCTGGACGGGAAGAGATTTTCTACGTTTCATGCAAGGCCTGCCTTTCTAAAAGCGGCTGAGATCCTGAAACATGGCGAAGAGGAACAGGGAGCCCAAGAGGACAGCCCCTGTGACCTGGATGTAGTACAACGCCCGTTTCGGCATCCGCCGGCGCGTAATTCCTTCGAGAATCAATAAAATAATATAACCTCCATCGAGGAGTGGCACGGGCAGGAGATTCAAGATGCCCAAGTTGAGGCTGAGAAAAGCCGTAAACATGAGCAAGTTAGCAAAACCTGACGCAGCGACTTGTCCAGCCAGCTGGGCAACGCCGATAGGGCCGGCGACTTCCGCCTTTTCCCGACCCGTCACCATATCATAGAGGCCAACGATCATGAGCTGGCAGAGCTTGCCTGTCCGCTGGACGGCCATGCCAGCCGATTCAAAGAAGCCATGGGCTTCTTTCGTCGTCATCGGCATGACGCCGAGCATGGCTTTCTTCGAAGCACTGTCTACGTCGGGCACCATTTCAACTCCCTGAATCTGGCCGTCCCGTTCGATTTCCACGGTAACCACGGCATGGCTGTACGGCGCGACGGCCTGAGAAATATCAGACCATTGGGAAATATCCCGATTGCCGATGCGGACAATGCGATCGCCAGCTACAAGGCCCGACTGTTCAGCTGGCGAACCAGCGATGGTCGAACCGACGACAGCTTCCGGCGAAACAGTCACTGTGCCGACGACGAAGAACAAGCCCCACAATAAGACGATGGCCAGGATGAAGTTCATAATACCGCCGGCAGCGATGACAATCAGGCGCTTCCAGACGGGTTTGCTCAGGAAAGATTTATCGTTCAAGTCTTCCTCTTCCGTCATACCGGCGATGCGGTTGAATCCGCCAAGAGGAATGGCCCGCAGGGAATATTCTGTATCGCCGCGGCGTACACTGTACACTTTGGGGCCAAAACCGAGTGCGAACTCATCGACTTGCATCCCTGCCCACTTGGCCGTTGCAAAATGGCCCAATTCGTGAACGAAGACGATGACACTGAAGACGAAAATCGTCGCTAAAATAGTAAGACCCACGGGAAACCCCCTTTCTACAGCAAAGAAGCAGCACAGCGGCGAGCCCAGGCATCGGCCTGGCGGATGGACGCCAAGGTGACGTCATGCGTAACCGCGTGCCGTTCCATGACAGTACGGACAATATCAAAAATACGCGTAAAGGGAATCTCTTTACGCAGAAAAGCATAGACGGCGACTTCATTGGCCCCGTTGAGGACGCAGGGCATGGTACCGCCGATGCGGCCGGCTTCATAAGCCAGTCCGATGGACGGGAACTTCTCGTCGTCAGGCGGGAAGAATTCCAGCGTCCCCAGCGTCTTCCAGTCAATAGGCTGGGCACCGCGGACAGCCATCCGTTCCGGATAGGTAAAGGCGTACTGGATGGGCAGGCGCATGTCGGGCATACCCAGCTGAGCCAGGATGGAACCGTCGATGAACTCGATCATGGAATGGATGATGCTCTGCGGCTGGATGACAACTTCAATCTTATCGAAAGGCATGTGGAAGAGCCAATGGGCTTCGATGACTTCCAAGCCCTTGTTGAACATCGTCGCCGAATCGATAGTAATCTTGCCACCCATATTCCACGTCGGATGCTTGAGGCACTGTTCGACCGTAATCGACGAGAATTCCGACGCAGGCCGGCGAAAGTGAGGCCCGCCAGAGGCCGTGACCAGCAGTTTAGCCACTTCCTCTGGACGGCGCCCCTGAAGGCACTGGAAGATAGCCCCGTGTTCACTGTCTACGGGCAGGATGCGGACGCCGTGGTCTGCGGCTTCCTTCATGACCAACTCGCCAGCAGCGACGAGGGTTTCCTTATTGGCCAGCGCGATATCCATCCCGTTCTCGATAGCATGGAGCGTCGGCTCGATGCCGGCAGCACCGACGAGGGATGTCAAGACGATGTGAGCATCACATTCATCGATGAGTTTCAGCAGGCCGTCACTGCCGGAAAAGACAGTACACGCCGGGCCGACAGCACGGCGCAGTTCCTGGGCGGCCTTTTCATCGACCATGCAAGCCCATTTCACCTGATGGGCCCGAACCTGGCGGGCCACTTCCTGCCAATGAGAATAGGCAGCGACACCCGCCAGGCGGAAGGCCTCGGGATGGGCGTCGATGACATCGACGGCCTGGGTCCCGATAGAACCAGTGCTGCCTAAAATCAAAATATCCTTCATACCCTGCCCTCCTTTAAATGACCAGCATCAAATAGACATACATGGCCGGCGCTGCGAAGAGCAGGCTGTCGAAGCGATCGAGGACACCGCCATGACCGGGAATGATATTCCCCGAATCCTTGACGCCGCAAACGCGCTTCAAGATAGATTCGACCAAATCGCCTAAAGGGGCCATGATGCCGATGATGACGCCAATAGCCAAGGCGTGAAGCACAGAGAATTTAAAGATGAGCGAAAAGATAATGGCCACAGCCAAGGTACCGACAAAACCGCCAATAGCCCCTTCACGGGTCTTTCCGGGGCTGATGGCCGGGCAGAGCTTGACTTTGCCCATCATCTTGCCGACGGCGAAAGCGAAGGTATCACTAGCCCAAGTCGAAAAGATGAGGAGAAAAACAAAGAACCGCGCCGGTTCCAGCATGACTGCACCGAAGCTGCTGCCCATGAAGGAAGCGACAGAGCCGCTGCGCAAGGCCAGCATGGCCAGAAAACCGCAGCCGATATAGAGCAGGCCGTACAAGGTATAGGCGCTGTCTACGGGCTTTATCTTGTTGTGGAAAAAGACGGTCCGCAGCATGAGCCAGAACAAGAGGCCCAAGGCCAGGACGAGCATGACCTTGGTACTGCCGAACCAGTAGGCCGTCAGCATGGCAATGAGCCATACGGCACCGCACTTATCAGCCGTCACGGCGTGGAGCTTGTGGACTAAGTTGCCGTATTCATACCAGGCGACAAGGGATAACAAGGCCATCATGAGGAAAAACAGCCAATTCCCTTCGTAAATCACAAAAATCGTAAAGGCACCGCCGACGATGCCTGTCAGTATTCGTTTTGCCAACATATCATGTACCTTCCCTGATTTATTTTAAGCCGCCGAAACGCCGTTCCCGGCCCTGGAAGGACAAAATAGCTTCGACCAGGGTATCCTTCGTAAAATCGGGCCAGCAGAGCTGGGTGAACCAGAATTCGGCGTAAGCCATCTGCCAGAGGAGAAAATTACTGACCCTTTTGTCCGCACCAGGGCGGATGAGCAGATCCACATCGTTTTCCGGATCCGTATAGAGATGCTGAGCCAGTGTCGCTTCGGTAATGTCTTCGGGCCGGATCTGGCCGTCCCGGACAGCTTCTGCCACTTTGCGGGCAGCCTGGGTAATTTCCAGACGGCCGCCATAATTGACGGCGACGTTGAGGATGAGGCCCGTATTGGCGGCCATCTCCGCTTCGGCCTGAGAAAAAGCTTCCTGCAGGTCCGGATGGAGCCGCTTCATATCGCCGATGACATGGAGCCGCACGTTGTGTTCCTTGAGTTCCAAGAGATTCTTGCTCAAGTAACTCTTCATGAGCTTCATGATGTACGACACTTCTTCATCAGGACGCTTCCAATTTTCCGTAGAAAAGGCATAGACTGTCAGGACTTTGATTCCCAGATCATCGGCAGCGACGACGATGCGCTTGAGCGTATCGGCACCGGCGCGATGACCATAACTGCGAGGCAGCCCCTTGCGCTTAGCCCATCGGCCATTGCCATCCATGATGATGGCTACGTGGCGGGGAATATTGTTCGGATCCAGCATAGCTTCGGACACGGAGCCTGCTGGTTCTTTCTTCTTTTTGCCAAAAAAGTTAATCATGCTGTACGTCTCCATTTCGCAGGGCTGCCGCTACGGATTCGCTCATTTCCAGGCTGTCGTTGACCAAGAGGCAAACGGTGCCGTCATCTCGTAACTGGGCGCGGATGACATAGGTCTGCTCAGGGTCGCAGTGGAAGAAATGGCTCCGCGACAGCGTCCGCTCTATGACAAAAGGAATATTTTTTTCCTGTAATACAGATTTGGCATACCGTAACGGCATGCCAATAAAAATCCGTATATCCATCATACGGCCATGACTTCTTTTTCTTTTTTCGCTTTGATTTCGTCGATGACCTTGATTTTTTTATCTGTCAGCTTCTGGATATTTTCCTGACCTTCTTTGCTGTCATCTTCCGTGACTTCCTTCTTCTTTTCCATCTTCTTGATGGCTTCGTTGGCGTCGCGGCGGATGTTGCGGATAACGACTTTCGAGTCTTCAGCGATCTTGCTGACTTTCTTGCTCAGTTCTTTCCGGCGTTCTTCCGTCAGCTGGGGGATTTCCAAGCGGATGAGCTTGCCGTCGTTGTTGGGGTTCAAGCCCAAGTCAGACTTAAGGATAGCTTTTTCGATTTCGCCGAGCATCTTCGGTTCCCACGGAGCGATGGTGAGCATGCGCGGTTCCGGAACGGATACATTAGCGACCTGTTTGACCGGCGTCGGCGTACCATAATAGTCGACGGTAATCCGGTCCAGCAGGGATGTGCTGGCACGGCCCGTGCGAATCGATGACAATTCCCGTTTCAGAGCTTCGATGGTCTTGTCCATCTTTTCTTCGTGCTGAGCGATGATTTCTTTTACTTCCATGTCAATCACTTCCTTATTTTATTTTTATAAGTATATCATACAGCGTTTAGTCTTCTTTGTCGACTACCGTCCCTAAATCTTCTCCGCTGGCAGCCTTGACGATATTCCCAGGCTGGTCGATATTGAAGACAACGATAGGAATATTATTGTTGCGGCAGAGCGTCGTCGCCGTAGCATCCATGACTTTCAGGTCTTTGTTGATGACGTCGAGATAGGTCAGGTGTTTGAACATCTTAGCGTCCGGGTTCAGTTTGGGATCGCTGTCGTAGACGCCGTCGACGCCGTTCTTGGCCATGAGAATGGCATCGGCTTCGATTTCAGCGGCCCGCAGGGCAGCTGTTGTATCTGTCGAGAAATAAGGGTTGCCCGTACCGGCACCGAAAATGACGACGCGGCCTTTTTCCATGTGGCGGATAGCCCGACGGCGGATGTACGGTTCAGCGACCTGCTGCATGTTGATAGCCGTCTGGACGCGGGTAGCGACACCGTTCTTTTCCATGGCATCCTGAAGGGCCAAAGAATTCATGACCGTAGCCAACATGCCCATGTAGTCTGCCGAAACACGGTCCATGCCTTTGGCCGAACCGGACAATCCTCGCCAAATATTGCCGCCGCCGACGACGATAGCGACCTGGACGCCGAGCTGATTGACTGCAACGACCTGTTTCGCAATGGTTTCAACTGTTTCCGGGTCGATGCCATAGCCTTGTTTGCCAGCCAGTGCTTCACCACTCAATTTCAATACGATACGATGATACTTTTTCGATTCCATAAAAGAAGTGCCTCCTCTATCGGTATACAAGTCCAATTAGAAAATAAGAGAACACGGGTTGGGTGTTCTCTTATGCAATCTTATTTAGCTTGTGCCATTACTTCGGAAACAAAATCATCGTTCCGTTTTTCCAGGCCTTCACCCAATTCATAACGTGTATAACGGCGGATGTCGATTTTTTCACCGATTTTAGCAATTGCTTCGGTAACGACCTGCTGGACCGTCTTGTCAGAATCTTTGATGAATTCCTGATCGAGGAGGCAGTTTTCTTTGTAGAATTTTTCGATACGGCCAGTAATCATCTTTTCGACGATTTTTTCCGGTTTGCCTTCGTTCAGGGCCTGCTGGCGGAGAACTTCTTTTTCATGTTCCAAAACTTCAGCCGGAACTTCTTCCCGTTTGAGGTATGCCGGTTTTGCAGCAGCAATCTGCATTGCAATGTCTTTGCAGAGTGCTTTGAAGTTGTCAGTCTGAGCGACGAAGTCTGTTTCGCAGTTGACTTCGACGAGGACGCCGATACGGCCGTTGCCATGGATGTAAGAATAAACTAAACCTTCAGCAGCGATGCGGTCTGCTTTCTTAGCTGCTGCAGCCAAGCCATGTTCACGAAGCAAGTCGACGGCTTTTTCCATATCGCCGTTGCTTTCGGTCAATGCTTTTTTGCAGTCCATCATGCCTGCACCGGTTTTTGTTCTTAATTCTTTTACCATTGCTGCTGTAATAGCCATGAGTATTCCTCCTAAAAGTAATGTGAATTATACAGTTTGAAGAAAGGTAAGAAGCAAAGGCTCCTTACCTTCCTATAATAACCATTCAGTTCTCAAAGAACGAGTAATCTTATTCTGCTGCTTTTTCTTCAGCGGCTTCAGCACCTTCAGCGGCGCCTTCTTCATTCTGTTCGCCCTGGTTGCCTTCGAGGACAGCGTCAGCGATTTTGCCGGTCAAGAGTTTGACGGCGCGGATAGCGTCATCGTTAGCCGGAATCGGATAGTCGATGACATCGGGATCGCAGTTGGTGTCAACCGTAGCGATGATGGGGATGTGAAGTTTGCGGGCTTCAGAAACAGCGATTTCTTCTTTTTTCGGGTCGATGATGAAGAGAGCATCCGGAAGTTTCTTCATGTCTTTGATACCGCCGAGGTATTTCTGAAGTTTTTCCATTTCATGTTTGAGGAGTGTAACTTCTTTCTTCGGCAAGATTTCGAACGTGCCGTCTTCAGCCTGTTTTTCCAAGGTCTTCAAGCGTTTTACGCGCTTTTCGATGGTCTGGAAGTTGGTGAGCATACCGCCGAGCCAGCGTTCGTTGACGAAGTACTGGTTGCAACGTTCTGCTTCATTTTTAATAGATTCCTGAGCCTGTTTTTTCGTGCCTACGAAGAGGACTTTGCCGCCTTCAGCAGCCAGGTCGCGGACAAAATTGTAAGCTTCGTCCATTTTCTTAACGGTTTTCTGCAAGTCGATGATGTAGATACCGTTACGTTCAGTGAAGATGAAGCGAGCCATCTTCGGGTTCCAACGGCGGGTCTGATGACCGAAATGAACGCCGGCTTCCAATAATTGTTTCATAGATACTACTGCCATAATTGTAATTCCTCCTGTTTTTTCCTCCGCCCGGTCATCGCTCATCTTCACCCTTCCCCACGGGGAACGGGCACAGTGCTGAGCTCGCCAAGCGTGTGTATTTTAGGGTTTGATATTCAAACCTTTGACATTATAGCATATATGACAAACAAGGGCAAGCATTTTTTCAATGCCTGCCCTTGCGGACGTGTTTGAAGTTTGAAGTTGAAAGTTTGATGTTAATTCAGAATATAGACCGGTACGGTGCGGCGGCCGAAATTCATGCAGGCATCGTAGTCTTCCATACAGAGGTCGATGCGGTTGCCGAGGATGGCTCCGCCTGTATCTTCCGCCCGGGCAACGCCATAGCCAGGGATGAAGACGGTCGAACCCAATGGAATGACGTTGGGGTCGACGGCGACGACACCGTAACGAGCCCGAGTCCCCATCCGGGTGATACACTGGCCATCGCCATCAGTCGGCAAATAGGCCGTGGCTTCCATGGTAATGATTTTCTGGTAGTGGGATACATCGCCTGTGCTGGTGTTGATTTCAACGGTTTCTTTCGTACCGACTTTGCGGATCAGCGGCTGCATTTCCGAAATGAGTTCCGTCGACACCGTTTCCTTATCAGCGACCTGGCCGTCGACGCTGACGATGTTCAATTTGACCCGCTTACGGCCATTCTGCCCTTCTTGGATGACTTTTTCTTCGCCTTGGCCCAGCGTTTCATCAGGAATGCTTTCGATAGCATAAGGGACGACTTCATCTTCTGTAATGGTCTTGCGCGACACGTGGCCGATGACGATATGCTGACCTGCTTGGAGAGGCTTCTGGACGTCGCCATAAGGACGGTACTTTTCCTTATTATAGCCGTACTGTTCGGCTACTTCCTGGGAATTGTGCTTAGCCGTATAGACTTCCTGAGTCTGTCCGCGGTATTCCAAAGTGACCGGAATAGCCCGGCGCACTTTGACGTAACTGCCGTCGTCGAGCTTCTGCGTCGAGACATCGATTTCATCGTAATCACCAATATCTATATTATTTTCCCGCATCAATGCCCTTGCATTGACAGCTTGCGTATATACCTGCCGGGTCTCGCCATCGGCAACGAGGGTCACGGATTTCCCCCGGTCGATGAACCCCGTCAGGGACACGATGACTAATAAGGCAATCATCGTGGCGTACATTCGTGTAATCGGTCGTTTATTCTTGAATCCAGTCATGCTGAATCGTTTCCAGTCCATGCCATGCCTCCTAGTGCTTTTCTTTTCATTGTAACAAAGGCCGACATGATTGTCAATTTACTTGTCTTCTTCAGCAGGACGCGGACGCAAGACAACATTGCGGAACTGGTGGGCTGCCTTTTTCCGTTCTGACGCTAGCCGTCCCGCTTCGCGCTGGCAAGTATCCTGGGCATTGACAGGTTTGCCCTTGCGTTCGTCTGCCAAGTAACGGTACGAGCCGTCGCTGTTCATGGCATAGGCCTTAACGTTGTCGTCGAAGTATACTTTCAAGATGCGTTTAATCCGTTCCTTATGAGGCGGGAATTCGACAGGCGTCATCAATTCGACGCGTTCGTTGAGGTTGCGCGGCATCCAGTCTGCCGAGGAAATAAAGACGTCTTCCTTGCCGCCGTTGTAGAAGTAGAACAAGCGGCTGTGTTCCAGGAAGCGGCCGACGATGCTGTGAACTTCGATATTGTCGCTGATGCCAGGCAGGCCCGGGCGGATAACACAAATGCCACGGACGATGAGGCGGATCTTGACGCCAGCCGCCGATGCTTCATAGAGCTTAGCGATGACGTACTTATCGAGGAGGGAGTTCATCTTGGCCACGATAAGGGCTTTCTTGCCCGCCTTGGCCTGGGCGATTTCCTGGTCGATTTCCTGATAAATCGTTTCCCGCAAGTTAAGCGGCGCAACGGCCAGTTTATTCCACTGGGGAGGATCGGAATACCCCGATAAGAGGTTGAAGAAGGCCGACGCATCGACACCGATGAGGGTATTGGCCGTCAAGATGCCGACATCCGTATAGATACGGGCTGTCTTCCCATTGTAATTGCCCGTCGCCAAGTGGACGTAACGGCGGATGCCGTCTGATTCGCGGCGGACGACGAGGGTAATCTTGGAATGGGTCTTGAGCCCCATAATGCCGTAAATGACATGGCAGCCGGCTTTTTCCAGCTTGCGGGCCATGTGGATATTATTTTCTTCATCGAAACGGGCCTTGACTTCCATGAAGACCGTGACCTGTTTGCCGTTTTCTGCGGCCTGGGCCAGGGCAGCGATAATCGGCGACTTGCTGCTGACGCGGTAGAGCGTCTGTTTGATGGCCAGGACATGGGGATCCGTTGCGGCCAGCTGGATGAAGTGTTCTACCGTTTCAAAAGTTTCATAGGGATGATGGACCATGACGTCCCGTTCGGCAATGGCCGACCAGAAATCAGGCGCGTCGATAGCGGCCAGTTCGGACGACGGCTGCGGTTTCACTGGCGGATAGTGCAGGTCGTCATAACCATCGATGCCGACAAAGGAAAAGAAGACCTTGCAGTCCAAAGGACCTGGAATCGAATAGATGTCCCGTTCTTCAAGCTGCAGTTCATCGCGCAGGAAATCGCGGATCATGCGCGACGACGAAGCGGCTAGTTCCAAACGAACAGCCGCCCCTTTTCGGCGCTTCTTCAGGCTCTTTTCGACTTCCATCAGGAGGTCTTCCGCATCATCATCAATATCCAAGTCAGCGTCGCGAGTGACGCGGAACGGTTCGACTTCCAGAATATCGCAGCCCAGGAAGAATCGTTCTGCATAAGCGGCGATGACGTCTTCCAAGAAGAGGAACTGATGGCCTTCATGCTGCTTGCCGGCCGGCGAAACGCTGTCTGGGACCTTGATGATGCGGTCGATGACCGACGTCGGAACCGGCAGGATAGCCGTCTTGACCGAGCGGTCCCCCTGTTTGCGGCGCAAGAGAACGGCCAAGTTCAGGTTCAGGCTGGACAAAAACGGAAAAGGATGGCTGGAATCAACGGCCATAGGCGTAACGACAGGGTAGATTTCCCGTTCAAAGAAGCTTTCCAACCACAGACGCTGATCATCATCGAGGGCATCGACACCGATGAAGTGCAGGCCATGGGCCTGCAGCTTCTGCTGGATATCTTCATAGTAGCGATACTGGTCGCTGACCAGTTTATGGACCATGGACTGGATGGCCTCGAACTGTTCCTGCGGCGTCATGCCGGCAATGTCGATGTGCTTGACACCACTTTCGACGAGGTGCTTGACGCCGGCGACACGGATCATGAAGAATTCATCCAGATTCGATGCAGCGATGGCAATGAAATTCAGCTGTTCCAGCAGCGGGTTGGATGGGACGATAGCTTCGCGCAGAACCCGTTCATTGAATTTGACCCATGTACATTCACGATTTAAAAAATATTGAGCATCAGTAAAATCTGCCATGATTATCTTATCCTTTCACTAATTTCGTCGAAATGCCAAAAACTTCGGAAAAGTCGACGGCCATTTTCAAATACGTCCAGCGTTCCAAAGAAATATCGGCGTCGGCCGTATAATAGACGACGAGTTCATCCTCTTTAAGTTCCGCCCGGATGGAACTGATTTTCCCTAAATGGCTCTTATCGAGCGAATCGGCCAGGCGGAAAATCGCCGTCAATTTCGCTGTAATGACCTTCTGCCGCGGCGTCAAGGCATGATAGACTGGCGACGCTTCGTGCAAGGTGCCATCAAAGGCATAGTAGAGGACGGCGGCCAGGACTTCCTTTTCCCCATCAGATAAACCGAATAAGTCCGTTTCCTTGATGAGGTTGTACGTACAGAGATTATGCTTGCGGATATTGATGAACTTCCCCGTTTCATGGAAAATCGCAGCCAGGCGGAGCAGATAATTATAGCTGTAATCGAGGCCGATGAACTGGTACAACGCCTGAAAGAGGACGTTGCAGTATTCTTCGATGCGGGCAGAATGGACAGAATCGGACAAGTATTTCTTGGACAAGCGGCGCATCATATCCAGGAGCAGGCTCTGGAGGTGGGCCATATAATCGTTATGCGTCTTTTCGGCGACATAATGCATGGTATAGCCTTCGGTGAAAGTCGTCGGCATGACGACCAGCATGTCGATGTCTACGATGCGCAACAGTTCATAATACAAGAGAATCGTCGGCATGATGACATTGGCCAGGTTCTGGGACAAACCGAAGCGCTTCATGAGCTTGAACGGTGTGACACCGCGGAAAGAATAGACGAACTGGCGCAGTTCATCTGGCGTAATCAAGAAGAGGCCTTTTTCACTGGTCTTGCCCATAAGGCGTGCTACCAAATTAGCCCCTCGGCCGGACAAGACGATATACTTGATATCATACTGCTGGACGCCTTTCCAGAGTGGATAAAGGGTGCCATAAATATATTCGCGCACAGCCGTCGGGAAAGTCAGTTCATCGCGCTGCTTTTCCGTGAAATTTTCCAAGATGCGCAAGGACCCGATGTGGATGTTCTGCTGGAACAAGAGGCGGTCCGATTTCCAACAGGTCAGGCCGACGCCGCCAGACGTAATATCCAAGAGCATGACGGCTTTATCGGCAAAATTGAATTGCCCTTTCAATACATTATAATAAAGACCAAAGAACTTGTAATAGATTTCCTTAGTCATGTGGATGACTTCGACGTCAAAGCCCGTACGGATATGGATCTGATCGAGGACGCTGATCAAATTGTCCGCCTCGCTGATGGCTGTCGTCGACAAGACACGGACATCTTTGACATCATAGTCGCAAAGGAGCTGGCGGAATCCCAGCAGGACCTGACAGATCTCGTTCAGGGACTGAAAACTGACGTGATGGCGCTGGAAGACCGTTTCCCCATATTTTACTTCTCGGGATACGTTTTCGATGATTTCCATATCATCTAACGACGAGTAGGCGATGACCTTCAAGGTCATATTGACCGTCCCGATATGGATGATGCCGAAAACATTCCGGGTTTGTTTTTCCATTACTCTCCCCACTTTTCTTGACGATATAGTTGCTGTCTAGCTGATACTCTTCTTATTATACATGAAAGTCACCATATATATGTATATTTTTTGTAAAAACTTTCGGCATGCCGCTCTATTCTGTAGTATAATGAATAAAGCAAACGATAAACTTGATAAGCATCCGCAGAAATGAGGTATACCATGGAAAAATTAGCCATCATCGATATGGGCTCTAACTCCATCCGCTTTGTCGTCATGCAGATTGCCGACAACCACGCTTACTCCCTGCTCTACCAGGAAAAAGAGGCCATCCGTCTGGGCCACGGCCTGAGCCAGACCGGCGTAATCAGTGAAGAAGGTATGCAACGGGCCTTGACCTGCCTGCACGTCTATAAGCACATTATGGAAGTCATGGACATCAAGAACTGCCGGGCCGTCGCAACGGCAGCCGTACGTAATGCCAGTAATGGCGAAGACTTTTTGAAACGCATCAATGCTGAAACAGGCATTACCATGGACGTCATTACAGGCAAACGGGAAGCCTACTTAGGATATCTCGGCGTCATCAACACCATTGCCATGAAAGATTTTCTCATCTTCGACTTAGGCGGTGCCAGCGTCGAAATGACCTTAGTCCGTGACGGAGAAGCCGCCCATTCCTTGTCGGTTCCCATTGGCGCCGTCACACTGACTGAAAAATTCGGTACCCAAGGCAATCCTGATTCCGAAGCCATTGCCAGACTGATGAAATTTGTCCGCAAAAAAATGGCCGATATCCCTTGGATCCAGGATATCCACCTGCCCATCGTCGGCATCGGCGGTACAGCCCGTAATTTCGCAAAAATGGATCAACGGGCGACGAACTACGAATTGCCGAAACTCCACAACTACATCTTACCTTTAGACCACTTCCAAAACCTGTACCAGAAAATTACAACGCGGACCAGTGCCAACCGCAAGAAAATCGCCGGCCTGTCCAGCGAACGGTCAGACCTCATCGTCGCCGGTGCCGCCGTCATCAAGACCATCTTCGACATAACGGGCAGCCCGGAAATGGTCGTCAGCGGCTGCGGTCTCCGCGAAGGCTTGTTCTATGAATATTATGCCTCCTACTGCCATCTGCCCTCGCCTCGCTTCGACGACATCCTCGACTTCAGCGTCAAGAACTTCCTCGGGACCCTGAGCGGCGTCATCATCAACCAGGCCCACTACGACCAGGTCACGCGCATCGCAACGCAGCTCTTCGACCAGCTCCAGCCTCTCCACGGCTACGGCCCGCGGGAACGCCTCTTATTGCAGACAGCCGCCCGCATGCATGACGTAGGCAAGATCATCAACTTCTACGACCACGCCCGCCACTCGGCCTTTATGATCGCCCACGCCCCACTCTACGGCCTGACCCAGGTCGAACAGATCATTACGGGCTTCATCGCCGGCTTCCACCACGGCATCAGCCGCAAGATCATCCGGGCCTACCGCTATGCCAATATGGCCTCGGCTGAAGACTGGATTATGATCCGCAAGCTCTCGACCATCCTGGCCCTGGCCGAAGCGTCGGACCTGACGTATGAACAAATCGTCACTCATGTCGAAGTTACGCTGGCCGAAAACGTCGCCGTCATGATTCTCACGACGACACCGGGCTCGACCTACAACGCAGCCGACTACGAAATGAAACAACTGAGCAAACAATTCAAAAAAGAATTCGGCGCTTCTCTCCTCCTCGTTTGGAAGTAAAATATCCGATAAAAAAGAGGCTGTCGCATTAAGCAAAAAACGCATAATGTGACAGCCTCTTTTTTGAGTTTAAAGTTAAACGTTTGATATTTGATTTGTACTACAGCTCCCTTACGGGCGCAACAGGCAGGCATATTTTTTGATGGGCTTCAGGGACATCATAGATGGCGATGGGGATATGGTATAGACGGGTCAGATTTTCTGCGGTAATGACGTCTTCAGGAGGTCCGACTACCTGGATTTTTCCTTCAGCCAGGATGGCCGCGCAGTCGGCGACGTGCAGTACCTGGTCAGGAAAATGGGTGGTCATGATGATGCCGATTCCCATTTGCTGCAGGCGCCGCAACATATTCAGTTTACCCTATAAAGGAGTTGAACCTCTCCCGCTTATAGAAGCGGGAGATTCTTGAGAAGTTTGATACATGGA
>NZ_JAJBQV010000069.1 GCF_020539865.1 Megasphaera elsdenii | reverse complement strand
CCTGTTCGTCGTAACTAACAGTAAGGAAACGTAATCCGCGGTCAATACCGACAACATGGCGGACGTTTTCTTTCTGAAAATCTTCGACAGATTTGGTTACGGGAATATGGATATACCATAACCCTTTGAGTTCGACCAGTTTTCCTGTTCCAAGGTCATAGGAACCATCGAGGTATTCAGCAAAATGTTCGCCCTCAAAAGTGCATTTGGTTCTTTTTCCGAGTGTATTGATGGATAGGATTTGACCATCATCCACGAAACTGTAATCTCGGTTACGGACCAAATTCATCCCCATGGGCTGCAGCCAGGAATTTGAAAACTGCTTCTGCGTTTCCATGGGCACGAACATCAGCGATAACTACGATGTCGCCTTGAATTTCAAAGATGGCCAGTATTTCCTCGATGTCAAAGATGACATCCTGGGAAGAGCCATTACAGAAGCCAAGGCTCCGGAAACCGACGTCGTCCCGGATTATGTCACGGAAAATAAGATCAGCGTGCATATTCCGGAGAACCTCTCTTCGGCTATCGCCAAATCCCACGTCTGGGATGAATACGACAAGCGCTGCATCAAATGTGGCCGCTGCACCTTGGTTTGTCCGACCTGTACTTGCTGGTGTCCATGTAGGATGTATTCTTCACGGAAGATCATAAAGCCGGCGAAGCGCCTATTTCTGTCAGCGGCATTACGGATCATTCCCTGGATTTCACAATCCGTAAAGTCGGCAGCCTGACCGATGAAATCTTTGAAAATTACGTCGGCGGCCACTTCTTCATGCGTGGGCCCTATGGCAACGGCTTCGACGTCGATATGTTCAAAGGCAAGGAAATCGTCCTGGTCACAGGCGGGTCTGGTTTATCTCCGGTTCACGGCGTCATCGATTACTTCGCCGACCACATGAACGAATGCAAGAGCTTAACGGTCATTTCCGGCTTCAAATCGCCGGCAGACATTCTCTTTAAAGAAGACCTCAAACGCTGGATTGCCGATGGCATGAACTTCATCTGCACAGTCGACAAAGCCCCGGAAGAAGGGGATTATGACGGCCATGTCGGCTTGGTCACACAGTACATTCCGGAACTGCCCCTCAAGGACTTCGACAATGCCATCGCTGTCGTCGTCGGTCCTCCGATGATGATCAAGTTCTCCATCCAGGAATTGATTAAACTCGGTTTCGATGAAGAAAAAATCTGGCTCTCTGAATCTCGCAAGATGTGCTGCGGCCTCGGCAAATGTGGTCATTGCCGCATCGGCAAAGTCTACGTCTGTCAGGACGGGCCGGTATTCAAATACACCGAACTTCGTACCTTAATCGACTAGGAGGCTGATACATTATGGAAATGAATTGCGGTAAGTTAAAAAAATACGCTTTCCGGGTAACGAAACATCGTAATATGGCTTCAGCCCGTGTCCGTGTACCCTGTGGATCCCTGAATGCCAAGGTCCTGGGCCAGGTTCAGCATATTGCAGAAACCTATGGCAATAGTGAAGTCCATCTGACCATCCGTCAGGGCTTTGAAATCATGGGGATTCCCTTTGAAAAAGTAGAAGAAGTAAAACAGGCCCTGCAGCCGATCATTGATGAACTCCATATCAATCAGAGTGAACGAGGTGCTGGCTTTGAAGCTTCCGGGACACGGAATGTGGCTGTCCTAATGACTGCGGCAAAATCCGCATGCATGATTTCGGCGTCATGGGCATGACAGAACCTCAGTTCAATCCCAGCCGCTGCGTCAGCTGCGGCATGTGCGTCCGCAAGTGCAAACAGCTTTCTGTAGAGGCTTTGCAGATGAAGAAATTCCGGCCTGTCCGCAACGTCGAGAAATGCATTGGCTGCGGCGTCTGTGTCTGGGCCTGCCCAAACCGGGTCTGGACACGCAGTAAGGAACAGTATTTCCGTATCACTCTCTTGGGACGTACTGGCAAAAAGAACCCGCGCATGGGCATCGATTTCATCAAATGGGCCGATGCAGACAGCGTCATAAAAAAACCGGCCGATTTGGATGTATTCCAGAAGCCGTTGCCGCTGAAATAGGGAGGTGCCTATGTACAATGACGAATACGCAGCTTCAGCAGCCGATGCGGCCGCCAAGGTCGGGTTGCTGAAGAAGAACCCCTTAGGCTATTTCCTCATGTCAGCCTTAGCCGGCGCTTACATCGGCTTCGGTATTCTCCTGTCCTTTACGGTAAGTGGTACTCTCGGCGCTATTCCTATGACGAAAATCTGACGAAAATCGCCATGGGCCTGTCCTTTGGCATCGCCTTGAGCCTGGTCGTCATCGCCGGGGCAGAGCAGAACTGTTCACAGGCAATGCCTTCGTCCTCTACAACGGCTGGCGTTCCAAGACCGTCACCTTGACGGACGTCGTCTGCTATCTGGGCAACTGGTTCGGTGCCATCGTCTTATCCCTGATTTTCTACGATGCTGCCGGCATCGCTGGCGGCGTCGGTCAGACCCTGGCCAATGCAGCTGCCATGAAGATGAGCCTGCCGCCGCTGGTCCTGTTCCTGCGGGGCATCCTCTGTAACGTCCTGGTTTGCCTGGCTGTCTGGTGCGGCTTCCGCTGCAAATCGGACAGCGGTAAATTAATCATGGTCTTCTGGTGCCTCTACGCTTTCTTTACTTGTGGCTTTGAACACAGCGTAGCTAACATGACTGTCCTGACACTGGGCCTGCTGAATCCCACCGGCACGGCCGTCAGCGTCGGCGGTTATCTTTACAACCTGGTCTTCGTTACTTTGGGCAACATCGTCGGTGCCATCCTCTTCTTGTCCATTCCCTACGGCATCGCAGCTAAGAAGATTCGTGGCTAGTGGCTAGTGATTTGTAGGGGGGCGCAATATGGGCGAACCGTCAGGAATTTGGATGATTTTCCTAGCAACTGATTGAGAAATCGTATATATACCGGAACGGACTCGTCACGTGCGAGCCCTACAGATGAAAAAGGGGCTGTAACAAAATGAGCTTTTTAGCTCATTTTGTTGCAGTCTTCTTTC
>NZ_JAJBQV010000068.1 GCF_020539865.1 Megasphaera elsdenii | reverse complement strand
GCGTATCTCGCGATTCACCCGTTCTGTTAGGTTATTCGTGCGGATCCGGCTCCAGCGTTCTGTTGGAAAATCCAAATCGCATTCTCAAGGTCTGCCGTCATCTGCAGTCGTGTTAGCCCATCCTGGTCACGAAGGATCTGGTCCTGCGCCTGAAAGCACAGGTCCTGCATATCGAAGCCCAGGATTTCAGCCGTGAACAGGTCCTTCCAGAAAAGGATGCCTATACCGACCGTCTGACTTGTTATGTACCGGAAGCGGCTTTCGACGATTTCCTGACCCAAGGCGTTGCCGTCAGCCAGCTCTATCTAACGGACAGCGAAGGACGCAGTTATGCTTCGGAAGTCCAGGAAAATGAATTCATCATCTTATAGGCCGACGCGTCTTTGCACAAAACCCATTTAAGCCGGGTCCATCAAGGACAAGTCCTGCCCCTGACTTACAGCCGTGTCACGCCTTATGGTATCAAGCCGCGCAATGCCGGCCAGTATTTCATGCAGGAAGTCCTCATGCAGCCGACTTCGGAAGCCCCGTTGGTCATCATCAAAGGCCAGCCGGGACAGCAAAGACGTTCTATTCCCTGGCTGTGGGCTTGAAAAAAATCATCAACCATCCGACCGGCGAATACCGGAGGATTCTCATCTGCCGGCCGAATGCGCAGTTTGACTCGGACATCGGCTTCCTGCCCGGCGACGAACAGGAAAAGATTTCGCCCATCATGCGGCCCATCATCGACAACCTGGAACAGCTTATCGACAGTAATGAAGACGAACGCTACGAGAACGAACGGGAACTGGCCAAAAAAATTGAGGAAATCTTCGATCGCCAACTCATCCAGACGGAAGCCCTCAATTTCATCCGCGGCCGCTCCCTGGAAAAGACGTATCTCATCATCGACGAAGCTCAGAACATGACGCCGAACCAGGTCAAAGGCATCATCACCCGGGCCGGGAAAGGCACGAAGATTATCCTCGTCGGCGACCCAAGCCAGATTGACAAGCCCTTCCTGGATGAACGGACCAATGGCCTGACCTATGCCGCTGGCAAAATGAAAGGCAGCCCTTTATGCTACCAGCTGACCATGATGGCCGATGAATGTGAACGGTCGCCGCTGGCCCTCGACGCGATCCAGCGCCTGTGATTCACTTCTTCAGATATTGGCTGCTTTCCTTGCATTCCTTTACAATTTGTGATACATTGAGAAAAGATTTATCTTAAAGTGTACTTGAAGGAATGATTTTTCATGGAGCGAAAGCACTATTTTCTAATTCTCGGGACTGTCTGTCTTGGACTTCTGGTCGGCAGCGGTGTCTTTGCCCTCTCAGGCGGACAGGCCGAAAAGTTCCTGGTGTCGAAGGAAGCTGCACCCGTTTCTTTGACGCCGCTGGAAGAAGCCCAGAAGGATTACGCTGGCGTGGCCATCACTTATCAGTTCGGCGATAAGAGCGAGACCCTCGACGGCGGCCGCATCGTCTCCTGGCTCAGAACCGATGCCAACGGCCAGGTCACCTTTGACCCGCAGCAGGTTCGGGCCTTCGTCAAAGAACTGGCCGACAAATACGATACGGCCTATACGCCGCGGACGTTCCACACTTCCGGCGGTCAGGACATCACGATCAGCGAAGGCGATTACGGCTGGCGCATCGACCAGGAAAAGGAAACGGCCCACCTGCTAGACCTCCTGACCCAGAAGCAGAGCACGGTCTGTGAACCAGTCTACGCCCAGACGGCTGCGGTCCACGGCCATCAAGACTGGGGCACGACGTACATCGAAGTCAGTCTGAAGGACCAGCAGCTATGGCTCTATAAAGACGGCCAGTGCCTTCTCCAAAGCTATCTCGTCTCGGGCAATCCGACACGTAAGCACGGTACGCCCAAGGGCATTTACGGCCTGACTTATAAGACACGAAATGCCACCCTGAGCGGTCAAGGCTACGACTCGAAAGTCAAATACTGGATGCCTTTCAACTGCAATGTCGGCCTTCATGACGCACCGTGGCGTTCCTCGTTTGGTGGCCAGATTTACAAATCGAACGGCTCTCACGGCTGTTTGAACCTGCCGCCGGCCAATGCCGCGAAGATCTATAAAAACGTCGACAAAAATACACCTGTTATCATCTATTAACATTCACTTTTTCAGATATTGGCTGGAAATAGCCGGATTCCAGGAACAAAGGTCCGCCGTTTTTTCAAAGCGCCATTTTTGTGGGACGTCGGGATATTTCTCATGGTCCACTTCGCTGAGGAACATGTCCAGAGGGCGGATGAAATCGCGGTATTCACCATACAAGGTCTTATAGACGACGTAGGTTTCACCCGTTTCGGCGTCATCCGCTAAATCGAGGATGCGGTACATATGGTTCTTGAAATGGCGCCACGTTTCGCCCGGTTTTGGCAAATTGCGGCCGAGGACAAAAGCCGTGAGCCCTGCCAAGGATGGCAGGAAGGGTACGCCATCAGCCCAAGCTTTATCGACGAAACCTTCGGCGCTCATCTGCTGGATCAAGGCTTTCATGGGCTGATAATAGCCATTGAAGTCGAGAAAGGCAAAGCGCCCTTCCACCTGGTGCAGTTTTACCTGGCTCATGACCTGGCTGATTTCTTCCAGCGTCCCGATGCCGCCGGGAAAGGCCAGGAAAATATCGCCTAAGTCCATCATTTGCTGCTTGCGCGATGTCATGTCCGGCGTCACGATGAGTTTCGTCAAGCCCTCATGTTGTAATTCTTCATCCATGAAGAACTGTGGTTCTACACCGATAACTTCCCCACCGGCCTGCAAAGCGCCGTCGGCAAGCTTTCCCATGAGTCCGGTCCGGCTTCCGCCGTACACGAGCGTGTGGCCGTGGCAGGCAATCCAGGCTCCCAAGGCATAGGCATAATCAGCATAACAAGGTTGGTTCCCACAACGGGAACCGAGATAAACAGTAATATTCATCTTCATGGTGCGGTGGAGACTCGTGACTTTAGTCATGAGAGGAGCCGCACCTCCCCTCCTTTCAATGAAAACAATAGATTTTCAGCAAAAAATAGTGCTATAATAATTCTGATGAAGTAATATATATTTAGAAAGGCAGGTAAGAAATAGTGTCTAACCTAACCTCTCGAACAAGAGACGCTGTTCCGTCAGATGACGGAACAATACCGTCAGGCTTGTAAC
>NZ_JAJBQV010000067.1 GCF_020539865.1 Megasphaera elsdenii | reverse complement strand
CTGGAGCCGGATCCGCACGAATAACCTAACAGAACGGGTGAATCGCGAGATACGCCGCCGTACACGGGCCATTGGTGCCTTTCCTGACGGCAACAGTGCTTTGATGCTCGTCTGTGCCAGACTTCGTCATGTTGCCGCCTCGGAATGGGGCTCAAAACGCTATCAAAACGCTATATGGACTATATGGACATGGAGCATCTATTCAAGATGGAAATTGAGCAGCCAAATGACGAGGAAAATCCATATATCTGATTACGATATTTACTGGCGGATGAAATGAATTTGCGAAAGAATCTTGACACTACCCGGTTTTGGGATGGACATCCCAGGAGCAGCTTGGACAACAGGAATACATTCGAGGAGGAGTCCATTTCGAGGAGGAGTCCATCATGAAGGTACAGGAAAAGATGAAGACATATGGAAAATTGCTTTTTCGAGAGCTTTTTGTGAATTTTTAAGTGGCTTAAAATAACTTACGATAATTTAACGTTAATTCAACTGCTAGGCCCCGTGCGGGTTGCGGGGGTTCTTCCGTCCTTTCTTCCGTCCTTGGCTCTCCAGGACGGAAGAAAGGACGGAAGACGGGGCGGGTGTATTCTCAATTACAGAAATTGTTCCATGGCGTCGACGGCAGCTTTTTCGCGTTTATCCGTGACGGTGTCGTAGACGTTCGCCGTGGTGTAGATTGATGAGTGGCCCAACCGTTTGGAAACGTAGTCCAGGGGCAGGCCGTGCTCGATTAGCATTGTGGCGTGGGTGTGCCGGAACGAATGGAAGCTCGTGCCGGGGAAGTGTTTTTTGCACCACATGCCGAAGTATTTGACGTTGTTGCTCGTCATCTGGCGGCCGTCATCCATGGTGCAGACGAATTTGTGCTGCGGATCCTCGCGATAGAATGGGCCGGCCTGGAAGCGGTTTTTGTCCTGCCACAGTTTTTGTGCCTTTAGCTCGGCGTAAAGTTTGGAACCAAAGGTAATGGTCCGGGCCGACGATGCGGTCTTCGCGGCAGTGATTTTCGGCAGCCCTTTTTTGTCGTAGCTCGTGCCGGTGATGCGGAGGGTACGGGCTTTCATGTCGATGTTGTCCCAAGTAAGGGCCAGGCACTCTCCCAGCCTCATACCCGTGTAGTAAGATAAGGCACAGGGCATGTGAATCGGACGGCCTGCGGGGAACTGCCTAAAAATGGCCTGGATGGCTTTGGGCGTAAAGACTTCCGGCTTTTTCGGGGCCGTTCGGTACGGCGGAAGCTTGACGTTATCCATCGGATTGCTCAGGAGGTAGCGGCGATTAGCGACAGCCCAGCGAAGCGCGGATCGTAGACAGCTCATGATGCTCTTGACCGTCGACTTGGAATACTGCTCTTTCAAATCCAGCACCCAGTCCTGGAGGGCGGCCGTGGTCAGCTCGCGCAGCTTCCAAGCGCCGAAAACCGGGGCAATATGGTTGCGGATGGTTGCGTCGTAGGCGTCTATCGTGTTCGGTTTCAGGTAATGGCGGGCGTATTTTTCTAACCATTCCTGGAGGAATGCGGCAAAGGTCATCGACGATGGCTCGAAATATTTCCCGGTCCGGTCCTGTTCGGCCATGGCCAGGCGGTAGGCCCGGCATGCTTCGGCACGGGTGAAGCCTCCGAAATGTTCATGGCGATGACGAACACCATTTTTATCCATTTCATTAATAGTGTAATACCAACGATTTTTTATTTTTCGAACATACATTGTGTGTCCTCCTTTACAACAAAAAAGGACGTATAGGGTAATGATAACACGGCGTAATCCAAGTATCTTTTTAAATGATTTACACTTGCCAGTAGTACTGCAATACCGCTGGCGTATCCCGTGTCCTGGTTCGCAGGATGCGGGGCTTTTTTTATGGTTTACAGATTAGGCAAGGCCTAAATCCACGATTTATAAGTTCGTCCCGATTATCAAAGTAGATGCGGTTGCTTTCACTCATCCGCCTTTCAGCACGACAACCAGAACGATGAAAAACTCCTGTGCGTGCATTTCCTACATAAGTGGCGGAAATGGGATTTTGAATATCTTGATTTACAGGTAATGTTGGTTGAAAAGATTTGGTAGATGAACCGGGACCCGTTGTTGCAGGAAGTACAATGGGGGAAGTATCCTTCGTAGAAGATGGAGACTTTTTTAGCGGAATGGATTGTTTTGTCGGCGGGGAGGCTTTCTGTTTAGATGTTGAAGGACCTAACAGGCCAAAGCCATGCGTAAAGAATGCCAATAAAATTACTATGCATAGTGAAATATATTTGAATTTTGAAAAGGAACGTGAATGTGGGGTGGCAGCTACTTTGATGTATCCATTACCGGAGACGCGCGGAGAAATAGATTGAGCATCAGAAACCGGTTTATTGAGTGGAGGTGAAATAAAATCAGGGTGCTGCATTTTGTTACGAATATAAGCATCTAAAGTATGGAGCTTTTCTGTATTTGCATCAGTGGAGTGAATTAACCCCTGGGCAATACCGTTAATTCTCAAGGCTTCCGTAAACTCGCCTATGGAGCATAATGCTTTTGCTCCGGAATAATATACTAAGCCAGCTAATGTGCTGATATATTCTCTCATGTAGAAATATTTTTGCTTTTGAAGATAAGAGGTAAGCGCTTTTTTTGCTATGGAAAACTCGTCTTCAAATGAAAGCAGTAAAGACTGGATAGTTGCTGTATCAGATTCTTTAGCTAGTTTTGATGAGTAAGATTTACAGAGATTTTCAATATCACGGAGTCCGGTTAAAAATTTTTGTTGTGATGCGGATAATTTACCACTAGGATAATTCAGCGTAAAAGGACAACGTGGGTAATTGGGGCAACCCCAAAAGTAGCCATAATAACCATTTCGTAAGTGCATAGGAACTCCACAATGTGGACAGCAGGGAGGGGCCTTAGAACTAGGTAATCTGGATTTCATGATAATCACCTTGAATCTTAGAATAGAATTTGAACAAGCTAAGACCTTTCTTCTAATAACCGATATAAAAGTTCTTTAGTAAAAGGAATACCATAAGCCTTAACGAACGCCAATTCGCCCGCCATATATCCTGGGCTATATTTTTTGAATGGGATTATAGTAGTTATGGAAGAAGGACCGCCGCGACCAACGTTGCCTTCTTCATCACATTCATAAAGGGATTGGTGCTAGCATATAAATAGGACAAGTCAAACTGAGGTTTTCCATAAAGTGATACAATAAAAGTATATATAGGGGGCCTTAGTATGA
>NZ_JAJBQV010000066.1 GCF_020539865.1 Megasphaera elsdenii | reverse complement strand
CGGGGTATTGGAACTGGGGCCTAAAGTGCAGACAATCTTTGTTTTTTTCAGCATACAGACTTCTCCTTTTCTACTCGCGTACACGTAACGATTGACGTTTCTGTTCCTAGTGGTACGTTTTTTGTCCCACTAGTGCAATATACAGCTATTGCTCACTGCGATTGTACCGTATTCCCAGCGATAATGCAAGTGAAAAGAAAGCGCTCACATACATTTTACGATGTAAAGGAATGTTTGTCGTAAAAAGGGGCTGTCGCATTAAGCGACAAGCCCCTTTTGTGGTTCGTTTGGCGTGGTTCGTTTGCCGAAAATCCTCACAGCTGCAAGAAAAATGATATTCTTATACAGCAGATTGTTAAAAATTCTAAGTCTTCACGGCAAACGAATCACGACCCACGGCAAACGACTTGAAAAAAAGGGATTGCGCATGATAACAGAAGTCTTCATGCGACACCCCCCTACCACAAATGCACCCGCTTCTGAGGCTCGACATACATGCCGTCGCCGGGCTCGATATCGTAAGCCTTATAGAATCCATTCGTTGACGACAAAGCACCGTTGACGCGGGCTTCTCCTGTCGGATGGGGATCGTTCTGGACCAAGTAGAGCAGCAGCTGATCCGTCATCTTCGTGGCAAAGACCGTGGCAAAGGTACGGTATAAGTCGCACAAGGTCCCTTTATCGCCATGAGACAATTCTGTCGCAACGGACAAGCCGCCGCAGTCGGCAATAGCTTCATTGCTGACGAGCTTGCCATTTTCATGGAGCCCTTTGCCAAAGGTATAGCTATCGTAATAAGGGCCGAAAGCGGCTGATAATTTCTGGAAGGCTTCGTAGTCTTTCGCCTTCCACCAGTTCTTCAGGCGGCCTTCGCTGTCATACTTGCTGCCATTCGGATCAAAGGCATGGGAAATCTCATGGCCAATAACGACGCCGATACCGCCCAGGTTGGCACCGCGCGAGGCCTTGGCATCATAGAACAGCGGCTGCAGGATGCCCGCAGGGATGGTGATACTGTTATTTTCCGGGATATAAGCGGCATTGACATCTTGAGGATCAAAGGCATACCACTTATTGGGATTAAAATTCGTTCCCAATAACGCATGGACTTGCTGTTTTTCCAAAGCGCCGTTGTGCATGACATTGGCCAGCAAATCACCACCATCCTGTGGGGCCATGACATCAGGCATACTTTCGATGATAGGTTTGTCATCTTCAGCAGGACCACCGACAAAAACGCGCAGATGGCTGAGCTTGTCGACAGCTTTAGCCCGTGTCGCCGGACTGAGCCAGTCATTGGCTTCTAGCCGCTGCTGATAGACATGGCGGATTTCGTTGATCATGGTCTTCACATCGTTGATGATGGCCGCTGTGCAATGATTTTTCATATAAATCTGGCCGAATTCGTAAGACAGCATGTTCTGGACCATACGGCTCGCCGTTTCCTTGTCGTCCTGTGCCTGGGCGATGCCGAAGCGCTGGAGCGCATAATTGCGCTGCAGATCCCGCAGTTTGATATCTGCGCTGGGTGCAAAGCCGCTATAGACCTGATAGACGGCGTAACTCTTGAGCAGGTCGAGATTATCGGGTACATAGAGAGCATCTAATTGTTGTAAATACTCCGGATTCGATAAGAAAAATTGTTTTTCTTTATTCAGGCCCAAGTTGGTCAGGACCGTCTTGCCGCTCATATTAGGCATAAGTTTTTCCAGCTTCCCCCGCGATAACAGGCGGTTCTGAACGGTTACATCATTACGCTGTTCGCTCGTCAGCAAGTGCGGCCCTAAGCCCTTTTCCATAGCAAAGATGGCTTCGCTGTGGGCTGTGGCCTGGTCCGGCGTTTCCCCGGCTTCTTCGAGGACGTGGGCAACGTACTCCCGATACGCCTTCCAAGCTCCGGGCTGGGGTTCTTTTTCCAATTCATCCTTAGTAAAGGACGGCGTCACTGTCAAGATACGCGGTACATAGCGCAGACCCGTTGGCAGGCGGTCGACCGTATAACCGACGAAGATATCCGTCCCGGTTTTAGCACTGACGGCTTGTAAAGCCGCTGTCAATTCCGGCAAGGTCCGGGCCTTTTCAATGGGGCCGGTCAGTTCCTGCAGATGAGCCCGGGCCGTAGCGTTGCGCTGCTTATTGTCGATAGCACAGGCATAGAGGTCGGCGATTTTTTGCTCTGCCGTCCCCTTAGCATAGGTTCCCTGTTTGGCGGCAACCGTTTCCAACTCCTTGCCCAAGGCTTTCTTATTGTCTAAAGACCGTTCGGAAAACCAGGACCATGAAGCCTCAGTCGGCCGGATTTTCTGCACTGCCAGCATCTTTCCATTGACGGCCTGATAAAAATTGTCTTTTTCGGACACAGCATCGCTGGCTTGAACGGACCCAAAGGCCATGAGGGTCAACAGGACCATCGTCGTCAGCTGCGTCTTCACTTTATATTTCATCTTCATGGTGCGGCGGAGACTCGTGACCTTAGTCATGAGAGGAGCCGCACCTCCCCTCCTTTCAATAAAAGCAATAGATTTTCAGCAAAATAGTGCTATAATAATTCTGATGAAGTAATATATATTTAGAAAGGCAGGTGAGAAATAGTGTCTAACCTAACTAAAACAATAAAACTTCGTATACACGTTACTCCCGAGCAAGAGACGCTGTTCCGTCAGATGACGGAACAATACCGTCAGGCTTGTAACTTCGTGTCGCAGTACATCTTCGACCACCGATTTAACATGGCCTACCAAAGTCTCAACAGAGAGCTGTACAGTGACCTGCGCAGCCAGTTCGGTCTGAAATCGCAGCTGGCCCAGTCTTCTATCAAGACGACGATTGCCAGATATAAGACGGTAAAACAACAGCTCTTCCAAACTCCTTACAGATATAAGGATGAGAATGGCAACTGGCAACGCATCGCCAAGACATGGGAATGGCTTTGGAAGCCGATATTCTTTACTCGTCCGCAAGCTGATTTGGTCCGTAACCGAGATTACAGTTTCGTGGATGATGGTCAAATCCTATCTATCAATACACTCGGAAAAAGAACCAAATGCACTTTTGAGGGCGAACATTTCGCTGAATACCTCGATGGTTCCTATGACCTTGGAACAGGAAAACTGGTCGAACTCAAAGGGGTATGGTATCTCCATATTCCCGTAACCCAAGCTGTCGAAGATTTTCAGAAAGAAAACGTCCGTCACGTTGTCGGTATTGACCGTGGATTACGTTTTTTGACCGTTAGCTATGACGAGCAGGGCAAAACTGAATTCGTCTCTTGTAAGAAGATGGCTACTAAACGCCATAAATTTCAGGAAGTCCGCTGTCAGCTCCAGTCTAAAGGCACAAAATCAGCAAAGCGTAGACTCAAAGCCATTTCTGGACGAGAGAACCGTTGGATGTCTGATGTAAACCATCGGATTTCTAAGACACTCGTTGAAAAATACGGCAAAGATACGCTGTTTGTGCTTGAAAATCTGACCGGCGTTAGCTTCGAAGAGTCCCATCTTTCAAAAACTGCTAAACAAAATTACGACCTGCGAAGCTGGGCGTTCTATCAGTTAGAACAATTCTTGACTTATAAGGCTCATGAAAATCGTTCCGAAGTTCTGAAGGTATCTGCTAAGTATACCTCTCAACGTTGTCCCAAATGCGGTACTATCCACAAG
>NZ_JAJBQV010000065.1 GCF_020539865.1 Megasphaera elsdenii | reverse complement strand
GCTTCCTATCCGACCAGGGTTCCCTGGGATAAGCAGGGAACCGGTTTTGAAGGAGTTTTGCGACGCGCAAAACCGTGTGAGTCGCTTATGCCGAATCTCGTGACCTGATGAGACCTGATGATGTGAAGGTATACAGCCAGACAGAGATGTCCTGGATTCGGCAAGAGAGGTGGGACGACCGCTAGTGTTTTTTTGGTTTGACGTGGGACGCCGCCAGTGCTTTTTGTGGCCCGTGGTTCCTGATTCGCGGCCCGTGATTCGTGGCTCGTTGGACTCTGGATTTGTAGGGGCGCCCACGTGGGGCGTCCGTCCGGAATGATGGTGTACACGCCATACATGACCGGTGCTATGGAACGACCGTTATATCACGAATGAGACGTTAAATTTCCCTGGCCTTTCCTCGGCAGAACGTCTATAATAGAAACAGCAAAATGACAAAGGTGGTAATAATATGACTGAATCTGAAATCCGCGATGCCGTTCGGGAAGCAGCGAAATTGGCTAAGGCGTCGAATCCGTTGACGCCGTCCATTACGAACACAGTGACTATTAATTTCGTCGCCAATGCTCAGCTGGCTGTCGGTGGTTCGGCTGCGATGGTCTATTTACCTGATGAAGGCGTCAGCATGGCCAAAGCCGGCGCGGCTATGTATATCAACGTAGGGACTTTGTTCCCGATTTATGCGGAAACACTGCCGAAAACAGCAGCCGTACTCCATGAAGAAGGAAAACCTTGGGTCCTGGACCCCGTAGCCATTGGCATGGGCCAAATGCGGACGGACCTTTTGATGACCTTCAAGGCCTACAAACCGTCTATCATCCGTGGCAATGCATCGGAAATCATTGCTTTGGCTGGTTTATGGGGCTTAGAAGGTGGGACAGACACCTCAGATGTGCGCGGTGTCGATTCGACCGATTCCGTCCGCTCCGCAGCTCATGCTGCCGTCGCCCTGGTTCAGTGGACCGGCGGTGCTGTTGCCGTTTCGGGGGAACAAGATTTAATTACCGATGGCCGTCAGATTGTCCTTTCCCAGGGTGGCTCAGAAATGATGCCCTGCATTACTGGGACAGGCTGCTCTCTTGGCGGTGTTATGGCCGTCTATGCTGCCGTAGCCGATCCTTTTGTTGCCGCTATTACCGGAGCCGCTGTCTATAACTTGGCCGGGACGAAAGCTGCAACCCATGCCAGAGGGACTGGCTCCTTCCAGACGGCGTTCATCGACGAATTATATATAGCTACACCTGATGCGATTGCCCAGAATCCATTAGCTATAGAGGAGGTATAATATCATGAATACATTAATTGCCGTAGCGATTGCGCCGTGCGGGACAGGCGATGAATTTGCCCCTTATGTTGCTGAAATCGTGCGTATCATCCGGGAATCGGGCTTGCCGAACCGGACCAATTCCATGTTCACTGAAATCGAAGGCGAATGGGACGACGTCATGGCTGTCGTCAAAAAAGCGACACAGTACCTGACCGACCAGGGATTGCGGGCAGAAGTCGTCTTGAAAGCCGATATCCGGCCGGGGTATACGAATATGATGAACCATAAAACGAAGGCTGTAGAAGATATATTGAAAAAATAACTTGACAATATCGCTCCATCGTAGTATACTAACATAGTCAGTTGACGCATGGAGTGATACTCAAGAGGCTGAAGAGGACGGTTTGCTAAATCGTTAGAGGTCGTAAGGCCTGCGAGAGTTCGAATCTCTCTCACTCCGCCAGATTACTGGACAGAGAGCACCTAGGAAAATTTCCTGGGTGTTCTTTTTGGCTACGCAGGAAGCTGGTTTTTTGGTACAATATTCGTGGAATCTTATTTTTACGAGGTGTCTGACATGGATATAACGTATTATGATATTGGGCTCAATTTATTTACCCGGTCGTTTCCTAAACCGGAAACAATCATTGCCGATGCGGCGGCAGACGGTATTTGTTGCATCTTGACCGGCTCGGAAGCCCGGGAGAACCGCTTAGTCGATCAGTTTGTCCGTAATCATACGGCTTTTGGCACGGCTGGTATCCATCCTCATGTGGCCGATGAAGCGACGGATGCAGATTTAGAAGAAATCCGGCGCATCGTCACGACGAATCCGAAAGTCGTCGCCGTCGGTGAAACAGGGCTCGATTACGACCGCATGTATTCTAAGAAAGAGAATCAGCTCCATTTTTTCAAGGCCCTCATTGCTATGGCCGAAGAATTGGACAAGCCTTTGTTCCTGCACGAAAGGGATGCAGCTGACGATTTCCTGGCTTGTTTTAAAGGGCATGAAGGAATTTGTCCGCAATCCGTCGTCCATTGTTATACTGGCGACAAGAAGACGCTGGCCAAAATGCTCGATTTGGGCTTTTATATTGGTATTACCGGCTGGATTTGCGATGAACGGCGAGCCGCTCCCTTGCGCGATGCCGTGTCTATCCTTCCTTTGGAACGGGTTCTCATCGAAACAGATGCGCCCTATTTGACGCCGCGGGGATTCCACTTGCCTCGGACGAATGTTCCTAACAACATTACCTATGTGGCCCGGACGTTGGCTGGATATATGGATGTATCTGTTGAAGAACTCATAGCCCATGCTAAGGAAAATACAGAAAAACTTTTTAAATTACCGTAAATTTCCTTGACAAGTATGACGTTTGTTTTTTTAATATATTTAAATTTAAAATTTATAAGTTTAACCTAATCCGCCAGAAGTCCTCCACCTCTTAGGTGGGGGATGAAGGCGGGTATGGCGAATTTACGTAAGTCATTGAGCCATGCCATTGCTCTGTAGATAGTTATGTAGTATAATCAGTCGTATATGAGAAAGAATTGATTATACTATGAAATTGGATAGTAATAACCATTCAGTATTCTTACTCTATTACCATCTTGTTTTGGTGGTAAAGTATCGCCGCAAAGTATTCTCTATACAGAACTATCAAAATTCATCAATGCTTATAAAAGTGCCAGCTCTAGGCTGATCAAAAAAGATTTTCCAGAGATTAGGCGTAAATTGTGAATACATAGAACATCAAGGCAGGTGAGATTATAGTGAATAAGGCATACCGATACAGGCTCTATCCAACGGCTGAACAAAAAATTATGTTTGCCAAGATTTTCGGCTGTGTCCGATTCATCTATAACAAGATGCTTGGAGATCGCCTTGACTACTACAAAGAAACAGGCAAGAAACTGAACAATACTCCCGCACAGTATAAGGAAGATTTTCCTTGGCTGAAAGAAGTGGACAGTCTTGCTCTTGCGAATGCACAGATGAACCTGAACAAGGCATACAACAATTTTTTTCGCAACCGAAAACATTTCGGCAAACCGCACTTCAAGTCTAAGAAGACAGGACACGGCTCATATTCTACGAACAATCAGAAAGGCTCTGTCCGATTAGAAGGAAATAAGGTTAAATTGCCTAAAGTTGGTTGGGTAACATTATGTCTGCATCGTCCCCTGATGAAAAATAGCATGATAAAGACCGTTACCATAAGCAGAACACCTTTAGGAAAATTCTATATCAGTATTTTGGTGGAATACGAAAACCAAATACTCCCTATATTGCCGAAGAAATTTCTTGGGCTTGATTTTGCCATGCACGGACTATATGTGGCTTCCGATGAAGAGGGTGCAGACTATCCCCGTTTCTTGAGGAAAGATTAGCCAAGGCACAAAGAAAACTTTCTAAGCGGCAAAACGGAAGTCATAACCGAGATAAACAAAGGTTACGGGTAGCTAAACTCCATGAAAAAATTGCCAATCAACGCCGCGACTTCCTGCACAAAAAAGCCCGCTACTTGGTAGACCACTATGATGCCATAGGTATTGAGGATATCAGCGTCAAGGCGATGGCTAAACGCAAGAAAGGCGGTAAATTCAGTTTTGGTAAGTCCGTAGCA
>NZ_JAJBQV010000064.1 GCF_020539865.1 Megasphaera elsdenii | reverse complement strand
AACAACTGCTTCGGAGTAAACTCCTTAGCAAAGCGGGTGTTGTCAGCCACCCGATGATGTAGGCGGATATAGGAAGACATCGTTTAGCTGTCGTTAGTACCTATGTAGTTCCGACTTACAAGCTCCCGACTTTAGTCGGGAGTAGTTGACTCAGCTGGCCCTGATGGTCGTTTCGGTATTTCCCTGCTCCACGCTATTGGGACCTGTATGATGATCGTCCTACCCATTTCCGCCGCCGGTGGCCTGAGTTATTTATTCAACGGCCACTTGGACCTGTGGATTTTTGTCCAGACTTTGCTGGGACTGAGTATCGGCGCCTATGTCGGGGCGAAATTCACTCACCTAGCGCCGAAGCCCCTGCTCAAAGCGGCTATCGTCGCCATGCCGACCTTGGGCGGCATCATCATGGTCCTCTTTGGCCGCTAAGCCTGCTGATGGCGGTGCCAGAAGTAACAGATCAAGACGGTCAGGATAACCCAGAAAAACAGCCTCCCGCTGTGCTGGCTGATATGGATAAGGTCATGCCCTAAGAGGACTTCGATGACGACCCGCGGAACCTTGCCGACAGCCGTTGCCAGGAAATGGTCTTTCTGACTGAGGTGACTGACGGCAGCAATGGCCGTAAAAGGGACATTGGGAATATACGGGATGGAACGGGCTACGGCCAGCGTCGGGAAGCAGCTGTACTTATCGAGCTGATTCCGCAGATGATGGCGTGAAATGACGTGGATGGCCTGGCGGCGCAGTATCGTCCGCATGATAACGAAGCTTAGTTCCGTCCCTAGGACTTCTCCGACCCAGGAAATGAGGAGTCCTGGTACGAGTCCGAAAATGGCTCCGTTGACAGTCAGGAAAGGAATCGACGGCAGACCGGTCATATCCGTGACGGTAATCATGAAGATACTGATGAGGGCGGCATAGATACCAAAGGACGAAATATAATCGATAAGGCCGTCAACATCACCGGCCAGGCTCAGGTGGAATAATGTCTGATAGGAGTCGGAAATGGCCCAATGGACGCTCCCAAATGCCAGGAATAACCCCAGACAGACAACACCTTTCAGCACTTTATCCCATAAGGGACCATTGCGAATGGCCATAGACATCCCCTTCTCTCATCCTTGATAACTCTATTGTATACCCAAAAAGGACAGATTCACAAGTGTTTTTTGTAAACTGTCCTAAGGAGGTCTGAATATGACAAAATTACTGGATGCGCCGAATTTTTTCATCGGCCGCAGTGAAGCGATTGCTCAAAATGATAAACTATCCAACAAAGCCCGACAAAGCCTGTATACAGCCCGGGCTGCTAATACGGTCGATGCCTATCGGTCAGACTGGAACGATTTCTGTGACTGGTGCGCCTATCATCATGTATCGTCATTTCCGGCAGAGCCAGAAACAATCGTCAATTATATCAACGATTTGGCCGACAACGCCAAGGCCAATACTATCGCCCGGCGCATCAGTGCCTTGACGGAAAATTTCGATGCCGCCGGGTTCAAGGAGAACCCCTGTCGTTATCCCATCGTCAAAAACGCCCTGCGGGGCATCAAACGCATGAAAGGGACTCTTCAACACGGTAAGGCGCCGATTCTCTTCGATGATATCAAGGAAATGCTGACCTATCTCGAAGGTGATGAAATCCAGCAGGTCCGCGATAAGGCCATTCTCTTGGTCGGCTTCTACGGGGCCCTGCGCCGCTCGGAACTGGCCGACATCGACGTGGAAGACTTGAAATTTACTCGCCTGGGCCTGCTCATTACGTTGCGCAAATCGAAGACGGACCAGTTCGACCAAGGCCAGATGATTGCTATTCCCATGGTCAAAGATAAGAATCTCTGTGCTGTTACAGCTTTGCAGAAATGGCTTGATGTTAGTGGTATTACGATGGGACCTGTTTTTCGGGGATTGACTAAGGGCCATCATGTTCGGAAAACTCGAATTTCCGATAAATCAATTGCCCTTATCGTCAAGCATTATGCAGGCTTAATGGGTATGGATCCCGATGATTATGGCGCACACAGCTTGCGTCATGGTTTTGCGACTTCAGCAGCCCAGCATCACGTCGAAGAACGGCAGATCATGCGCCAGACCCGTCATAAGTCCCAGGCCATTGTCCGCCGCTACATCGACGAAGCGGACCGGCTCATCGACAGCCCGATTCTAAAAATCACTGAAGATTCTCACTGATCCACCATCTGCCGAGCCAAGGCTGTCCGAACCTGTTCGGCCCGGCCTGGTGCGATGGGCAGGCGCAGGACTTGTCCCGGACGGATGTCGCTGGTTCCGGTCAGGCCATTGTCTTTTAAAATCGCATCGACGACTTGGCGTACGTCAGTATCATCACCGGCTGCCACAGAGGCCAGCTGCCAGACTGTCTGCCCCGGTTCGACGGCGACAGAAACGTATTCCTGTGAAGGCTGGTAACTCCAACCGATCTGTGTACACATAAAGAGGGCCAGTATGGCCAAAATGACATATTTCATGGCAATCACTCCTGACATTGGAACGAACGTTCTTAGAACTAAATTTCTCGGAACAGCTGTTCGTTGATGGCTTCATTATATCGTCGAACGGTTGTTCTTGTCAAGATGTTTTGAACAAACGTTTGATTTTTTTTATAAATTCCGCTATAATGAGAGTAGCTTATACTGGAAATCTATAACTGGCCCAGACTGGAGTGATTATATATGATTAATAATGAAAAAATGCTGACGACCCGTCAGAAACAAATCTTAGAATATATCCGCACGTGTGTCCATAAATTCGGCTATCCCCCGTCGGTACGAGAAATCTGTAAAGAAGTCGGTTTGAGCTCGACGTCGACAGTCCATGGCTATCTCCACCGCTTGGAAGATTTGGGCTATATCCGCCGCGATCCGGCCAAAAATCGGACCATCGAACTTCTCGACGAAGGCGATTGGCGCTCTAAAAAAATCGTTCCTTTGCCCTTAGTCGGTCAAGTCCGGGCCGGTGCCCCTATTTTTGCCGAAGAATGTGTGGAAGACGTGTACCCCTTCCCGGCGGATTTCATCGGCAATGACGACTGCTTCATGCTCGTCGTTCAAGGGGACAGCATGAAAAATGCAGGAATCCTCGAAGGGGATCAGCTCATCGTCCGCCGCCAAGAAACGGCAGAGAACGGCGAAATCGTCGTCGCCCTCATCGGCGAGGAAGCGACGGTCAAACGCTACTTCCACGAAGCGGACACAATCCGCCTGCAGCCGGAAAATGACGAATACAAACCGATTTATACCCGAGATTGCCAAATCCTGGGCAAAGTCATCGGCCTCTATCGCCGCTACTAGGAGGGATTGTATATGACTGATTCTTTGTCCGCCCTGCCCGACGTCCTCCACTTGTTTACCGACATCAGTCCTGACAAGCGTACGGCTTCACCTGTCTGGGCGCGCGGATCTGGACCGTCCGTAAAGGAGAATTCCTAGTCCTGGCCCAAGACAAAGTTCGCTACATCGGCATTGTCCTGGGCGGGGAAATACACAGGATCCACGAAGACCGCTGGGGTGACAAAGCCATCCTGGCCGTCATCCGCAGCGGCGGCCTCTTTGGCGAAACCTTCGTCTGTAGAACGGTACTCCAATCCATCGTAACCTTCCAAGCCGTAAAGAACACGAAATTCCTAGTCCTGCCCTTCCAGAAAGTCTTGCATGTTTGTACCAATGCCTGTCCGTTCCATTTTCAGCTTATTGAAAACATGCTCCGCCTTATGGCTGACAAGAACGCCCAGCTATTGGAAAAGCTCGAAGTCATCTCTAAAAAGACGCTGCGCAAGAAATTATTGACGTACTTCTCCTTCCAGTCCGAACAAGCTGGAAGCACGACCTTTACCATCCCCATAACCCGGACCCAGCTGGCTGATTATCTCTGTGCTGACCGAACCGCCGTGGCCCGGGAACTGAATCACATGAAGGCTGATGGCCTCATCGAAATAGACCAGCAGCGAGTGACGCTGTATTGAAAAAAGGGGCTGTAACAGAATAGCCTCATCTAAAAAAAATGGACTCAGTTATCTGA
>NZ_JAJBQV010000063.1 GCF_020539865.1 Megasphaera elsdenii | reverse complement strand
AATATGGAGAAAAGAAACGAAACAGACTACCAATAATCGAATTTTCGAGGTATAATGAATTTATCGCGTAACTCCTTTGAGATGATGTGTTTTAGCAGATTCATTATACTTCAAAGTGTGGTTACGCGATATTTATTTGTTCAAAAAGTTGTAAACTGCTGCAAATCACAACAAAACAACCAGAAAACCTTGCCAAACAGGACATTCCAGGGCAAAACAAGGAGAAACAAAACTATGATTAAAGTACTTTTCATCTGCCACGGCAATATCTGCCGGTCGCCTATGGCGGAGTTTGTGTTCCGGCAAATGGCAGGACAAGAAGGTCTGGCGAATCAGTTCGATGTGTCTTCGGCGGCTACGACAGATGAAGAGATATGGAACGGCTGTGGCAATCCGGTCTATCCGCCAGTGGAACGGTTGCTCCGGGTTCATGGCATGGACCCGGGCAATAAGCGGGCGGTGCTGCTGAAGACTGGTGATTATCAGGCTTATGATTATTTCATCGGCATGGATGAGGAGAACCTGCGGGATATGAAGCGCATTTTTCACGGTGATCCCCTTCACAAATGTTCCCTTCTGATGGATTATACGGCCAATCCCCGCCCTGTAGCCGACCCGTGGTATACGCGGGATTTCCAGCGGACCTGGGACGATGTCCAGGAAGGCTGCCGGGGACTGCTGGATGTGCTGAGAGGTGACGAAGATGGCCATTGATTTAAACTCGATTTTATCTTTATTGCAAGATGACGGGACGCCAGAACATTGGGCTCGGCAGTTGCCGGTCATGGGCGACCATATCCGCGTGCGTCGGCTGGGTGGCTTGTATTATCATCACGGCATCTATGTCAGTGACGACGAGGTCATTGCCTTTGCCGGTGATGATGACTACAATCCCATCGATTGGTGGGATACAGAAATACGGGCAACGTCATTTGAGGAATTCCGCCAGGGCGGCGACGTGGAAGTGCGCCAGTATACGCCGGAGGAACAGGCCCAACTCTGCTCTGTACCGGAAACGATTGTCTTTGCCCGGGCTTGCCTGGGCAATAAGAAATACGACTTGCTCTTCCACAACTGCGAACACTTTGCCAACGCCTGCAAGCTCGGCGTCTATCGCAGCCATCAAACGGAAGATATCCTCTTCGGCAAGGCCATTCCCAAGGCCTTGGAATGTCTCGGCGACGAGGCTCAGCGGGACAGATGGCTCCAGGATGCCTGGCATGATTTGACGGCCCAGGTTTTGGATAAATTGCGACGGGACCTGGAAGGGAAAGGCAGGGAGACCTGAAATGGACGAACAAGAATGGGAACATATATTACAGATTAAAACAGCCGGCCGCGACGATAGTCATTCTGACGGCGAGCATCATCCTTATGAACCGACGGACTACGCCGTCCTCGAACGATTGGCTAACAGCGGCTATATCGGCAAGAAGGACATCCTCATCGATTACGGCAGCGGCAAAGGGCGGGTCAGTTTCTTTTTGGCCTATCAGACGCGCTGCCAGGCCATCGGCGTTGAGTATGACCGGCGGTTGTGGGCAAAGGCCATGGCCAATGGACAGATGGCTGCGTCGCGGAAGCGTGTGACCTTCGTCTTGACCGATGCGGTGGAGTACGAAATCCCGCCACAAGGGAACTGTTTCTTTTTCTTCAATCCCTTTGCCCTGCACACGCTGAAGCGGGTCTTAGGGAAGCTCTTCGATGCCCATTACCAGGCGCCACGGCCGATGCGCCTCTTTTTTTATTATCCTTATGAGGAAACGGAAGCTTTCTTGACACATCATCCAAACCTCGTCGTCGAAGATGTCATCGATTGCCGCGATTTATTTGATGGAGACGATGATCGGGAAAAAATCCTGGTCCTGCGGCTGCGTGACTGATTATCGGCAACTTATCTTTGGGTTTTCCCAGAGAAAATGATTGATAAGTTGTCGATAACGGCATAAAATTGAATTAACGATTCTTAAAGAAGGAGAATGACTGCTGATGATAGATACGGAACACATTGTACAGCGTTTCTTGAAATATGTTTCTTTCGATACCCAGTCTGATGAGGACAACGATACCGTCTGCCCGAGTACGCCGGGCCAGTTGGTCTTTGCCAAGGCCTTAGCAGCGGAATTGAAGGCTATTGGCTTGTCCCATGTCACCTTGGACGAACACGGCTATATCATGGCCACGCTGCCGGCAAACGGGGCAGAAGGCCCAGTAGTCGGTTTCATTTCCCACGTCGACACCAGCCCCGATGCGTCCGGGAAAGACATCAAGCCTGTCCGGGTGACTGCGTATGATGGTAAGGATATTGTCCTCAATGAGAAACAGGGTATCGTTTTTTCGACGGCGTCTTTTCCGGAAGTCCTGAAATATAAAGGACAGGATATCCTCTTCACCGATGGGACGACTCTTCTTGGTGCTGATGACAAAGCCGGTGTTACGGCCATCGTCAGCGCTATGGAATACCTTCTTCAGCATCCGGATATTACCCACGGTACGATTCGCCTCGGTTTCACGCCCGATGAAGAAACAGGGCGCAGTGCGGCCTTATTCGATGTGAAGCAGTTCGGGGCTGATTTTGCCTATACTGTCGATGGCGGTGAATTGGGCGGACTGGAATATGAAAACTTCAATGCTGCCAATCCGGTCATCACCTTCCATGGCCGCAGTGTCCATACCGGTGACGCCAAGGGGAAGATGGTTAACGCCTTGACCATTGCCGCAGAATGGCAGCAGCTCCTGCCGGCTGGAGAAAAGCCGGAATATACGGAAGGTCATGAAGGCTTTTTCCACGTCTATAAACTGAAGGGCGACATCGAAACTTGTATGATGCACATGCTCGTCCGCGATCACGACCGCCAGCATTTTGAACGGCGCAAGGCCTTGCTGCAGCAGATGGCAGATTTCTTCAATGAAAAATATGGTGACGGGACGGTCGTCGTCACGCCGCACGATGTCTATTATAATATGCTGGAAAAAATCGAAGACGGCCACATGGATGTCGTCGATTTGGCTAAAGAAGCCATGGAAGCAGTTGGTGTCACGCCGCAGGTCGCACCTATCCGCGGCGGTACTGATGGGGCCCAGCTCTCGTTCCGTGGCCTGCCGTGCCCGAATCTGTTCACAGGCGGCGCCAATTTCCACGGGCGTTATGAATATTTGCCTATCCCGTCCTTGGTCAAAGCCTGTGAAACGGTCATTGAAATCGCCAAACGGGCAGCCCAACGTCGGTAGGCACCGGTAATACATAACGGGGGATGTGTGAAACCATCCCTCATATACCTGAATCGTTATGTTCAAGATTCACAGCGGGACGCCTTAGCAGGACGTCCCCTACGGAGCAGTTCAGGAGATGTGGTGATTCCCGTCCGTATCAGGATGGGAAATCATAAAAGGGGGAATTTTAAATGAAAGAGATTACCAAGGATATGTTAGCCCAGTTCCGCGCCTCTTATGACGCGGACAGACAGGCCCAGGTCCTCCATTCGGTCCTGGCCAAGACGGACATGGCTAATTTGGCTTATGTTCCTGTAGCCGGTGCCCGTCTCAAGGGCGCTTTTTCGGTGGAAGTGAAAACCCGGGGGATTACGGCCCAGCAGAAATCCGGCCGCTGCTGGCTCTTTGCAGCCCTGAATATCCTGCGGGAAAAGGTGGCCGAAACATGTCATCTTGACCAGTTCGAATTATCCCAGAATTACTTGTCTTTTTACGATAAATTGGAAAAGGCTAACAATTTCCTGGAAATGGTCATCGAAAATGCCCAAGAACCCCTTAAGGGACAGCTCATGCAGTACGTCCTGCGGGGCATGACTGATGGCGGCTATTGGAGTGAAGTCGTGGACCTCATCGAAAAATACGGTGTCGTCCCAAAACAGGTCCAGCCGGAAACGTACCAGTCAGACCATACGGACCGCTTCGTCGCGACTTTGAACCGGCTCTTGCGCAAGGATGCCATGGAACTGCGGGAACTCGTCCAGGCCGGAAAAGACCCGTATCCGCGCAAGGCGGCCATGATGGCTGAAGTTTACAAGGCGGCTTGCATCGCCTTTGGCCAGCCTGTCCAGACTTTTGACTTTTCTTACCGCGATAAGGATAATAACTATCACGAAGAACGGGACCTGACGCCGCAGGCTTTCTACCATAAATACGTCGGCCTGTCTCTTCGCGATTACGTGGCCGTCATCAATGAACCGACGGCAGATAAGCCTATGGACAAGCCTATCCAGTTCCATGCTGTGGAAAATATGGCCGGTTGTGACATGAAAGCCTTGAATCTGTCTCAGGAAGCCTTGGAAGATCTCTGCATCAAGCAACTGAAAAGTGGCCAGGCTATTTGGTTTGCCTGCGATGCCGGGGCTTTTGGCGCTCGCAAGGAAGGTATCTGGGATCCGGATAGCGTCCAGTATGAAGCCCTTCTGGGCGGCTTTTCGACGGCTATGCCCAAAGGCAAGCGCCTGGAATATAACGGCAGTTCGGCGACGCACGCTATGCTTCTCACAGGCGTCCATTTTGACAAGGACGGCAAGCCAGATCGCTGGAAAATTGAAAATTCTTGGGGTAAGGATGTCGGCGACAAAGGGTATTTCGTCTGCTCTGAAGCTTATTTCAAAGAATTCGTCTACGAAGCTGTCATCGACCGCTGCCACTTCAGTCCGGAACAAGAAGCCCTGCTGGAAAAAGACCCTGTCGTCATCAACGCCTGGGACGAAGATTACTAGAAGGGAAGGTATTTATCGCTTAAGCCCCGCCAGAAGACTCCCACCTCTTAGGTGGGGGATGAATGGCGGGGCTTGAGTGGGTTCAATGCCCGTAAAAAGCACAAAAACGCAGTAACTTATCTTGAAAATCACCACTATTTGCCATACAATAATCATATAATAAAAAGGAGGCGAAAATATGTATCTTACTCAGTCAAATGTCATCAGAAGTCTTTCCAAAGAAGAATATGTAATGCTGCGGGAGATATGCCACTACAGCAACAACCTCTACAACGTGGCTCTCTACAACATCA
>NZ_JAJBQV010000062.1 GCF_020539865.1 Megasphaera elsdenii | reverse complement strand
TGCTTGGATTTAGACGATATTCCTGTCTATAATCCTGAACAGCCGTATACTGGCATGTTCAGTGGGAAGCGTATCCACCGTGGCTTGTACCAGTTCGCCGATGGCAGGATTGCCAACGCGGATGTGAATGGAGCATACAACATACTCCGTAAAAGTAAGCAGAACTTCGATTTCGAGGGACTGTGTAAGGGGCTTTTGGACAGCCCTTTGAGAATAAGGATATCCTGACAGCTAACTCCTTTGGGATAGGCTGTCAGGCGTTAGTCCATGTATCAAACTTCTCAAGAATCTCCCGCTTCTATAAGCGGGAGAGGTTCAAGAAAGGAAAAACTATGATTCGCAATATCGTTCATGACGTCATTTTCTTGGGCCGGCAATCTGAAATAGCGACGAAAGCGGATTTGCCCGTCGTTCAGGATCTTCTCGATACGCTGAAGGCCAATCGTATGACCTGTGTCGGCATGGCAGCCAACATGATAGGTTCGTTGAAGCGCATCATCGTCGTCCATACAGACGGGGGCGACGAAATCCTCATCAATCCAGTTATCGAAAAGAAGGCAGATCCTTTCCCAGCAGAAGAAGGGTGCCTGTCCTTGGTCGGTAAGCGAAAGACGACGCGGTATCGGAAGATACAAGTCTTCTACCAGGACCGCCGTTTCCGCAAGCACCGTCAGACCTTCACAGGGTGGACAGCCCAGATTATCCAGCATGAATGTGACCACTTGGACGGTATCATCATATGAATCGATCGATGATTGCGAATTTGATGAAGCCTTTGACGCTGGGGCTGATTGTGGCGGTGTTCCTGGCCATTCACTGGGCCATCCCTTCTTTTTACAGTACGTTGTGGCAATTGACGGTGAGTCATGATGTCCAAGGACTGACATCGTATATTTCTTCTTTTGGCAGCGTTGCCGTAGTCCTCATGATTTTGCTCATCGTTCTGACCAATATGACCGGTCTGCCATCGGTCCAGTTCGTTACGGTCAATGGCATCTTGTTCGGTTTGCTGCCGGGCATCGTTATTTCCTGGGCCGGCCAGGTCCTAGGCAATATCCTGGCCTTCGTCATCATGCGTTATCTTTTTCGCCACAAGGCACAGGCCTTGGTCGATAAGAGCCGCTGGCTGTCGAAGCTGAACCGCAAAATTGATTTTCAGCTCATCTTTTTCTTACGGGCCATCCCATATTCGTCGAATTTCGTCGTCACAGCCCTCTGTGCCTTGAGCCGTGTCCGCTTCGGGCGACGATGACCGGAAAGTTCCTGGCCGTCTGTATGGAAGTTTGGCTGGGCTACGACCTCATCCACTTCAATCCGCACGGCCTCATCGTGGCCGGTATGATGGTCTGCCTGCTGGTAGCCTGTCTCTTTGGCAGCCGTCGCTGGCAGAGAAAAGAAGAAAAATAACTATCGTTATATTTATGGGGGGATTCTCTATGGGTTTGATTAAAGCAGCTGTCGGCGCTGTCGGCGGCGTCTTAGCCGACCAGTGGAAAGAGTTTTTTTACTGTGACAGCTTGAATGAAAATATCTTGATGGCCAAAGGCCAGAAGCAGACCAGCCGTCGTGGCCGCAGCGGTAATAAAGATAGTGAAGATAATATCATTTCCAACGGTTCACGGATTGCTGTCAACAACGGCCAATGCATGCTCATCGTCGAATCGGGGAAAGTCGTCGAAGTCTGCGCTGAACCGGGCGAATATACGTATGATGCATCGACGGAAGCATCCATTTTCGATGGCGACTATGCCGGCGACTTGGGCGAATCGTTCCGCCTGCTCGTCCGCCAGATGAAAGAACGCTTTGCCTTCGGCGGCGATATGGGCAAGGACCAGCGCGTCTATTACATTAACCTTAAGGAAATCGTCGGCAATAAATACGGTACACCCAGCGAAGTACCTTTTAAATCTTACGATGATACGACGGGCCTGGCCTTGCTCATGCGCCTGCGCTGCTTTGGCGAATACAGTTACCGCATCGTCAACCCTGTCTTGTTCTACACGAACGTAGCCGGCAATGAAGGCGATGTTTATGAACGGAGCCGCCTGGACAGCCAGCTCAAGTCGGAACTCCTGACGGCTTTGCAGCCGGCTTTTGCCAGAGTCTCGGCCCTACGCATCGACTATTCCCAACTGCCTGGTCATACGCCGGAACTGGCTCAGGCCCTGAACGATGTCTTGTCGCCGAAATGGCGCGACCTGCGGGGCATCGAAATCGTATCTATCGGTATTAACAGCGTCAAGGCCAATGAAGAAGACGAAGAAAAAATCCAGAAAGCCCAGATGGGCTTGACCATGTCCCGACCGGACATTGGCTTGGGGACTCTCGTCGATGCGACGGCCGATTCCATGCGCGCTGCTGCAGCCAATGAAAGCGGCATGGGGGCTGCCATGGGCTATATGGGCATGAATATGGCCAATCAGGCTGGTGCCGGCCTGGCTCAGGAACTGGCAGCCCGCCAGGCAGCCCAGGCTCCTTCGTCCATGCCTGCACAGTCTGCCCCGGTGCCGGGCTGGACCTGCGCCTGCGGCCAGTCCGGCAACACGGGGAACTTTTGCACGGCTTGCGGCCGTCCTAAGCGACAGGCAGGTACTGCCTGGACTTGCCCGAAATGCGGTCAGTCCGGGAATACAGGCAATTTCTGTAGCAACTGCGGTGCACTGCGGCCTCAGGTTCAAGCGAACTGGACCTGCCTGTCTTGCGGGACTGTCAATACCGGTAATTTCTGCATGAACTGCGGTGCAAAGAAGACGGGAATGTGAGGTGAGTGCCATGGCGGACACATCGGTTAGCTACCAGTGCCCGAACTGCGGGGCACCATTGCAATTCAAGCCGAAGGATAAGACCGTCACTTGTGACTATTGCGATACGAAATTCGACGTCCCGACCTTGGAAGCCCTTTATGCGCAGAAAGAAGCGCGGGCTGCCGCAGCTGATGCGGCCCGCAAGGCCCACTGGAAGACCGAAGCGGCCGGTCAGGATTGGAGCGACGACGAAGAGGCTCACTTACAGACCTATACTTGTTCGTCGTGTGGCGCCGAAATCGTCTGCGATGAGAATACAATGGCCACGGAATGCTGTTATTGCGGCAATCCGACCCTCATTCCCAGCCGTTTTTCGGGGATGCTCAAGCCCGATTACGTCATCCCCTTCAAGAAGACCAAAGACGAAGCGGTGGCGGCGCTGAAACAGTTCTATCGAGGGCGCTGGCTCCTGCCCAAGGCGTTTACGGCGAATCATCGTGTTGAAGCCATTCAGCCCATGTACGTCCCGTTCTGGCTCTTCCATGCCCAGGTTACGGCGACGGCAGCTTTCCGGGCTGAAGACGATGCCGTCTTCGAGACACCGGATGAAACGCTCATCGAAACTAGCATCTATCACTGCAATCGGACGGGGTCCCTAGCTTTCCACCGTATCCCTGTCGACGGCAGCCAGAAAATGGATGATACTTATATGGAAAGCATCGAACCCTTTGATTACAGCGAGATGGTCCCGTTCAGTCCTGCTTATTTTGCCGGGTACCTGGCCGACAAATACGACGTCGACGCCGACGCCGCTGTTCCCAGGGCAGATGAACGGTTGTCGCAGAGTGCCTTTGCTATCTTGGAAGATACCGTGGACAACCATCAGCGGCGGACTTTTGAAGACGGAGTCGTCCATAAAGATGATGGGACCGTAGAGTACGCCATGGCGCCGGTGTGGATCCTGACGACGCGCTATGATGGCAAGCCGTACACGTTCATGATGAATGGCCAGACCGGCAAGATGGCCGGCTCCTTGCCGTATGACAAGGCTAAATCCTATGAATACGGCGCTGCCCTGGCCGCTGTCTTAGTACCCGTCTTTTATTTCCTGGTGAAATGCGGCATGGTTTGGACCGGCTTGTTATGAGGGGAGCGAGTACGATGTGGAAATGGTTGAAAGAGACAATCCTGGTGGTGGCTATCGTGGTCCTGACGATGGTCGGGGCTGCCGCGGCCGCCCCGAGCCTGTCTGACGGGGCCCACCTGCTCACGCCGGCTGAACAGGCTGAGGTATCAGCAGTTTTGCAGGACGCGGAACAGCGCTACGATGTGCGCATTGCCGTGGTCACTGTCACTTCGACGAAAGGCGTTCAGGCCAGGGACTATGCCAATCAGCTCTTGGACCGGGACTATCGGGATGGGAAGAATGGCAATATGGTCCTGCTCCTGGCCATGGACCGCCATGACTGGTATGTCGCGACAGACAAGGCTATGAAGGCAAAAATTAGCAACAAAAAAGGCATCCCTTATCTCAAGGATGCCTTCCTGCCGGCGTTGAAAGACGGCCATTATGTTAAGGCCTTTGAAGCCTATGGCCAGTCGTCGGAAAAATTATTAGCTTATTATCAGGAAAAGGGGAAAGCCTATGACCCGGCCGATGCTTTCAGTCCGCTGGCCTTGATGGTGGCCAGCGTCCTGGCTGTTGGCTGTGGCGTGGCTTTTCGGGCATACCTCATTGGCAAGATGAGCAATGTCCATAAAGCAGTGGCTGCCGATGCCTATGTCGATGCTGGCAGCTTCCATTTGACCGATAGCCGGGATACCTTCGTTTTCATGACGGTTCAGCATATTGTCAAGCCCCGTCCCGACCAGGATGACCTGCCTGATTTCGACAGTGCTGATGACGATAGCGACGACGATTATGGCGGCAATGGCGGTTCATTTTAACCTAATCCGCCAGAAGTCATCCACCTCTTAGGTGGGGGATGACTTCTGGCGGGTATGACGAATTTACGTAAGTAATTGAGCCATACCATTGCTCTGTAGATAGTTCTGTAGTATAATCAGTCGTATATGAGAAATAATTGATTATACTATGAAATTAGATAGTAATAACCATTCAGTATTCTTACTCTATTACCATCTGATTTTAGTGGTAAAATACCGCCGCAAAGTGTTTTCTGATCGGATGAGCCAATATGCAAAAGATGTATTTGTCCGCATAGAAAAAAGATTTTCCGGAAGTCAGATGTAAGCTTTGGAAGGATATGTTTTGGTCAAAAGCTATTGCCTGCTGACAACAGGCGGTGCTCCCATAGAGACAATACGAAAATACATAGAAAATCAAGGCAGGTGATTATAGTGAATAAAGCATACTGATACAGGCTCTATCCAACAACTGAACAAAAAATTATGTTTGCCAAGACTTTCGGCTGTGTCCGATTCATCTATAA
>NZ_JAJBQV010000061.1 GCF_020539865.1 Megasphaera elsdenii | reverse complement strand
GATATCCTGACAGCTAACTCCTTTGGGATAGGCTGTCAGGCGTTAGTCCATGTATTAAACTTCTCAAGAATCTCCCGCTTTTATAAGCGGGAGAGGTTCAAAATATTCCCAAGCTTTCCAGCAATATCTTCAGGCCAATCAGAATGAGAACGGCACCGCCGATGCGTTCAGCACGGTTTTTATAGCGCATTCCGAAAAGGCTTCCAACCTTTATGCCAGCAGCTGAAAATAAGAACGTCGTTATTCCGATGAGTGTTACTGAAGGGAGCAGGTCGATATCCATGAAAGCGAACGTCACCCCTACGGCGAGGGCATCGATACTGGTAGCAATGGCTAACATGAGCATCGTATAAGGACCCATGGAAGCATCGCAATGTTCTTCCGTTTCCAAGGATTCCTTGATCATATTGAGCCCGATGGCACTGAGCAGAATGAATGTAATCCAGTGGTCGTAGGCGTCAATCATGTCGGCGAAAAAACTGCCCAATCCATAGCCGATGGAAGGCATCAAAGCCTGGAAGCCACCAAACCACAGGCCGGCAAGTATCATGTGGCGCCAGTTGATTTTCCCTAGTGACAAGCCTTTACAGATAGAAACGGCAAAGGCATCCATCGACAGGCCGACGGCCAACAAAAGTAAATCGAGTGTATTCATTCTTTTCTCTCCTCGTCAAAGTAACGGTATACAATTCACTTATTATAAGAGATAGGGGAATCGATGTCAACGAAAAAGATTGCCAAATCAACGGATTGTGTTACAATACATTTTGTGACAAGAAAGGACGTGAAAAGACATGAAATATAGAAAGTGCCATCTCTTGGCAGCGCTTTTTAGTGCGTTTACTTTATTTTCCGGTCAGGCCCTAGCCATGTCGGTAGATAACCTGATGCAAATTGTCGCCAAAGACAGTGCGACAGGCAAAACCATTTCCTGGCAGGATACTAGTGGTCGCAATGATTACAGCGTCGAGTACCGCCATAAGGATCAAGACGACGTCCAGCTGGCTTATGTGACCGAAGGGAAGCGGCCTCCCATTTACGACGTCGACAATCCGGCCCCCTATACGTATGGGGCTTATATGCAGAAGCTGACGCCGGCGACGGAGTATGAATACCGTATCGTCAATGCCGACGGTGCGACGGATTGGATCACGTTTTCGACGACCAAAGAAGATTTAAATCAATATAAAGTCCTTATTTTCGGTGATTCCCAGTCTACCGATTACAGCGTTTGGGGGCAGACGGCACAGATTGCCTGGCAGCAGAACGATGATGCGGCTTTCTTCATCAATATGGGGGACATTACCGACAACGGCCAGGCCTATTTCCAATGGCGTGACTGGTTTGAAAACGCCGATGTCCTGACCAGCCATATCCCCTTTGCGCCGGTCTTGGGGAATCACGAAGCCTACAGCATGGATTGGCAGTTTGCCGAACCGTATACCTATAAAGGCCTCTTTGCCGTACCGTATGGCGGCCCGAAGGACCAGAACCGCCTGGCCTACTCCTTCGATTATGGCGACGTCCACTACGTATCTCTCAACACGGATTACGAAGAATTGAACGGCTGGCGGCCGACGATGATGGAAGATGAAGCGGCCTGGCTCGATAAGGACTTGGCAGCTGCCCAGAAAGCGGGTAAACGAGTGGTCGTCCTCATGCATCGTCCGCCCTGGGATAGTCCTTACGATGGGCAACTCGATGTAAGCGGGAAATACTTCATGCCCCTCTTCGATAAATATAACGTCCCCTTAGTGTTCACAGCGCATGAACATTGCTATGAACGGACGCTTCCCATCAAAAACGACCAGGCTGCAACGGAAGGAACTGTCTATATTGCCACCGGCCGCTCCGGGACGGAATCGTGGGATGGCTCCGTAAAGAAGCCGACAGATGTCGTCTATTACAATCCGACGGATATGCCGATGTACCTGACGCTCCAGGTCGAACCGGATGAATTCTGCGTCAGCGCCTTGAAAAACGACGGCACTCTCATCGATACCGTATCCATTCCAGCCAAGGCCCCTGTCGTCGAGAATACGGAAGCTGTGAAAGCAACAGATACGGTAAGCTCAAAAAAGAAGTCGAAGAAAGATAAAAAGATTGTGAAGAAAGTGAAAAAACAGAAGATAAACAAAAATAAATAAGCTGGCCTTCTTCGTTTACGATGGAGTTGTTTTCTCGAGCAAATCCGTGTATAATAGACAATTAAAAGAAGTAAACTCAAGAGGAGCGAATTAAAATGAAAAAAATAGCAAGAAATATGATACTTTGTGCGCTCATGACCATGAGCCTGTCCGCTGTCTGCTTAGCCGAAGATACGACGGCAACGACGACGGCTGCTGAAACGCAGGCTACGGCTACGGTTACGGCAACGACCCAGGCGGCACCGGACCAGAATGTCGTCGACTGGCTCGACCCGGCTGCCGGCGAATGGTACAGCACCAAGGGCAACCTGGTCATGACCATCGAAGGCAACACTATCAACGGCTGTGCCGTTACGGACCCCAAGGATTGCACCTATGACTATCCGCGGACCGGGACCTTTACCATTCATGAACAGACTGGTGACCGGACCATCAAGATGGATCTCATGGGCCATAAATCCCATCAGTACCTCATCGTCGACAATAAAATGCCTCTGCGCCGTTCCCTCAATGCCGACCGCTATGAATCTATCGGCGGCGTATACCTGGGCATGACCGAAGCCGACTTAACTGCCGCTTATGGCCAGCCGAGCAGCACTGCAGAAGACCAGGGGACGGACCGCTGGATCTATGACAGCCATCATATGGATGCCTACCTCCAGGGCGGTATCGTCATCGGCATCCGCATTTACGATGGCAGCGATTTGAAATTCGATAAATCCGGCCTGACTGCCGGCGATACGACCGGTGCCTATGCCAAAGCTTATGAATTAGAAACGACACCGGAAGCGCCGACAGAAGCCAACGCCATTTCCAAGGCCTATAAACTGCCGCAAGGGGAATACCTGCGCTTCGGCCAGAATTTCGTCCAGCTTTCCATCTAAGCCGGTATCCGGAACTGCACATAGGAATGGGGCCTCGCATGCGAGCTGTTTTCATGCGACAGCCCCCTTTTCGTTGCATTATCCTTTGAAATAATGTAAACTAAAGGAAATATATTTATACGAGTTGCTGTTATGCTGAATGGCATGGTTAAGCCTTTTTTTGGTTAGAGAAATGGGCCAGGTAAATGCTGAAACAGATAGAGTAAATATAAGGAGAGAAAACACGTGATCACGACAAGAGACTTAATGGACCGTTATAATATCAAGACTCGCCAGGGCATTATCCAGTTCGTCAAGAAGCATCTGGATGAAATCAACCATGATGGCGAAGAACACGCCACGATGCAGAAGGGCGAATGGGCCTTCGACACCGAAGCCGTTCGCATCCTCGACCAGCTGCGCGGCCTCCACGACCAGGCGACGATTACCGAACTTGAAAGCGAAAAAGTATCCAATGCCCAGCAAGAATCGCACAACCTGCGTATTTTACTGCTCAAAGCCCAGCAGGACCTCAACACGGCCCAGCAGCAGGTCATCACGCTGCAGCAGAACCTCATTGCCAAACAGAACGAATTGTCCGAAGTCAAAGTCAAAGCTCTGGAAGCCCAGCAGAACAAAGACCAGGCCGACGCCCTGCAGAGCGAAGTCGACCGCTTGAAAAAAGAAGGCAGCCTCATCGAAGACGAACATAAACAACTCCAGGAAACATTGGCCACCGTCCAGGCCGAACGGGACAAATTGCGCCAGCAGCTGGCTGAAAAAGCCAACCATCATTGGTGGGAATTTTGGAAATAATCACATACTGAGAACAGGGACTATGGCATGGAATTTCTGAGAACATGCCATAGTCTTTTTTTAGGCTCCCATGGTAGGGGAGCTGGCTGCCGGAGGCAGTCTGAGAGGTTCTTAAAAAGGAGTGATGCAGATGAACAGTAGCATTTTGATTCGGCAAGCCTGCGGAGATGATACAGGGGCTTTGGCTCGGATTTACGCCTATTACGTAAATCAGACGGCCATTACCTTCGAGTACACTGCGCCGGATGCTGTAGAAATGGAACGGCGGCGCCAAGAAATTTCGCAGCACTATCCCTATTTAGTGACCGAATTAGATGGCCAGGTCGTCGGCTATGCCTATGCCCATGCCTTTTACGGTCGTGAAGCCTATGCCTGGTCGGTCGAATCGAGCATTTACGTTGATGTAAATGTCCGTAAACACGGCATTGGCCGTACACTCTATGAAGCATTGGAAGAAGCGTTGAAATCTATGGGAATCCTAAACATCAATGCCTGCATTGCTATACCCTGCGATGAAGATGATCCTTATGTTACCTATGACAGCCTGAATTTCCATAAGCACCTGGGCTATATCCTGGCAGGTCATCTTCACCACAGCGGCTACAAATTCGACCGCTGGTACGACATTGTCTGGATGGAAAAAATGCTTGGCCCCCATACCATTCATCCGAAATTCCCAGCAAAAAAATGAGGTCCTTACAACGAGTCACTGCTTTTTCCTCGGACTCAGATGCGGCTGCGCCGCGACAGACTCAGGATTATATTACGACCGTGTGCCATTTGTCATAAATTCCGGCTGTTCACAGGATTCGCGGCGGCCTTTTTGGCCCGTCAGGTGCCGACTAATAGGAGGCGCAAGACGGCTGCCAAAACGGACAGCTGTAGTTGGGCAGACCGCTGTGATATTCAACCACAGCCAATTCTGGCATACTGCAGGCTTTTACAAGCTATCGTTGTCCATGATTCAAGAACTTGTTAAACAGAATAAATTGATTTAGGCGTAAATACAAAGAAAAAAGGCTTCCGATTTCTCGGAAGCCTTGATTTTATTGGAGCCACTAATAGGATTCGAACCTACGACCCTCTCATTACGAATGAGATGCTCTGCCAGCTGAGCTATAGTGGCAAGTACTCTTATATTATATTCACGAGCCCTATAGTTGTCAACACTTTTTTTAAACTTTTCTGATTTTTTTTGAAGAGACACTTATGGTGTGCGGAAACAGCCCTGCCGGGGAAGGAGAACCTGGCAGGGCTGTTTCCGTGATGATTGTGAAAGGGTTTCAGGTTGTAGTTGTGAGGTGGTTCTACTGGCCTGTTTATATTATATAATAACATTATAGGGATTTTCTCGAATTGGGGGACTAACTACGGATTTCTTGTTACTAACATCGATATACAGGGACGAATGGAAATTATTTCAAGTTTTTTTGGAAAATGTGTTGACAAGATGGAAGAGGTCTGGTAAGATATACAAGTCGTCGCGATGAGGCGATGACACGATGACCTTTGAAAACTGAACAATGAACTGAATGAACGCCAGAGTGCGAGGTTCTATTTCAATAGAACGTCAAACAATGAGTAATACCAATCAATAAACAAGAGCCAAACAGCTCT
>NZ_JAJBQV010000060.1 GCF_020539865.1 Megasphaera elsdenii | reverse complement strand
TCAGATAACTGAGTCCATTTTTTTTAGATGAGGCTATTCTGTTACAGCCCCTTTTTTTATTTCACTTTATTCTTCAACGTCCCGATGGCGGGGATGGTGATTTCTACGGTATCGCCAGAGTGGAGGAAGCGAGGCGGATTGAAGCCGACGCCGACGCCGCTGGGCGTGCCGGTAGCGATGATATCGCCTGGGAAGAGGGTCGTACCCTGGGAGATGGTGTGAATCAATTCGGGAATGGTAAAGATGAATTCCCCTGTCGAGCCGTCCTGGCGGACTTCATTGTTGACTTTCGTGACGATGTCAAACGTGTCGGGAGCGGCATCGCGCAAGAGGATATACGGGCCGATAGGGCAGAAGGTATCCAAACTCTTGCCGTGGAACCACTGAACGTGGTTGGCCTGCAGGTCTCGTGCTGTGACGTCGTTGAGGATAGTAAAACCGTAGACGTGATCCATGGCTTCGCCAACCGTGATATCTGAACCTTCTTTGCCGATGATGACGGCCAGTTCGCCTTCATAGTCGACTTGAGACGTGACGTTCGTATGGGGGTCGATGAGATCATCTGGACCGATGACTGACGACGTGGCCTTGGTGAAGATGACCGGATATTTCGGCGGTTTGGGCATAGCTGTCTTATCGAACTCAGCGATGTGTTCTGTATAATTCTTGCCGATGCAGAAGATATTCCGTTCCATATGGGGAATGGGCGCCATGATGCGTACCGTGTCCAGCGGCTTTGCTTTGACAGCACCGGTCTTTTCATTCTGTTCCAGCGCGTCGGCCAGGGCTAGCAGGCCATCATTGCCTTGACGGATGAATTCCAGCATTGTTTCCGGAAGGGGCGTGAAAAAGGCTTCTTCCAAAGCGATGGCACCGTATACGCCATCTTCCGTTTCATTCAGGACGCCCCATTGAACAAAACCGAGGTCTTCAAAAGTGACAAGTTTTTTTATCATCATAAAAATTCGACTCCTTTACTCATGATAACTTATTATAGCATGACCACTGAAGGATGACTATCCTCTTTGTGAAATAAACGCAGTCCGCCAGGCAGCCAGTCGCAGGCCGCAAAAAAGCCAACGGCCATATGCGTAGGGGATGTTCGCTACTTGTAAAAACACATGCCCTGTGGCCAAATTGTAGGGGCTTCCCGTGGGAAGTCCGAGGGAGAGATACCATTACTCGTTGCAATTTTAGCCGTATATTCCATTGCGAGTGGACATCACTTTTTCCCTAAATCCGTATGAAATGGTTGCAAAGTAGGAACAAATCAATGTATAATGTGATATTGAAGGCATTTATACATATATGAAAGGGAGATACATCGATGGATAACGAAACGACCAAAAATTTTATTGAAACTATTATCGATGAAGACAACGAGAAGAATACATATGGCAAGCGGGTCCACACCCGTTTTCCGCCGGAACCGAATGGCTATCTCCACATCGGCCACGCTAAGTCGATTTGCCTGAATTTCGGCATTGCCAAGAAATATGGCGGCATAACGAATCTCCGCTTTGACGACACCAATCCGTCGAAAGAAAATACGGAATATGTAGAATCGATTAAACGCGATGTCAAATGGCTCGGCTTTGACTGGGACGACCGCATGTTCTATGCGTCGGACCATTTCGATAAGCTCTATGAGTACGCTAAGAAGCTGATCCGCCTGGGCAAGGCCTATGTCGACGATTTGTCGAGTGACGAAATCCGTGAATACCGCGGCACGTTCAATACGCCAGGGAAGGAAAGTCCGTATCGTAACCGCAGTGTCGAAGAAAATCTCCAGCTCTTTGAAGATATGAAAAACGGCAAGTTCGCTGATGGTGAAAAGGTTTTGCGCGCCAAAATCGATATGGCCAACCCGAACCTCAACATGCGCGATCCCGTCCTTTACCGTATCGTCCATGCTCCGCATCACCGGACCGGCGACAAATGGTGTATCTATCCGATGTACGACTTTGCTCATCCCGTATCGGACGCCATCGAACGCATTACCCATTCTATTTGCACGTTGGAATTTGAAGCCCATCGTCCGCTGTACAACTGGGTCCTCGAAGATTGGGACGATCCGGAAGGCCAGAAACCGCGGCAGATTGAATTCGCCCGCTTGAATGTTACCAATATGATTACGAGCAAGCGCAAACTGCGCCTCCTCGTCGAAAAGGGCATCGTCAGCGGCTGGGATGATCCCCGTATGCCGACGATTTCCGGTATCCGCCGCCGCGGTTATACGCCGGAATCGATCCGCGACTTCTGCGAACGCATCGGCGTCGCCAAGGCAGATAGCATGGTCGATATTTCCCTCTTGGAATACTGCATCCGTGAAGACTTGAAGATGAAAGCACCGCGCTTGATGACGGTCATCGACCCGATCAAGGTCGTCATCACCAACTATCCTGACGGCAAGACGGAAACGATGATGGCTGACAACAACCAGGAAAATGAAGCTATGGGAACTCGCGAAATGACGTTCAGCAAGAACCTCTATATTGAACGCAATGACTTCATGGAAGAACCGGTTAAGAAATTCTTCCGCCTGGCTCCGGGGAAGGAAGTCCGCCTTAAATATGCATACATCATTAAGTGTGAAGAAGTCATTAAAGATGAAGATGGTAACATCGTCGAACTGCACTGCACGTACGATCCGGAAAGCAAGAGCGGCAGCGGCGCCAACGCCAATCGCAAGGTCAAAGGGACCTTGCACTGGGTTAACGCGGAAGATGCTGTCGATGTCGAAACCCGCGTCTATGACTATCTCTTGAAGGACGATGGCAGCGAGGAAGAAGGGGAAAGTAAGGATTTCCTCGACCAGATCAATCCCCACAGCCTCGATGTATACCACAGCAAGGCTGAAAAGGCTTTGGCTTCTTACCATGTAGGCGATAAGTTCCAGTTCCTGCGCCAAGGGTATTTCGTCATTGATCCCGATACGACGGCAGACCACCTGGTCGTCAACCGCATCGTCGGCCTTCGTGATACTTGGGCTAAGATGCAGAAAAAGAAAAATAAATAAGGTCATTTATTAAAAAAGGGGCTGCCTTTCTCAGAATGGATTAGAATTTCATGAGAAAGGGCGGCCCTTTCGTATCTTTCGTGTATAATGGAGGTAGTCCATGAAAACACCTGGTTCACACAGCGTGCTGTTCTTTTTTATCTTTCTCATTGTCGGCGGTATCCTCGGCGGGATTGTCGGGGAAGCTCTGTATGCGGTCCCGGCCCTGAAGGGAATCTTGCCGGCCTTGACGCAGCATTATGAAATCTTGAATATCCAGAACATCCACTTCAATCTCTATCTCATGGAATTGCAGTTTGGCATCCATCTGGCTCCGAATATGCTCAGCATCATCGGCGTCATCTTGGCAGCCATCCTCTTTCGTCATCTTCAATAATTTAGGAGGGATTATTACATGCTTATCTTAGCTTCTGGTTCGCCTCGCCGCCGCGAACTGTTGACGCAAATCGGCGTCGCCTATATGGTCAATCCGAGTACGTACAGTGAAGAATCGCCGAAGAAGAAGGATCCGGAAAAATACGTCCAGGCCCAAGCGCTGGGCAAAGCCCGCGATGTAGCCGGAAAATTCCCTGGCCAGTGGGTCCTCGGCGCCGATACGATTGTCGCCATTGATGGGGAAATGTTGGGCAAGCCCCGCAATGAAGCGGCTGCCATGGAGATGCTCCGCGCTTTGTCCGGAAAGAAGCACTTCGTCTATACGGGCATTGCCTTGATCAATGGTCATAAGGAATACACGAAGGTCGTCGAAACGAAAGTCTGGTTCCGCCGGCTCAGCGAAAAGGAAATCAAAGCCTATGTCGCATCGGGGGAACCGCTGGATAAAGCCGGTGCCTATGGCATACAGGGCCGGGCAGCGGCTTTTGTCGATAAGATCAACGGTTCCTATACCAACGTCGTCGGCCTGCCCTTGTCCCAGGTATGCAAGTTATTCCACAAGGCCAAGGTCCATGTATGAGCGATTCTTTCCGCAGCCTCGCTGTTTGTGAGAAACCGCGGGAAAAATTCCTCCGTCACGGCCCATCGGCTGTGACCGACCAGGATTTGCTGGCGATTCTCTTGAGGACGGGTACCAAGGGACAATCTGTCCTCGATGTGTCGCGACAAGTCCTTCATTCCCTGCCGGGGGAAAATGTTTGTTATCTCAGCGATACCAGCGTCGGCGATCTCTGCCAGATCCCCGGCATCGGGACAGACAAGGCCGTCACGGTCTGTGCTGCCGTCGAGCTGGGACGGCGTATTTCACGGCAGCATGTCAAAGAAGCAGCGCCTGATTTCAGTACGCCTCGGGCCATTGCTGACTATGTCATGGAAGATTTGCGCTTTTTGCCGCAAGAACAGTTCGGCGCCGTCTATTTATCGACGAAGAACCAGCTCATCGCTTATCGGACTTTGACTATCGGCACGATCAATGCCAGTCTGGCCAAGTCGCGGGAAGTCTTCCGCTATGCCTTGCGTTACAATGCGGCAGCCGTCGTCCTAGTCCATAACCATCCGTCAGGCAACCCGGAGCCGAGCCACGAAGACATCGTCGTGACCCAGCGTATTGCCGATGCCGGCCAGATCATGGAAATCCCCGTCCTCGACCATATCATCATCGGCGACGGGACTTTCGTCAGCCTTTGCGAGCGCGGTTACGTGTAAAGACAAATGTATTAAGACAAATGACAGCGTTTCATGATATAATGAATGTAAAATACCGTCCGCCTGCCGCGGAAACGGGCAGTGCGGTCTCTGAGGTGAGCCTTATGATTCTTTACTTTTCAGGAACGGGAAATTCATTATATGTGGCCAAGAAACTAGCTGAACTGACTGGCGATACGGCCGTGCCGATTTCGGCAATCCATGAACGGTGCCGGCGCATCCAGGATCGCATCATTGGCTTTGTCTTTCCCGTCTATTTCGGGGATCTTCCCCAACCCGTACTGGATTTTGTCAGACAGGTCCGATTCCAAAAATCAACCTATTTTTACGGTATTGCCACTTGTGGCAGTACGGCTGGCCGGGCGCTTAAGACGATGAATCATCTCCTGCGGCATCAGCATTGTGCCTTGTCTTATGGAGCTGTCCTGCCGATGATTGCCAATAGTACCGTCGCCTCGCGGCGCCACATCCGCTATAATGTAAACCGTCTGGACCATGCTGATGAGCTGATCCTGAATGCGGCAGATAAGATACACAGGCAGGTTCAGGATGTGACGGCCATCCATTCGTCGCTGTCGGCGTGGCTCATGAATCTGGGGCCGATCCGCCATGCCGGAGAACGCTGGCTGACGCCGTCTGTCGATGGGAGACGCTGTGTTGCCTGCGGCCTTTGTGCCCGTATCTGTCCAGTCAGTAATATTATTTGTACAGCTAAGCAGGCAATTATAGGTTCTCATTGCAGCCATTGCCTGGCCTGTGTCCACTGGTGTCCCCAGCAGGCGGTCACCGTCCATGGAAAACAGATTCTTTCAGAAGACCAATATCATCATCCTGACGTCACAGCAGGCGATATGATGCGGCGATAAGGGGGACCATATTGTCGTAAATGCGCTTGTATTTATCGCTTAAGCCCCGCCAGAAGACTCTCACCTCTTAGGTGGGGGATGAATGGCGGTGCTTGAGCGAGTTCAATGCCCGTAAAAAGCACAAAAACGCTGTAACTCATCTTGGAAACCATCACTATTTGCCATACAATAATCATATAATAAAAAGGAGGTGAAAATATGTATCTTACTCAATCAAATGTCATCAGAAATCTTTCCAAAGAAGAATATGCAATGCTACGGGAGATGTGCCAATACAGCAACAACC
>NZ_JAJBQV010000006.1 GCF_020539865.1 Megasphaera elsdenii | reverse complement strand
TACCGTATCTGGACGAGCATTTTGCAAAGTACCAAAACGCCAGTCCGCAGGAGCTGCGAAGCCATATAAGCTGGCATATACAGCGTGAAATATTTTTTTGCACTTTGGTCGCTAAGGCCCAAACCACAAAAAATCCAACGGACTTAGTTCAGGTCTTGTGTAAACTAGCTTCGTCAACTTCCGAGGTGGCGTAAAAATTGTAAAGTGCTGTATAATATTACATTATAACAATTTAAACAATAATAAGAATTACGGACAAAAAAAGACTTATCGCACAACGACAAGCCTTTTTTTGAGTTTGAAGCTATCCTAACAAATCCTGTTCATCCTTGTGGCGGCGGAACCAGGCATCAGCATAGGAACAACTGGTAGCCGTTTTTTTATGACGCCGCCGGATTTCATCGGCTGCAGCCTTGACGAGTTTAGCTGCAGCACCTTGGCCTCGCAGGCTGTCGTCGACAAAGGTATGGACGATGTCATAATTGCCGTCTTCCCGTTCCACAAAGTCTACTTCGGCTACAACCGTCCCTGCTTCATTTTCCATCCAAATCTTATTCGAGCCATATTGTAATTCCATCACGTGTCCTCCTTTACATGGTAATTTCCACAATCTGTCCATTATGGACCGGGCGGCTGCGACGGAAAGCGGCCATGTATTCTTCTACAGGCCTGCCCGGATTTCCATAGACCAAGAGCAGGTTGCGGATAAACTGGGCATGCGTAAAGACCAAAATGAATTGTTCCGGCCGCCGCTGCAGCAAAGATAAGGTCCGTTCAATGCGTCCGATGAGTTGGCGATAACTTTCAGCCCCTTCGCCGTCGATGTAATCTGGGTCGAGTTTGCGCCAATAATTGATGACTCGCGGCCGCCGTTGCTGCGACGTCGTCCCGACACACGTGGCCGGTGCCAAATACACAAATTCGTGGACGCAATCCCAAATCCCCGTCACCGTATCGGGAAATCGCCCGATTGTATACATCGCCGTTTGCTGCGCCCGAAGATAGGGCGACGTGACGATCAGATCTGGCTTCTTAGGAATCTGTAATGCCAGAGACTGGGCTTGTTTGAGGCCCAATTCTGACAAAGGAATATTGCGATGATCCTGCGTCGCCTCGCCAGCATTGGCAATGCTTTCGCCATGACGGATGAGCCATATTCTCTTCACACTATCACCTGCTTTTTTCTTTTATTTTATCATAAAAAAAGGGGGATTTAAAAGACACATTGCCTCCCCTGCGAAGGGGAGGTACCGCTTGCGGCGGTGGGGTTCTTCCCACGAGCCGAAGGCTTCCCGAGGCCATGTCGTCTTTTAAGTCTGTCGCGGCTCTGCCGCAGCTGAGTCCGAAGGTACGAAAACAGGGCTGCTTTTTCAGCAGCCCTGTTTCCGGGTGTGTATATGGCATTAGCGTGTTTTACTTATTTATCAGCCAATTCCTTATAAGTTTCGTATTTCTTCTTAGCAAATTCTTCAGCTTTGGCAAAGAGTTCTTCTGCAATGTCCGGGAAGGTTCTCGTCAAAGCGGCATATCTCGTTTCGCCCATGAGATATTCGCGGAACGACTGCTGCGGTTCTTTGGAATCCAGGATAAAGGGGTTCTTTCCTTCCTTCTTGAGCAACGGGTTATAACGGTAGAGATGCCAGTAACCGCAGTCTACGGCACGTTTCATTTCGTGCTGGGCATTGCCCATACCGCCTTTGATGCCGTGGTTGATGCACGGTGCATAGGCGATGATGATAGACGGACCATTGTAGGCTTCTGCTTCTTTAATGGCTTTGATGAGCTGGTTCGGGTCGGCACCAAGAGCGACCTGAGCGATGTAGATGTGGCCATAAGTCATGAGCAGGCGGCCCAAGTCTTTCTTATTGAACTTGCGGCCCGACGCAGCAAACTGAGCGACAGCACCGATTGGCGTGGCTTTCGACGACTGACCGCCTGTGTTGGAGTAGACTTCCGTGTCGACAAGCATGATATTGACGTTGGCATTCATAGCCAGGACGTGATCCAAGCCGCCGTAGCCAATATCGTAAGCCCAGCCGTCGCCGCCATACATCCAGATGGTCTTCTTGATGATGTGTTCTTTATGAGCCAGGATTTCTTTCTGCAAGTCCGCAGCCCGGCCAGTGAGATGAGCCGCCATCAATTCTTTGATGTACGTCCGGCTGATGCCTTCTGTGACTTCGCCTTCGTTAGCAACGCCAATGGAATCGATCCAGGCTTTGATAGCGTCGTGGAGGGCCCCATCTGTCAGGCCCAAGAGTTCTTCCGATTTGATGCGGATGGCCTCGCGCTGCTGTTCCATGGACAGGGACATGCCGAGGGCGAATTCTGCGTTGTCTTCAAAAACGGAGTTCGACCAGGCCGGCCCGAAGCCTTCGCAGTTCGTCGTGTACGGAATACTTGGCATTGCCGAGCCCCAAGCCTGGGTACAGCCCGTAGCATTGGCGACAATCATACGCGGCCCGAAGAGCTGGGTCAGGATCTTCATGTATGCCGTTTCCGTACAGCCTGCACAGGCGCCGTTGAATTCGAGGAGGGGCTGATGGAACTGGCTTCCCTTGACGGAGAATTTATCGAGAGTCGTGTGTTTTTCAGGGAGTGTCTGGGCATAATCCCAGTCGGCGCTTTCATGACGCTGCGTTTCCAGCGGTTTCATGGTCAAGGCCTTCGCCGGGCAGGCATTGACGCAGGCACTGCAGCTGTAGCAGTCGAGCGGCGAAACCTGGATGCGGAATTCATAGTCTTCCAGGCCCTTGCCGATGGCTTTCTTGGTCTTGAAGTCAGCCGGAGCCTTGGCCTTTTCATCAGCCGTTACCAGATACGGACGGATAGCGGCGTGCGGGCAAACTAAGGAGCAGCGGTTACACTGGACGCATTTTTCCAAATCCCATTCAGGAACGGTCGACGCGATGCCGCGTTTTTCATATTGCGTCGTGCCCAAGGGGTAGGAACCGTCGGCATAGGGGACGAATTCACTGACCGGGATGGTATCGCCGAGCTGCAAGTTAGCCGGTTCAACGACCTTCTTGATGAAGTCCGGAATATCACGGGTATCTTCGACGATGGGATCAGACGGCAAGTCTTTCCATGCTTCCGATACAGTGACTTCGACGATATCCGAAATACCGCGGTCGACAGCAGCCTGGTTCATGGCGATGACTTGTTCGCCTTTGGCCAGATAGGTCTTAGCGATGGCGTCTTTCATGTATTTCACAGCGTCGTCGATGGGCAGGATGTTAGCCAGTTTAAAGAAAGCTGCCTGCAGGACCGTATTGGTACGGTTGCTGCCCAGGCCGATTTCTTCGGCAATCTTGGTCGCATTGATGATATAGAAGCGGACGTGCTTAGCAGCGAGCTGACGTTTTACTTTATTGCTGAGGTGGTTGGCGACGTCGTCTTTATCCCAGCTGCAGTTGAGCAGGAAGATGCCGCCGTCCTTGATTTCACTAACAATATCGTAGGTACCCATGTACGCCTGTTTATGGCAGGCCAGGAAGTCCGCCGCTTTGATATAGTACGTAGCCCGGATCGGTTTCTTACCAAAACGCAAGTGCGACTTAGTGACGCCGCCGGATTTCTTCGTATCGTATTCAAAGTAAGCCTGGACGTACATATCCGTGTTGTCGCCGATGATCTTGATAGAGTTCTTGTTGGCGCCAACGGTACCATCCGAGCCAAAGCCCCAGAACTTACAGCTAATAGTCCCTTCGGTGTCGACGGTAATCGGTACGTCGGCCAGGGAATGATGGGTAACATCGTCGATGATACCCAGCGTGAAGTGGTTCTTTGGCTGGAGCGAATCCATGTTGGTGAAGACGGCGTTAATCGATGCCGGCGGTACGTCTTTCGACGACAAGCCATAGCGACAGGCCAGAACGGTGACGTCCTGTTTGACGTGGGATATAGCAGCGCAGACGTCTTCATAAAGCGGTTCACCTAAAGCGCCCGGTTCCTTCGTGCGGTCCATGACGGTAATCGTGCGGACTGTGTCAGGCATGGCCTTCATGAAGTGTTCCAGCGAGAATGGCCGGTAGAGGTGCACCTGGATGAAACCGACTTTCTTGCCTTCTTTACAAAGTTTGTCAATCGTTTCCTGGATAGCACCGGTGACAGAACCCATGGCGATGACGACGTGTTCTGCGTCAGGAGCGCCGTAATAATCGAAGAGGTGATACGGACGACCTGTCAATTCACTAATCTGGTCCATATAGTCCTGGACGATATAAGGCAGTCGCTGGTACCAAAGGTTATTGGCTTCGCGGGACTGGAAGAACATGTCCGGATTGGTAACGGTACTGCGCATGACCGGATGTTCCGGATTCAGGCCAGTGTGTTTAAAATGATAGAGGGCATCGCGGTCGATGAGCTTACCCAATTCTTCAGCTGGAAGCATTTTAATTTTTTGGATTTCGTGGGATGTGCGGAACCCGTCGAAGAAATGCATGAATGGCACGCGGTCTTTGATAGTCGACAGATGGGCCACAGCTGCCAAGTCAGCACATTCCTGAACGCTGGCACTACAGAGCATAGCCCAGCCCGTATTACGACAGCCCATGACATCGGAATGGTCGCCGAAGATGGACATGGTGTGGGTCCCTACCGTACGGGCGGCGATATGCAGGACGACTGGTTTCAATTCACCGGACAGGCGGTGCATGACCGGAATCATCAGCATCAGGCCTTGCGATGCCGTAAAGGACGAACAGAGGCTGCCCGTTTCCGAAGCGCCGTGAACGGCACCGATAGCGCCAGCTTCGGACTGCATTTCAACTAATTTGACGGGCTGGCCAAAGAGGTTCTTGCGGCCATTAGCTGACCAGACGTCGACGTGTTCTGCCATCGGCGATGACGGAGTAATCGGGTAAATCGTAGCGACTTCAGTAAAGTTATACGCAACGTCAGCCGTAGCTTCGTTGCCGTCTAAGGTTTTCACGATCTGTTTAATCATAAGAAAAACTCCCCTTTTCTACTATTCAAAGATAATGCATCCGTGATTCGTATAACGTTTAACGCTTTCTGTACTTTTAGTATAGCCGTTATAGATATAAAAGTCAAGCATACTATTTATGCTATTTTATCATCATAATGGTTGTAGTTATACGTTTTACACGCATATAGAAAAAGAAACTGTCTCACGAAGGCAGACCCTTTTTTTGAGTTTGAAGTTGAAAACAATCGCCTCAAACATTAAAGAGAAAAGGGCCTTGCATGATGGCAAAAAGCTTCATGCAAGGCCCCTTTTTGAGTATTAAGTTTGCAGTAACATTGGAATTAGTACCAACGTGTCATGGGCAGGTCGTTCTTTGTCCCTTTGGTCATGAGAATCTGATGGATGTCGATGTTGCCGATGTAGAAGGATACGGCGCAACCGCAGAGGTAAAGGTCCCACATGCGGGCAAATTCTTCTCCACGGGCAGCGATAACTTCATCGCGGACGTTCTGGAAGTTATTGAACCAGCACATAAGGGTCTTATAGTAGTGGCGGCGCAGGCTTTCGACATCGATGACCTGGAAATCATCGTCGTAAGCGAGGCTGACGACTTCACGGAGCGACGGCAGCGTTCCGCCCGGGAAGATGTATTTACGCATCCACGGGTTGCCGATGCTTTCATCGTGGCCGCTGATGTAATGAAGGAGGAACATACCGCCGTCTTTCAGGAGATGGCTAGCCGTTTCCATGTACAGCGGATAATTGGATCGGCCGACGTGTTCCAACATGCCGACGCTGACGATGCGATCGTACTGACGTCCTTCAGCAATGAGGTCGCGGTAATCGATGAGGTCGATCTGGACTAAATCCTGAAGGCCTAATTTTTCAATGCGTTCTTGGCCTTTTTTCCACTGTTCCTTACTGAGCGTGCAGCCATACCCTTTGACACCATATTTCTTAGCAGCTTCGATGAGCAAATACCCCCAGCCGCAACCGATATCGAGGAGAGTCATGCCTTCTTTGAGGTAGAGTTTTTCCAAGATATAGTGGATTTTATTATGCTGTGCCTGTTCAAGGCTGTCGTCTTCATGCTTGAAGTATGCGCAGGAATAGCTCATAGACGGATCGAGCCATTTGGCATAGAAATCGTTCCCCAAATCGTAGTGAGACGAAACTTGCTTCTTCTGGGCTGATTTCGATTCCGACGGATAGAGGATGCGTTTGAACAAGGATTTATCCAGCGAGAACTGGCCCGTCTGGGATAAGAAGCAACGAAGAGCGGTGAACAAATCCCCCTTGATTTCGATATCTTTCCGCATGTAGGCTTCGCCCAGTGCCAGCGACGTCGATGCCAGCAATTCCTTTTTCGGAATGTCTTTGTTGATGATGACGTTGAACAGCGGCTGGCCTTCACCAATGGTATAGGTCTTATCATGCAGTTGTACGGTAAAGCAATGTTTATCGAAACGGCGTAAATAATGAATCATGAAATTATCTAAGATATGCATAGATTACTCCCTCACTTTTATAAAATAGTTTCTGTCCGGGCGATGCCGCAGACGACGTTTTCCAGTACCATCATCGTCGTCACGGCACCAACACCGCCCGGCACGGGTGTCACGGCCCCGGCCACGGCGGCCGCTTCATCAAAAGCGACGTCGCCGACCGTCTTGCCATCGACGCGGTTGATGCCGACATCGATGACTACAGCGCCGGGTTTTATCATATCGCCTGTCACTAAGCCGGCTCTCCCGGCAGCGGCGATGACCAAGTCTGCCCGGCGGCAGACGGCTTTCAGGTCCTTCGTGCGCGTATGACAATGAGTGACCGTGGCATTACGGTTCAGGCAGAGCTGGGCCAGCGGTTTCCCGACGACATTGCTGCGGCCGATGATGGCTACCTCTTTACCACTCAGAGAAATATGATAATAATCGAGGATGGCAATGACTGCCCGCGGCGTACAGGGAACGAATCCCGGTCGTCCCGTATATAAATGGGCAATATTGACATCGGTCAGGCCATCGACGTCTTTCTTCGGGTCGATGCAGTCAATGATACGCTGGCTGTTCAAGTGGCGCGGCAAGGGCATCATAGGTAAGATACCGAAGACAGAAGCCTGCTCATTGAGCTTATCGATAAGCGATAAGATTTCTACTTCACTGACTGAAGCCGGTTCCTGATAGATTTCTGCCTTCAAGCCGACAGCCCAAGCCGTCTTCTGCATGGATCTGGCATACATAGCCGACGGCGCATCATCTCCAACGAGGATGATGGCCAATTCCGGCTGGATATGGAGTTCTTCCTGAATATCGGCCAGGCGGCGTTCCACCCGTTCGCGATGAAATGCGGCCACTTCCCGGCCGTTGAGTAATTGCATAAATAAGTTCCCCCTGTTGTTCTATGGATTCCGTTTAAAAATAACGGTGATATTGCTGCCTTGCGGTGCATAACTGCCCACCTGCGGCGATTGCTGAACGGCTTTCCCCATCCCCTTTGGGACAAAGCCTAAGCCCGCTTCATTGAGCCAATCGTTGACTTCCCTCGTACTCCAGCCGATGAAGGACGGCATGAGGACGCCATCGCTGGAAATATGGACGGGCGGGATTGTGTGAGCCCGTGTCGTACTGACGGGACCTAGCGGTTTCTGGTTCACCTCTTCTGTCGGACGGATACCTTTCATGCGGACGATTTCGGTCATCATTTCCTTAAAGACCGGTGCCGCGACCTGAGCCCCGTAATAGACGCCTTTTGGGTCATCGACGACGATGAGGACTAGGAACTGCGGGTCTTCCAAGGGGCCAAAGCCGATGAAGGAACCGACATACTGGCCTTCGGCGTAGCCCGTGCTGTCTTCCGTCTTCTTCTGGGCCGTCCCGGTCTTGCCGCCAAAGCGATAGCCTTCGATTTTGGCGCTTTGGCCGCCACCGATGGCGACTTCTTCGCCCATGAACTTGCTGATCGTTTCAGCCGTCCCGACATTGATAGGCTGTCCCACTTCTTTGGGTTCTGTCTTTTGGTAAATAGAACCGTCAGGATTATCCATTTCTTTGACCAAGAACGGCTTCATCATGTGTCCTTCATTGGCAATGGCGCTGAACGCCTGTACCATCTGAAGGGGCGTGACGGCAATGCCTTGACCAATGCCCATAGTAGCCGTATCGACGATGGACATTTTATCGGGGTCGAACAAGATTCCCTCTTGTTCGCCTGACAATTCGATGCCCGTAATCGTCCCGAAGCCAAAGCGTTGGGCATAAGTGGTCAGCGTCTTGCCGCCTGTTGTCACGGCGACGTGGGCCATACCGGTATTGATGGAATACATAATGATTTCCCGCAAGGTCACGTCGCCCATGCCCTTGTTGTCCCAGTTGTGAATGGTCCGATCGGCGACGCGGACAGAACCCGTGTCGTGATAAACATCACCAATATGCCATTTTCCTGAATCCAAGGCGGCAGCCGCCATGAGCGGCTTAAAAGTCGACCCCGGTTCGTAGACATTGACGACAGCCCGGTTCTTGTAAGCTTCTTTATTGCCCTTGCTATAATTATTAGGATCATACGTCGGCCGGCTGGCCATAGCCAGGATTTCGCCAGTCTTGGGATTCATGACGATAATCGAAGCCCCGAAAGGATGACTGCGGGCCATAATGCCATCCAAGCCTTTTTCGGCGACATACTGGATAGTACTGTCCAAAGTCAGGCAGACGGACCGCTCTTTATTGGGCAGGATCCGTTCCAAGGCGGACGAAAAGACAGGGATATTATGGTTATCGGTCTGCAGGCGGAAAGTCTGTTTGCTGCCGCGTATTTCATCATCCAGCATCATTTCGATGCCTTCTAGGCCGTGGTCATTTTCGCCGACAAAGCCGATGACCTGAGCAGCCATCGAACCATTCGGATAGAAACGGCGGTTTTCATCGCGGAATGCCAAGCCGTGCAGCTTTTCTTCCTTAATGACCGCTTCGACGGCTTCATATTTTTCGTGATCCATCTGGCGGTCGAGCCAAATGAAGGCTGTATCTTCTTTTAGGCGCCGTTCGATTTCATCCTTTGGGATGCGGAGATAAGGCGCCAATAAATCGGCTACCACGGCCGGGTCTTCATTGAGCATGGTCGGGTCGGCATAGAGGGACTTGGACATCTCGCTGATGGCCAGGACCTTGCCGTTGCGGTCGAGGATCATGCCCCGCGGCGATTGCAGGTTTCGTTCTACCTGCGTCTGCTCTTGCGCTTCTGCTACCCGTTTTTCATGCCTGATAACTTGTTCTACAAATAAGCGGGCAACGGTGCAAAAGCCGATGAATGCCAAGATGCCCATGCAAATGACCATGCGGCTACAAATACGATGGGTCAGGTTCTTTTCATTTTTATTCATGATGCCCTTCCCCTTCATGGCGCTTCATCCAGCGTCGGGCTGCCTCTGCCAGTACATCGGCATCGTTTTCCAGGTCCTGATTCTGGACCCGTTTTAAAAGGATCCGCAGGCAATCGCCAGTGCGGCGGCCGCACGTGTCAGGAATCCGCCGGTCATAGTGCAGGTCTTTGGTACTGACTGGCATGGCCGCAGCCAGCATGGCCATATAGGCCCCGAAGGATTCCGTCCCTTCCGTGCTGGCATCGGCGTGACCGCAGCCTAAAATATCACCGCAGGCAACGGCTGTAGCCTGACCGACAGCTTCGACGAGTTCTGCAGTCCGATGGAAAGGCCCATCGAGGGCTTCATGACGCAGCCACTTTTCGACGTCGCCTTCGGCTGTATTGGCAAAGAAATGAAATTTCATATGCGTCTTGACCAACCAAGCCACGCGCTGGGCAAAAGCCGGTTTCTTGTGCCAGCGCAGCAAGATGGCTTCGGACAGTTCTGCCCCCTTGGCATCGTGGCCATAATCGGTATAACGGCCTTTATGGACGCCGCGGATACCGGGCAGTCCTTTGGCAATATCGTGAAACAATGCCGCATATCGGATGGTCAGATCTGGCATCGTGTTGGCAACGGTCGCCAAAGTGTGTACCCAGGCATCAAAGAGATGGAATGGTTTCGACTGCGGCGTCTCGGGCAGGTGGCTCAATTCCGGCAGTATCGGGACGGCTTCATAACAACCGTTCACTTTCTGGCGGCACGAGCAGGCACAGAGTCCCGTGCGGACAAGGATGTCCAGTCCCCGGTACGCTGCTGGCGTGACCATAAGGCGGTCCATTTCGTTGACGACCCGTTCCAGGGACAGGCCAGGAACGCGGCCAAAAGCCTTGGGCATGGCTTTGATGAGTTCCTTCGAAGCCATGAAATCGAGCTGTCCCGCAAAGCGGCAGGCCCGGAACAGACGCAAGGCGTCTTCCTGGAAGCGGCGGACCGGGTCGCCGACAGTGACTAAGCGCTTCTTGCGCAAATCTTTCTGGCCGCCGACGTAATCGTAAATATCGCCGCGGCAATCCATGGCCATGGCATTGACCGTGAAATCACGGCGCAGGACGTCTTCGCGCAGAGTATCCGCATACCAGACCGTATCCGGCCGGTGGCTATCCTCGCCATAGGCCTCACCGCGGAAGGTCGCGACTTCAAAAGTCTGTCCGGCAATGACGACGACGACGATACCAAAGGCTTCGCCATGGATTTCGACAGTATGCCAGTCCTCTTGGGCGGCGATGGCCCGAATATCATCAGGCCGGGCAGAGGTAGCGATATCATAGTCGTGCGGAGTTTTCCCCATGAGCAGGTCACGCACGGCACCGCCGACGATATAGGCTTCAAAGCCTGCATCCTCTAAAGCTGTCAATAGCTGACGGGCTCGTTCTTCCATCTTCCCGGCCTTCCTTTCTAAAAAAATTAACTGATGTTATATTATATCACGAATGAATGGGCCTGACCACTACCTGCTCTTTTTTGATTTATGGTATAATAAACCCCGTAAGGCGGACAATGAATGAATGGCCATAATACAAAGACAACAGGAATCCAACATATCCGGAAGCGGGCTTGCCACGTGCAAGCCCCTACGATTCGTACTGCCGTTGTATGCCGGTCGTGAATCCGTACGATGCCTATTGTCAAACACGTGCAAGCCCCTACGATTCGTATCACCATTGTAGGGGCGACCACGTGGGGCGCCCGCTACATGGTCAATTATTAAATGAGAGGTGATAGGATGAACACGGGTTTAATACATATATATTGCGGCGACGGCAAGGGCAAGACGACGGCCTCCTTAGGCCTGGTCCTGCGCTGTGCCGGCCGGGGCGGCAAGGTTCTTTTCGCCCAGTTCCTCAAGGGCCGGCCGACAGGAGAACTGACGGCTCTCAAGGCTCTGCCGCAGGTCACAGTCCTGCGGGGAAAAGCAATCCTGAAATTCACTTTCCAGATGACAGCCGCTGAAAAACAGGCCACCTGTGAAGCCCAGACGGCACTGTTGCAAAAAGTCCGGGCTTTCTGTGAAGCGTATCATCCCGACCTGGCCGTTTGTGACGAACTCGTCGGCGCCTGCGCCCTGGGCCTCGTCCCAGAAGAAGAGGTCATCCATTTCTTAAAGGAAAAACCGGCCCCTACGGAAGTCGTCCTGACTGGCCGAGACCCCAGTCCGACACTGCTGGACTTAGCCGATTACGTCTCAGAAATCAAGAAAATCAAGCATCCCTTTGACCGGGGCATCGCCGCCCGCATAGGGATTGAAGAATGATACAGAGGGGGAAGCAAAGATGATCGATATTCTTGAAGAAGTACGCAAAGGACAAGGTGAGCTCGTCGCCTTGCGCCGTCATTTTCACGAACATCCGGAACTATCCAAACAAGAAGACCAGACGCTGGCCTATATTGCCAAAAAGCTGGAGGAATATGGCATTTCTTATCGCCTAGTCGACAAAGGCGGCCTTATCGCCTGGATTGACGGCAAAGGACCTGGCAAGACGCTGCTCTTACGGGCCGACGTCGATGCCTTGCCCATCGAAGAAGGCGAACGGAACTTATCGTGCCCGCGTGTCTGCCGCTCTCAGAATCCCGGCGTCATGCATGCCTGTGGTCATGACGGCCACATGGCTATGCAGCTCATGGCCGCAAAATGCCTGCAGCATTGGAAAGACCAGTGGGACGGTACCGTCGTCTTCATGTTTGAACGGGGCGAAGAAGAATCTGGACCCTTGGAATATCTCCTGCGCTATTTAGAAAGGGAAAGCCCTTGGCATATCGACGCCTGCTATGCGACCCACGTCCGCTGGGACATCCCGGCAGGCAAAATCGCTATCTGCCACGACGCGCCCATGGCCGGCGGCTTCGGCTTTGAAATCCGCATCGACGGCCACGGCGGCCACGGTTCCCGGCCGGACCTGGCCGAAAGCCCGATTGACTGCTTCCATGACTTCTACGGCAACATGCAGGCCCTGCGGATGCGGGCCGTCCCGCCGAAGGAATGTCTGACCTTCTCCATCGGCAGCCTGCACAGCGGCGATGTTCTCAACGTCATTCCCAACAGCCTGACCTTTGCCGGTACGTGCCGCTTCTTCAGCTATGACCAGGCAGGCAAGCGTTTCTACGAAGAATTCAAGCACATCCTGGCCAATGCCTGCCAGACTTATGACTGCCATTACGATATCCTGCACATGCCGGAACCGCTCTTTGAAGTCCAGAACAATCCCGTCTGCGTCGCCATCGCCGAAAAGGCCGTCGAAAAGTATATCGGCGCTGATGCCCTGACGGACTGTACGCCCTGGATGGCTTCGGAGACCTTCGCCATCACGTCCCGCCTCTATCCCGGCGTCCTGACCTTTACGGGTATCGAAAACAAAGAAAAGGGCTGCGGTGCCAATCACCACACACCTGAATTCGACCTCGACGAAGACGGCTTGACCTACGGCGCCGCCACCTGCCTGGGCTTCGCCCTGGATTACTTGGCACAGAAATCGGATATCCCCTTCCAGCGGCCAGATGAACCGCTAGAAAAACTCGTCGCACGGAATATATGAAAAAATGGCTTGCCGCATATGCGACAAGCCATTTTAAGTGGTTAGTGGCTAGCAGTTAGTGGTTAGCGGATGGTTTTAAATTTAAACCCTCTTCTACAACCCCCATGCTACAAACTATCCTTATGTCTCGGATAGATCAAGGCATAGAAGGTCAGGAGGGCGCCAATTTCACCGATGACCATGACGATGCCCATAGGGATGGCCGTATGGTCCCCGGCAATACCGACGACTGGGGCCATGACGGCCCCGCTGATCATGGAGAAGAAACCGATGAGGGCCGAAGCACTACCGGCATTACGCCCCTGGTCCTGCATGGCCATGGAGAAACTGCTAGTACTCATCATGGCTAAAGGCGATACGGTCAGGAATAAGATGACGATAACGACGGGCAATGGCAACGCCCACCAGAAAGAGGCCAGCAGCAAAACGCTGCCTACAGCGGCCAGCACTAAGGCCCCACAGAGCAGCTTCCAGTCAGCTACGCGGCCTGTCATGCGGCCCGTAATCGCACCGGCAATCATCAGGCCGATGCCGTTGACGCCGAAGATATAGCTGAAGGTCTGGGCCGATACGCCGTAGACGTTCTGGAAGACAAAGGACGACCCGGAAATATAGGAAAAGAAAGCAGCAAAGCTGAAGCACTGCATGATGCAGTGGCCCATGAAGTAAGGCTGACGGAAGAGAGCGGCAAAGCCTTTGAGGCTGGCCGTCATACCGCCAGAGATGCGTCGCCGTTGCGGCAGTGTTTCATGCATAATACTGGCCGATGCGGTCAAGGCCAGGCCGACGAAGGCGACGAGGACGAAGATGCCTTCCCATGGCGCAAAGCGCAAGATCTGGCCGCCGATGACTGGCGCCAGGATAGGCGCGATCCCGTTGACCAGCATGAGCATGGCAAAGAGCCGCGTCAAAGCGCTGCCCTTGCAGATATCGCGGGCAATGGCCCGGGACAGGACAATACCGGCGCCACCGGCACAGCCCTGGATGAAGCGGAACAAAAGGAAAATGGCAATAGATGAAGACAGGATACAACCAACCGTCGATAAGGTAAAGATAGCCATACCGACCATTAAGGGCAAGCGGCGCCCCTTATCATCACTGATAGGGCCGACAGCAATCTGCCCCAGGGCCATACCAGTCATAGAGGTCGTCAACGTCAGCTGGATGACAGACGGCGTCACGCCAAAAGCCGTCATCATCGACGGCAGGGCTGGCAAATACATATCCGTCGACAGCGGTGCAATGGCTGCCAGCATTCCTAAAAATACGGTCATGAGCAAAAGCCAACGGCTTCGCTTGGTCTGTGTCATATTATGAATCCCCTTTCGCCAGCAGTCCTGGAACCTCTTCCAAGCTGTGGCAACATGTCCAGGCCAGGTCTTGTACGTCTTTGGGAATGGTAATTAAATCGGGAATCCAGATAGACGGAATTCCCGCAGCATGGGCGGCCAAGATGCCGCTCTCTGAATCTTCCAATACCAATGCCTGGTCCGGTGAAACGCGGGCTTTATCGCAAGCCAGGAGGAATACATCCGGATCTGGCTTGCCATGAGCCGCTTCTTCCCCACTCTGAACAACGGAAAAGAAAGAAGCTACACCCGTTTTATCTAATAAATATTCAATCAATGTCCGCGGTGACGACGAAGCGACGGCACAAGTAATCCCTTCTTCCCGGGCGTAATGCAGAACGTGGAGCAGGCCCGGCTTGATGGGAATAGCATGGCTGCGGTAATATTCCAACTGTAAGGCCACCTTTTCCCGGCAGATGTCGTCATACGGATAATCCGTTCCGAAGGCATCGTCACAAATAGCGCGGATGCGCAAATTATCCCGTCCTAGCATGCGGTCGAACACAGAGCGGTCCAAGTCAAAACCATACCGTCCTGACACGTCCCGCCAGCAGCGATACGAAATAGGCTCCGTGTCAAACATGGTCCCATCCATATCAAAAACAAGCAATTTTCGTATATTCATACGTCCTCCCTGTCATATAATTTATAAACTTATTGATTGGAATCACTATACCATTATATAAAAAAATAAAGTAATTGCAATTCTTCCCGGCAAAACGCTCAATAACCATTCCCATTTTCGATAATATTATGATTTTTTTGCATTTCTTTTATTCTCAATTTCTTTCTCGTTATTACTTGTATCTTGCCCTATCTCTGCTATAATGAAGGGAATTAGAAAGCTGGGTGACTTTATATGATTGAATTCATTATTCGCCGCTTCATCAAGAACTATGAGGATACCGATGACAAACACGTCCGTGAACAATACAGTATCCTCGGCGGCATCTTAGGTATTATTTGTAACCTCTTCCTCTTTGTCAGCAAGTTTCTCGTCGGCATGATGAGCAACAGCATCGGTATCTTATCCGATGCCTTCAATAACCTGACGGACATGGGCTCGTCGTTCATTTCCATCATCAGTGCTAAACTGAGCAACCGGCCGCCAGACAAGGAACATCCCTTCGGCCACGGCCGCTTTGAATACTTGGCGTCGCTGACCATTTCCATCATCATCCTCGTCGTCGGTTACAAACTGTGTGAAACATCGATTGAAAAATTCTTTGAACCGGAAGAAATGGAATTCTCCTATTGGAGCCTCGGCGTTCTCATCGTTTCCATCGCCGTCAAAGTCTGGATGTGTGTCTATAATCGTTATATTGGCAAAAAAATCAATTCTGGCGTCAACGACGCGACAGCTGCTGACAGCATTACCGATGCTATCGCCACGACAGGCGTCTTGGTCGCTACCATTGCCCAGCAGTTTACGACCTTGCCCATCGACGCCGCTGCCGGCACGGCCATTGGCTTGATGATCATGTACGCCGGCTACGGCATCGCCAAGGACGTCATCAATATTCTCTTGGGCAAAGCGCCGGATCCGGAACTCGTCCGGGGCATCGTCGATACGGCCTTGAAATGTAAATACGTCGTCGGCGTCCACGACATCCGCATCCACGACTACGGTCCGGGCCGCATGTTCGGTTCCATCCACGCCGAAGTCCCGGATAAGGCTGACCTGGCTGAAGTCCACGCCTCGCTGGACGTATTGGAAGATGAACTGCAGGATAAATACCACATGGAAGTCAACATCCACATGGATCCTCTCTGCACAGATATCCACAAAATCAACGACGTCCGCCACGTTCTGGATAAAATTGTCCACGAAAGGTATCCCCGCTATCACACGGACCACCTGCGCATCACGGCGGGCCACGCCCGCTTGAACATTATCTGCGACATCCACGTGCCGCCAGAAGAATACAACGTCGAAAACATTGCCCGCATCCGCCGCGAAATCAACGACTGTATGCGCAAATACAATGATAAATACCGCGTCGTCCTGGCTAAAATCATGGCCGATCCGGGAAAATGACAAGAGGTTCCGCCTCCCCTACTGCACGACGAGAGACCGCGGTTCCAGCATGGCCTGCAGCTTTTGCCGCAGGTCTTCTGTCGTTTCTACCCAATATTTTTCATTAGTCAAGATAGTCTTACGGCTTCCCATGAGGTGGAAGTAGACTTTGACCGGTCCCGGATGTTGTTCCAGGACCTGGCCGATGCGGCCAGCTAAATCGGTCCGTTCCAAATGAGCTGGAATCTTAATAAACAACTTCGTACCCATGTCGGGATGCCAATAGTCGCCAGCCTGGCGGGCTGCTGCCGGCGATACGGCAGCAGGCTGTGCGGCCTCTCCCTTTGCCTGGTCTAATGGAGTTACTTCTTCTGCCAGGATTTGGATGCTATCGTCATTAATGTCGGCTCGGCCGCGGATAGAGACGGCCATATCGACGGCGACAGCCTGCTGATAACGGGCATAGGTCTTAGGAAAGACGACGACCGACACGGTGTGCGTGAAGTCTTCTACCGTGATAATGGCCATTTGCTCATTACGCTTGGTCATGACCTGTTTCTTGGCCGTAATCAGGCCGCCAATCCGCATCATCTTGCCGTCGTATTGCCGTCCTTCTTCCCCATAAAGGACCGACAAGGGCGTCAATTTCTTCATGATATCCTTATATTTATTGAGGGGATGGCCGCTGAAATAGAAGCCATCATATTCCTTTTCCATAGCCAGGCGCATTTCAATAGGATATTCTTCGATATCGGGATATTCCAGTTCCGTCATGACCGTTTCCTCATCATCGAAGAGCCCCATCTGGCCCGACGCATAGTCTTTCTGGCTCAAAGACCCCATAGCGATGGCCTGGTCGATAACAGCCATGAGCTGAGACCGCTTCTTTCCAAAAGAATCCATGGCACCACATTTAATAAGGCTTTCCAAGGCCCGCTTGTTGACGATATGGTAGTCGACACGACTGCAAAAATCGCCGAGCGACGTAAACGGGCCGCCTTCTTCGCGGGCCTTGACAATGGCCTCAATGGCATTGCCGCCGACACTCTTAACGCCGGACAAGCCGAAGCGTATGGCCCCATCTTGGACGGAGAACATGGATACGCTGACATTGACATCGGGCGACAAGACCTGAACGCCGTGACGGCGACATTCTGCGACGTAATAACTGATTTTGCTGACATCATTGATCATGCTGGTCATGGTTGCTGCCATGAATTCCGGCCGATAATGAGCCTTGAGGTACGCCGTCTGCCAGGCTACGTAGGCATAGGCCGCCGAATGGGACTTGTTGAAACCATATCCGGCAAAATAAACCATGAGGTCAAAAACCTTGTTGGCAATGTCATCGGGAATGGCGTTTTTCCGTGTCCCTTCTAGGAAATTAGCTCGTTGGGCGACTAGGATAGATTCCTTTTTCTTACCCATAGCGCGGCGCAGCAAATCAGCTTGCCCCAGAGAGAAACCGCCCATGACCGAGGCAATCTGCATGACCTGTTCCTGGTAAAGGATGACGCCATACGTGTCCTTGAGGATGGGCTCCAACAGTGGGTGCAGATAAGTGACTTTCTTTTCGCCGTGACTGCCTTTAATGAAGTCATCGACCATGCCGCTGCCCAAAGGACCCGGACGGTATAAGGCGACGAGGGGAATCATATCTTCGAAATGCTTCGGTGCCAGTTCCTTGACCAGGTTGGTAATGCCTGAGGATTCCATCTGAAAAACACCAGCCGTATCGCCTCCCGTCAGGAGCCGGCACGTTTCCGGGTCATCCAAGGGAATGGCGTTGATATCCAAATCGATGCCGTGATCTTTTTGAATCATCTTGACGGCATCGCCGATAACGGTCAACGTCCGCAGCCCTAGGAAGTCCATCTTGAGCAAGCCCAGTTCTTCGACCAAGTCCTTTTCGTACTGCGTCGTCAAATCGCCTTCCTTAGAATGTTGGACCGGTACATAGTCGTCGACAGGAGCCGCCGAGATGACGACGCCGGCTGCATGGGTCGACGAATGGCGGACCAATCCTTCCAGGGATTTGCCAAAATCGACAAGGCGATGGACAGTCGCATTCTGTTCATATTCTTCGCGGAATTCCTTGCTCATCTTCAAGGCTTTATCGAGGGTCATGCCCAATTCATTGGGTACCATCTTGACGATGCGGTTCACTTCGCTCAAGGGGATGTCGAGGACACGGCCGACATCGCGCAAGACGGCTTTAGCCGCCAAGGTACCGAAAGTGATGATCTGCGATACGTGGTCGACGCCGTACTTCCGAGTAACGTAATCGATGACGCGGCCCCGGTTTTCATAGCAGAAGTCCATGTCGATATCCGGCATCGTAACGCGTTCCGGATTGAGGAACCGTTCAAAGAGGAGATCATACTTGAGCGGATCCAGGCCGGTAATCCCCAGTAAATAGGCGACGACGGAACCCGCTGCCGAACCACGGCCCGGGCCGACGGGAATGTCATGGTCCTTGGCGTATTTGACGTAATCCCAGACGATGAGGAAGTACGACGGAAAGCCCATGGTGTCGATGACGCCTAATTCATAGTCCAACCGGTTTCGGACTTCTGGCGTAATGGAGTCGTATTTTTCCGGCAGGGCCTGCTCACAGAGCTTACGCAGATACGACGAATCCGTTTCCCCCTTGGGTACGGGGAACTGCGGCAGATGGCGTTCATTGAAAGATATTTCAACATTGCACTTATCAGCGATTTCCAGCGTCGTATCCAGGGCTTCCGGCATGTCGGCAAAGAGGTCGGCCATTTCATCGCCGCTCTTCATATAGAATTCATTATTATAGAAGCGAAAATGCGACGGGTCATCGAGGGTACTGCCCGTAGAAATACAGAGCTTGACTTCCTGTGCCGCTGCGTCACTGGGGGCGATGTAATGGTAATCATTGGTCGCCACCAGCTTCAGACCGTACTCCTGGGACCAGCGCTTGAATACCGTGCGGACTGTCTTTTCTTCTGGGATTCCATGGTTCTGGACTTCCAAATAAAAATCATCCTTGCCGAAAATCGAAACTAGCCGCTCCAAAGTCCGCCTAGCCCCGGCTTCATTGTGGTTGAGGATATCTTGCTGGATATGGCCTTCAATGCAAGCACTCATGGCGATAAGGCCTTCATGATACTGTTCAAGCAAATCGTAGTCGACGCGGGGCTTATGGTAATTATTTTCTCCGTCAACAAAACCTTTGGACACGATCTTAATGAGATTGTGATATCCCTTATTGTCTTTGGCCAGCAAAATCAAATGGCAGAGCCGTTCCTTAGTCTTCTTTTCAAAACGGCTGCCCCGGGTCATATACACTTCACACCCCAGAATCGGCTTGATGCCTTGGGCTACGGCTTCTTTATACAGATAAATGACACCGTACATATTGCCATGATCCGTAATCGCCACAGCCGGCATGTTCAACTCCTTGGCACGCTTCACCATATCGGGAATCTTGCACAAGCCGTCGAATAAACTGTACTGAGTATGAACATGCAAATGAACAAAAGGCCGCATCCAGAAATCCTCCTTCAAAAAAAATCGCTAATGAGATAAAGTTATCCGTAATAGGGTATTATACCACATTAGCGTTAAGATTGTTAGGGGCATTAGGCAGTTCACTGGCCGCCTCGGATTCAGATGCCGCTTTTTCGTTCGTCGTAGGTCGTTTGTCGTTCATCGCAAAGGCCTACCATTATACCAAAATGGGATGTGATTGAATCTCGCAACAGGCCGCCCGCTGGGACGGCCCCTACGCACAGTATTTTTTTACAATCTGTGACCCGCGTTTATTTTCATCGCCTGTATGCGATTCTGTAGGGGACGTCCCGAAGGGCGTCCCACCGCGAATCCCGTGCATGGCCAAAATTCAGGATGAATGGCGCACCATCATTTCAAATCCGTGGCGCTAAAAGACACATCCAGCAAATTCCCCGGTTCCAACACCAAGTCCCCATTTTTATATAGTTTTCGCGCCAATTCCTCTGCCTCTTCCTGCGAATCCGCTTGAATCACAAAATCCTGACTGACTCGTTCTTCGACGGTGACATTGAATTTTTTCATAGGTAACCCCCTTACTATCAAATTTTCTTTATTAGTATGTTATACATGAGACTAGCAATATCATGGCTACGCTTATCAATCAAATCTTTTGTCCAATATTTTTCTTTTACTCCATACTGTTTTTCATTTTGATTAATCATCTCACATAATTTTGCATCTGGTCCGGTTTTGATTTCAGTCGTTTTTGGTTCAACAATAGTAGAAGTAAGGACAAAATTACTCATTTTATAATATGTTATAATATGCTTTTTTTTCTTCAAAAACAGCATTTCCCATAGAAGAATTTGCATTACCCGCAATCAAAGTTAAATTTCCAATCCGATTTATATAGTTTTTCAATTCCGATTCTGATTCAAAGCCTAAATCACTTAATTTAATATACTTTTTTTCAAAATCAAAATGTTGCGGCAAAATATGTTCTACAGATGCATTCTTTCTTTTTCTTCTAGCCGGTTTAAGAAGGGACATCTCAGTCTTATTAAAGTACATTTCTATAAATTCAAGAATACTCGTAGCTTTACTGTTAACTTTTCCGCTTCTTCCCGAATGATTTTTTTCAGCTAATAAGCTTTTTACATTATTGGCAAATAACTCAATTTGTTCATCCAGTGCGATATAAAGATTTTTTATTGCCTTCTTTTTATCAATTTTATCATCTTCACGATATTTTTGGATTAACACTGGGACTAATCCCTCAATTTTATTTGTCTGATTATAAGAAAATAAGATTGAAGCACCTAATCGTGTCAGACGATCCAATACTTCTCTCTTAATATCGTCAGTTTCATTATAAAATAAAATCAAGATTGGATTGAACTGTTTAATTTTTAAAATTTCAAATAAGATGGACATATTGATATCGTCTAAAAAGTACCCATAGTTTTTATTTTCAATATTCGCATAAATACGTGATGCTTGAACCATTTTATTAACAAACTCAGTAACTTCCTGGCCAGACAGATTTTTATTCTTAAAATACTGATAGAGGTCTTCTGCTTTATTATTATCACCATAACAAGCTACTACAAAGTATTTCAAAAAAGTAGACGACTGGATAGGAGTCTTTGGTATATGAAGATTATTAATTAATTCTCGCCAATTTTCATTAAAATTTTCTTTAGCTGTATTCGACTTCAAATCAGTCACAATCGCTTTTAAAAATATATTTTTTATCAAATCCATTGGTTCCAGAGATCTGCCACGGTCATTTAAAATTTCAAATAGCTGAAAGGCTTTTGCTTCAGTAGGTGCCGTCGTTTCAATCAACATTATTTTCATTTTATAATATGCAAAAAAATGAAATAACTGCTCATTATTGAGTTCTTCATCAATCGACTCATATATTTTATCAAAAACAGCACAGATATTTTTATCCGCATCTGTTGAGATATCATTCTCATCAGATTCTCCACTAATCAATTTACGGTAATATTGTCCAAAATAAAGTCCGCTGTCATGTTGAATTTTAAGATCTTTAAATTCTCCCATATCATTGACAATGCTGTAACTTTTTCTTAAGTCTGATACCATACTGTAAGCATTTGTAGGAGTCGGGCCTTCAGCATCAATGATTTTCTTTTGTATAACCATCTGTAAAGCCAATCCCATAAGAGATAATGTCGTCAGCCGCTGCTGTCCGTCCACCACAATTTTGCGATTATTAACATCATCTTGTATCAAAACAATATTGCCCAACAAGTAGCCTTCTAACTCATCTGTTTCTTTTTGAAATACATCTGTATCCGCTTTTATATCTTCCCACAGTTCTGTAACTTCTTTTTCTCCCCAAACGAAATCTCTCTGAAAGTCGGGAATAAAATACGGTGTATAATTATTCATCAATATATCCGAAATAGGTTTCATTACAGATAAAATTGTAGCTGTTTTTGACATAATACAGCCTCCATCTATATTTATTACTTACTTTTTTAGATCACATCAGTTTGTATTTTTCAAGATCTATGATAAAGTAAAAAAACACAATAGAAGGCTCTAAGATGTATTAAAAGTTTTAAACCGCCCTATTCCCAATGGATGACATTACAGAAAATATCATACGGGTTGCCACTTCCGCTATCCGTTTTAACAACCGCCTTGCCTTGCATTGTCTTATAATCAACACCTTACGAACAAAAAAAGCATACAGCCAATAATGATCTCAAAATAGTCTATGACTAAATCTCACAGCGGGCTGTCCTTTAGGACAGCCCCTACGGATACGGCATACAGCCGCATAATTTTTATCGCCTGTATGCGATATCGTAGGGGACGTCCTGCAAAGGCGTCCCGCCGTGAATCCTATGTATGGACAGAATTTATGACAAATGGCATACGGTCGTAATCAAATCGTGAGTCTGTCGCGGCGAAGCCGCATCTGAGTCCGAGGAAAAGTCGTTATTCTTGGTTCGTAACTCGTAAAAACTCACCACTATATTCGAATGGATTGTGGTTAAATATCACAGCGGGACGCACAAGGCTCCCTTTATAGGGGAGCTGGCCGCCAAAGGCGGTCTGAGAGGTTAAAGGGCGTCCCCTACGCACAGGGCCGCTGACCGTGTATTTTTTGCGGTCCCCAGGACCGCGGCGGTCTGCGAAATCTCCATCACTCCCAGTCATCATATTGGCTATCGTCGTACTGACTGTCGTCATCGGGGTTATCCCAATTTCCGTCGTAATCGCGGCTTGCCCGTTCCTGCTCTTTATTCCGTTCGTGGAGTTCGTGCAAAATCAGTCCGGTTCCTACGGCGGACAGGAAGGCGGCATCGTCGGCATCGAGCTGATGTCTGCTCTTGGTATTTTCTGAGGCTGGCTGGATGTTTTCTTTTTCAAGGGCTGCTGCCTTTTCTCTTTCTTTTTGTTCGGCTTGTTTCTGGCCGCTGCGCCGCAGGGCACAGACGATGACGAAGGTTGTCAAGGTCGCGGCGATGATGGCTTTCAAGAGGTCCGTGACGCCAATCCACATATAGAATTTGGCAAGCCCTGTAAGCAGGAAAAATAGGAAGATGATGAGCCAGGCTGGCATAGGGATCGCCTCGTATCAAAAAAACATAGTTCTTATGCTTTTATTATATCATGATTCTGCCATTCTGAAACGTTTAACAGATTCTGCGCCCCCTTACAAGCTTGCTTTTTTATGGTAAAATGGGAACAACGTCACACTATTTTATCATCAAGGGGGCTTTTATTCATGCTCAATCAAGTTTCTGTATTCGCTGAAAATACCAAAGGCGCTTTGCGCAAGATGACGTCGGTCCTGGCCGATGCCAATATCAATATCTACACGATGCTGGCCAATGACAGCGCCGAATTCGGCATCATCCGCCTCATCGTCACCGACCCGGAACTGGCTGTTGCCAAATTACAGGAAGCCGGCTACCAATGTCATGCAGACAAAGTCGTCGCCGTCGAAATGGGCGATACGCCGGGCTGCCTGGACAAGATTCTCGACAATCTCCGCCAAGCCAACATCTCCATCGATTATCTGTACATTTCCTATAACCGCCAGGCCGGCACACCGGTTGCCGTCTTCAAGACCCGCGAAATGGAAACGGAAACGTTCCTCCGCGGGAAAGGGTACACCTTGTTGGATACATTTTAAAAAAAAGGCGCTGTCGCACGTGCGACAGCGCTTTTTTAGTGGCTAGTGGTTAGTGGGTGGTCTTAAATTCAAAGAAAAGCGGGCCGCCTTATCAGGACGGCCCCTACGTTGCGTCCATAAGGCCGCTACGAACCACGAACCACTAATTACAATAATTCTGCCATGTCGTAGATGAGGCGTTCCGATTTTTCCCAGCCCAGGCAGGGGTCGGTAATGGATTTACCGTACGTGCCTTCGCTGATTTTCTGGTTCCCGTCTTCGATGTAGCTTTCAATCATCAAGCCTTTGACCAGCTGTTTGATGTCGGCCGAATGTTTACGGCTGTGGATGACGTCTTTGGCGATGCGGATCTGTTCCAGGTATTTCTTGCCCGAGTTGGCATGGTTGGCGTCGACGATGACGGCCGGATAGGCCAGGTCACGCTTACCATAGGCTTCGTACAGGCGCTGGAGGTTTTCATAATGATAGTTGGGCATACTGTTGCCGAAACTATCGACGTAACCGCGCAGGATGGCATGAGCCAGCGGGTTCCCCTTTGTGCGGACTTCCCAGCCGCGGAAGAGGAAGTCCTGTGTATGCTGAGCCGCTTCGATGGAGTTGAGCATGACCGAAATGTCACCAGATGTCGGGTTCTTCATGCCTACAGGGATACCGACCCCACTGGCAATCATGCGATGGAACTGGTCTTCGACGGACCGGGCGCCGACGGCCGCATAGGACAAGAGGTCCGACAGGTAGCGGAAGATTTCCGGATAGAGGACTTCTTCAGCACAGGTAAAGCCCGTTTCGCGGACGACGCGGGCATTCATTTCACGGATGGCGATGATGCCGCCCAACATGTCTTCCTTACCTTCCGGATTGGGCTGGTGGAGCATGCCTTTATAGCCGACGCCGATAGTACGCGGTTTGCTAGTATAGACGCGCGGAATGATGAAAATTTTATCCTTGACCTGTTCCTGGACTTTGACCAGGCGATGGATATAATCGAGGACAGCCGGTTCGTTATCGGCCGAACAGGGCCCGATGATGAGCAGGAAACGGTCATCTTTTCCTGTCAGGATGTCCTTGATTTCTTCGTCCCGTTTCGCCTTGATGGCTTTGACGCTGTCATCAATAGGAAATTGTTCCATCAATTCCTGCGGTTCCGGTAATTTACGGATGTATTCCATTTGCATTTCCATGAGTATCTTCCCCCTGAATAAAAGTGATGTTGGTCACATTATATCACAGGTCAGGCTCTTTCCCTATAGGGAAAATCAGCCCAAGCGAACAGTAAACGTTATACGTTGGGCTTTATAAGACACATTGATTTTTCCGCCCATGAGTTTCATCAATTCTTCAGCCATAGATAGGCCGATGCCATAACCGGCTTTCTGGCTGTTATGGGACGTATCGCCGCGGTAGAAGCGTTCAAAGAAGCGGGAATAGTCGACATTGGCCCCATCGGCATAGGTATTGGTCACGGCGACGACAGCCCCCTTTCCCAGGCGGGGACGGCGCAGGGAAACTTGGATGTCCCCGTGGTCATCGCAGTACTTGACGGCATTATCGACGAGGATATTGACCAGTTCATACAGGCATTTGCTGTCGCCTTTGACGTGGATGCCATCGGCAATATCGGTATGCAAGGTCTTTTCCGCATCAACAGCCAGCTGCTGGAAGGATTCGGCAACAGACCGGACCGTGGCCGACAAGTCGACATCGGTAATGACTAAATCGACTTGCGAGCGTTCGCCCATCTTGGACAGCATGATCAGGTCCTGGATAAGATTGGACAGGCGGCGGACCTGCTTGAGGATGCTGTCTGTCCACTGACTCTGGCCGTTGATCATCTCGATGGCTTCGGCATTGGCTGAAATGATGGCAATCGGCGTCTTGAGCTCATGGCCGGCGTTGGTGATGAATCGTTTCTGGTTCTCCATGTTGCGGACGAAAGGCCGGATAGCGACGTTGCACATGGCCGCCAGGATGAGGACGTAGAGGACGACACAGCCCAGGCCGAACCAGAGGGAATAGCGCATGAACGAAGAGACTGCGGCGACATCGCGCGTGCAGTCCAGGATGACGATGAGGAAACTACCGTCGTCATCAGGCATGATCATATAGGCATAACTGGCCCGCCCTTTCTTGAAGAATCCCTGGTTCTCCCCACTTTTCCTGGCTTCGGCAACGGTCGTCCGGGCGTACTCGATGGCTTCCTTTTCAGAAAACGAGGCGATATGCTGGATATCGATATGCTGGGCATAGCCATTGGCATTGACGAGGACGCTGAAAAAGCGTATCTGATAGGCGAATTCCGGCGTTTCTTCCGTCCATGACGGGTCGCTGAAAAAACTGCCGTCATCGCCGCCGATTTTTTGCGGTACAGCGCCATCGTTGTGGAGGATATACGTCAATACGGACATGACCTGCTGATGCATACGCATGTAGGTAATGGTATTGATGAGGCCCAAGGCGCCGCCGAGGACGACGAGGACACCGATAGTCGCCATAATAATGAATTTACGGCGCAGGCGTTTGATCATATTCATGGTCTAGACCTCCGCAGCCGCTTCTTTCAAGGTCAAGACATAGTCCTGCCCTCTTTCGCCGACGATTTCGATATCGGCCTGGACAGCCTCGAGTTTTTCCCGTAAATAAGAGACGTAAATAAAAACGATGCTTTCATCGACGTCGTCTTCATCACCCCAGACGTTATCAAAAATCTGTGCCGTCGACAAAGCTTTGCCAACGTTGGCCATGAAGAATTTCATGAGCTTCGTTTCTTTATTGGCTAGCCGGATAGAGTTGCAGCAGGCCAGTTCCTGTTCTTCCACATCGAGTTCGACACTGCCAACGGTGAGTTTCGACGGCGCAAAGGACGTCGACCGCCGCGTCAGGGAACGCAGGCGGGCCAGGAGTTCGCCCATCGCGAAGGGTTTAGTCAAATAGTCATCGGCACCGGCATCGAGACCGGTAATGCGGTCGTCGATTTCAGCTTTGGCTGTCAACATGATGACCGGCGTCATATCCCCTTTGTCGCGGATTTCCTTCAAGGCCTGAACACCGTCCTTCTTCGGCATCATGATGTCGAAGATCATACAGTCATAGGACTGGGACAGAGCTTTTTCGACGGCAGATTGGCCATCATAGACGGCGTCGACGTCATATCCGGAATGGGTCAGGATGGCAGACAGCGCTGCGGACATTTCTTTTTCATCTTCAGCTAACAGAAGGCGCATAATAGTTCCCCCTTACTCTTGTGCATGGATCAAATTGCGGATAGTCTGCATAGACACGTCGCACGAAGCCAGTTCATCGGCACAGCGCTTGAGTTCCCGGACGATGAGTTCCGGATTCTTGATGTCATGCTTGTATTTCATCTGGTGTTCCAGGCTAGCCCAGGAATCCATGGCAATCGTGCGCAGCTGGACTTCCGCATAAAAATGGCCCGGATTGGCACCGGTCACGTCTTCATAAGGTTCTTCCAGTTCCAAAATAACATGATAACTGCGATACCCATTGGGTTTGACGTGACGAATATAATCTTTTTCTTCGACAAGGCGGACGCCGTCCAGGCTCTTGATGAAGTCAATAGCCTTATAAATATCATCAAGAAAACAGCAGACGATGCGGATGCCGATGGCATCGCGGATATCGTGGAGCGCTGAATAAGCCGTCTGGGGCAGGCCCTTGCGGTCGCACTTTTCCCGCATACTGCTTTCCGACTTGATGCGGTAAATCAAGTGTTCATAAGCGGCTTCGCCCGTCTTTTTCTTCATATCATCACTATAAGCCCGGATGCGATCGATAAGATTATTTAGCGTCGCTTCCAAAGCCAGTCTATAGGAACCATAGATAGAATCCATAGTCATATCACCTCATTCTATACGTGTTGGAGTGTACGAATATTATAGCATAGAAAAGGAGCTGCCGCACCTGCGACAGCTCCTTTTAAGTGGTCATGGCTAGTTGTTAGTGGTTAGCCACGAACCACTAATCTTTTTTATTCGTTAAATAATACGAAATGCGGCTCAAGCCGATGGACAGGTCTTCGCGGAAGACGAAGATGCCATCCGGTACGGTCAGGCGCAGTGGTGCAAAGGACAGGATGCCCCGGATACCCGCAGCGACCATCTGATCGGCGACCTGCTGGGCTACGGCTGCCGGCGTCGTAATGATGCCGATCTGAATGCCTTCACGCTGAATGACTTCGCCCATTTCAGAAATCGGCGTGACTTCGACGCCGCCGACGTTCTGACCGATAATGCGGTGATCGACGTCGAACAAGCCCGTCGTGCGGAAGCCCAGACGACCGAAAGTCTTATAGTTCGCCAAGGCCCAGCCGAGATGGCCGATGCCGGCGATGCCGATTTTCCAATGCTGCTGCAAACCGATGATTTCTACAATCTGCTGGCATAATTCACTGACGTAATAGCCTACACCTTTTTTCCCAAAAGCTCCGAAGCAGGTCAGGTCTTTACGGATCTGTTCCGGCGTAATGCCGAGTCGTTCCCCTAACTTTTCGGATGAAATGATATCGATTCCCGCGTCTTGCAGTAATAGCAAGTCCCTATAGTACAGCGGCAATCGTTCGATGACAGCATCCGATATTGCCTTTTTCTGTCTCATGGATAATACCCTCCAACTATGTCCCAAGCTATTCCCTATAGCCATAAGTCATCTTATCTAGTGATAATAGTCACAGACTTATTATATATCATTGTGAATTATTTCGCAAACTATTTTTATCGTTTTTTTCACATTCTTCGCCATACATGTTGGCGAAAAGGGCACTCATCAGCCAAAAAGTAAGTGAAATCTGGGTACTAAATAAATCATAGTCGCTCATGCCGCTGATGCCCAAAGATAAGACGGCAGCAGCCAGGCTCATGGCCAGGGACCGGCTGAAAGTATGAGCCGTATGGCTGCGCACATAGCGAATCGCATACCAGGCATTGCCGAAAAAGAACCATAAGCCGAAACAAAAACCGGCCATGCCCGTTTCAGCCAAGATATTGAGGTACATATTGTGAGCATGGAAGATGACGATGCCTGCTTCCTGGATCAATTCATTATAGACGGGATAGACGTGCTTGAAAGCCCCCCAGCCAATGCCCAGAACGGGATGGTCGACAAACATGGCAATGGCCGCCTCCCACATATCCATTCGCATAGAAACGGACGTATCCGCTTCACTGTGGCTGAAAATAGACATCAGACGGTCAGAGACGCCGCCGTGGTAAAAAGCCAGGATCAGCGGGCCTGCCAGAAAGAGGAGCCACACCCGTTTATCCCAAAAGAGGCCGAAAAAGAAAATCAAGGCGCAGACGCTGAGCCATGCCCCACGGGAATAGGTTAGGACCAGGCAAAGGGTCAGGATGGCAAAAAAGGCCAGATACATAACATGATGCCAGCGGTGGCGGGTACAAATCATCATCGACGCCGAAGCGCTCATGATAATCAATAGGAAAGCTGACAATAAGTTAGGGTTGTACAGCGTTGAGTACATACGGCGCCGTAACATGGGAAAGGCTGAATTATCGACCCATTCGGCCTCGTGGAGGGTCAGCATGTGGGCATACTGGTACAGTCCGTACAGGGCGACAACGAAGGCACTGAGGAGGAGTGTCGAAAAGAGCAGGCGCCGCTCCCAAGAATGGCGGACAAACAGGAGGATGCCAAAGTAGAGTACGAGGTACTGCAAAACCGTGAAGGCATAGAAAGCCGTCCCCAAAAGAAAATGCGGCGAGCCGACGAGAGACAGAAAAGCCACCAAGGCAAAGCCGGCAGCCGGCAGGGATAACGGCGACTGGCGCAGAGGTAGTTTCGGATACTTTTTACAATAGTACAGCCCCAGGCCCAGGGCGATAATGAAAAAGCCTTCCATAATGAACAAGTTCAAAGGCATAAAAAAAACAGTCCCAGCCATAGCATAGACGACGCGCAGCCGTGCCCGCTCGGCTGGTGTACTGCCAGTCCGTATTATCCGCTTCATAACGTTCGCTCCTTACGTTCCGTGTAAAATATATGTATCATTTTACCATAACAAGGCGCAACGGCGCAACGAAAAGAGGCTGTCGCATTAAGACAGCCTCTGTTTCGAGTTTGAAATTTGCAGTTTGTCAAATATCATAATTCCATACGATATCTATTACGGAAGTATTTCCGGACTTCTCCCTGAATGTACAGGGAACCGACGATGCAGAGGACCTGGTCCGGTTGGACCGCAGCCAGGGCCTTATCCAGGCCTTCGGCGATGGTTCCGGACCAGTCGGCTTTACACGGCAGCATAGCCGCCATGGCCTTCGGGTCGGCCGAGCGCGGTGTCGGCGCCGGCGCGCAAATGACGTAATCATCATCGTGGAAGAGTTCCCGTACCATCTGGCTGTAATCTTTATCCGCCAGGACGGAGAAAAGGAAGACCCGCTTCCGCGAGGCGAAGACGTCTTCATAGGTCTTGCAGAAAGTGTCGATTCCCGCCGGGTTGTGGGCACCGTCGAGGACGACGTCAATATCACCGGCCTTGAAGACCTGGAAGCGGCCCGGCCACTGGACGTGGCGGATGCCGTTTTCCAGGACTGTCCGAGTCAATTTCTTTTCATGGCGAGCTAAGATGAGCAAGGTCATGATGGCAGCGGCGCAATTCGTCCGCTGATGTTTGCCCAAGAGTGGTAAGACCGTCGTAATGGCAAAGCCGTATTTTTCACGAACTGTCACCATCTGGCCGGCTTCCGGATTTTCCGGCCCGGTATTGCCGACGACGTCGAAACTGTGGTCCAAGGCATAGAGACAGCTGTGCTTTTCATAAGCCTTACGGGCGATGACCTGCAGGGCCACGCCATCAGCCGTCGTGACGACAGGCACTCCTTCCTTGATGATGCCCGCTTTCTGCTCAGCAATAGCTTCAATCGTATTGCCACAGTATTTCATGTGGTCCATAGCGACGTTAGTGATAACCGAGACGACAGGAACGATGACGTTCGTCGAATCGAGGAGGCCGCCCAGGCCCACTTCGATGACGGCATAATCGACGCCGATATAATCGAAGTACCAAAAAGCGGCAGCCGTAATCATTTCAAATTCCGTCGGCCCTTCCCCACCGGCAGCGACCATGGCCGTCACGGCGTCTTTGACGACGGATACGGCTTTGGCGAAGTCGTCGTGAGAAATGTCATGATTGTCGATATGAATCCGTTCCGTATAGTCTTCCAGATGAGGCGACGTGTAGCGTCCCGTCCGGAATCCCCCTTCGGTCAGGACCGATGCGATCATGGCCGTCACCGAGCCTTTACCGTTGGTCCCGGTGACGTGGATGGTCTTATAATTGTTTTGAGGGTTGCCCAGCCGTTCCAGTAAGGCTTGGATACGGCCGAGTCCCAGCTGGATGCCAAAGACATTGGCTGATTCCAGATAGTCGATTGCTTGTTCGTAGGTCATGATTGCCCCTTAGAGTTTAGCCAGGTCTTCCATACGCTTAGTCAAGGCAGCCATCTTTTCCTGGTAGTCGGCAAGTTTGCCCTTTTCTTTTTCGACGACAGCGGCTGGGGCTTTCGAAAGGAAGCCTTGGTTGGACAACTTCTTGTCGAGACGTGCGATTTCCTTCTGGAGTTTTTCCTGTTCCTTCTGGACGCGGGCTGTTTCCTTTTCGACGTCGATGAGGTCTTTGAGCTGTAAGTAGACTTCAATGCCCGGAACGACGGCGACGACGGCATTTTCCGGTTTGGCATCGCCAGCACCTAAGAGGGTTACTTTATCGGCAAAGGCCAGGGTATGAAAGTAATCTTCGTAGGTCTTCAAAGTCTGAGCCATGTCTTCCGTAGCCGGGGCCAGGATGACCGGAGCCTTTTTGCCCATGGGGACGTTCGATTCGGCACGGAGGTTACGGATGCCCTTGATAGCTTCCATCATGGTATTCATGGTAGCGGCATCGGCCGGGAAGTTCCATTTATCCTGCGTCTTCGGCCAAGGAGCGACGATGATGCTTTCGCCTTCATGAGGCAGGTGCTGCCAGAGATGTTCCGTAACGAAAGGCATGAAAGGATGGAGCATTTCCAAGGTATGCGTCAGGACATAGACCAGGACGTACTGGACCGTATGCTTGTCTCGTTCGCTTTCGGCCTGGTAAAGGCGTTTCTTAGCCAGTTCGATGTACCAGTCGCAGTAGGAGTTCCAGATGAAGTTGTAAACGGCATCGGCAGCGTCGCCGAGTTCAAATTTATCGAGGTCTTCCGTGACTTTGGCAACAGTTTCATTGAAGGACGTGAGGATCCAGCGGTCAGCCAAGGTCAGATCTTTATCTTCAGGGACAAAGGTTTCGTCGAAATCGCCGAGATTCATGATAACGAATTTAGAAGCGTTCCAGATTTTATTGGCAAAGTTGCGGTTCGCTTCGACGCGTTCCATATAAAAGCGCATGTCATTGCCCGGCGTGTTGCCTGTAACCAAGGTGAAACGCAATGCGTCGGCACCGTACTGTTCGCAGACGCCCAGGGGATCGATGCCATTGCCTAAAGATTTACTCATCTTGCGGCCCTGGCTATCGCGGACCAGACCGTGGATGAAAACGTTCTTGAAGGGAATATTTTTCATGAATTCACAGGTCATGAACATCATGCGGGCAACCCAGAAGAAGATGATGTCATAGCCCGTGACCAGGACGCTGGTCGGGAAGAACTGCTGGAGATCCGGCATCTTATCAGGCCAGCCCATCGTCGAGAAAGGCCAGAGGGCCGAGCTGAACCATGTATCGAGGACGTCTGGGTCGCGGTGGATATTTTTGCTGTGGCAGTGCTGACATTCCGTAATATCTTCCCGGCTAACCGAGGACTTGCCGCAGTCATCGCAGTACCAGACAGGGATCTGATGGCCCCACCAGAGCTGGCGGCTGATGCACCAGTCGTGGACGTCTTCCAGCCAGTGATTATAAATCTTGACAAAACGGTCGGGGATGAACTTCGTCTTGCCATCTTCAACGGCCTTAAGGGCGGCTTCGGTCAGCGGTTTCATCTTGACGAACCACTGCTTGGTGACAAACGGTTCAACAGTCGTCTTGCAGCGCGAGCAATGGCCGACGGCATGGGTCAGTTCTTCAATGTGGTCTAAGAGGCCCAATTCTTTCAAGTCGGCGACGACGGCTTTCCGGCAATCTACCCGGGTCATGCCGTTGTATTTCGCACCGGCTTTTTCATTCATCGTGCCGTCGAGGTTCATAATCATGATGGATTCCAGGTTGTGGCGCTGGCCCATTTCAAAGTCGTTCGGGTCGTGAGCTGGTGTAATCTTTACGGCGCCAGTACCGAAGCCAATATCGACGTAATCATCGGCAATGACTTCGACTTCGCGGTCAACGAGGGGAACGACGACTTTCTTGCCGATATACTTCTTCATGCGATCATCAGCCGGGTTGACGGCAACAGCCGTATCGCCCATGATTGTTTCCGGACGAGTCGTGGCAATCATGATATAGTCGTCTTCACCGACAACAGGGTATTTGATGTACCACAGATGGCCTTGCACGTCGGAATGGTCAACTTCGATGTCCGACAGGGCCGTATGGCAGTGCGGGCACCAGTTGGTAATGCGCTGGCCCTGATAGATGAGGCCTTTTTCATAAAGCGTGACGAAGACTTCGCGGACGGCGCGAGCACAGGTATCATCCATGGTGAAGCGCTTGCGGCTCCAGTCGCAGGAAGAGCCGAGGCGGCGGACCTGTTTTTCGATGCGGTTGCCGTACTGTTCTTTCCAGGCCCAGACGCGCTTCAAGAATTCTTCGCGGCCGATATCGTAGCGGGACTTGCCTTCTTCTTTGGCCAGCTGCTGTTCGACTTTGACCTGCGTCGCGATGCCGGCGTGGTCTGTGCCGGGAATCCAGGCAACATTATAGCCTTCCATGCGTTTGAAGCGGACGAGGATATCCTGCAGGGTATTGTCCAGGGCATGACCCATGTGAAGCTGACCCGTGACGTTCGGTGGCGGCATGACGATACTAAACGGTTCTTTGCTCGCATCCGGATCCTGATGGAAGTAGCCATTCTTTTCCCAAAAGTCATACCAGGACATTTCAATGTCGTTCGGTGCATAAGCGCCTAACTGTTCCTTATTCCATTTCATCTGTATTCCCTCCAAAACAAAAAAAGAGCATTCCCTCGCCTAAGGGTATTCCTTAGGACGAAAGAATGCTGAGTCTTCCGCGGTACCACCTAATTTGCCGCTTACGCGACCGCTTCATGGCACAGGTAACGTCTGCTGCACGGACAGGCCTTTCCTCCTGCCAGCTCCCGGGTGACGCGCCCTACCCTCCTTGGATGCCCTCGCACCGAATCTGGCACCTCGCTGACAAAAAGAAATAAGGCTTCTTCCGTTCATCGCTTTTATGTGATAAATATTGTAGCAAGTTTACCTAGGACTGTCAAGGCACTTCCGCGTAAAATCAATAGACACCTTGTTTGAACAAGGTCATCATTTCCATGGTCAAACTGGCTTTTTCCATATCGTCCGGAATGTCCTGGCGATCGATCCAGCTGGCCGTAGCTAGTTCGTCGTGGTCGACTTTCAGCGTGTCGTCACCGTCGAGGTCGCAGAAGAAGCCAAAGAGGAGCGTATCCGTAAAGCACCAGGGCTGGCTCTTGTAGAACTGCAGATTCTTAACCTTAATGCCCACTTCTTCCATGACTTCCCGATGGACTGTCTCTTCAATCGTTTCGCCGACTTCGGCAAAACCGGCCAATAAGGCAATGTTCTTATATTCACGGCCGGCATACTTCGATACTAAGAGCTTATGGCCGTGACGGACAGCGACGATGACAGCCGGACAGATGCGGGGGTAAATCATGGTATGGCAATGGTCACAGTGTACCATGCGTTCACTTTCACTGTGTACCATCGGGCGGCCGCAGTGACCGCAAAAGATGTGATTACTGTACCAGTTGTGCAGGGACAGGCCGGCAATGCCGGCAAAGGCCAAGTAACGCGGCCGGGCAGCGCGCATGAAGTTGATGGATACGTAAGCAAAGCCGTCCCGTTCCGGTAAGGCCTCCTTGGCCAAGTAAAACTGAGCCTTGTCTTCGGCAAAGAGCCAGCGGAACTGTCCCCTATCAACATCAGCATAATCGCTGTAGACAGGGTATGTAAACTCTTTTTCCCCGGTAATCCGAACCAAGACCTTGCGACCCTGATAAGACAGCAGAATACCATCCTGTGCCAAAGGCACAGGGTGGTATTCGACATGGTACGTATGATTTCCAATATCTTGTATCATTCGGCGAGCTTAGCTCCTTCATTGCTGCATTTCAGGATATGGCCGGTAGCGGCAATGCCGTGGTCATTGAAGCAGTTAATCATGGCATCCATGATCTGTACTTCCTTATCCGTGGCAAAGGCGATAAGCGTCGAGCCGGATCCGCTGATAGTAGCTCCCAAGGCACCGGCTTCGATAGCCTTCTGAAGGACCTGATCGCCGCTGGGGATGAGGCGGATGCGGTAAGGCACGTGCAATTTATCCTGCAAGCCGTAGGCAATGCGGTCATACTGTTTCGTAAACAGAGAAGATACGAGGAAGCTGACGCGGCTGACGTTGAAGACAGCGCTCTGATAGTCGATGGTCTTGGGCAGGGCCTTGCGGGCTTCTTCCGTCGAAACTTCGACTTCCGGACTGACTGCGATAAAAGACAGGTCATTGTCGATGGGAATGGAATTGGTCAAGGTCTTGCCATCGACCATGATAGAAACGGACAAGCCGCCGTAAATGGCAGGAGCCACGTTATCGGGATGGCCTTCGAGGACGGTAGCCATGGTCAGCATATCTTCGCGGGTCATTTTATTGCCTGTCAGAGCATTGCCGATGAGGATGCCGCCGACGAGAGCTGCCGAACTGCTGCCCAGACCGCGGGCTGGCGGGATGGCATTGACCAGCCGCAGCGTACCGCCCTTGGGAAGGGACTGGCGGTTCTTGATGGCGACGGCCTTCATAGCCTGACCGACCATGTTTTCATCAAAATCACGGGGTAAGGAGTTGGCTCCCAAGCCTTCTATTTCGACAGTAATCGTATCTTTATCCGGTTCTTCCGTAAAATAAATGTCATTATACAAAGTCAGCGCAATCCCGACGGCATCAAAGCCGGAGCCGACGTTAGCCGACGTGGCCGGGATCTGTGCATGCAACGTTTTTGTCATTTCTTACACCTCGATTACACGAATGGCATTCGCAATCTTACGAACGCACGACAAGTCTTCGATTTTCTGGAGCGAAGCCTGGACCAGGCCGGCTGGCGATTTATCGATGAGGATGACGATTTCAGCGATTTCTGTCGTTTCATCCTTCTGGATGAGGGAGCGGATACTGATATTATTTTCTGCCAAGACCTTGGAAACAGCTGCCAAGACGCCTGGCGCATTGTTGACAATCATGCGGATGTAGTACGGCGAGGAAATATCGGCCTGCGGTTTGAGCTTGGCTTCATGCCATACGTAATCCCGTTTGCCCGTCATCTTCAGGTTGCGGTGGAGGATGACGTTCATGACGTCGCTGACGACGGCACTGGCTGTCGGCAGGGAACCGGCGCCTTGACCATAGAACATGACGTCGCCGACGCAGTTACCGCGGACGCAGACGGCATTGTAAGCGCCGTCGACATTGGCCAGCGGATGACCTTTGCGGATGAAGGACGGATGGACGTTGAGGGAAATGCCGTCTTCATCCTGACGGGCAATGGCCAGAAGCTTGATGACATAGCCCATTTCCGTAGCGTGTTCAATATCTTCTTTAGTAATGTTTTCAATGCCTTCGACATGGACATCGTTGAAGGTCACAGCCGAATGGAAACCCAGTGTTGCCAAGATGGCGATTTTGCGGGCTGCGTCGTAACCACTGACGTCGTTCGTCGGATCCGCTTCAGCATAGCCTTTTTCCTGAGCTTCTTTGAGTACGTCTTCATACGACAAACCATGAGCGGTCATATTGGACAAGATGAAGTTCGTCGTGCCGTTCATGATGCCGATGATTTCTTCGATGCGGTTGCTGTTGAGCGACGAATACATAGGACGGACGATAGGGATACCGCCGGCGACACTGGCTTCAAACTGAAAGTCCACGTTGTGCTGCTGCGACAGCTTCAGCAACGGAATGCCGTAGTCGGCGATGAGGTCTTTATTGGCGCTGATGACGCTCTTACCGCGCAGGAAACACTGTTCAATGCATTCTTTAGCAAAATCGGCGCTGCCCATGACTTCGACGACGATGTCGATTTCATCATCGTTGATGATGTCGTTGAAATCCGTCGTGAGCTGGATGGAATCCGGTAAGTCTTCCATCTTTTCGTATTTATTCAAATTGCGGATGAGGACCCGCTTGATGTTGATTTTCGTATCGAGCTGTTCTTCAATGAGCGGACCGTTCATGGCCAGTAAGTCGATAACCCCTTTCCCGACCGTACCGCAGCCTAACAAGGCAATGGAAACATTTTTCATGAGCCTACTCCCCCTTTTTATGTTACGCTTGTCCGATGATATTTACTTTGCTGACACCGGACAGCTTTTCTAACGTTTTAATCAGTTCATCGACAGGAACGGTCATATCCTTCGTTTCGATGGACAAGCTGACATCGGCCATTCCCTGCAAAGGAATCCCCTGGTTGATGGTCAGGATACTGCCGTTATTGGCAGCGACCGTATTGAGCACTTGCGATAATTCACCGGGCCGGTCGAAGATCATGACCGACAAAGTGACGATTTTCCCCTGAGTCACATCGTAAAAAGGAAAGACATAATCCTTATATTTGTAGTACGCACTGCGACTCAGATCCATCATGCGGACGGCTTCATTGATGGTGCGCGTCTGATGATGCTTGAGGATTTCTTTGACCTTGATGGTCTTCTTAATTGCCTCAGGCAAAATGTCTTCGCGAACCAGGTAAAATTTATGGTTGCTGTCTTCTTTCACTCGGCTTCCTCCCTTTCGAGAAAATATTGATACGTCGCCATAAGGCCTGGCATGAGTTTCATCTTCGGCCGCCAGCGAAGCGTTTCGATGGCCTTGCCATTAGCCAGGGACGACCGGAAAATATCACCCTTCCGGGCTTCTCCATAAGAAACGGCCACACCGGCATGAGAGAAATACAAGAGGATTTCTTTCAGCGCATTGATAGTCGTCTCGATTTGCGTGCTGATGTTATAAATCCCTGACGGCACTTTGCCGTCCATAGCGGCGATATTGGCGCGGGCTACGTCTTTGACGTAGACAAAGTCGCGGGACTGTTCGCCGTCGCCGAAAATCGTCAGGTCTTCGCCACGGGCCAAGGCTCTGGCAAAGAGACCGACGACGCCGCCTTCACCGCCATTGCCTTGGCGTTCGCCATATACGTTGGCATAGCGCAGGATAGCATAGGGCAGGCCGAACAGGCTGCCATAGAGCTGGATATATTTTTCTGCAGCCACTTTGGTCAGGCCGTAGAACGACGCCGGTGCCAGCGGTTCCGATTCGCCCAAGGGCACCTTGGGATTATCACCGTAGACGGCAGCTGACGACGAATAGATGAATTTCTGCACGCCCTGACGGCGGCACTGTTCCAAGACGTTAATCAAGCCGATGACATTGAGTTCGGCATCTTCCTTGGGATGGACCAGGGAATAAGATACCTGAGTCTGAGCCGCTTCATGGAAGACGATGTCGAAACGGTCTTCTTCAAAGAGGGCCTGCAGCGCCGCTTCGTCGCGGATATCGCCTTCGACGAAACGGGCTTCTGCCGAAATCTGGTCCCGGCAACCTGTGCTCAGGTTATCGAAAACGGTCACATCATGGCCGTCTTCCAGCAAGGCATCAACGAGGTGGGAACCGATGAAGCCGGCCCCGCCAGTAACTAAAATATGCAAAATAAGACCTCCAATCCTTACGGAAGGTCGCCGTAAGTAATGAGTTCAATCTGTTTCGCTTCCAACTGCTGGCGGATACCCGGTGACAGCAAGGCTTGGAATTCATCCTGCCAATGATACCCCCAGGAAAAAGACTGGCTGAGGACAGCCGTGTTGCGGCCTGGGTGCATCATGATTTCATGGGTCCCAAAAGGCAGTCTGTCGATGAGATAGTGCAGATTGCTTTCAGTCATGTGGCCGCCGTCGACCATGCCCCAGAAAAAGTCTGTCGTCGTAAAATGCAGACGCTGGACTGAGGCCATGGCTTTCCTCGACAAGTAGGTCAAGCCATCGCGGCCGGCAATGCGCACGGGATTGGCCGACAATACTTTATAGGAATAGGCTTCCCTAGGGATACGTAAGCGGTGGATACCGTACTTCATCATCAGAGACTGGACGATAGACCAGATCTGCGGCAGGACGTGCAAGTGCTGGTGGCTGTCCAAGTGATCGATGGGAAGACCCGTAGCCATGATTTTTTCCATCTGGGCGTCGAGTTCTCGGTAGACCTGACCGTAATCGAGTTTACCCTGACAGGCCCGCTTGATGACTTCCGTATAACTTTCCGGCAACAAGCCATTGTCCTGGACCAGGGTCGGTACTTCTTTCGCTGCCAAGACCGTCGGCAAAGAGCCGACTAGGCTGAGATGGATGCCGATGCCCAGGTCTGGGCACTTCCGGGCCAGGTCGACGGCTTCGTCAAAAGCCGGGCCATTGGCCAGCAGGGACGTGCTAGTCAGAACTCCGTGCTCACAGGCTTCGATGACGGCTTGATTGACTTCTGTATGGATGCCGAAATCATCGGCATTAATGATGACTCTATTCATCTTGCAAACTCCCCGTCCTTTCAGGACGTACTACATAATGAGCTTAATGACTATTATACATGGACAATCGTATTTTGACAATATTCTCCGCCCATTCTATTTCGCAAATTGCCGATACGCCGCTTCCTTCACTTTACGCTGCCAATCTTTCAAGGGCGTCCCTGTCTCAGCGGCAGCCGTCCGGCAATCATCGTATTCTGCCGAGATATTGACGACTTGGCCGCCATAACGGCAGACTTTACAGCGCAAGTCGCGGCCATCGACGCGGACCGTCGTGATGAGCCTGTCGCAAGCCAGGCGGGTCACGGGAAAGAAGCGGACGCCAATGGACGTCGTCTCCTTGACGATGACGCCGATGAGCGTATCGATGAGGTCCTGGCGGCACAAGACACAGAGCATAGACGCCATGCGGCCTTTCTTCATCATCATCGGCATGGCCCAGACATCGTTGGCGCCCTGGTCCAGGATGAGCGAAAAGACGTATTCCATATTCTGCGGGTTCATGTCGTCGATATTGGCTTCCAACTGCCATAATGTTTCCATTTCCATCACCTCAAGCGATTCATCGTATCGGCCAAGCGGCCGGCGCCGAAGCCATTGTCGATGTTGACGACGGATACGCCGGCAGCACAACTGTTGAGCATGGCCAGAAGGGCCGACAAACCATGGAAATTAGCACCGTAACCGATGCTGGTCGGCACGGCGATGACCGGTTTATCGACGAGGCCGCCGACGACGCTGGCCAAGGCCCCTTCCATGCCAGCGACGACGATGTTGACATTGGCCCGGCGGATATCATCGACGCGAGCCAGAAGGCGGTGGATGCCGGCGACACCGACGTCGTAGATGCGTTCGACGCGGTTGCCCATAATTTCCGCCGTCAAGGCGGCTTCTTCGGCAATGGGGATATCACTCGTCCCAGCGGTGATGACCGAAATGAGGCGGTCGCCATTGACGACGTTCTTGTCCTTATGCTGATAGACCATATGGGCCAGTTCGTCATATTGGGCAGCAGGATGGCGTCCGACCAGGGCATCGTAAACAGCCTTATCGGCCCGCGTACCGATGACGTTATCGTACTTCTCCATGAGGATGTCTAAAATCCGTACCGATTGGTCGACGGTCTTGCCGGCACAGTAGACCACTTCCGGGAAGCCACAGCGCTGTTCACGTTGCAAATCCAGTTTAGCAAAGCCTAAATCAAGGGTTTCCTTATTTTCTTCCATAATTACTCCTTAAAACCATTTTTTTCCCATGCCTTATATAAGACAATGCCGACCGACATGGACAGATTCAGCGATTCCGTATCGGGACGCATCGGGATGGTCAGGACATCATCGCAGCAGTCCAGGAAAGAGCCAGGCAAGCCGTTGCCTTCGTTGCCAAAGGCCAAGATGACAGGCTGACCATAGTCGGCATCGATATAAGAGACGGTCCCTTCCGGAGCCGTCCCATAGACCTGGCGGTCCTCGTCGGCACAGAACTGGTCCAGCTGCTCATCGGTCACGTCCTGGACGACAGGAATCTTGAAGATGGCCCCCATAGCACTGCGGATGGTCTTGTCATTGTAGACGTCGACACTGCCTTCACTGAGCAGGACTGCACCGGCGTTGGCAGCGGCAGCCGTGCGCAGGATCGTCCCCAGATTACCCGGGTCCTGGATGGAGCGCAGATAGAGAACGGCCTTTTCCGGCGCAATAGCCGGCAAGCTGTCAAAAGTGTAGGCAAAAAAGGGCAGCATAGCCGCCAACCCTTGAGGCGTCCTGGTATCTTTCAGCTTGTCGTAGACACTGTCTGTGACGGCATAAAAAGTCCAGCCCAGCTCGAGGCCTCTAGCATAGAGGGCTTCAAAGTCAGCCAGGTCCCTCCCCTTTTCCGAGACGAAGCAGATGGCATCGGGAATAGCCATGGCCGCTGCGTCGGCAATGACCCGCAATCCTTCGACGAAGACGCGCTGATGGGCCTGGCGGCCTTTCTTCTGCTTAAGGGAACAAGCCATCTTGACCCACTGGTTGTCGCGGGACGTAATTTCGTTCATAGTACCTCCTATCTACCCGCCGTGCGGATAAAAAAAGGGACTTCGCATGATAACTTTCATGCGACAGTCCCTCTCGTATAAGCCATGGTTACTGCTGATCCGGCTTGTCATCCTGTTGTCCGTTATTCTTGAGCAGGCTTTCGCGGTTCTGCTGGATGCTGGACAAGGTCTTTTCCAATGTCGATTCAACGTATTTGAGGACATCGCCGGCATAGGTAATGGAGCTGTTCTTCAGCTGTTCCGACGAATCGTTGGCATTCTGGATGATTTGGTTGGCATGTTCCTGAGCCTGCCGTACCAGTTCGCTTTCTTCTGTCAATTTGGCAATATAATCCTTAGCCTGGGCAACCATGCTTTCAGCATGATGCTGGGCATCGGAAATAATCTTATCTTTTTCGGACAAGACTTTCTTGGCCTGTTCCAATTCGGCCGGCATGGATTCTTTCAAATCGTCGATGATCTGAAGGATTTCTTCTTCTTCGACCATCTTCTTATTGGTAAAAGGCATCTTCGAGGCGTTCATTACCAAACTTTCCAAATCTTCTAACAGTTTATCCGAATTCATGTATTCTCCACTCCTAAGCATTGTACTTGTCTGCAAACTTCTCTTTCAGTTTTTGTTCGACATAATCGGGAACCATATCGTCGAGCTTGCCGCCGAAGCAGGCCAGTTCGCGGATACCCGTCGAGCTGATATAGGAATAATGGGTACTCGTCATGATGAATACCGTTTCGATACGCGGTTCTACTTTCTTCATGAGCAAGGCCCGCTGGAATTCGTATTCAAAATCGCTCAGGGCACGCAGGCCACGGATGATGATAGTCGCACCGTGTTCGATGGCATATTCGTTGAGCAGGCCATGGAAGCTGACGACTTCGATGTTGGGAATGTGTTTCGTCGTTTCCCGCAACATCTCTTCCCGTTCTGCCATCGAGAACAAGGGCTTCTTCGACGGGTTCTCAAAGACAGCGACGATGAGCTTGTCAACAAGCTGGCTACCCCGTTCAAAAATGTCAATGTGTCCGTTGGTGACAGGATCAAAACTGCCAGGACAAATACCGATTCGCACTTTCTAGACTCCTTCCTGACGACGGCGGATAAAAGCGATCCGCGTGTCTTTCCCATAGGATTTTTCTCTGATGACCTCATACAATGGGCTCTCCGTTATACCTTCATTCCGGCTATATTCCATCAGGATCAGTCCTCCCGGAGCCAGCAAATCGTATTCACCTATCAAAGCGATTGTATCGTTCACCAAATTTTTATTATACGGCGGGTCCGCAAAGATATAATCAAATTTGCGTCCCTGCAACCGTGCCAGGGCTTTGGCCGAATTAAGCCGCAGCACTTCGACGCAGTCTGCAAAGCCGCAAAGGGCTGCATTCTGGCGGATGAGCTGCTGCGTGTAATGGTCGATGAAGACGGCCGATGCCGCACCGCGGCTCAGCGCCTCCAAGCCAAGGGCACCCGTACCGGCAAAGATATCGAGAACAGCAGCACCGCGCAGGCCGCCGCTGTTTTCCAGGATATTGAAGAGACTTTCCCTCGTACGGTCCAACGTCGGCCGGGTCAGCATCCCTTTCGGAGATTTCAGGACCCGTCCTCTGGCACTGCCAGATATGATTCTCATAGGATCACCTGCTCGTACATAGTTAATTATACACGTTTTTTAGTACATATCAATCTATTTTTTCTTAATTCGTTCGACCTTCAGTTCCTTGCCGTGCACGAGGCGGATGATGTTATCTTTATGGCGCACGACGACTAGCAGGGCTGCCAGCAAACCGAAAATAGTCAGCGGCAGCGGTTCATGGAACAAGAACATAGTAATAGGAACCAAGATGGCCGCTATGATGGAACCGAGGGACACGATGCGCGTCAAGGCGACGATGACAGCCCAGACGCAGAAGACGATGAGCGTTTCCCACGGAGCCAGGAACAAGATGATACCCAAGCCCGTAGCGACGCCCTTACCGCCTTTGAACTTGAGGAAAATCGAACACGAATGGCCAATGATGGCCAGCAAGCCGCCGGCAATCATGAAGTAGATCTGCGCGTCTGCACTACCCAGACCGGACTGGCTGGCGACCTGGCCGAGGTAGACGCCGAGCATTCCCTTGGCGACATCGCAGATGAGGACCAACAGACCGCCGACGGCGCCGAAGACGCGATAGGCATTGGTCGCCCCGGTGTTATGGCTGCCGTAATCCCTAGGGTCCGTATGATATAAGGTCTTACCGATGACCAAACCGCTTGGGAAGGACCCTGCGATATAGGCCAGTACCAGGCAGAGGATACCAATCATCATAGGCTTTCACCATCTTTCTTTCCGCGCAGGATGAGCCGGATCGGCGTCCCTTCAAAGCCGAAGGTTTCGCGCAGGCGGTTTTCTAAAAAGCGCAGGTACGAGAAATGCATGAGCTGCGGTTCGTTGACGAAGAGGATGAACGTCGGCGGCTGGACCGAAGCCTGGGTCATGTAATAGATTTTGAGCAGCTTGCCGCCCTTGGCCGGCGGCGGATTGGTCAGCTGGGCATCTTCGATGAGTTCGTTGAGGACGCTCGTCGACACGCGCATGTGCTGCTGTTCTGAGACGAACTTGACCATATCGGCCAGGCGGTTGATGCGCTGTTTAGTCAGGGCCGAAGCGAAGAGGATCGGCGCATACTGGAGGAAAGCCAGTTCGCGGCGGATGTCTTCTTCAAATTTATGGCTCGTCTTGCTGTCCTTTTCAACGAGGTCCCACTTATTGACGACGATGATGCAGCCCTTACCGGCTTCATGGACGTAACCGGCGATTTTTGTATCCTGTTCGGTCACACCTTCTGTTGCATCGATGACCAAGACGGCGATATCCGAGCGGTCGACAGCGCGCAGGGCCCGGACGACGCTATAGCGTTCGACAGGCATATCGATTTTGGCCTTGCGACGCATGCCAGCCGTATCGATGAGAACGAAATCCGTCCCTTCGTAGGACCAGTGGGTATCTATGGAATCGCGCGTCGTTCCCGGCACGTTGCTGACGATGACTCGTTCCTGTCCTAAGAGGGCATTCGTCAAAGACGACTTGCCGACGTTCGGACGCCCGACGAGGGCAATGTGGATAGCTTCGTCGTCATCATCCATAGCTGGGACTTTCTTGATGTACTTCAAGACTTCATCGAGAAGGTCGCCGAGGTTCATCAAGTTGACAGCCGAGACGCCGATAGGGTCGCCTAAACCGAGGCTGTAAAATTCGTAGATGTTCATTTCTTGTTCGACGCTGTCGATTTTGTTGACGACCAGGATGACCGGCTTGCCGCACGAGCGGAGGATGTGGGCAATTTCTTCATCCTGAGGCTGGACACCGACTTTGCCGTCGACAACGTAGAGGATGACGTCGGCTTCGCGGATGGCCAGTTCAGCTTGATAACGCATACTGGTAAAGATATGGTTATCTGAATCGACGAATTCGATACCGCCCGTATCGATCATGGTAAATTCCTGGCCGAGCCATTCGGCATCGAAATAAATGCGGTCGCGCGTCACGCCGGGAATGTCTTCGACGATGGAAATGCGCTTCTTGACGATGGCATTGAAGAGCGTCGATTTGCCGACGTTCGGACGCCCGACGACAGCGACTAAGGGTTTGTACATGGCAGAATCCTTTCTATAGACGAAAAAAGGATAACCGGTAGAGCCCGGCTATCCCCTTTTTGTGAAACCTTAGTTGTTTTCTTCTTCTTTATCCTGGTTATCGAGATAGTTGCGAACTTCCTGTTCTTCTTCATCTTTCTGAATGGCCAAGACGCTGAGAGAAATCTTTTTCTTATCCGTATCGATGCCGATGATCTTGACGTTCATGACATCGCTGATGTTGACCAGGTCTTTGACAGCAACGCCGCGTTTTTCCGTCAATTCGGAAATGTGGAGCAAGCCCTGTAATTCCGGATCGATGGCCAAGATAGCGCCGAAAGGCAGGAGCTTCTTGACTTCGCCTTTAACGATATCGCCGACTTCGAATTTTTCGATAGCAGCAATCCAGGGGTTCTTCTGGAGGGCTTTCAAGGACAAGGAAATACGATTCCGTTCTTTATCGAATTTCTGAACGAGGACCTGGAGTTTTTCACCCGTATGGAGAACAGCATCGACAGAGCTGATGCGTTTCCAGGAAATGTCGGAAATGTGGAGCAGGCCTTCTACGCCGCCGAGATCGATGAATGCACCATAGGGCATGATTTTGACGACCGTGCCTTCGAGAACAGCGCCTTCTTCAATATGTTTGAGGGCTTCTTCGCGTTTAGCTTCGCGTTCTGCTTCGAGAACGGCTTTGCGGGAAAGGACGAGGCGGTTCTTGTGTTCGTCGATGTCGATGACTTTGACCTGGAAGGTCTGGCCTACGAGATAGTCCAAAGACTTAACGAATTTAATATCGCCCTGGGAAAGGGGAATGAAACCACGCAAGGATTTGATGGAAACGACAAGGCCAGCCTTGTTCGTTTCTTTACCTGTACATTCGACGAGCTGGTCGTTTTCAAAAGCATCGCGGACTTCTTTCCAGTCTTCGACTTTTTTCATCTTGACGAGGGAAACGACAATAGCTCCTTCTTCTTTGATGTTGTTGGCGATTTCAACAGTCAGTTCGTCGCCGACTTTGACAAAGTCACTTGCTTTTTCCGGAGCGGGAACAGCCATTTCCTTTTTCGGCAGGATTGCTTCTGCTTTCGTACCGATGGAAACATAGGCAGCATCATCATTCACAGAAATAACCGTGCCTTTGACCACGTCACCTTTCTTTGGATTTTCTTCATAGTCATACTTGTCCAACAATTCTTCACTCATTACTTCTGTGCCTTCAGCTTGCAAATTTTCCATAATCTTAACAACCTCCTGTATTATCCAATCCGGCGTGGAAGCGCCGGCTGTAATGCCTATATGATTCATACCACGGAACCAGGCCGTATCCAATTCGGCTGCTGTTTCGATGTGGTATGTCGGGCAATCCTGTTCACGGCATACCTGCGCGAGGCGGCCTGTGTTGGCGCTGTTCTTACCGCCAATGACGATCATGGCGTCCACATGGCCTGCCAGTTCTATCGCTGCCTGCTGACGCTGTTGCGTCGCCGTGCATATGGTCATATGCACATCGAGATGATTGGTCTTTCGTTGCAGGATAGCGGCGATACGCTTGAATTGCTCTTGAGAGAACGTCGTCTGGACAACGACTCCCATAGAATCGCAAAAGGGAATTTTTTCAGCTTCTTCTTCCCTATCTATTATAATAGCACGATTTGCCCCCCATTGTGAAATGCTAATTACTTCAGGATGGGATTTTTCTCCTACTATTATGAGTTTTTCACCCTTTTCGACGATGTTTTTAGCGTCTTGTTGGGCTTTTTTGACGTGTGGACACGTCGCATCTATGACTTTTAGTTCTTTTTGAACGGCCTGTTCATAGACTTCCGGGCCGACTCCGTGAGAGCGTATCAAGACGACAGCCCCCTTGTCGACGGCATCCAGCGAATCGACCGGCGATACGCCCTGAGCGGCTAAACGCCCGACAACTTGCGGATTGTGGATGATGGGTCCCAAGGTATGAGTCCCATTTTCGGCCTTGCCCGCAAGCTCGACAGCCCGGCGCACGCCATAGCAAAAGCCACAGGCTGCGGCGAGAGTTACTTTCATTTTGCGTCCCCTTTATACTGATTTTGCATAGCTATGATAATATCGCGAATTTCGTCGGAAAAACCTTTGACTAAGTCGCGATCCGACGCCTTTCCCAGCGGCGCCTGGACGGGCTTGCCAAAGATGACCCGGACAGGTCCGGTCTTTTTCGGCAAGAATTCGGAATTGACGATAGCCACCGGCAAGACCGGCACCTTGGCCTTGATGGCGATACCGGCAAAGCCTTCATGGAACGGCCCGACTTTGCCGCCCCGCGTCCGCTTTCCTTCAGGAAAGATTCCCAGGACCTCGCCGCTCTTCAAGACCCGGAAGGACTCGATGACGGCTTTGCGGTCGATGTGGCCGCGGTGGACCGGAAAGGTATGGACATAGCGCAGGAACCAGCCCATGAGGGGGTTGCGGAATAATTCCTCTTTGGCCATGAAATGAATCAGATGATGGCGCATAGCCGTCCCCAGCAGGGGCGGATCGAAATTGCTGGCATGATTGCAGACGACAAGGAACGGCCCTTTTTCAGGAATGTTCTCTTCGCCAATGACTTCCATGCCCAGGACGCCGTAAGTAGCGACATTAAAAATCTTGCGGATCATGCCATAAGTAAAGGTATTCATCATCCTCGCTCCTTCATCAGGCCGAGGATGACGTCGGCTGTCTGCTCTAAATCGAGATCGCTGTTGTCGACAACGATAGCATCGTCAGCCTTCTTCAGCGGCGAAACGGCACGGTGTGAATCCATGTCGTCGCGGGCAGCGATACTGGCAGCGATTTCGTCATAGGTCTCACTGCCGCCCTTGGCCTGGACTTCCAAATAACGGCGGCGGGCCCGGGAATCGACAGATGCCGTCAGGAAAATCTTGAGGTCTGCCTGGGGCAGGACGACAGTCCCGATATCACGACCGTCGAGGATGACGCCGCCTTCTTTGGCCATGGCCTGCTGTAATTTTACCAGTTTTTCCCGTACGACTGCAAGAGCCGCGACAGCAGAAACATGGGAAGATACGCGCTGGGTCCGGATAGCTTCAGTCACTTCCGTCTGTCCGACGTAGACACGACACAGGTCCGCCTGCGGTTCCAGGCGGATATCAATGGTATCGACGAGGTCACGGACCGCTTGCTCATCGGAAAGGTCGATGCCTTTTTCCAAGACGGCCCACGTAAAGGCACGGTACATAGCCCCCGTATCGATATACAAGTAATGGACCCGGTTGGCCAAGACCTTGGCGACACTGCTCTTGCCTGCCCCGGCTGGCCCATCGATGGCAACCGTTAATTTTCGCATGGTATGCACTCCTTTGTAGCAGCCGCCGTTCCGGCTACGAAGCCCGTCGAAAAGGCTGCCTGCAGATTATATCCGCCTGTAAAGGCGTCAATGTCGATGACTTCTCCAGCAAAATAGAGATTCGGGACAAGTTTCGACTCCATCGTCTTAGGGTTGATTTCCTTGACGGCAATGCCGCCAGCCGTGACAATAGCTTCTTCAATGGGACGCGTCCCAGTCACAGTCAAACTCAAGGCCTTGAGCGTGTCGACCAGGTCCTGCCGCTGTTCCCGGGAAATCTGGTTGACCGGACAAGTGCCGGCGATGCCAGCTTGGTCGAGGACGATGGGAATGAGGCGCTGCGGCAGGAGATCTTTCAACCCATTGGCGGCTTCTTTGCGGATGTATTTCTCGAAATCCCGACGCAGCCGGGCATCGAGTTTTTCCTTGGACAAGGCTGGTTTGAGGTCGATGCGCAACTGCATGGGAAAGGCGCCGGACTTCTTATGAGCCGCCTCGGTACTAAGCATTAGAATAATCGGCCCAGACACGCCGAAATGAGTAAAGAGCATCTCGCCGAAATGGGAAGCAACTTTCTTGCCCCGCTTCCACAGCGACGCTTCGACATTGCGCAAAGACAGGCCTGACAGGGTGTGAGGCCACGTCTCTTCCGTCGTAAAAGGAATGAGCGACGGTTTCAGCTCGGTCACGCTGTGGCCCAGGCTGCGGGCAAAGCCATAGCCGTCGCCCGTCGAACCGGTCACGGGATAGGACAGGCCGCCTGTCGTGATGATACAGGCATCGCCTTCGTAGTTTCCCGACGCAGCGCTGACGATCATGCGGCTACCCCAGGCCTTGACGGCATGGACGGCATCGCTCAGATGGAGGTCGACGCCTTTCTGGCACAGCTTATGATAGAAGAGCTTGCGCACTTCGATGGCGCTGTCCGACTGCGGGAAGATGCGGCCGCCCCGTTCCTCTTTCGTAGCCAGGCCCCAGGTATGCAATTTCTCCAACAAATCCTGATTGGTAAATCTTTCATACGCACTGTAGAGAAATTTACCATGGCCTGGTGTATGGGCGATGAAGTCGGCCATGCTGCACGAATTGGTCAGATTGCAGCGGCCCTTGCCGGTAATGCCCATCTTTTTGCCGACGATATCATTTTTTTCAAATAAATGTACCCTGGCCCCAGCTTCTGCCGCGGCCAACGCAGCCATGATGCCGGCCGCACCGGCACCGATGACGAGTATTTCCTTCATAGGCACTCCTGTTTATTTATATTTGTAAAGTTCAGCCACTTCTTCGCAAGTCAGCTTGCGATAGGCCCCGCGCTTGACGCCGCTCAAGGTCAGGAAAGCATACTGGACACGGCGCAGGTTGTGGACTTGATAGCCGAAGAACTCGAACATGCGGCGGACCTGGCGATTGCGTCCTTCATGGATAGTAATTTCCACACTGGTCAAGTTCGTCTTGGGGTCATAGCCGATATAGTAGACATCAGCCGGGGCTGTCATGCCATCCTTCAGTTCAACGCCATCGGCCAGGTGCTGCAGGACCGAATCGGCAATGCGCCCTTTGACCTTGACTTCATACGTCTTGTCGACGAGGCGGCTGGGATGCATGAGAATATTCGCCAGTTCGCCGTCATTGGTCATGAGCAGCAGGCCTTCTGTATTCTGGTCCAAACGGCCGACGGCATAGATGCGGTCCTTTTCCTTCTTGAAATAATCCATGACTGTCGCCCGGCCCTGGTCATCGCTCGATGTGGTGATGACGCCCTTGGGCTTGTTGAACAGATAATAATGCTTCGGCTGCGCTTCCAAAGTCTTGCCGTCGACGGCAATGAGGTCCTTATCGGGATCGACTTTTGTGCCCAGTTCGCGGACGATGACGCCGTTGACGCGGACGCGTCCTTCTAATATCATCTTTTCCGAAGCGCGCCGCGAAGCGACACCGCAGTTACTCATTACTTTCTGTAACCGTTCTTCCATCAGTTGCATCCTCCGTAATATCTGCCGGCATGTGGCCGGCTAAATCGGCCAGGGAATCCATGCCGATACATTCTAAAAAATAAGCAGACGTACCGTATAAAATCGGCCGCCCTGGACTGTCTTTGCGCCCCAGTTCGACGACCAGCCCTTGCTGGACCAGCGATATCAGGACCCGTTCCGATGAGACGCCGCGCAGCTTTTCGATTTCAGCTCGCGTAATAGGCTGCTTAAACGCGATGATGGACAATACTTCCAACGCCATGGAAGACAACTCCGTCGTCCCCGTCCGAACCCATTGCAGGGCATCGTGGAGGTCCGGCCGCGTGACCAGCTGAAAGCCGCCGGCGACGCGGATGAGAACGATACCTCGCCGCTGACTGCTGAGCAGGTGCTGCAGACGGTCTGCTGTCGCTTCCGTTTCGGCCTGGGTCCAGCCCGTATGGGCACAGATGGCCGTCACCGTCATAGGATCGCCGCTCAGGAAGAGCAGGGCTTCCAATAGAGCCGTAGGCTCGAGGGTATCAGTTTGGCATGTATCGTAAGGCAATGGTATTTCCATCCTCTCCTTCAGCAACAGTAGCACATTGACCGACTTTCAGCAGTTCCAAAACGGCCAGGAAGGTAACGACCAGTTCGACTCGGGATCGACAGGTCCGGAAAATGGCGTCGACGGCCATCGTCCCTTGAGCCCGGCGCAAGGCATAAGTGACACGGCGCATGCACTCTTCGACGCTGTAGATTTCCTTCTGTATGCGGATTTCTACGGCTGTCGGTTCAGGAAGAGCCTGACAGACCTTGTGGAACGCCTGGTAAAGGGCCTGTGTATCGATGTGGCCGGCAAACCGGGCCTCATAGGGCATAGCCGTCGGCAGGCGCCCCAGCATGAGGCTGCGGGCATCCCACAACTGTCCCATGGCCTGGGACAGGGCTTTCATCTTCTTATATTCGACGAGCTGGCGGACCAGCGCTTCCTGCGGGTCTTCTTCTTCCTCTTCAGCCAGTTTCGGCTGCTTAGGCAGCAGCAGGCGCGATTTGATCTGCAACAGCGTCGCTGCCATGACGAAGAACTTGCTGGCATAATCGACATCAAAAGTGTCGATATCCGCTACGTAGGCGTTGAACTGGTCCGTAATCTCGACGATAGGTATGTTATAAATATCGACTTTGTTCTTTTCGATAAGATAGAGCAACAGATCCAAAGGACCTTCAAAATCCGATACTTTATACTTGTATTCTGTCATGATTCATTATAACTCATTTTCCAAGGAATTTGAATGGACTGCGAAAAGGAGCTGTCCTAAGACAGCTCCTTTGTTTTGCAAGGGACTCGTCGGCCACGGCCAACGCCGCTTACACGCTCGTTGTTTTTTTGGTGCCGGGGACCGGAATCGAACCGGTACGGATATCTCTATCCGACGGATTTTAAGTCCGTTGCGTCTGCCAGTTCCGCCACCTCGGCATGACGAAAGATAAAAATATGGAGGCGGCACCCAGAATCGAACTGGGGATGAAGGTTTTGCAGACCTCTGCCTTACCGCTTGGCTATGCCGCCATATATGGAGCGGAAAACGAGACTCGAACTCGCGACCCCCACCTTGGCAAGGTGATGCTCTACCACTGAGCTACTTCCGCATTTGTGGTGCTCAGGGACGGAATTGAACCGCCGACACGGGGATTTTCAGTCCCCTGCTCTACCGACTGAGCTACCTGAGCAATTGGCGACCCCGATCAGATTTGAACTGACGATCTTCGCCGTGACAGGGCGACATGTTAAACCGCTACACCACGGGGCCACTTTCTTTCGTTCTTTCGAGGTTGTTTCGGTATTTCTTAGTGCCTCGAACAAAAACTATTTTACTACAAGAAAGACGTTTTGGCAAGTACTTTTTTTATTTTTTTCAAACTTTTTTGACCGTAAAAAAAGAGACGTCCCATGATGGCCAAAACCACCACAGGACGTCCCAATAAATTCAAAAAGGTTATTTTGCATAATCCACCATCCGTGTTTCACGGATGACGACGACTTTGATCTGACCTGGATATTCCAGTTCCGCTTCGATGCGTTTGACAATATCGTGGACCAACAGGACGCAGTCCGATTCATCCAGCTTGTCCGGTTTGACCATGACACGGATTTCACGGCCAGCCTGGATGGCAAAGCAGTCTTCGACGCCATCGAAAGATTCGGCAATTTCTTCGAGTTTCGTCAGGCGTTTCAGATAATTTTCCAGCGTTTCCCGGCGGGCACCTGGACGGGCAGCCGATACAGCATCGGCTGCCGATACCAGGACAGCTTCGACACTGTGCGCTTCTTCATCGCCATGATGGGCAGCGATACAATTGACGACCAGTTTGGATTCACCGTATTTCTTAGCGATTTCCGTACCAATCGAAACGTGAGTCCCTTCCAGTTCGTGGTCCAAGGCCTTGCCGATATCGTGGATCAGCCCGGCCCGTTTAGCCAAGTTTTCATCGACGCCCAGTTCAGCGGCCATGATGCCAGCCAGCTGAGAAACTTCGATGGAATGGCGCAGGACATTCTGGCCATAACTGGTACGATAGCGCAGACGGCCGAGGATTTTGATGAGTTCTGGATGCAAACCGTGGACACCCGTTTCATACGTCGCCTGTTCGCCAGCTTCGCGGATTTTCTGATTGACTTCTTTGCGGGCCTTTTCGACCATTTCTTCAATGCGGGCCGGATGAATACGGCCATCGGCAATCAGTTTTTCCAGGGCAATGCGGGCGATTTCGCGGCGGATTGGATCAAAACACGACAAGATGACCGCTTCCGGCGTATCATCGATGATGAGGTCGACACCGGTCAGCGTTTCAATGGCCCGGATATTGCGCCCTTCACGGCCGATGATGCGGCCTTTCATTTCATCGTTCGGCAAGGAAACGACAGATACTGTTGTTTCGGCGACGTGGTCAGCAGCACAGCGCTGGATGGCCATGGAAATGATTTCCCGGGCCTTGCCTTCGGCTTCTTCCTTGGCTTGGTCTTCCAGGTTCTTGATCATCTGCGCCGTTTCGTGCTTCACTTCGGTCTGGACGTTGTTCAGGAGCAATTCCTTGGCATCTTCATATGTCAAGCCGGAAATCCGTTCCAGTTCAGCCATCTTCTTTTCATGAAGGGCTTCGATTCTTTCCTGCATCTGCGTCACTTCATCTTCTTTACGCTGCAGGGCATCTTCTTTCTTCTCCATGGAATCGGATTTCTTGTCCAAATGTTCTTCTTTCTGCAACAGGCGCCGTTCAAAACGCTGTAATTCATTGCGACGTTCCTTGTGTTCCCGTTCTGCGTCATTGCGCAACTTGTGAACTTCTTCCTTCCCTTCCAGGACGAGTTCCTTCTTACGGGCTTCTGCGTTCTGTTGGGCTGTGGCAATGATGCGCTGTGCTTCGACTTCGGCCTGGCCGATCTTACCTTCGGCGATTTTCTTGCGGTAAATATATCCTGTACCGCCGCCGATGAGACCGCAGGCGACTGCTGCAGCAATAATCGTTAGCATAGTAATGGATTCACCTCCCCTTTCACCAAAAAAAGCCGAACTCCCAGTCCGGCTTTTTTTATGAGTATGTAAAATTTACTTCATGTTCAAAAAACCTACAATTATGCAAAATATAGACCAGTGTATCAAACCGGCTCTCTTAATTGTAATTTTTTTTTATATCAATGTCAAGATTGACTTGACAATTCTGGTACGCTCCATTCATCCATCGTCGTCACCGCTACGGAGGGTAAAGTCGTCGAGGACATCCCGTATGACCGATGGCGAAAAGCCACGGTATTGTAAAAAACGGGCCGCCTTTCGGACTTCATCGGCACGATAAGAGAACTTGCGTTTTACCAAGGCCCCGGCCAAGGCGTACTCATCAGGCCGCTCGATGTCTTCCGGTATGGGCAGGCAGCGGCGGCGCAGGCGGTTGACGATATACAAGTGGCCATACTGCCCTTTACGGGCATAAGAGTGGTACACGTCACGAGCCAGGCGCTGGTCATCGAGGAAGTGTTCCTCTTCCAGGGCGGCCACGACAGCTTCCAGGACTTCGTCATCGGCACCGCGGCGGCGCAGCTTTGCCTTCAGCTCCCCTTCGCTGAGGAAGCGGACATTGAGGAGCTGCAGGGCTTTTTCGTAGGCTTCGCGATAATCCATTTACGCTTCGTCGCTGTTTCCGGCAGCAGTATCCGTCATTTCCAAGGACGCCGTATCTTCTTCCATAGCTTCATCGAATTTTTCCGGTTCCGCAGCTAAGGTATCGCGGATGATCTTTTCGACTTCGTCCGTAATTTCTGGATGTTCCTTCATGAAGAGCTTGACGTTTTCCTTGCCCTGGCCCAGGCGTTCGCCCTTGTAGGAATACCAGGTGCCACTCTTTTCGATGATATCCATAGACGTCCCCAAGTCGAGGACCGTGCCTTCGCGGGAAATACCCGTACCGTACATGATGTCGAATTCACAGTGCTTAAAAGGCGGAGCCACTTTATTCTTAACGACTTTGACCCGCGCCCGATTGCCGATGATATCACCGCCGGACTTGATGGCTTCGCCCTTGCGGATTTCCATTCGGATCGAGGCGTAGAACTTCAAGGCCCGGCCGCCTGTCGTCGTTTCCGGGTTACCGAACATGACGCCGACTTTTTCGCGGAGCTGGTTGATGAAGATGACGATGGCTTTAGACTTGGAAATGATGCCCGTCAGTTTGCGCAGAGCCTGGCTCATGAGGCGGGCCTGCAGACCGACGTGGGAATCGCCCATTTCCCCTTCGATTTCCGCTTTCGGGACCAAAGCAGCTACGGAGTCAACGACGATAATGTCGACGGCGCCGCTGCGGACGAGTTCTTCCGTGATTTCCAAAGCCTGTTCACCGTTATCGGGCTGGGAAATGAGCAGTTCATTCGTGTCGACGCCGAGGTGGCGGGCATAGACCGGATCCAAGGCGTGTTCGGCATCGATGAAAGCGGCAATGCCGCCGCTCTTCTGGGCCGAAGCGATAGCATGCAGGGCCAGTGTCGTCTTGCCTGACGATTCAGGGCCGTAGATTTCGATGACGCGGCCCCGGGGATAACCGCCGACGCCGACGGCTAAGTCGACGGCCAGGGAACCCGATGAGATGACTTCCAAGTTCATCTTGTCGGCGACGTCGCCAAGGCGCATGATGGCACCTTTGCCAAAATCCTTTTCAATCTTGCGCATTGCATTTTCAAGTGCTGTCTGTTTTGCGTCCAAATTGTCTCCTCCTAACTATGCATTCTTTGTATGTGTCACGATATAGTGGACTAAGTAATATACGGCCCGCAGGGCAGCCCGCTGCTTGACTTCGGTCCGTCCGCCATGGTAGACATTGCGGTAAGTCACGGTCCCCCAGGGACCGCTGATTCCCGTATAGACCAAACCGACGGGCTGGTCTGGCGTACCGCCGCCGGGACCGGCAATGCCCGTCGTGCTGACGGCCAGATCCGTCCCGTACAGGCGGCGGCTGCCGTCGGCCATTTCAGCGACAGTCTGTGCGCTGACAGCCGTATAGCGTTCCAACGTATCGTGAGAAACACCGAGTATCTTTTCTTTCATTTCATTGCAGTACGTCCCAGCGGAACCGCGGAAGTAATCGGAAGCCCCCGGCACATCGGTGATGAGCGAACCCACCAGGCCACCAGTACACGATTCGGCAGCGCTGACGGAATAGCCGCCGTCACGGACGATCTGGCCCAGGACATGAGCCATAGTATCGTCGTCGAAGTTGACGATCTGACCTTCCAGACGGTGGCGGACTTTCTTTTCCAGCGGGGCCAACAGGTCCCGCGCCTGGTCTTCCTGGTCAGCCCGGGCCGTCAATCGGACTTCGACGAAGCCCGGACGGGCATACATGGCCAGGGTCGGATTCGACTGGCTCTGGACCAGGTCCATGAGTTTTTCTTCGATAAAGGCTTCGCCCATGTCATAGATTTTGATGTACCGCGAAGCGATGCAGCCCTGACTGCCAAAGGTCTGAAGCAGCCACGGTTTCAGGCGTTTTTCATACATCCAGCGCATTTCCGTCGGCGGTCCCGGCAAATGTACCAGGGTCTTGCCGCCTTTCTGCATGGCCACGCCCGGTGCCGTCCCGGCACCATTGTCGAAGAGGACCGCCCCTTGCGGGACCATAGCCTGGCGCTTCTGGTTTTCCGTCATGGCGGCACCGCCATGATGGACGAGGACCCATTGGCGAATGGATTCAGCAATGGCTTCATCATAAACGAGGGGCAGCTCCATGAGGCGGGCTCCGATGATTTTCGTCATATCCCCTTGAGTCGGCCCGAGACCCCCGGTCGTAATGACCAGGTCGACGCGGGACAAAGCCACTTTCAGGGCTTCTTCCATGCGCTTCGGGTTATCGCCAACAGTTGTATGGTAAATGACAGAATAGCCGATTTCATTGAGTTTCCTCGACAAGTAAGCTGAGTTATAATTGGTAATTTCACCTAACAGTAATTCGGAACCTGTCGTAACCAGTTCCACGAACATAAGCGATCACCTCGGTTAATCCATCCGTTCCGCTACGAGGTCATAAGCAAAGCCCTGGGCGATGCGGACGGGAATCATATCGCCAGGCTGTACGTCCTGGGCGTCTTCCAGATAAGTCAGGCCATCGACGTCGGGTGCCTGGATTTCAATGCGCCCGACAGCCTGGCGGATACCTTTTTCTTCTTCTACTCTTTCGACGAGCATCGTATGGACAGATTCTTCCAGTTCCTGATTGCGGATTTCCGATACCTTGGCCTGGATGGCCATCAGCTGATGATACCGTTCTTCTTTGACTTCTTCCGGTATCTGGCCGTCCATGAGGGCTGCCGGCGTACCGTCTTCACGGGAATAGGTGAAGACGCCGACGTCGTCGAATTTCGTTTCTTTGATGAAATCACAGAGTTCCTGGAATTCTTCTTCTGTTTCGCCAGGGAAGCCGACGATGAACGTTGAGCGCAAGGTCAACTTGCGTCCATGGCTGCAGAGCTTTTTCATAAGGCTGCGCACATCGGCTTCAGAGTCGCGGCGGTTCATGCGCTGCAAGACGGTCTGAGAAATGTGCTGAAGCGGCAAGTCAACGTAGGGACAGATTTTTTCTTCCTTGACGATGAGGTCCATCAATTCATCCGTAAAGTAATGGGGATAGAGATAGAATAAACGTATCCAGCGGATGCCGTCGATTTTTACCAGCTGACGCAGCAGTTCCGGCAAGAGGGAATGACCGGCCAAGTCGACGCCATAACTCGTCGTGTCCTGGGCGATGAGATTGATTTCCTTGACGCCATCGGCTGCCAGCTGCTGTACTTCTGCGACGACGGAATCGACAGGCCGGCTGTACAATTTTCCCCGTACATGAGGGATGATGCAGAACGAGCAGCCGTTGTTGCAGCCTTCGCCGATTTTGACATAGGCACTATATTTCGGCGTCGTCCGCAGGCGGCTCGTATTCTGGTTGTAGAGATGGCTGACGTCATCCATGAAGCAGGCCTTGCGCCCTTTCTTGACCGTATCGATGGCTTCCCAAATGCGGTCCCACGAGCCAGTTCCCAAGAGGGCGTCAATTTCCGGCATTTCCTTCATCAAATCTTCTTTATACTGCTGGCTCAGGCAGCCCGTGACGATGAGTATCTTGCATTTCCCTTCCGTCTTATAGCGGGCAGCCTGCAATATCGTATCAATGGATTCTTGCTTGGCTTTTTCAATGAACGTACAGGTATTGACGATGATGATATCCGACTGGGACAGGTCTTCTGTGATTTCCATATGGCGATCGCGGAGGATGCCCAGCATGACTTCCGTATCAATAAGGTTTTTGGAGCAGCCTAAGCTGACAAATCCGATTTTTTCCATGTATCTTTACTTTTCCTTTCCGAAGCGAATTGATTTGATCCACCAGGCCTGCAAATCGCGGCGGCCTTGATCAGAATACTGTTTTTTCACAGGAAACAAGACGAGCTCCCGGCCTTTAGCATCGACTTCCGGATTAGCCGGCGGCAGCGCTTCACTCAAAAAAATGTGTTTCTGCCGTAAGACGTTACTGGCATCAGGAGAATAGAGCCAGTCGATGAAGGCGTTGGTCAATTCCCCATCTTCACACCAGTTGGTGACTGCCGCACCGATCAGCCAGTACGACGTGCCGTCCTGGGGATAGAGAATGAAGATTGGCGCTCCGTCGTTATAATACTGCCGGGCAGCGGACGCATCGGCAACACCTATATCGGCTTCGCCGCTGGCTACGCGGCGGACATTGACCGACATGGATTTAGAATAGGCCGCTACATGGCTCTGGAGCGAGCTCAAGTAGCGCACACTGCCTTCCAGGCCTCGCATTTCCACGAAAGAACAGAGAAATTCACCGGCCATATCCATAGACGCCAGGTCCGGGAAGGCTAGAACCATTTCAGGGTCGGTCAAAAGATCGTCCCAGGTATGGATCTGCATGCCCCGCCGTTCGTAGTAGGACTGGCTGATGACGAAGACTATCGGGTTGTACCAGAGACCATTCCAGAGCTGTTCCGAGTCCTTCATGGATGGCGGCACCTTATCAGTAACCGGTGAGGCATAGGGCTGCAAGATGCCATTTTTCTTCTGAGCCTGCAAGTCGTTTTCCGAGGCGATGAGGATATCCGGTTTGACGCCACCGTCTTCTTTCAGGGACTGGCGGATATCGCTGTCGCTTTTGGAATAAATCTGGACACGCAGATGTTTCTGTTCATAAAAGCGTTGAGCCAGTCCGTCGTTGACATCCTGAGGCAAGTCGGAAAAGACGACGAGATGGCGTTCGGCTTCATACGCCCGCTGTGCTTCTTCCGCTTGGTGCTGCACCTGAATGGGCCAGCACAGGCCCAGGAGCAGGATGACGAAGAGGCAGAGCACGCTAAAAGGCACAAATTTCTTCATTAGTTTCACCTGAATTTTCTAGTCTTAGCCGGTCCCCTCCCCTGCCTGTGGGACGGAGCAGCATGCCAGCCAGCCTTATCGTGCCGTCTTCCCGCCTGATGGCGCCGCGGCGCAATCAGGCATTTAGGACCATAACCGATGAGGTCCCGCCGGCCAGCCAGGCATAGCGCCTTATAGACAATATCATAATTCGCCGGGTTCTTATACTGCATCAAGGCCCGCTGCATCTGTTTCTCTTCCGGCCGTCGGGCAACGTAGACCTTTTCACCGGTCAAGGGATTGACGCCCGTATAGTACATCGCCGTCGACAAGCTGCCCGGCGTCGGGATGAAGTCCTGTACCTGTTCCGGCTGCATATGCATATCCCGCAGGAATTCAGCCAAGGCGATGGCATCCTTCAGCGTACAGCCGGGATGGCTGGACATAAAATACGGGACAAGGTATTGTTTCTTTCCCAGTTCCCGGTTGGCTTCATCGAACCAGTCCTTGAACTTCAGGAAGGCATGGACGTCGGCCTTGCCCATGAGGTCTGTCACGTGCTTGACGACGTGTTCCGGAGCCACTTTCAGTTGGCCGCTGACGTGATACTGGCAGAGTTCCTTGACGAAAGCCTTGTTATGGTCGGCCAGGACATAGTCATAACGCAGACCCGATCGGACAAAGACTTTCTTGACGCCTTTGACACTGCGTATTTCCCGCAACAACTTCAGATAATCCTCGTGGGAGGTATTGAGGTTAGAGCAGGTCTCACTGCCGATACAGTGGCGGTTGCGGCAGGCCCCGTCGGTGAGCTGCTTGGCACAGGCGACATGGCGGAAATTCGCCGTCGGGCCGCCAACATCGTGGATATAGCCCTTGAAACCTGGTAGATGAGTCATGCGCTCTGTTTCCCTGATGAGCGATTCATGGCTGCGGTGCTGGATGATGCGGCCTTGATGGCTGGCAATGGCACAGAAATGGCAGTGGCCGAAACAGCCGCGCTGGCTGGTCAAGCTGAACTGGACCTCGTGAAGGGCTGGAACGCCACCAGCAGCGTCGTAATCGGGATGCCAGCGCCGCTGGAAGGGCAGTTCATAGATGGCATCCATCTCTGCTGTCGTCAGCGGCAGAGCCGGCGGGGTCTGGACGACGAAGCGGTTTTCAGACGGCTGAATAATCGTCTTGCCATAAAAGGGATCCTGCTCTTCATACTGCATCTTGAACGCCTTGGCAAAAGCCATTTTATCGCCTTTTACCTCTTCATAAGACGGACAGACGACAGTCTTGTCTGAAATGGGCGGCCGGCTGGTGACGTAGCAGATGCCGCGGATATCGTACATTTGGGCAACTGTCTTCCCTTCAGCCAGGGCGTCAGCAATTTCGACGACGGAGTGTTCTCCCATGCCATAGCTGAGGATGTCGGCCTTGCTGTCTAAGAGAATGGAGTGGCGCACCTTATTCGACCAGTAATCATAATGGGCAAAGCGGCGCAAGCTGGCTTCGATGCCACCAATGATGATAGGCACGTCCTTATAGGCTTCCCGCATGCGGTTGGCATAGACGATAGTCGCCCGTTCCGGCCGGTGGCCGGCTTCTCCGCCAGGCGAATAACTATCGCGGCTGCGGAATTTCTTGGCTGCCGTCTTTTCATTGAGCATGGAATCGAGATTGCCTGCCGTAATCAATGCAGCCAGCCGCGGCCGTCCCAATTTCTTGAACGGTTCGGCACTATGCCAATCGGGCTGGGAAATGATACCGACACGATAGCCCCGGCTTTCCAATACGCGGCCGATGAGGGCTGCGGCAAAACCGGGGTGATCGACATAGGCATCGCCATTGATGTAGACAAAATCGAGTTGATCCCAGCCGCGGCGTTCCATGTCCTCCCGGCTGGTTACTAAGAATTTCTCGCGCATATGGCTCCTTATTTAAATTAAAATCCAAATGATGAGCAGCAGGAAAATGATGATGCCGGCGATAATAGTGATTTCCGGCCATTTTCCCTGACGCTGCTTCTTCTTTTTATTGCTGTCCTTGCGGACTTTCTTCTTTTTTACGGGCATAATAGTCCGCACTTCCGGCTGCGGTGTCCGTTCTTCAACGTTTTCCTTGTATTCCCGGGCTAGGGCGATGCCGTCCAGTTCCAAGAAATTGCCGTAATTGCGGATAAAACCCTTGACGAAGACGGCGCCGGGAATGGCATCGTATTCATCCTTTTCCAGGGCTTCCAGATATTCCCGCTTTATATTAAGGGCATCAGACACGTCTTGCAAGGTCAGACCTTGTTGTTCTCTTGCCAGTCGCAGTACTTCGCCAATCGAAGATTCATTCACGGTTATTCCCCTTCCTACTCTCTATAATCGTATCTTTTATTATATAACAGATAAGGCCAGGGGTACAAGGGTTCAGCTCAAATACTTCTGCTGGACTTCGTCGGCAGTCATGAGTATTTCCCGGGGCTTGCTGCCATTATTGGGACCGACGATATGCATGGCTTCCATCATGTCGATCATGCGGGCTGCCCGCGTATAACCGACGCGGAAACGGCGCTGGATCATAGACGTCGAGGCCTGTCCTGTTTCCAAGACCATGTCGATGGCCTGGCGCATGAGATCATCTTCAAAGAAATCGACGCTGTCTTCAGGGTTTTCCGACTGGGCCTTTTGGACGGCTTCATCGTAATGGGGACCGCCTTGGGCCTTGATGAATTCGACCATTTCATCGATTTCCGAATCGGAAATGAAAGCCCCTTGGACGCGGAGCGGCTTGGAAGCACCTAATGGATAGAAGAGCATGTCGCCCTTGCCGATCAGTTTTTCTGCCCCAGCCATGTCGAGGATAGTCCGCGAATCGACTTGGCTAGAAACAGCGAAGGCGATGCGGCTCGGGACGTTGGCCTTGATGAGGCCCGTCAGGACGTCGACAGAGGGCCGCTGCGTCGCCAAGACGAGGTGCATCCCGCAAGCACGAGCTTTCTGGCCTAAGCGGATGATGGACTTTTCGACGTCGTCAGAAGCAGTCATCATGAGGTCAGCCAATTCGTCGATGATGATGACGATGAAAGGCATAGCCTCTTCGGGATGAAGTTCATTATACCGGGAAATATCCCGCGTATGGGTGATGGCAAAGCGCTTATAACGGTCGTCCATTTCCCGGACAGCCCAGCGCAGGACACTGGCAGCTTTCTTCGGGTCCGTGACGACTGGCGTCAGCAGGTGCGGCATGCCGTTGTAATTGGATAATTCGACAACCTTCGGGTCGATGAGGATGAGCTTGACGTCTTCTGGCCGCTGTTTGAAGAGGATGCTGGCAATGAAAGTGTTGATGCAGACACTCTTACCAGACCCTGTCGAGCCGGCTACCAGGAGATGAGGCATCTTGGTCAAGTCGGCGACAATGGGATTGCCGGCAATGTCCTTGCCCAAGCAGACCGGGACGCCGCCGGCGGCCTTGCGGAATGTATCCGTATCAATGACATCGCGCAGGTTAACACCGGTCAGCTTTTTATTCGGCACTTCGATGCCGACAGCTGCTTTGCCAGGGATAGGCGCTTCGATGCGGATATCCGTAGCGGCCAGTTTCAAGGCGATATCATCGGCTAAGTGAACGATTTTACTGACTTTAACGCCAGCTGCCGGTTCCAGTTCGTAGCGGGTAATGGACGGGCCCTGGCTAGCATTGAGTATCTTAGCATCGATATTGAAGCTCTGCAGCGTTTCCTGAAGGATACGGGCATTTTCCCGGACTTCGTCACTCAAGCCGACGGTGTGCTGCGGTCCCGGTTTTAGCATGCTCACCGGCGGCAACCGATACGTCATTTCGCCAGCCGCTTTGGGTACGGCACTGCTCCCTTCTTCACTGGTTTCGACAGCAACGCTGCTCTTTTCGATTTCAATGGGTTTGAGATCGTCCATGTCATGGCGGAGGACATCCGTTTCCCCTGCCAGCGAAGCCGCCGGGCCGGGCTGTACGTCATGAGCCGTTGGCACCGTATCGCCGACGACCGTTTCATGGATTTGGCCGTAAGACGGAGCATCTTCCGGTATTTCCTCAATCTCTTCCCGGGGCTCTTCATAAGAGTCGTCGCTAGCCCAATCGTAAGGCACGTCTTCTTCGATGGGGCTGGCATCGAAGCGGACTTCTTCGACGCCGTTTCCCAAGTCGCGGGCGTCGGATATGGTCGTCGCTGGATGGTCCAGATCTACGGGATTCCCACAAGCGGGCCGCTCTTCCGGGACGGCCCCTACAGAAGCGGAAGAAGCCTTGGCTTCTTCCGCTTGCAAATCGAAGATGCGGCGGCGTTCGTGCCACTGTTTCAGGGACTGCGACGCATCCTGAAGGCCTTCGACAGCCTTGCCCGACACTTTGGCCGCTTCCTGGCCGGCCTTATCAGCTACGACAGCCACAGGTTTAGAAATAGACCAATTTTTCCAGACCAGGAAAGTGACGATACAGGCACCGGTAATAGCCATGACAGCTCCAAAAAATCCAAGAAACCGTCTCAAGGCCGAGGCCATGACGGCCCCGACGATGCCTCCGCCAACCGATAAACTGTGAGGCAGGAATTCCGTCCCTTCCGGGATAACCAGTAAATGGATCAGCCCTAAGAGGAGAATGTAGACCCACGTCCCGACGGCCCAAGATTTCGACACGGGGCAGGCCTTGCGGATGACGATGTATTTTAGGCCCAAGACGATAAGGGACAAACTGACGACAATCCGGCCCAGGCCGAAGATATACGCCAAGATATCGTCGACACTGTGGCCGATGCGGCCAGTATCGACGCCGATGAAGCCGGCCGTCGCAAAGATGCCGGCGAGGATACAACAAATACCTATGATTTCATATTTCAAAAGTGGCGACGTCCCAGTCTTCCTGGCAGTCTTCGCCTTCTGACGCGTACCAGCTGCCCGCTTAGTTCGGCTGGTTTTACGGGTCTTTCCCTTTGTCAAAACATTTCACCTTCTACTAATAGATTACTTGCCGCCACGGCGCTTATGCCAGGCAGCTGCCATGCTCCCTTCCTTACCATACGGCCGTTCCTTGTAATAAGACGCCTCTTTCAAAGGATCGGGCAGATACTGCTGGGCGACCCATCCCCCATCAAAATCGTGAGGATACTGATAGGTCAAGCCATAGCCTAAGGCGGCGGCGCCGCTGTAATGGCTGTCGCGCAGATAATCGGGCACATCGCCACAGTCTTTATGGCGGACATCGGCCAGCGCCACATCGATGGCCATATAGGCGCTGTTGCTCTTAGGCGCACAGGCCACGTAGATGACAGCTTCAGACAGGATGATACGCCCTTCTGGCCAGCCGACGAATTGGACGGCCTGGGCAGCGGCATTGGCGACGACCAAGGCCTGGGGATCGGCCAGCCCTACGTCTTCAGCCGCACAGATGACCAGGCGGCGGGCAATGAAAGACGGCTGTTCGCCGGCTTCGATCATGCGGGCCATGTAGTGCAGAGCCGCATCGGGGTCGGAACCGCGCATACTCTTGATGAAAGCCGACACCGTATCGTAGTGGGCATCGCCTTTTTTATCATACGTATAAACTTTATGGCCGGCTACCTTTTCAATGGCGTCGTGTGTGATATGACCGCCAGCCGGTACCACCATACAGACCTGTTCTAGCAGGTTGAGGCCAACGCGGGCATCGCGGTCAGCCAAGCGGGCCAAAGTCCCCAGCATCTCATCGCTGGCGGAAATTCCCAAAGAACCCAGGCCCTTCTCTTTATCCGTCAAGGCCCGCCGCAGGACGGCTGTGACAGCCTGTTCCGGCAAGGGATTCAGCTGAATGACGCGCAGGCGCGACAATAAGGGGCGGTTGACTTCAAAATAAGGATTTTCCGTCGTCGCCCCGATAAGGATGACCGTCCCGTCTTCAACATACGGCAACAGGACATCTTGCTGACCTTTATTGAAGCGGTGGATTTCGTCGATAAAGAGAATCGTCCGCTTTTGATATAAATGGATGGCATCCTGCGCTGCTGCAATGACCTTGCGCAGCTCCGCCGTCCCGGCTGTGACGGCGTTGAGGGTTACGAAACGGCTGTCCGTTTCATTGGCAATGACATGGGCCAACGTCGTCTTGCCGACACCGGAGGGACCGTAAAATAAAAGGGATGGAACAGAGTCCTTTTCGATGAGGGTCCGCAGAAAACTGCCCGGACCGATGAGGTCGTCCTGGCCATAGATGTCATCCAAAGATTCCGGCCGCATGCGGACAGCCAGCGGCGCATAGTCCTGGCCGCTCCGTTCATCAGCCATAGAAAATAAATCGTCTCCGCTCATTTGTTTGCTCTCCAGACTAAATAGAACGCCGCCAAGTCTCCTCAGCGGCGGACGAAATAACTAAATTCTCGAATAAGAAAAGAGCCCCACCATGCCGTTTATAAACCGAGTTTTGAGCCTGCCTAAGCAGGTGGGTGTTCTCCTATAAAGGTCGACAGTCCAGTGAAGGCATTGCCTAACAATATAGAGCCCGAACTCCCAATGTAAAAAGTGTTGGTTCAAAACATCGAGACCATTTACGCACACAGTAGGGTTTCTTCTTGTTCTTAGTATAATAAAATACGCAAGAAAAATCAAGCCTTGACAAATGGAAAAGGTGCTCCTGCATAAGCAGAAGCACCTTTTCGTGGTTCGTGGTTCGTGGTTCGTTTGGCGAAGTGGCACACAAATACCGTTTTTGGATGTCCACAGGACTCAGGCGGGCCGCCGCTATGGCGGCCCCTACGATCCACGGACCACGACCTACGATGAACGATTATTTCACGACTTTCTTTACAGCGGCTACGACGTTTTCAGCGGTGAAACCGAATTTCTTGAATAAAACGCCAGCCGGAGCGGACGCACCAAAGGATTTCATAGAAACCGTCGTTCCGTCGAGGCCGACGTATTTACCCCAACCGAAGTCCGAAGCGGCTTCGACAGCGACGCGGGCGCGGACAGCTTTCGGAAGTACCTGTTCTTTATAAGCTTCATCCTGCTGTTCAAAGAGTTCCATCGAAGGCATGCTGACGACGCGGACGTCGACACCTTCTTTAGCCAGTTCGTCTTTAGCGCTGACAGCCAGTTCAACTTCCGAACCGCTAGCCATGATGATGGCGTCAGGAACGGCTTTCTTGGCATCGGCAATGACGTAAGCGCCTTTCAGGGCTTCTTTGCTGCTGCCGGCGAGCTGCGGCAGGTTCTGACGGGTCAAGATGAGAGCCGTCGGCGTCTTCTGGCTGGTAGCAGCCAAGTACCAGCCGGCAGCTGTTTCCGTGGCATCAGCCGGACGGAAGACGTTGACGTTGGGAATGGAGCGGAGCATAGCCAGCTGTTCGATAGGTTCATGTGTCGGGCCGTCTTCGCCGACACCGATGCTGTCGTGCGTGAGGACATACGTCGTCGGCAAGCTCATGAGAGCAGCCAGGCGGATCATGGGTTTCATGTAATCGCTGAAGACGAAGAACGTGCCAGCATACGGACGGATGCCGCCGTGGAGGGCCAGGCCATTGGTGATGGCGCCCATAGCCAGTTCGCGGACGCCGAAGTGGACGTTGCGGCCGCTGTAATCAGCTTTGCTGAAGAAGTTTTCCCCTTTCATTTCCGTCTTATTCGACGGAGCCAAGTCGGCACTGCCACCAAAGAGCTGGGGCATGATGTCTTTCAAGCGATTGATCATCGTACCGGACAAGCTGCGCGTAGCCTGCGGTTTATCTTCATAAGCCCAGAATTCTTCGTTGTCCATAAGGGCCTGGGCATCGACATCGCTGTGGAAAGCATCCCATTTAGCTTTCATTTCCGGGAATTTGGCAGTATAGTCGGCAAAGAGTTCCTGCCAAGCCGCTTCTGCTGCGCCGGCTTTCTGGCTCAATTCAGCGTAATGAGCATAGACTTCGTCGGGAATGTAGAAGGTTTCCTGCGGTTTCGGCCAGCCCAGGTTTTCTTTCATAGCGACGATGTTTTCTTCACCCAACGGAGAGCCATGAGCAGCCGCCGAGCCCTGTTTGGCCGGGCAACCATAGCCGATCTGCGTCTTGATGGTAATGAACGACGGATGTTCCTTATCGGCCTTAGCTTCTTCGATGGCCTTGCCGATGGCGTCGAGGTCCGTACCATCTTCGACAGTGATCGTCTGGAAGCCGAAAGCAGCCATGCGGGCCTGGACATTTTCCGTAAAGGCGATATCCGTATTGCCTTCGATGGAAATGTTGTTGCTATCGTAGAGAACGATGAGCTTGGACAGGCCTAACGTCCCAGCCAGCGAGAAGGCTTCCGACGAAATACCTTCCATCAGGCAGCCGTCGCCGCAGAGGGCAAAGGTGTAGTGGTCGACGACGGGATAACCCGGTTTATTGAAAATAGCTGCCAAGTGCGCTTCGGCCATAGCCATGCCGACAGCCATACCCAGGCCGGCCCCGAGGGGACCTGTCGTCGCTTCGACGCCCGTCGTGTGGCCATATTCCGGATGACCCGGTGTCAAGGAGCCGTCTTGACGGAACTGTTTAATATCGTCCATGGTCAGGCCGTAGCCGTAGAAATGGAGCAGCGAATACAACAGCATCGAGCCGTGGCCAGCCGAAAGGATAAAGCGGTCGCGGTTCGCCCATTTCGGGTCCTTTGCGTTGTGGTTCATGTGATTTGCCCAAAGTTCGTATGCAATGGGAGCTGCGCCGAGGGGCAGGCCAGGATGGCCGGAGTTTGCCTTCTGGATGGCGTCAGCCGACAATACACGAATGGCATTTACACAAGTCATATCAATGGTGCTCATTAGTCAAATCGCTCCTTTTTATGTAATCGAAAAATAAATAGACATTCACTTTATTATGTAAAAAAAGGACCCCTTCTGTCAATGGCAAAAGGGGATTTTGGGAGAAATTTATATGTGCTATAATAGAGAAGTTTCTTAATTTTCCGAGAAAGGATAGACTCATGACGAAAAAATACTTTTTCTTCGATATCGATGGGACCCTGGGGCTGGGAATCTCCAGCGTCATCCCAGCAGACACGCTGTACTGCCTGCGCCGCCTCGCCCAGGAAGGCCATTTCATCGCCATCGCATCAGGCCGCCTGCAGCACGATACGCAAACTTTTGCCGACCGCTACGGCATACCGGCCGTCGTCGCCGATGGCGGCAACAGCCTGTCCCTGGACGGGAAAATTCTGGAAATGACAAGCCTTCCCCTAGAGAACTGCAAAGCTTTGCTGCGCGACCTGACGGACCGCCACTATCCCTGGGCCGTCGTCACGGACAATACCATCAACCGCTACACGCCATATGCTGATTTTCCTCACGACGACCCGCGCAATTACATGGAAACCGTCGTCCGGCCCATTGCCATCGAGGACTTGACGGCCATCTATAAAATCATGTATGCCCGGCCACAGCGGGCCGAAGACGAACCGCCAACATATGGCCTGCCTCATTTGGAATACATCGATCACACGTATCTCATCGAACCGACGGACAAAAGTCGCGGCATCCTACGCATGCTGGACCTCGTCGGCGGCCGTCCGGAAGATGTTGTCGTCTTCGGCGACGGCCTGAACGACATCTCCATGTTCCGCAAGCCTTTCTTCTCCATCGCCATGGGCAACGGCCGGGATGAGCTGAAAGCCCATGCCGACTACGTCACCGGCGATAACGATAAGGGCGGTATTCTGGAAGCCTGCAAAAAATTCGGCTGGCTCTAGTTGTGGCCGGCGCCTTTTAACAGGGCTTCCCGCAGGCGGTCTTCAATCTGGACCAGTTCGGCTTCGGCAGCCTGCCGCTTCTGCCGCCCTTCTTGCTGGATGCGCAGCGTATCTTCAATGGTGCTGATCAGATCTTCATTGACCTGCTTGACCGTTTCGATATCGACAATAGCCCGTTCATTTTCGACGGCCGTATCGTGGGAATTCTGCTTGAGCATGGCCGCATTGCGCTTGAGGAGTTCATTCGTCGTATTGGACACGGCCTGCTGCATTTCTAGTGCCTCTTTCTGCCGTCCCAGGCCCAGGGCCAAGACCATCTGGTTCTTCCACAGCGGAATGGTATTATAAATGGCACTCTGGATGCGGTCGACGAGGATCTTATCGTTGTTCTGGATGATGCGGATCTGCGGCGCCGTCTGGATGGCAATGGTCTTGCTGATTTTCAAGTCGTGCACTTTCTTTTCAAAGCGGCTGACGGCATCTTTGAAATCCTGGACGACCTGGACGGCCATGGGATTATCTGAAACTTGGGCCTGGGCTTCCAGCTTGGGAATTGTCGTCTGGTTCAATTCCTGTATCTTTTCTTCGCCAGCCTGGATGTAGAGCTGGAGCTGTTTAAAGTATTCCAAATTCTTGTCATAGAGCCCATCGAACATGGCGATGTCCTTCATGAGGGTCATCTTCTGGCTGTCCAGGCCGGCCTGTATCTTGTCAATCTGAGCGGCCAGCGTCGTATAGGACTGGGTCAGGGCTTCGCCCTTCTTGAACAGCGAGCCGACGACGGGCAGGCTGGCAAAAAAGCCCTTGTCTTCATCGTTTTCGTCTTCAAAGGACTTGACCCGCTTGACCAGGTCGTTGAGCAGGTCGCCGGCTACGGCCGGATCTGTACTCTTGACGGTCGACAAGACGCTGTCCGAAAAGTTGGCAATGTTCTTCTGAGCGCCGCTGCCATACTGGACGATGGCGTTGGAATTGACCAGGTCGATGGAATCCTTGATAGTGTCGACTTGCTGCCTTTCTTCCGGCGTCAGGTTTTCGACCTGGGCATTGAAGTGAGCCACTTCATGGCTCTGGTCGACGACGGGTACCGTCGTCTGGCTTTCAGCCTGACGTTTTTCTAAGAGGTCATTCAAATTGATATCAGCCATACTATTTACCTACTTTCTTTTTGTATTCAAGAACTGATCAGCCAAATCGATAATCGTCCCGACCAGGTCATCGCTGCGCTTAGTCTTGCTACCGGAAAACGACGTGTCCTGCCGGGGGGCTTCCGTCCGGATGCCATCAGCGGCCATGTTCTGTTTCATGACCTTCATTTCTGCATCGAGGTCCATGAGCTGGGCGTTGAGGACTTTGGAGAACTGATCTTCATAAGCTTCGTCGAAATTATCCAGGAGCTGTTTGATTTCCCCTTTCGCCTGCTGCACTTCCTGCGCTTCCAAGCCCGTCTTTTCCAGTTCCTGGTATTTGCGGACCAAGAGCAGGGCCCGGTCCTGGTAATAGTCGACGAAGCGGCGGGCCAGACTCATCCGTTCCGGATGCTGCTGGAGATACGTCAGGAAATTATTAGCAATATCCTGCATCTTGCGCAACTGTTTACGCAGCTCGTTATCCTGGACGCGCTTCATTTCCTTCTCTAAGGCATTGAAGTCGTCGACGGCTTTGCTGAAGAGTTCATCGTTCAATTTGTCCAGTTCTTCATTGCCGCTGGAAGAATTCAATTCCGGCTTGGCATGTTTCTTTTTCCGGCGATGAACCCAATAAAGCATGAGGATGCCGAAGACAATGCTGAAGGTCCCTGAAAGATGACCTGTAGCGAACCAATTATAGCCGGGAATGGCAAAACAGACAAAGGCGATGAGATATAAAAAAATGTTCACAGTCGTCCCTCCCCAAGTGAAGAATGTATCTATAATAATCATAGCATTTTTCGCCCCATTTGTCGTGGATTGCAAGGAAAAAAAGGACTGTTGTATGAAGACATAAGCCTTCATACAACAGTCCCTTTTTCAGCTTGCTTTATTTTGTACCGTTTAGTCCATTTCCAGCGGTTATGAAGCCAGAACCAGTCTTCCGGATACTTGCGGATATGGGCTTCCAGGCGATCGTTGAGTTCCTGTGTCGTTTCGTACATAATACGGTTCTTTTCCTCTTTCGAGAGCTTGTGGTCCGCCGTATAGGGTTTGATAGGTGGCAAGACCTCGATGACGTGATGGTACGGCCGGTCTTCATGGATAAAAGTCGACACGATGGGGTAATTGGCGATACCAGCCATCTTGGCCGGCCCATCAGCCGTCAGGGTATCCATGCCGAAGAGTTTGACCATAATGCCGGCATAGCCCGGGTCCTGGTCCATGAGCAAACCGATGTAGTGCCCTTCCCGGAGGAAGCGGACCATGTCGCGGATGCCCGTCTTATAGGTGACGTGCTGCTTCATCATGGCCCGGTACTCGTTGATGAAGGTATCGGCACTTTTGCTGTTCTGTTCCTGAGCGACGGAAATGAGGGGATAGCCATTCATAGCCAGGGCGGCACCCAAGAGCTCCCAGTTGCCGGCATGGGAGGCCATGAAGACAGCCCCTTCGCCACTAGCCTTGAGTTCATCCAAGTATTCCTTGCCGTGCCAGGTAATCTTTTCGTCGAGGAGTTCCTTCGTATAGCGAGGATACGACAGGACTTCGACGATCATAGGCCCGAAACGGACCGTACTGGCCTTGGCGATAGCCATGGCCTTTTCTGGATCATCGGTCAAGCCGCAGTCCAAAATCTGCTGCTGAGCCAGCACTTTGCGCTTCTTCGGGACAAATGTCCAGAAAAAGGCACCTAAAAAGGTGCCCAGGGCCTGGCGACAGCCTTCTGGAATGTGGCAGATGATCCAGCTCAGACATTTCATAAAGGTGTACATAGGCAAACCCTCTTACTGTTGTTCCAATTTCTTTTCCAGTTCAGCAATTTTTTTCTGCAAGGCCTTGACGGTCTTGGCCATTTCCGGCAGGTGCTTTAGATAGACCTGGGTGCGGCTCCATTCCATATGAGGACGTGCCGGAAAGCCTGCGTAGACCTGATTACCCTTGACATTGCCCGTAATGCCCGATTTGCCGGCAAAGACGGCATTGTCGCCAATGGTGATGTGGCCAGTGCAGCCGGTCTGACCGGCAAAGATGACGTGATTGCCGGCTTTGGTGCTGCCAGCGATGCCCGTCTGGGCGATGAGGAAACAGTCTTCACCGATTTCGACGTTGTGGCCGAGATGGACGAGGTTGTCGATTTTCGTCCCCCTGCCGACTTTCGTCGAACCCAAGGTTGCATTATCGAGACACGTGCAGGCGCCGATTTCGACATCGTCGCCGAGGGTGACGTTGCCGATCTGCGGGATCCGCGTATGCTTGCCCTTTTCCGTAGCAAAGCCGAAGCCTTCGCCGCCGATGACGGCGTGAGCCCGGATGACGGCGTTCTTTCCGAGGACGCAGTTTTCGTGGATGACGGCACCGGGATAGAGGACCGAACCTTCGCCGATCTTGACATTATCGCCTAAAAAGACGTAGGGATAAATCGTCGAGCCCTTGCCGATTTCGACGTTCTTGCCGATGACGGCATAAGGCATGATGGCTACGTCTTCGCCGATAGAGGCGCTGCCGTCGATGATGGCTGTCGGATGGATGCCCGGCGTGACCGACTGGCGGGGATGAAACAGCACGAGGAGCTGGGAAAAAGCCAGGCGGGGATTTTCTACGACGACGAGCGTATTATCTCCGGCAGGAACTTCTTTTTCGACAATGACGGCACCGGTATGGACCTGCGGCAAATATTCCGTATACGGATCGACGGCAAAGGTAATGTCCTGCAGACCGGCTTCGGCCAGGCCTTTCACGTCTTCAATGACGGCGTCACCCTTGCCGATGACCGTGCCGCCCAGCAATACTGCTAATTCCTGTACTGTTTTCTTCACGATATACAACCCCTTTTTTTACTGCAATTTGGCAATTAAATCGTCGGTTACGTCGATGCCGCCGGAAGGAACGGCTTCTTTGACGACGATGATGCCGACATTTTTATCCTTGGCGATGTCGCCTAACTTGCTCTGGATGTCCGACATGAACTGACGCTGCATGCTGGCGCCGAAAATATTGAGTTCCTGCTGGGCCTGCTGCTGTTTCTTCTGGAAATCTTCAGCCGACATGGACTGCTGTGCGTCCTGCAATTCCTTTTCGATGGATTTCTGTTTATCTTCGGTCTTCTGTTTATACTGCTGGACCAGGGGCGCTTCTTTCTGTACGCGCGACATGTCGACGACGCCTACATTATCTTTTCCGCCACAGCCGGCGAGCATACCCGTCAGGGCCAGCATTGCGGCGACGATTCCTAAGCGCTTCCAAACTTTTTTCATTGCTAAAAGCCTCCTGTTATGCCAACTTGGCAATAATATCATCGGTAACATCCGTAGCCGTGCCGATGCCTTCGTAGTTGGCGAAGATCATCTCAAAGCCCTGTTCCTGGGCGACATCGGCGGCTTTATCGCGGATATCTGCCATGATGGCGTCTTTCACATCTTTCATTTCTTTTTCTTTTGCATCGAGTTTATCTTTCCATTCCTTGTTCCACACAGCCGGTTCCGGCCGGTCCTGCAAGACGCCCAGCTGCTGCTGGAAGACCTGCTGGTTGTCTGCCCTGCGTCCTTCCAGGTCTTTCTTGACCTGCTGGGCGTAGTCATCAAGCTCTTTCTTGGCCTGGGCCTTATCCGGTGCCATGAGGGCCGCGATTTCATCGGCTGTCCGGTTGGTCACCTGGACGTCAGCCTGGCTGCCTTTGAGCAAGGTTTGGAGCTGTTCCTCTGTCGCTGCCCGTTCTTCTTTAGACAGGGACAGGGTCTTCAGCTTCAACTGGAGATTGACGATTTTCAACGTGTCGGCCTGGGAAATGACAGGCGTCGTCTTCTTCTTTTCCTGGACGAGCGAATCATACCGCTGTTTCAGCCGGTTGTTGAGCTCGTTCTCTTTGAGGGCGACTTTGGCCTGCAGTTCCTGGTCGAGGGCTGCCGTACCTGCGGCGTCGGCAGCGGCAAAATTCTGGACCGACGTCCCTTCGGCAGCAGCCTTCTGGGAATAGTTCCACTGTTCAAACTGATATTGGGCAACCATAGCGTTGTATTCCAGTTCTAAATGGTGATACTCGCTATAACGCGGGTGGCTCATGACGACGTGTTCCAGGTCTGCATAGGCATAGACCGGCGTCGCAGCTGTCGACGGGGCCGGCTGGCTGCGGTGGCTGAAGAACCACCAGCCGGCGAGGAGACAGACCATGAGGACCGCGGCACCGGCTGCCGCATATATCCGTTTCATAAAGACTCCTTACTGGTTACTGCTGCTGGAGCTGTCCGAACTGCTGGAGCTGTTGGCGCTGCTGTCGGAGCTGCTGGAACCAGAGTTCTTGTTCAGTTCTTTAGCGACCTGGTCGGTAATATCCGTACCGCCATAGAGGACGACGCTCTTGTCGACGACGAGGCTGAGGCCTTTGGTCTTGGCAACATCGCTGACAGCCGTGTCGACTTTATCTTTGATGCCTTTGAAGATTTCCTGGCGTTTCGTAGCCAGTTCGCCCTGCATCTTCTGGAAGAGCTGCTGTTTCTGCTGGTCGTCCATGCCGGCCGACTGCTGTTCAAACTGTTTCTGCATGTCTTCGCCAGCCTGCTGGAGCTGTTTCTGTGCCGCAACGGCGTCCTGATTATCAGGAGTGATGATCTTGCTCGTATCGACGACGCCGATGTTGCTCGACGGAGCCGCATTGACAGGGTTGCCCGTCTGCATGATAGCCAGGCCGGCGACACTGAAGACGAAGATAGCTGCGATAACAGCCGAAAAAATCTTGATATTGCGTTTCTTACCTATTTCAGACATCATAATAAAACTTCTCCTTTTGTATTACAAATAACCGATAATCCGGAGCCAAGCATCGTGGTCGGACACGATATATTCCAAACCGACATAATCATCGACGCGATAGTGCAGGCCGACTTCGGAATCATCATGCGTCAGGTCCCGGTCGTAGCGCAGGGTCCACCGCCCGCCTAAGGGCTGGCGCAGCCACAGGTGCTGGCTGTCGTCGAGGCTCTCGAACTGGTATCCCGCCTGGGTTCCGCCGGTAAAACGGTAAAAGTAGCCGGGAATGAAATTCCAGTCCAGCGAAGACGGCATGAACTTGACGGCGCCGTAGATTTCGTGATGGCTGCCGATCTTGCGGCCCAGCTGGGCCATGAGGACCGTATCTTCGTCGCTGCTGTGGTCACGGCCGGCGTCGATATAGGCGCCGCCGCGGATGTCATAAAAATCCGTCTTCGACGTAAGGTCGATGGTCGTATCCTCACCGAGCGACAAGGACGGCGTCACGTGAAGGCCGTAGTTCTTGACGACCCACTGACGCTGGACGTCTTCCTGCAAGGCTGCGGCGATGTCCCGCTCATGGCGCTGGACGAAGGCGACAGGCAGGCCGTCCAGTCCGGCGTAGTCCCGTTCCAGATGGTTGCGGGCGCTGAGGAAGATGACCTTAGGCACATCATCGCCCTTGATGGCGACGCGGACGTTGCGCACGACCGGCAGCTTGGGCAGCATGTAGACCGTGACGTCTGTCTCGGGCCCGCCGTGGATGACGATGTGCGGATAGAATTCCGGCACCCGGTCTTCCAGTTCATTCTCCAGGACCGACTTGACGGCGCCGTTGGCCCAGTCCAGGGCATCGACGGGCAGTCCCGTGAGCAGGCTCTCGGCCATATCGCCGGCGTGTTCCAGGTCCTTAGCAACCAGGGCCTGGCCCATAGCCGGCAGGGCGCCGTAGTCGATAACAAAGTGGACTTTGCGGATCGTATCGCCCCAGGGGCGGATGCGCACATCCAGGTCCGTCCGGCTGCCGGGATGGATGGCAAGGGATTCCACCGTATAGCCTATGAGGACGCGGTTGATGATATCGTTGACGGTTCGCTCGTATTCTTCATGACGGCTGACGATTTCCCCGCTGTCGTGGTTGAGGAATACGTGGTTCCCTACAGTTTGGATGCTGGCAGCAATGCGTTTCTCGACTAATGGCGGAATCGCCTCCTCTACGGAGGCGACATGGACCGTCACTTGGTCTACCGATGCTGCTGTAGCACTACTAAGACTAGCACAGACGGCAAAGACAGTCAATAAATAAGTGCGGATCTTCATCATCCACGACCTTTCATCGTCTTAGAACTTACCGCCAAAGCTGAAGTGGAACTTGCCGCCATCCTGGCCTACGCCGTAATCCAGGCGGATAGGCCCGATCGGCGTGGTGATGCGGAAGCCGATACCACCGGAGTAATGGAGTTTATTGTTTTCATGGTACCAGGGGATGTTTTCTACGCCGCCCCAGGCATTGCCCAGGTCAGTAAAGACGACGCCCTGGATTTTCTTGGCAATGGGATAGCGGTATTCGATGGTCGCTTCGTACATCTTGTTGCCGCGGAATTCATCGTCTTCATAGCCGCGCAATGTGTCGGCACCGCCGAGGGTGAACAGGTCGTTATACGGCATATCGCCGGTGGCGATGCCACCCATGAGGCGGACGGCGATGACGTGGGCCCGGCCGACTTTGTAGTACAGGCGGTTTTCGGCGATGAACTTGAAGTAGTCGAAGTCGCCGCCCATGCCGTGGCCGGCCCAGGTGCCCGTGAAGGACAGGCGCTTGCCTTTCGTCGGGTCATAGACGTTGTCGCGGTTATCGAAGACATGTGACCAGGTCAGGCTGTTGGTGCGGCCGAAGTTATTCTTCAAGTAATTGCGATATCTATCTAAATCGCCGCCCCAAGAGCCAAAATCTTGGCCCTTATCGTTAACCCATTTTTCATATTCAGCGCCGCTATCATAATCGGTATATTTCGTCCGCTTCGATTCCAAGGTGACGTAGTCACTGACGTATTCGCTGCGGACGCGGCCGTACGTGACGTTGAAGCCATTGGTCCGGCGGTCGTATTCAGCGACGGAATTGCCTTTTTCATTGTAGTCGTCGTATTCCGATTCGCGGTCGAAAATGCTGAAGCCGATGGAGTCGCCGGCGTCGTTGAGGTACGGATGGGTATACGAGAAGATGTAGTTCTTGTTGGTATCCGTATTGCCGCCGAATTCCCAGCTGATATTGGCCTTATCGCCTGTACCGCGCAGGTTCGTTTCAGCCAGGCCGAGGATGCCGACCAGGCCGTCCGAATCGGAGTAGCCGGCACCGATGGTAATCGACCCGGTCTTCTGTTCCGTGACGTCGATTTCGACGATGACATCTTTCGGATTACGCTGGCCCGGCAGGAGACGGACGTTGACGTCTTCAAAATAACCCGTATTGTATACGCGCTGGATACTGCGGCTGGCAGCATTCTTATTGAAGATATCGCCTTTCTTCATACGCAGTTCACGCATGATGACCTTATTCTTGGTCTTCGTATTGCCGCGAAGGTTGATATTTTCAATGCGCGGTTCGGAAATAGCAATGTGCAAAGTCCCTTCGTCGTCGAGGCGGACATCGGAGACGAGGCTCATCATATAACCGGCATTGGCAAAGGCCGTGTTGATATTGGCTACGTCATGGCTGACGACGGCTGTATTGAGCGTCGTCCCCGGCGTCGTAGCGACGAGTTTCATCAAATCGTCCGTGCTGAGCGATTCATTGCCGACAATATCGATTTTCTTGACGACAGGATTCATCTGGACGGTATAGTTCAAGGCAACGCCTTCTGGTGCAGTCGTAAAGGATGGCTTGACTGTCGAGAACAGGCCTGTCGCCCCGATGACGTTGAGGTCGTGACGGATGTAGTCCATATTGACGGCATCACCGACACGCATGGCCAGCTGAGGCAAGAGTTTCTGTTCGATTTGGGCTTCCGGTACGGGACCGACCGTAACGGCTGTGGCTACCTTGTCGACATAAGGTTTCAAGTCGGCATCGGTAACGGCTTCACCGTAAGGCAAGGCAACGTCCTGGCCGGGTTGGATGACAGCCATGGGATATCCTGGAATGGACGTATCGAACTGCATGTCACTAGTACCGCTCATATAGCTTACTTTATCGCCAGTAATCTGTGGCGTCGTATCGACAGGAGCCGGGTTGAGGATTTCATTTTCCTTGTGAACGGCTTCGGCTGTTTCCTGCTGAACCGCAGCTGGACTCTTGCCAGCTGCAATAGCTGCCAGTTCTTCTGCCGTTTCATAACCGGTCAATCCCGATTTAGCCGCTTTCATGGCATCGGCTGTCGTTTCATCATTAGGCGAGGCGACTACCGTATTGACAGCTGTTTTCTGGTCATCCGCCGGAGCGGTTGCCGAGCCAGAGGTAACCGTCTGGCTGCCTGACGATTCATAACCTGTCGCCGCTGTCGTATCATCAGCCCAAACAGGGCACGTCATCATCGCACTGGTTACCATCAGGGCGAGCAGTTTTTTCTTCCGCATATTCATAAAAATCCTCCATTGTCTATTTCGTAATACCTGTACCGCGCAAGGTATGACGTGCTTCTTGTACAGTAGCTTGTACCTGGCGGTCCGACAAGACTGCCTTCTTTTCCGTCAGTACCGAAGCGGGTGCTTGCGGCTCCGGTACTGCTGCAGCCGTCGCGGCTGGCTGCACAGGCGGTTCATCTCCGGCAGGAATTGCCGGCGGTACCGATACCGGCGCTGGCCTTTCCTGAACAGGAGGCTGTACACCACCTGCTGAATCCGGCTCCACTACAGGCGCAGCCATATCCACCGGTTTCTGGCCCGATTCATTTCCTGCCGCCGACTCATGGACGACGACCTCTACCGTTGGCGGCGGCTCTTCCATATTAATCATCCGGAAGGCATACCAGCCACCCACAGCTAAGCAGAAAGCCGTGACCAAAGCACTGGCCCGCAGCCAATTCTTGCTGACTGGATGGTGTTTGCGTAAATTCTTCATTTCCGCTTCGGCCAGCATCAAATTGAGTTCGCCCTTGATATCGGACTCTTCATCAAACGAGGCTTCAGCCTTTTCCAGCCAGGACCGGACGGCCCGGACCCGGTGAACCGTGTCGCGTTGGGAATATTTCATATAGCCTTCTCCTTTCTGCCTAAACGAGTACCTTTATAAGGTCGGGAAAGGCTATATGATTTTATACCCGCAAAAGGGCGCAAAAACATGCCATAATCTATATTTTACAGCATTTTTCGATTCTTTTCACCTAAAAACAGGCCAATTTTAAGAAAATGTAAAATTTTTTTTAGTGGCGGCTCTCATGGATGAACCGGCTGAGCATACCGCGCACGCGGCGGATGCCCCTTTTCTGCAGGCGGTAGACGTAAGGCAGACTGACATCCAAGCTCTTAGCCAGATGTTTATGCGCTACATCATTTAGATACACGCCTTCGACGACGACCTGTTCCTTTTTTGGCAGTCTTTTCAAGACATGACCGACCTTTTCCAGCAATAGCCTGCGACTCGTGGCCTCGACTGGGTCCTGGCGCTCATCGCAGAGCGTATCCTGCAAGGTCACGCCCCGTTCATCGGGCTCATCGAGGGATACGGCGCTGACGGCGCCTTCGCGCTTCAGATAATCCAGGATGGCCCCACGGATGCGGTGGACGGCAAAGAGTGGAAAGGCCACACCACGGCAGTAATCATAGCGTTCCACCGCTTCCATGAGTCCCAGCGTCCCTTCCTGCAGGGCATCGGACAGGAGGTCGCGATGAATGTGCCAGCGCATGGCTTCTCTAAAGACCAAGGGCTGGTACTGCTCAATAAGGCGGCTCCGGGCCATCATATCGCCATCGTCTTTATAAGCCTGCCACAGGGCCCGTTCTTCATCGGCTTTGAGGAGAGCTATTTTTTGCAGTTCTTTTAAATAATCATCTAACATGGCCTTTCACCACCTTTTCAGTTCATAAAATTCACACATATATCGGAGCGGGCGCCCCTACGGCTTTATGGCAATATGCCATCCCGGCTGCAGGGGCTTGCACATAGCAAGCCCGCTTCAGGAAATATCAGCTTCCGTTGGTCTTATGCAGATGAGCAATTTACCATTAAAAGGAATACTTATACATACCGCCCAGGAAACTGTCGTCGTCGGACTTCCAAGCGTTAAGGCTGAACTTGCTGCCCAAGTCGTACATGAAGCCGAAGCGGTCGTCGCCATGGTTGATACCGAAGGCCGCCGTGACCATGAAGTCATTGAACAGGTATTTTCCCATTTCGATGTTGTAATAATTGCGGCTGACATCGGTATTCTTATCATTGAGGTTCAACGAACCGTTGGTGACGGTGAGCATATCCAAGGATAAGGCCTTTTCCAGGCTCTGCGTAATGCCCAGACTGTTCAGGGTCATGCGGATTCCCGAACCGAGAAGATTGTCCATATCTTCTTCGCTGATGGAACTCTGAGGCCGGCCGTTGCTGTTGCGCAGGGTAATGAGCGATACGATCTGCTGCTTCGTCAGGGGCGGATCAGAGCGGAGCATAAGATCCATGTTGTCCGCCTGGCCGCGCAGGGTCAGCATGACATTATACTGGCCGACGCGGCTGAAGCCTTCGGCATCGATGTAAGGCAGGAAGGAATCATACCGCGAAAAATCAGCCCGAGCCTTAGTCACGCGGAAATTGGTGTCCAAATAATGGACGGTCCCCCGTGTCGCTTCAAAGCGGCCCGACGGATGAGGATGATTGAAGTTGCCCTGGAAAGTAACCGACCCATTGACCATCAAGTCGTACAAAGCCGGATTGTACAAGCGGACTTTATCACCCAGCGTCAACGTGAAGTCCAAGTCCAAATCGGGACCATCACTGCTGCTGGCCAAGGCCAGAGGGATGTCGATTGTCGTATTGTCGACCTGCATGAGGCCGCTGACTTTAGGCCGTCCGTCGCCAGGGGTGACGTTGACATAGCCCGTAATGGGGCCGTCATAATAGGGGCAATTCAAATAGAGCCCGGAAAAATCGGCAGCCAAGGAATACGAATCTAAGCTGCGGCCACTCCAAGCCGCTTTGCCATCGAGACTGATACTGCCGGGATGCTTCTTCCCCTTCTTATCCATCGTCCCGCCGCCACTGAGGACGGCCGAATGGCCCTTGAAGGCCAAGTCGGCATCGATGTTTGCCAAGGGATAGGCCGTGTCCTTGAACTTAATAGTGCCGTTCTTGACGGCAATGTCGCCGTTGACCGTAGGCGCATCCAAAGTCCCGCCGATTTTGACGGCCCCCTGGATAGGACCATCGGCTTCGGTGACGTAAGGCGTCAAGAAGGTCAGGATATCGAGGCCGGCATTATCCAACTGGACGGCGAGGTCCATCGATTCGTCCGTCTTATCGCCAGATAAGGCACTGACGGGAATGGTGCCGTGAGCACTGACCTTGTAAGGATCACGGCTGCCGCTAGCCTGATGTAAAGTAATCAGGCCATGGCGGATATTGAACAGGGCATAGGCTCCAGTAAAGGAAATGCCATTGACCGTGCCGCTTCCCAGCTGGGCAGATACGTCGGCCTGGAGGTCATCGCCAGTACCGTTCAGGTCAGCGGCAAAATCGATGGGTGCATCGACGACGACACCTTTCTGTCCTAAGACATCGGTCAAAGCCTTGGCCGGGAACTGCTTGGCCGCCACAGACAATTTCACTGGACCGTGCAGGGCATACGTCCCTTGAGCAGCCAGGACGCCATTGCCGATATTCAAGGCCATCTTGTTGAGGGTGACGACGCCATTTTCCATCTGGACGTCGATATCGGCCGGTTCGACAGCCTGACCGCCAAAAGAAGCGTCACTGATGGTCCCCTTCATAGAAACCGTCGGATTGTCACCGGTGCCGCTGATATCGACCTGGCCATTCAGTTTGCCAGCAATATCCTGCACCGGCAGGGCTGCGACTTTGAGGAGACCGGCAATGTCGCCGTTGACGACTGTCGCCTTGCCCCGCAGGAGAGATGATTTCGTATTATATAACAAGTTACCGTCATACGTCCCGCCGAGCTGGGCGAAATGGAGGTCCGTCAAACGCAGCATGTCATCATAATAGGCAAAATCGCCATGGATATTGTTCAAGGCCATGTGATTGATGACCAGATTAGCTGCCGTCAGCGAACCAGCCGCAGTCGGGTTGTCCAGACTGCCGCCGATATGGGCCTGGACATTGAAAGAGCCACTGCGGGGCGTCTTATTCTGCGGTATCAGTCGGGAAATATCGACATTTTTCCCGATTAAATCGAGATTGAGCGTATCGCCGATAGAACCAGACAGGGCCAGGGATGCCGTATAGGAAGAAATATCGCCGTTGGAGAGATAGACCGTCCCATTATCCAGACGATAATCGGCACTGACATTCTTATAGAGGTAGCCTGCATAAGAACCGCTGGTCAAGCGGAACGAACCAGAAGCTGTGGGATTGTCCAGGCTACCGCTGAGGGTAATCGTATTGTCTGCCCAGCCCGTCAAGGGCAGGTCTTCCTTGCCAATAGCCGGCAAGAACTGTTCGATGCGCATATGTGCCGTCGTCAGCGATGCCTGTATCGTCCGAGCATCCAGGTCCATCTGGCCGGTCAAGGTATGAGTCCCATCGCCACGACGCCAGTAGAGAGCCGGGATTTCGATGCAGCTGCCCTGTCCTCGAGCCGTCCCATCGATACTATCGAAAGGAACGCCCTTGATCTGGCCGTTACGGGCATTAAAAACTACATCCCACTGCTGCCCTTCGACACAGCCAGACAAATCGGCTGTCCCATCCATGGGGAGGGACACGAAAGGCGAAGCGGCATCGAGAGGCAAATCATGGCCGGTAAAAATCAGATGGGGCGTCTGACTATCCACTTCATAAGAACCGCTGACGTCGATACTGCCTCCTGCCAGGTCAGCGTGACCGCTGCGCAAGGTTACGATGCGGCCATCATAGGCGACATCGCCAGCTGCCGCATCGACAGTCAGTCCGTTATAAGACAGATTTTCTGCCGTCACGTGGCCCGTCGCCATCATCGAATGATCCTTACTATTGCCAGCTACGTGGAGCGACGCTGACAGGTTCCCCATGACAGCTACGGGTATGCCGGGCACAGCGGAAAGGTCCAAGTCGTCTACGTCGGCATCCGCTTCATAAGCCCCACTCTGGACATCATAGACGCCCCTCCCTGTCAGGGAGGCACCATAGGCCCGGGCTGTCAGAGATTCAATATCGACACGGTCATGGCTATACATCAAGTCTGTCTGTACTTCATCGACAGTATAGCCGTCATACGTCACGTCATGGAGAGACGCCGTGCCGCGGGCACTCATGTCTTGTGGCGTCCCCCAGACCTTACCTTTGAAACCGGCCGTTCCACTGATAGCCACTGGCAGATAGTCGGCAAAAGCCGTCACATCGGCACCGGGGACAGCTACGTCGAGGTTAAACACTGGCGTATCGCCATTGGTCACGATTGTACCGCCGATGCGAAAATCCTGGCCATTGACGCGGCCTTCGACATCCGATAAGGTAATATCTTTGCTCGTCAGTGCGGCATGGCCCTTCAGGCCATCAATATCGAATCCCTTGACGGTGACGTGACCATCGGATACGTCGGCCTGGCCGGACAGGAAAAAGCCGTTATGACTATCGGCAACACGTACCTTGACGTTTTCGACAGTCCCACTGCGGATGACGACATCTGCCGACGACGGAATGAATGACGACGCATAAGTCCCGTTGATAGCCTCGGCATTGAGGGTAAAGTCATACTGGCGGTTCGAGGCATACCTTCCGTGAGCCGTCATCTTTTGACCATCGACGGTCATAGATGCGTCAATGGCCAGCGATGGATAGTCCGCAAAGGATATGCTGCCATTGACATCCTGTCCAGTGGCGACAGTGCTGTCCGGCAACTTGGCGTCAATCGTCCCGTTGTGGACATTGATGGCCCCGCGGAAGCCGGCATCGGTCTTACTCTGATTGTTCTTGATGAGTGACGCGACGTTCCACGTGCCATCGTTCTCATTCTGCCAGAGATGCAGAATGGGATCATCAACATCGGCCGTATCCAGGGCCTGCAGGATTTCGCCCTGCTTCAGGGCCGTCATGATTTTACCGGGATTGACGTAAATCCGGACCGCGTCGCCTTCGATGACGACTCGCCCTTGTGTATCTTTAATGACCGGCTTGGCTATGACCAACTGGCCATTCAAGGATATATCCAGTGAAGAAAATGACAAAGTCCCGTTCAATTTACTGTTTGCAGTTGTCGTAATCGCCTGGCCAGCCATTTGGGTCAGGGCCGGCTTTTCCATCCACAAGGCAATCCCTGCAGATAGTAAGAAGGCCGTGACGCCACAGGCAGCCATCCATTTTTTCTTCATAATCGAACTCCGCATACAAAAAAGAGAGAATCGCACGATACAATTCTCTCTTTATTCTACCTATGGAGTTGAGGAAAATCAAGAAATAGATGACAAATAGGACATTTTGTTAAAAACCTGTCATCATCGCTTCAAGGTCTGTTTATCCCCGATACGTCGTCGCCGTCAAAGACGGATGGATGACACCCGATTCGACATCGACGCCCATGACCTGTTCCAGTTTGGCAATGCCGACGTTGTAGTCGTACAGGGCCTGGATATGATTGACCTGAGCTTCGTTAAGGCTCAACTGGGCATCGAGGACGTCCAAGTTGATGCCCACGCCGGCCTGGTAACGGATATTCTGGATGCGATAGTTTTCATGGGCCTGATCGACGACAGTCTGTGTTTCTTCAACCTTCTGGGCCGCACTGCGGATGTTGAGGTAAGCTTGCTTAACTTCCAGCTGAACGGCTTCGCGCGTCTTCTGTTCCGTTTCTCTGGCGACGAGAAGATCCTGTTTGGCCTGGTTGACTTTCGCCTTCGTAGCCCCACCGTCGTAGAAATTATAGGTTACGCCAGCACCGATGTTCCAGCTGCGCTTGTTGGCATCGATACCAGGGAAGGTGTTGTCAGCCCAATTATTGCCACCAGTAATGGCTACGGTCGGCTTGTTGCCGGCATCAGCGATGTCGATATTGCGTTCCGCCTGCTGGACAGCAATGGCTGCCTGGAGGACTTCTGGCCGATACTTCATGGCGTAGTCCGTCGCTTCCTGCAGGGAAATATTATAGGTATCGAAAGGCAATTGATGGTCGGCCAAGTTCAGCTTCGTTTCCAAAGGCAGGCCGAGGATATTGTTCAAGTTCGATTCAGCAATGGCAACGTTGTTGTCTGCCGTAATAGCCGTCGTCTTGGCGTTGGCCAGGGAGACGTCCGACGAGAGAACGTCGACTTTCGCCTTGGTGCCGACATTGTACTGAGCCTGGACGTTATCCAAATGACCTTGGAGGTTGTCGACGGCTTCATGGTAGACGCCTTGCAGTTCCTGATAAGCCAGAAGGCCGTAGTAGCCTTCGATAGCCGAATATTTCGTCGCCTGTTCGACGCGCAGGATATCTTCTTGGGCATTGGTCTTGCCTAATTTAGCTACGTCGATATTGCCTTCAACTTTACCGCCTGTATAAAGCGGAATCGTGACGGACAAATTATTGCCAAAAGCATTAGAGATAGCGTTCCTGCTACGAGAAGCAGCCAGGCTGGCATCGGTGGCACGAGAACGCTGTGTACTGAACGTATAATCGACAACAGGTGCCTTACCGGCTTTGGCTTCATCGATGGTGTATTCAGCCTTCTTCAGGGCGTACTGGGAATTCTTGATATCCCGGTTATAGTCGAGGGCCATCTGAACGGTCTTAGGCAGATTCAAATCGACAGCACCATTGGTCGGTACGCGGCCGATGACGATGACCGGATCGATTTCCTGTGTCTTCGCCCGTTTAGCAGCGGCTTTTTCAGCGGACTTCGCCGAATCGTCAGCAATTTTCTGAGCCAGTTCTTCACGCAGTTCCGGCGTAATGTCGACAGGACGGACAGCGTCGGCAGCTTTCTTGGCCTTGGCTTCGGCTTTCGCCGCCTTCCGCTGCTGAGCTTTTTCAGCCTGGATTTCCTGCTGTTCCGCTTTGGCCCGGGACTGGATCGCGTCGGCCTGCGCTAAGTCGACAGGACGAACAGAAGCCGTCGTATCCGCTGCCGAAGCAGCGGCGACTGTGCTTATGGTCGTAATCATCATGGCGATGACCAATTTCTTGTACAGTTTGTTATTCATCATGGGTACCCCCGTTATTTCTATAGAATCTGCTAAAAAGCGTAGTTAATACCATAATAATTGCCACCGTCACTGCGACTCATAGGCCGCGTGAACTGGCTGAAGAGATAGAGATTCGGCGCCAAGCGGTACTGGGCTTTCAAACGGAAGCGCCAGTCATCGGGATCATAGCCTTCCAGAGACAAGCGGAACGGCCCGTCCTGGAAGAAATCGAAGCCGGCTCCAAAGTCGCCATTGATCAGACCGGCCCGCGTGTCGAACAGGCGGCCCCGGCGGCCGTACTGCAAGTTGAGGTTCGTACCGTTACCGATGTTCTCTGCCCCGACGAGGCCGAACGCATCGCCACGGTACACCTTAAAATTTACAGTGCCACTCGTCTCATTCTTGGTTGTATTATATAAGAGTCCGGCTTCGCCTTGGACTTTGATATCCGAAGTGCCGCCGAGTATCTTATTCACTTTTGTTGTGATCTGGGCTGTATTGTTCAGCGTCGTCTGAATATTGGCCTGGGTCTGTGGATCCGTCGTCATCTTTTCCATCGACTGAGCAATGGTCTCGAAGCGGTCCGTAATCTGCTTCATGTTAGCCGCCGTCGCCCGGACATTAGCCGAAGCCGCGCCGTCGCCGTCGAGATTCTGCATGGACGCATTCATCTGAGCCGTCATGGCTGCCATATTGGCTGTAATCTGCTGGATATTGCCGGCATTGGCGTCCATCATCTGGCTCGTCTTGCCCGTAATGGCATCAATATTCTGAATGGAACCGCGCATTGCGGCCTGGGTCTTTTCATCGCCGATAATGGCGTTGATATTCTTGACCATATCGTCAGCGCTGCCCATCAGCTTGCCTGCACTATCCATCATGTCGTCCATGGTCTTGCCCTGGCTGCCATCAATGTAATCCCCGTCGGCCAGAAGATGGTTTTTATCATTCCCAGGCGTAATGGAAACAATTTTTTCGCCGAGGAGGCCATCCGTCGTGACGGTTACTTTAGAGTCGCGCGGGATTTCCGTCCCCTTCTCCAGTTTCATGGCCACGTCGACGCCATCGCGGGACGGCTTCACGCTTTCGACTTTGCCGACGTGGACGCCAACATAGCGGACGGAATTGCCTTTTTGCAGACCATTGGCATCTTTGAATTCCGTATGGACGACGAAGCCAGGCTTACCGAAGATTTCGGCGTGGGCCAAGGTCAAGACGACAAAGGTGAATAAGAGAACGCCGACGATGGTGACCAGACCGACTTTCGCTTCTGCACTCCACTTCATAGGCTATCCCCTCTTTCTTCCGGAAGACGCCCGCCGTGGATAAAGCGCTGCACTTCCTCATCATCTGTACGGGCAAAGGTCTTTTTATCGGCAATGAGCCGGAAACGCCCGTCTTGTAAATAAGCCAGGCGGTCAGCCACGTAGAAGGCCGAATCCATATCATGGGTGACGATGACTGATGTCGCATGGATCTGCTTCTGCATACTGACGACCAAGCGGTTAATATCCATACAGCGCAGCGGGTCTAAGCCGGCTGTCGGTTCGTCATAGAGAATGACCTGTGGGTCCAAGGCGATAGCCCTGGCCAAGCTGACGCGCTTCTTCATGCCGCCTGATAAATCGTTGGGCATCATGTCCTCGATGCCTTCCAGGCCGACGAGATGGAGTTTTTCCTTGACGATACGCTGGATCGTCGCTTCATCATCTTTCGTATGCTGACGCAGTCCAAAGGCGACGTTCTCGCCGACGGTCATCGAATCGAAGAGCGCCGAATATTGGAAGACCATGCCCATGTGACGGCGCACAGCAGTCAGCTGTTCTTCATCAAAGGCGGTAATGTCTTCATCGTGAAAGAAGACCTGCCCTCTCGTCGGCTTCTGCAACCCGATGATCAAGCGCAGGATCGTACTCTTGCCTGAGCCGCTGGCACCGAGAATGGCCAGCGTTTCGCCTTGATGGATATCTAAATTGATATTGTCTAGTATGACCCTGTCGCCATAGGCGACGGTCACATTGCGAAGACGGATCATAGCACTCCTCAATACAACAGAACCGATAAGATATAATTGCAGATAAAAATAAAGATAATCGACGTGACGACGGACTTCGTCGTCGCCTGGCCGACACCTTCAGCACCGCTCTTGGCATGCATGCCTTCATTACAGGCGACGAGGGCGATAATGCCGCCAAAGAACATGGCCTTGATTAGACCGTAGACAACATCGCTCACTTCAGTAAAGATTTCAATGGAATTAATATACGTAAAATGCGTGAGCCCGGCGCCTAGCGTCGCTACGCCGTAACCGCCGGCCGTACCGATGACGTAACCATAAAAGGCCAGGATGGGCACCATGACGACGCAGGCTGCAAAGCGCGGTACGACGAGATAGGCCACGGGATTAACAGCCATGCAGCGCAAGGCATCAATCTGTTCTGTAACCTTCATGGTCCCGATTTCGGCCGTCATAGCCGCACCGACGCGGCCAGCCATGACAACACCGGTCAAGATGGGGGCGAGTTCACGGCCCATGGCGACAGACATGACGCCGCCCAGCGTCGACTGGGCGCCATAGCGCAACAGTATATCGACGATCTGCAAGGTCATGACCATGCCGGCAAAGAGCAAGGTCAGACTGACGATAGGCAGGGAATTGACGCCGAGATGAGCCATTTGGGCAAAAGTCAGGCGGCGCTGGATTTTAGGCAGCTGACGCAAGGTCTGGCCAAAGAGGATGGCAATGACACCGACTTGTTCAAAGACATGGAGCGTAAATCTGCCAATGCCTTCCAGGATTTCCTGCATGAAAGACCGTCCTTTCTTTAAGTATCATACTATTTTACTATACCATATAAAAAATAGATATAAAACACCTATATTCAATTGTGCCTAAATTGTGAGAAATAAAAGAAGGAAAACTAAAATTCTGATTTGAGTTTTCCATAGATAAAATAATAGCATTTTATGCGAAAAATGGCAAGGGAAAAGGCGCTGTCACATGGAGACAGCGCCTTGTAAGGAGCTAACCTGCGGCCTGCGGTACGCCCTTTGGGCGTCCCCTACGAATGGCTGAACTAGTGGAACAAGTCCAAATCGACTGTACGGATGGGTTCGGTTGATTTCTTATCCTGGCCTTTATCGGGCTTCTTGCCGCTTCCTTTGTCATCTTTTTTTGCCGTGTCCTTGTCGTCATTGCTGCTTTTATCAGCCTTGACCAGTTCATCATCCTGGGACGTACCATCTGTATCGTCGCCAATGACGGCTTTCGCTTCATTGATGTTGTGGTTCTTGGCTAAATAAGCATCGCGCTTTTCCGGCGTAACGACTTTGATGGTGATCTGGCCGTCGCCTTTGACGATGTATGGCGTAGGAATGGAAGATTTGGCGTCGCTCGGATTTTCATCGCCGAGATTGTGCTTGCCCGGCTTGATGACATCCTTGGCGCTGGTTCCCGGTTCTTTGCCGCGAATCTTTTCTTTTTTCACCTTCGTGCCGCTTTCGTTGATCATGCTGACGCCTTGATTGAGGATTTCGATGACCAAATCATTGTTAGCATCTTCTTTTTCAATTTCCTTCTTCAATTCATTGAAATCCTTATAATGGCGCAAGCGCTGGACGATTTCGTCAGTCAGGTTATATCGCTGTTTTTCGATGAGGTATGGCAACGGGATAACGCCGCCACCGCGTACTTCCAGGACCATGTCGCCTAAGGGCTGGTTCTTCGGAACGGTGAAGCTCAAAGTCTTCACTTCATCGACGCCGCGATACGGGTGGAGTTTGACCTTAAAATAGACCGTATCACCAGGGCTGACAACGACAGGCGCTGCCGACGCATCGACAATCGTCGCCGACTTGCGAGCCTGGGTAATATCGACAGACATATTGATGTCTAAGATGGGATAATCGATGAACTCATTATGCTTCAAGATATCCAGGACATTGTAAAGCTCGTCAATGCTCTTTTCATTGATGTTATCTTCAGAATAATACATATTGTGCCGGGTAATATCCTTATCGCGGCCATTGGAAGAGCGAATCGTATACAACAAGGTCGCCGTGCCGCCACCGGTGCGGTCGATAGTCTTATTGACCGTATTGTACACGGTCGTAGCCGCCAGGACCGGCGTCAATTCATTGTCTTCAATGATTTTGACGCGCTTAGTCATAGCCGTATCCGTGTCCGTATCCCTAGCCTTGATGATGACAGGGATTCCCGGCGCCAGATAGCCATACTGGCCACCGATACCGGCACCGCGGTCCTGAGTGATCTTGCCGACTTCGGCGCCGATAGAGCCCAACTTGAAGGAGCTGGACAGGTTATTGACGACCGTAAAGATATAAGCATTATGCATGAAATAATTGATGCTGCCCTTTTTCAGGAAAGGATGACCAAAGGCGACGATTTGGTCGTTGTCGACGTAGGTAACCGTCCCGATAGCGCCCATCTTCATATCACCATTGACGAAAGCTGCGGCAACACTGCTGCCCGGTTCCAGTGGCAATGCCGTGCTGTCGCTGCTGGCCGAAGCCGTATCGACAGGCATGAAGTGATAATCCGGAAGTTTGCTCTGCATCCACGTCGTCGACATACTGTCAAAGCCAGACGTCATGAGCGGTGTCGCAATGGGGATGAGCGACGATTCACGGGCGTTAAAAGGCCGGATTTCTTCTCTCGTCGGCACATTCCAGAGCTTAATCATATCGTTAATGGGCGTAATCATGCCGACGCGGGAATTGGTGAAGGACCAGCCATAGGCGACGGCACCGAGCAGCTTGCCATTAATATAGACCGGGCTGCCGCTCATGCCCTGGGCAATGCCGCCTGTTTCTTCAATGAGGGGCCCGGAAAACTTAGCCAGGACTAAGTCCCCAGATGGGCCGCTATTCTTCATGACCCCTAAGATTTCGACAGGAAAGGTATCGATTGTCGTACCGTGGACGACGGTCTTAGCATAGCCCGTCATGCCCGGCTGAACTTCACTGACATTCATGAATTCCTGCGCCTGTACCGAAATAGCCAGAATACAGGAAAGGGCCGCGGTCAGACAGACCCGGCCCAACGTACGCCGCAAGGCGGAGAATTTCTTCATCATAGTGTTTCTCATTTCGTTTCCACCACGACGACAACGGCGCCTTGCTGCACTTGTGTTCCCGTCTGAACAAGGACGGTCTTGACGACACCTTCCTTGTCAGAACGGGCAGCCGGCATCGGGCCGGCCAGGGAACTTACCGTAAGCAGGACATCTCCTTCTTTCACGGTTGCACCGACAGGGGCTACGCTGACAACGCTGCCGCTCAATACCGTCGTGTACGATACGTCAGCAGCTGCAGCCGGCATAGCCATCAGACCTGCTAACCCGGCTAATACAGCGAGTCTGCGAAACTTTTTCATGACAGGTCCCTCCTTTTCAGCTCCGCCTGCTGCGGAGCACTCTATAAATCATCAAAACTATCTTTTAAGCGGTCCATTTCACGCAAAGCCTTACCAGCTCCGTTGGCGACACATAACAGTGGCTCATCGCAGAGATAGGCTGCCATCCCTGTCGTCTGGGAAATGAGGCGGTCGAAACTATCGAGGAGCAAACCACCACCAGTAAGGATAATGCCATGGTCGGCAATATCTGCGGCCAGTTCAGGCGGCGTCTTTTCCAAGATGGAAACGATGGTCTTGAGGACAGTCTGAATCGGTTCATCCAGAGCCTGGCGGATTTCCTGAGAATCAATATCTACAGAAGTCGGCAGGCCCGTTTCCGTGCTGCGGCCGCGGACGTCGGCCGTCATGCGCCGGCCGTCACCCATAGCCGTTCCGATGAGTATCTTCAGTTCTTCTGCCGTGTGCTGGCCAATGGCGACGTGCTTAATTTTTTCCAGATAACGGATAATCGCTTCGTCAAAGGTATTGCTGCCGATGCGCAACGATTCGCTGATGACAACGCCACTCAGGCTGAGGACGGCAACATCTGTCGTCCCACCGCCCATGTCGACGACCATAGAACCATTGGAAGTGGCAATATCCAGCCCGGCGCCGATAGCGGCGGCCAGCGGTTCTTCCATGACCGTCGTCTTGCGGGCGCCGGCTTGCATGGCCGCTTCGATGACGGCCCGCCGTTCAACGTTGGTGACGCTCGACGGGACGCAGATGACGACGCGGGGTTTAAAGATCAGTGCCTTGCCGATGGCCTTGCGGATGAAGTAGCGCAGCATGTATTCCGTCGCGTCGTAGTCGGCAATGACGCCGTTGCGCAGCGGATGGTAAGCGTGGATGTTGCGCGGCGTCCGCCCCAGCATGGCCTGGGCTTCACGGCCGATGGCGACGACTTTATTTTCCATCGTATCGACGGCGATGACTGCCGGTTCATTGACGACAATCCCCCGGTTCTTGACGAACACGATGATATTAGCCGTCCCCAGATCGATAGCAATATCGCTGCCGAACCAGTTGGCCAGAAAGAATGAGTGGGACTGTTTCGGCTGTACTCTTTTCTTAGTTTTCTTCTTCCTCAATATTGACGCGAACAATGTCTGCACCTAGCCTTTGTAATTTTAATACGAGATTATCATAACCGCGGTCGATGTGGTATAAGTAGCCAACTTCCGTTTCCCCTTCGGCGACAAGTCCGGCCAGGACTAAAGCAGCACCGGCCCGCAGGTCCGTCGCATTGACAGAAGCCCCTTTGAGCCTGGGAACGCCTTCGACGATAGCACTGCGGCCTTCGATTCGGATTTTAGCCCCCATGCGCTTGAATTCATCGACGTGCATGAAGCGGTTTTCAAAGACCGTTTCCGTAACGACGCTCGTACCCTGACAGATTGTCGTCAGCGCCATGAACTGGGCCTGCATGTCCGTCGGAAAGCCGGGATACGGCAAGGTCTTGATGTCGGCCGGACGAAGCGGTTCATGGCCGATGACACGGATGCCGTCGATTTCTTCCTGGACTTCAGCGCCGACTTCCTTCAATTTGGAAATGAGGGGCTTCAAGTGTTCCGAAATGGCATTCTCTACGAAAACATTGCCCTGGGTCATGGCTGCACCGACCATGAAAGTGCCCGCTTCGATGCGGTCGGGAATGACAGCGTGGTTAGCGCCATGCAGTTCCTTGACGCCTTCAATACGGATGACGTTGGTACCGGCACCGCGGATGTTGGCGCCCATACTGTTGAGGTACGTTGCTAAATCGACGATTTCCGGTTCTTCTGCCGCATTTTCCAAGACCGTCTTGCCGTCAGCCATGGATGCTGCCATGAGGATGTTTTCCGTAGCGCCGACGCTGGGGAAATCGAGGTAAATCTGTGCCCCTTTCAGGCCATTCGGCGCTGTCGCTTCGATATCTCCGTTTTCCAGATTGATGACGGCTCCCATGGCTTCAAAAGCCTTGAGGTGCAAGTCAATAGGACGAGCACCGATAGAGCAGCCGCCGGGCAAGGAAATCTGAGCTCTCCCCTTGCGGGCCAGTAAAGGTCCCATAACCAAAAAAGATGCACGCATACGGCGTACTAAATCATACGGAGCCGTTGTCGATGTCAGCTCATGAGCATCGATGACCAATGTATCTCTTTCAGGATGTTCTATATGAACGCCGAGGGACGCGATGACGTCACAGACGGTATGTACGTCGGCTAATTTCGGAATCTCTGTCAATGTACTCTGCGTCGTTCCCAGCATAGATGCGACAATGATAGGCAGCACGGCATTTTTAGCCCCGCTGACGCGAACCGTACCCTGTAAGGGTTTTCCACCATGAATAACAAGTTTCTCCAATTCTGGTGCCTCCTAATACTATTCGAGTAGTTTATTCTAAATGGCCCAAAGGCAATGGCGCCTAAGGTGCCATTATGAGCATATAATTACTATCAAGTCATTGTACCATAAAAGGGGAGAAAAAAAAAGGCCTGCCACAGGCAAGCCCCTACAGACATAATACCTAGGAGATTTTTCTCCAACTTACAAGCGGGCCGCCCTTGGGGACGGCCCTTACGGACTGCTAACTGCTGACTGCTGCCTCTACAGATGGATACTCCATTTGGCTTTCTTATCGAAGCGGTGGAACGTATCGATGAAACGGATTGTGCCGCTCTTGTAGCGCATGACGACGGACATCGTCCGGGCGCCGCCGCCAAAGTACTGGACGCCGCGCATCATAGGCGTATCTGTAATGGCCGTCGCCGAGAAGATGCAGTCGTCCCCTTTGACCAGGTCGTCGAGGGTCATGACGCGGTTGATGTCATCGATGCCCATTTCCCAGCAGCGCTTTCGTTCTTCGTCGGTATAGGGAATGAGGCGAGCCTGCATATCGCCGCCCAGGCATTTTAAAGCCGCTGCAGCCAGGACGCCTTCTGGAGCACCGCCGATTCCCATGAGGACGTGGACGCCGGACCCTTCGATGCCGGCATCGACAGCTGGCGAGACGTCGCCGTCAGTGATGAGTTTGATACGGGCACCGGCACTGCGGCACTCGTCGATGATTTCCTGATGGCGCGGCCTGTCAAGGATGACGACGGTCAAATCGTCGATGCCTCGTTCCAAACCTTCTGCAATGCGGCGCAGGTTTTCCTGTACCGATTTAGTCAAATCGATGCGCCCTTTCGCCCGCGGGCCGACACAGAGCTTTTCCATATACATATCCGGAGCATGGAGCAAGTTCCCCTTGCGGGCGATAGCCATGACGGCAATGGACCCATCCTGGCCTTTCGCCGTCAAGTTCGTCCCTTCCAGCGGGTCGACAGCGATATCGACTTCCGTACCGCCGGCGCCAACTTTTTCACCAATATAGAGCATCGGCGCTTCATCCATTTCCCCTTCGCCGATGACAACAGTCCCATCAATAGGTACTGTCGACAAAATCGAATGCATGCCGTCCACCGCCAACTGGTCAGCGCCCATCTTGTCGCCTTTCCCCATGAGGCGGCCGGCTTTGACGGCAGCCGCTTCGGTAACACGGACAAATTCCAAGGTCAATACGCGATCCATGATGAACCTCCTTATCTAAAAAAGAATCGAAATACATATATAATATTACTTCTAGACAGAGCAAAAAAACTCCTGCCTCATGGCAGGAGTTTTTTTCGTTCATCGTTCGTCGCAGGCGGGAGAGGTTGAACCGCCCAAATTCACAGGCAGGCGCCCCACGTGGTCGCCCCTACAGCGTCCTCTACTACTGCTTCGTGATTACGTCGCAATGCATGTATGGACGGAGAACTTCCGGTACGACGACAGAGCCATCAGCCTGCTGGTAGTTTTCCAGAATAGCGGCGACGGTACGACCAACAGCCAGGCCGGAACCGTTCAGGGTATGAACGAATTCCGGTTTCGATTTTGGCGTGCGGCGGAAGCGGATATTGGCCCGGCGTGCCTGGAAATCTTCCGTATTGGAGCACGACGAGATTTCACGGTACTTGCCCTGAGCCGGGAACCAGACTTCGACGTCGAAGGTCTTAGCAGCCGAAAAGCCGATATCGCCCGTGCAGAGGCAAACGACATGGTACGGCAGCCCCAGCGCCTTGAGGATATCTTCAGCGTTATTGGTCAGTTTGTCGAGTTCGTCATAACTCGTTTCCGGAGCGACGTATTTGACCATTTCGACTTTGTGGAACTGATGCTGACGGATGAGGCCCCGCGTATCACGGCCAGCCGAACCGGCTTCGGCTCGGAAGCACGGCGTCATAGCCGTAAAGTAAATCGGCAGTTTAGCGCCGTCGATGATTTCACCGCGATAGTAATTGGTCAGCGGTACTTCTGCCGTCGGAATCATGTACATTTCTTCGCCTTCGACGTTAAGCTTGTACATGTCTTCATAGAATTTCGGCAGCTGACCTGTACCGGTCATGGAATCGCGGTTGACGATGTACGGCGGAATAACTTCGGTGTAGCCGTCCTTTTCCGTATGCTGATCGAGCATGAAATTGTAGACAGCACGTTCCAAGCGGGCACCAGCACCGATGTAATAATAGAAGCGGGCACCGGTAACTTTAGCAGCCCGTTCGGAATCGAGGATGCCCAGTTTTTCACCGACATCCCAATGATTGAGGGGCTGGAAATCGAATTTCGTCGGTTCTCCCCATTTGCGGACTTCCGGATTATCGCTGTCGTCGTTGCCAACAGGGACCGAGGGGTGGCACATATTGGGAATCATGAGCTGGATAGCGCGCATGTCAGCTTCGACTTTCTTGACTTCTTTATCGAGGACGTCGATATCATCGCCGAGCTTCTTCATAGCTGCAATCTGAGCGTCAGCGTTTTCTTTATTGCGCTTGAGCTGACTAATTTCCTTAGTGACCGTGTTGCGTTCGTTCTTCATGGCTTCGACTTTCTGAAGAATTTCGCGGCGTTGGTTGTCCAAGGCGACAAAAGCGTCGACATCGGCTTTGGCATGGCGGTTCTTAATATTTTCTTTGACTTCTTCCACATGTTCGCGGATGAATTTCGTATCTAACATGGTAGTTTCTTCCTTCCTCAGTAAATATGCTTTTATACCCCTCGTATTATAGCCTTATAAGCCTTTTTGTTCAATACCGCTGAACAAATACCCCATATGATTCGTAGAATTGAGCAGGACCAGGCGCCATACGCCATCCTGACATTCTAAGACATTGATGCACGTATTATCCTGTTTGATCTGCCAGAAATGGCTCATATCCAGGCCTAAGACATCACAGATGATGGCCTTGTTGACGGCGTCATGGGCAGCGACGAGAACCGTCTTGCCGTCGTACTTCTGGACGTAATCGTCAAAGGCAGCGCGGGCGCGGACGCGGACATCCTCCAATGATTCGCCCCCTTTGCCGGGCATAGTCACCGTATGGGGCTGTGTATGCCAGCGGTGGAATTCTTCAGGATACTTGGCTTCGATTTCATCGGCCAGCTTCCCTTCCCAATCGCCATGGTTGATTTCCAAAAGCCTGTCGTCCTTGAGGACCGGCAGGCCGTGGAGGTCAGCGCAGAAAGAACAGGTCATATACGACCGTTCAAGGGGACTGGAAATGGCTACGTCAATGGGCGTATCCTTCAAGCCTTCGGCGACCATATGGCCCTGACGAAGGCCCCGTTCGCTCAGATGCGTATCTTCCTGGCCCTGGTAACGGCCTTCAATATTCCATTGTGTTTCGCCGTGGCGAATGAGTATGATGCGTACCATATTGTCCCCCTATTAGTGAATATCACAATGAATGAGCTTCATGTCTAAGATGCCATTGATCGAGCGGAGCTTGACCATGATGTCGTTGGGGATATCATCTTGAACGGCAATGGCCATGATGTTGTTGCCCGACTTGGTCATGCGACCGACCTGCATGCCCATGATATTGATATGGGCCTGGCCCAGGATGGTCGAAATCTGACCGATCATGTTCGGCTGGTCGACGTGCGGTACCAGGAGCAAATAGCCTTCCGGCGTGAAGTCGACGCGGTATTCATCAATCTGGACGATCTTGGCTTCCGTCCCGTTGAACAAGACGCCGACAATAGCGTGTTCGCCTTTATTGGTATGGACCCGGACGGTAACGGAATTGACGAAATAACCATTGGACTGGCTATTGATTTCTTTGATGGCAATGTGACGTGTCTTGGCGACTTCGGTAGCATTGACGTAGTTGACCGATTCCTGGAGGATCGGATTAAGGGCCCCTTTGAGGACAGCCGTCGTCAGCAGGCGCGTTTCCGTATCGGCCAGTTCGCCTGTGTATTCGACTTCGATTTCCTTCATCGGTGCGTCGGCCAGGTAAACGGCTAAGTTTCCCATGCGTTCCATAAGGTCGAAATACGGATGGATGACATTGTAGACATTGGGCGGTACAGGAGCCATATTGACGGCAGTAGCAACGGGTTCGCCTTTCAAGGCTTCCATGACGCCTTCGGCGACGTCGACGGAAACACCAATCTGGGCTTCTACCGTCGAAGCGCCGAGGTGCGGCGTAATGACGACGTTATCCATGCCCAGGAAGGGGTTGATATCCTTGGTCAGCGGTTCTGTCGGGAAGACGTCGATAGCAGCACCGGCGACGTGGCCACTCTTGAGGGCTTCAGCCAAGGCATAAATATCGAGGACAGCCCCGCGGGATACGTTGATGACCCGGACACCGTCTTTCATCTTGGCGATTTCTTTCTTGCCGATGAGGCCCCGCGTTTCCTTGGTCAGCGGCGTATGCATCGTGATATAGTCCGACCGCTTGAGGAGCGTGTCCAAATCGACTTGTTCGACGCCAAGCTGTTTGAACCGTTCTTCCGGGATGTACGGGTCATAGCCAATGGTTTTCATTTCCATAGCCTGCATGCGTTTAGCAATGCGCGAACCGATGCGGCCGACGCCGATGATGCCGATGGTCTTGTTCTGGAGCTGGATACCGGTAAAGGTCTTGCGGTCCCAATTTCCGGCCATGAGCGAATTGTGGGCCTGCGGGATGTGGCGGGTAATGGCCATGATCATGGCACAAGTATGTTCCGTTGCAGCCAGTGTATTGGACGTCGGCGTATTGACGACGACGATGCCCCGGGCCGTCGCACTTTTCAAGTCGATGCTGTCGACGCCGACACCGGCGCGGCCGATGACCTTCAATTTCGTAGCTGCTTCAATGACCTTTTCTGTAACGTGGGTCATGGAGCGGGTAATGAGGCCGTCGTATTCGCCGATGCAGTCGATGAGGCCTTGTTCATCGAGGTTCTTCTTTACATCTACTTCATATCCATTTTCGCGTAAGAGATCTACGCCTTTCATCGATACGTCATCACTGACTAAAATCTTCATGTTCTTCTCCCCCTAATATCATACATTAATGTTTTTTCTGAAACGCTTTCATGAAATCGGCCAGAACCTGGCAGCCTTCTTCGGTAACGGCATTGTAAATCGATGCCCGGCAGCCACCGACAGAGCGATGCCCCTTAACACCGATGAGGTCGTGTTCTGCTGCTTCGGCGACGAACTGAGCTTCCAATTCCTTCGTCGGCAAGTTGAAGGTGACATTCATGAGGCTGCGCGAATCGACGCGGGCATGGCCGCGATAGAAGCCCTGGCTGTCATCAATGACGCCGTAGACGATAGCCGCCTTTTTCTTATTTCGTTCATGTATGGCAGCCAGGCCACCATGATCATCAAGCCAATGAGCCACTTTATTGACAAAATAAATGTTGAAGACTGGCGGCGTATTGTACGTCGAATCATGATCGACATAAGTCTTATACTGCAGCATGAGCGGCAAATCGCGGCAGACCTTTTTCAGCAAATCGTCCTTGATGATGGCCACGACGACGCCGGCCGGGCCGACATTCTTCTGGACGCCGGCATAGATGAAATCGAAATTCTTCACATCTACAGGGCGGCTGAGGAAATCGCTGGACATATCACAGAACAAGGGAACATCGAAAGACGGGAAATCGTGCCATTCCGTCCCATGGATGGTGTTGTTCGATGTCATGTAAATATAGTCCGTATCGGCCTTGACGACGAAACTGTCTGCCTTGGGTATGTACGTAAAGCCATCGGCTTTACTCGAAGCGACTTCATAAGTTTCCCCGAAGAAGGACGCTGCTTCCATGGCTTTGTTGGACCATACCCCGGTATTTAAATAACCGCCGCGTCTCTTGAGGAAATTTGCAGCGTGCATGACGAACTGCATGCTTCCGCCCCCCTGAATGAAGACGATATGGTAATCGTCAGGAACGGCCAGGAGCTTTTTCAGCGTCGCCACCGTATCATCTTGCATCTCCTGATAGGCAGCACTGCGATGACTGATTTCGACAATGCTCATTCCCGTATGATTGAAATCGAGGAATTCGTCCTGCACTTCCTTGAGGACTTCCAAAGGCATTGCCGATGGGCCTGCATTGAAATTGTACACTCTCTTCATATTTCCACCTCTTACTATGAGAAGACCGCAGGGAAAGTCTTCTGCCATACCAATAAAAAAACTCTCGTCCCATCAAAGGGACGAGAGTCGATATTCCCGCGTTGCCACCCAACTTGCCTTTCGGCCAACTTGTACCGCTATATCGGGCGTACCCGTCAAATTCATCATTTGCAGCTCCAGAGCGGAACGCCTTACAGCCCTGCTGCCTCGCACCACCCGGCAACTCTCTGAAAGGACCCGTAATTTGCTTCTCCTTCATCACCTTCTGTAAAATTACGTTTATTATAAGCACAAACGCCCTGTCTGTCAAGACACTTTTTCTATTGGATAGTTTGTTTTCCATGCAAAGTCCGCAATGTCTCTTTCGTCATACTATACTGCGAAGACGCCAGGTCCCAATCTAAATCGCTGCCAGGAACTCCGGAAATTCCCAAAAGGTCTATCATAGCATTATAGATCAAATCGTTCGTCCAGTAACTATCCCGGTGCGACCGAAGTATTTCTACTGTTTGCAGCCGTTCTGCCTGAAAAGCCGGGCTGATTACCATGAAAAGCGGTATATGGCTCATCGTCGCCGTAAACTTGCTAGCTTCATGACCATAATTATGTTCTACATCTTCTCCATGATCCGAAAAGTAAACAAATCCTTTGAACCGAGGATTTTCTTTCAAAGTTTCATAAAGCTGCTGAAGAACATAATCATTATAACGGACAGCATTGTCATATTTGTCAATGACATCACGCTTACCGCTATAATGCTTCCATTCTTCAGGATAACGGTCCGCATAAGAACCATGACATCCCATGAGATGAATAACTATCAAAGCATTCTTTTCATTTGTCAAATCTGGTAAATTCTTTATCAAAATATCATCGTAATAATCAGACCGGAGATCCTGTGTCCCCGTCCGTTCATTGAGCCAGGCCTGATGGTCTGCTGTACTGGCAATTTCAGCAACTGGCGTATCCCAAGCTCCATATTTCCGTTGATTACTAAGCCAAAAAGTATCGTATCCAGCAGCCTTGGCGATTTCGATGAGAGAATAGGCCTTTTCCAAAGGAACATCATTGTACTGATTCTTTTCACTGAGCGCATATGTCAGGACCGGCACAGTATGAGTGTGATTTGAATAAGCATTTCGGAAAAGGATAGCTTCGGGTTTCTGTGCTTCTTCACTCATCCATGGCGTCGTATCTCGGTCATAGCCATAAGCCCCCATATGATCCCGTGTTTCCGATTCACCGATGACCAAGACAAATATCCCGCCATCCGACGTAATCCTAAGCCCCTGCAACTGCTGCAACCGGGCTTCCCGCTGTGCCTTCGCTTTGCCATATTCTTTATATTGGTGCAAAGCATCCTTTGTTTCTATTACAATACGTATTGGTAAATAATCCGTAGCTTTAACGACAGCATGGCCGCTAATAGCTAAAATGAGTACAGATAGTATATAGATGATTTTTTTAGAATACCCACATGAAGGCGTTTTTAGGCGATACAATATGCACCCTGAGCCGATGAGGATAAAGATAAGCGCTGCGAATGTCCCCCCCACATGAACAAATTCTGGCTTTTGAGATAGGCCAGAGATTCACTGCCATTCGTTTGAAACAGGGTCAAAACAATCGTAGCCGATAGAACATGACCACTGACGGCATAATAACCCCAAATGAGCAACGGAAATAATAAGGCCGCCCCTAAGCACACATACAAAAAGCTGTCAAGTACATGACGTAAGGACTTTTTACGAATATGACGACTGATATAGAGTAAATCGGTAAAAAACAAAAACAAAGTTGCCCCTATCAGATATGCCGCTGTGACCTCAGCACGTTCTACATGTTGTCCTGCCAACATAGGCATGAGTGAAGAAGACAAAAAAATTATCGTATACAAACAAAAAGCCCCTATATAGAATCGAGAATAATTCCATAAGAATAGACTCAATGCCAAAGCTAAGCCACTGTAAAACAATCGCCCTTTAAAGGCAAGTGACGCTGACGAAGGAATCCACCATTGAATCGAGATTCCTGCTAATACAAATAAGATAATACACAACACACTACGAAAAATCGTTTTTCTATGATGCTGCACATATGGTAAAACCTGCATCATTTCCGCTCCTTTACTTTTCTCTTCGTATTGAACCTCTCCCGCTTATAGAAACGGGAGATTCTTGAGAAGTTTAATACATGGACTAACGCCTGACAGCCTATCCCAAAGGAGTTAGCTGTCAGGATATCCTTATTCTCAAAGGGCTGTCCAAAAGCCCCTTACACAGTCCCTCGAAATCGAAGTTCTGCTTACTTTTACGGAGTATGTTGTATGCTCCATTCACATCCGCGTTGGCAATCCTGCCATCGGCGAACTGGTACAAGCCACGGTGGATACGCTTCCCACTGAACATGCCAGTATACGGCTGTTCAGGATTATAGACAGGAATATCGTCTAAATCCAAGCA
>NZ_JAJBQV010000059.1 GCF_020539865.1 Megasphaera elsdenii | reverse complement strand
TCCATGTATCAAACTTCTCAAGAATCTCCCGCTTCTATAAGCGGGAGAGGTTCAACCATCACAAGGAGGAATTACGATGTTCAAAATCAATGCATTGGGCAAAGCCTGCCCGCTTCCGGTCATTGAAGCGCATAAGGCTTTGAAAGACCATGATGCCGTAGAAATCACGGTCGATAATGAAATTGCTACGGAAAACCTCAAGAATTTATCTCAGGAAATGAACTGCTCCTATACGATGAGCCAGGAATCGGATACGCACTACACGGTCCGCCTGGTCAAAGAAGGGGCTGATGTCGGTGCAGACGAAGCGCCAGTTACGACGGGCTCCGATTATACGGTCGTCATCAATGCGCCTGTCATGGGTGTCGGCGACGACCAGCTGGGCAAGAACCTGCTCAAGATCTTCATTTATACCCTGACAGAACAGGATGTACTGCCGAAACAGGTTATCTTCTACAACGGCGGCGTCCCCTTGGTCACGGAAGGTTCGGAATCGTTGGAAGATTTGAAGAACCTCGAAGCCAAAGGCGTCGAAATATACGCCTGCGGTGCCTGCCTTAATTACTATGGCCTGACCGAAAAGGTCGCTGTCGGTTCCATTACCAATATGTTCCGTATCATCGAAATGATGCGCACGGCTAACCGCATCGTCAAACCATAGGCCATGGAAGAAACGATTATCAAGGCCGCTATCCTCGTATCTTTCATCTTCTGCGGCTATACCTTAAAACAGCTGCGCCTTTTCGGGCGCAGTACTTTTAATACCATATCGACGATTGTCTTCAATCTTACCTTGCCGTCAGTCATCGTCGTCAATCTCAACGGCATCCACTTCGATACGGCCTATCTCTTTATCAGCCTCTTGGCCATCATCTTCAACTTGATCATGGTCGGTATGGGCTATGTCGTCGGCCGGACGAAGGACGAAAAGGCCTTTTACATGCTCAACATGAATGGGTATAATATCGGCAATTTCGCCTTGCCTTTCGTATCCTATTTCTTTGACAGCGCGGCTGTCCTCATCGTCTGCATCTTCGATGCCGGCAACTCCCTCATGTGCCTCGGCGGGGCCTATGGCTTGGCCCGCTGCGTCCGCGGCGAGAAAGGGGAAAGCATCGCCATGATCCTGGCCAAGACGATTTTCTCGTCCATTCCGGTCTTATCGTATATCATCATGATCACCTTGTCCCTGGCCGGCTTTTCCCTGCCCCAGGTCGTCATCGACTGGGCCAAGATCCCGGCGTCGGCCAATACCTTCTTGTCCATGCTCATGATCGGCGTCGCTCTGGGCCTGTCCCTGAAAAAGGAATACTTGCACCTCATCTATACTGACGTGGGCCTGCGTTTGCTGACGTCTGTCGTCATTGCGGCCTTTGTCTACTTCGCCCTCGATTATCCTATGGCCATCAAAAAGGTCCTCATGGTCCTGGTATTTGCACCTGTCGCCGGCATGGCCTGCTATTATACGGCCAAGATGAAGCTCAAAATCGAAGTAGCCGCCTGCATCAGCTCATTTTATATCCTTTTGTCCATCGTCGTCATGTCGGCTATGATCATCGCCTTGCAGTCCATATGACCGGTCAGCCAGCAGTTCTTCTTCCAAGTCTGTCGGCACCGTCGATGGGCTGCGCGTGATGTAGTAACTGTCGACTTTTGGCGGCTCGAAATCGAGGAGGGGAATGGCCCGCAGGCGTTTAGCGGCCAGGTCCTCTTCGATGAGGCTCTTGGGCAGGAACGTGTAGCCGATGCCGTCCGCTACGTATTGAGGCAGCTTGGTGCTGTTGTCGATTTCTAAAGGGAAGCGGTGATGGCGCGGGAATAAGTCCTGGATGTAAAGGCCCACGCCTTGGAGAGCGAAATTGCAGAAGAGGTAATCGATTTTCTGCAGATCGTCCTTGGAAATACCGTTGGTATATTCTGTATTGTCTGCCTGGCAGACCAGGACCAGGGAATCTGTCCGGTAAGGTTGGCAGATATAGCCGTCGCGGAACATGGCACTGAAAGAGAAGATAGCGTCCAGCGTCCCGTCTTGGAGCTGGCGCATCATCGTTTCTGTATGGCCGATAGTGACGTGCAGGGATACGCCTTTCTTTTCTTTCAGGAAGCTGCGGATGCGGCGTTGTAGATGGCATTCATAGATGGTGTTGGTCGTGCCGATGCTGACCTTTTGGGTATACGTCGGCGACGACTGGATATCCTGCAGGGCTGCCAGTTCCAGCGAGACGAAGCGTTGGGCATAGCTCAGGAATTTTTGGCCTGACGGCGTCAAGTCGACCTGTTTATGGCTGCGGATGAATAAGGGGACGCCGAGCTCCATTTCCAGATCACGGATGCGGTTGGTCACGGTCGACTGGGCGACGAAGAGCTGCTGGGCCGTTTTGGTGAAGTTCTTTATTTGTGCCAGGGCGATGAACGTCCGGAGTGTCGTTGTGTCCATAGGCGGACCTCCTTCAGTTGATTTGATTATCGAATGAAATAAATTAAAATAATCTATTTCACAAATTATCTTATTGTATTATATAATAACCTTTGTAGAGAAACAATAATTCTGTTAAGTACAAGAAACTGGAGCTGAACTAGGATGAACAAAAAGACTGTCCCTTTTAACGAAGAACAAATTCGTTCCATTATTGCTAAATACCCGACACCTTTCCATATTTATGACGAAAAAGCTATCGTCGATAATGTCCGTAAATTGATTAAAGCCTTTGACTGGGCCTATGACTTCAAAGAATATTTTGCCGTCAAAGCTACGCCGAATCCGTACATCATGCGCCTTTTGCAGAAAGAAGGCGTCGGCGCTGACTGCAGTTCCATGGCGGAACTGGAACTGTGCGACAAAGTCGGCATCAAAGGTCACGACATCGTCTTCTCGTCGAACGATACGCCTTATGCCGAATTCAAACGGGCTATGGAACTGGGGGCCTTGGTCAATCTTGACGATATTTCTATGATCGACTTCATGGAAAAACGCGGCCCCTTGCCGGAATGGATCTGCGCCCGTTATAATCCGGGTCCTCTCCTCAAAGGCGGCAACGACATCATCGGCACGCCGGAAGAAGCCAAATACGGCATGACTCGTGAACAGATTATCGATGCTTTCCGCATCCTTAAAGACAAAGGCGTCAAACACTTCGGCCTGCATACCATGGTCGTCTCCAACGAACTCCACGTCAACGGCCTTATTAACACGGCTAAGATGATGTTCGAATTGGCTGTAGAAGTGCAGAACATGTTGGGCATCAACATTGAATTCCTCGATTTCGGCGGCGGCATTGGCCTCCCGTATCGTCCGGAAGAATCGTTTATTGACTATGATGAACTCAGTGCCGGCATCAAGAAGCATTTTGAAGAAATCATGGAACCGGCTGGCCTCAGCAAATGCCGTATTTCTTTCGAATGCGGCCGTGCCATTACTGGCCCTTATGGCTATTTGGTCACGACGGCTATCCATCACAAACACATTTGGAAAGAATACATTGGCGTTGACGCTTGCATGGCTAACCTCATGCGCCCGGGCATGTATGGTTCCTACCATCATATTACCGTTATGGGGAAAGAAAATGCATTGAAAGACCACGTTTATGATGTTTCTGGCTCGCTCTGCGAAAACTGCGATAAATTCGCTATTGACCGCAGCCTGCCGCAGATTGATGATGGCGATATCCTGGTCATTCACGACACTGGCGCCCATGGCCATTCTATGGGGTTCAACTATAACGGCAAACTCCGTTCGGCTGAACTTTTGCTCCACGCCGACGGCAGCGTAACCCAGATCCGCCGGGCTGAAACCCTGGACGACCTCTTCGCTACCCTCGATTTCTCTAACTTATAATTGAATTTATTTGAAAGGCGTCCCATGATATTAAAAAATTTCATGGGACGCCTTTTTTTACAGTAGAATTTTTTTAAAAAATTAATCTTCTTTTAATGTTTATATTATATACTAGAAATACATCACCTTGTCATTCATAGAGGAAAGGGGGAGTCGACCGTGATGAGCGCCTATGATATCTTGACGGGAATACAACTCTGCATGGCTATAGCCATGATTGCCTATGGCATTTATTTCAGGAAGAGCCGCACGTGCCGCCTGTGGTGGTTCGTCGGACCAGGCGTCCTGGTTGCCATCTGGGCAGCCGCTGTATTATATTATTATACGGAGTATCCTTTTTTGACGACCCTCTGTTTCCTCATGGCCTTTTTCCTGGGGTTGGGTCTTGGCTTATGGTTCAAGAAGGGGTTGCCGGAACTGACGTACTGCCACAAGCAGCATCGTCTCCATTGCCCGCCTTTTGGAACGGCCTTGCCCGTGCATCTCCTGTTCTGCCTGCTCTTTGCCTCGTTCCAAGCCATGGCCTACCACCTGCCCTTCATCACTCATTCATGGCTGTTCAATGAGGTTCTGGGCTTTGCGCCGGGCATCGGCGTGGGCTGGTTATGGGGAAGGAAGCTGGCTATGCTGTTTGATATTCCCATGCGGGGACAGCAGGTTTATAAAGATATGTAGGAGGGATTTTGCTTATGGATAGTAGTGCACGGAGAGAAAAGATTTTGCAGATTCTTCAAGCATCGCCATCAGCCGTCACAGGAACGGCCTTATCGAAAGCTTGCGCCGTCAGCCGGCAGATCATCGTCGGAGACGTAGCTATCTTGCGCGCTCAAGGGACGGCGATTATTTCGACGCCCCGGGGCTATCAGCTGGTCACGCTGGTTGCACCGGGCTGCACGCGGGTCTTTGTCTGTTGCCATGGCAGTGACTTGATAGAAGCGGAACTCAACGCCATCGTCGATAATGGTGGTATCGTCCACAATGTCGTCATCGAGCACGAAGTCTACGGGAACCTCGAAGGGACCTTGAACCTTCATTCCCGTCGGGATGTCCAGCAGTACGTCAAGCGCATGAACGATTCCCATGCGGAAATGCTCAGTGCCATCAGCGGCGGCATCCACACGCATCTCGTCGAAGCGGCGACGGAAGAAGAACTCGATGCTATTGACCAGGCATTGCATGAACTCGGCGTCTTATATAAAAATTGACATTTTCTTCTTATGTCTGTACAATAATGATATGTAAATATAGCTGTCATGACATATGTACGGATAGGAGGAATCGTCTTTATGGTATTGGAACGACTGGAAGCGTTGCCTGTAGGCCGCTTCCACTATAAACTGCTGCTGGTCACGGGATTGGGCTGGCTCTTCGACTCTATGGATACAGGACTCATCGCCTTTATTCTGCCCGTACTGGCTAAAGAATGGGGCCTGGCACCGGGACAGATGGGCCTCATCGGCAGTATCGGCCTCATCGGCATGGCCCTGGGGGCCGTCGTGTCCGGCACCATCGCTGATCGCATAGGCCGTAAGAAGGTCTTCACTATTACCGTCTTATTGTACAGTATCGCTTCGGCGTTCTGCGCCTTGTCTTGGAATTATCAGTCCCTGCTCGTCTTTCGTTTTCTCGTCGGTTTCGGTTTAGGCGGGGAATTGCCCGTAGCGGCGACGCTCGTTTCCGAATATGCGCCATCTCGCGTACGAGGCCGTTTCATTGTCCTTTTAGAAAGTTTCTGGGGGCTTGGCTGGATTGCAGCGGCGTGTATCGCCTATTTCTTCATTCCCCTTTACGGTTGGCGCATGGCCTTCCTCATCGGGGCCTTGCCAGCACTTTATGTCTGCCTGATCCGCCTGCATATGCCCGAATCAGTCCGCTACCTGCTGGCCCATGGCCGCGTCGGCGAAGCCCGGCAGATCGTCGTCTCCTTGGAACGGCAGCTGCACGTACCGGTAGCGCCTTTCGTCAGCGAAAAGGAAACGGTGCCAGTCGTCGCCAAGGCATCGTTCCGGGAATTATGGAAAAAGCCTTTTATATCGCGGACGATTATGCTCTGGCTGGTCTGGTTCGGCATCAACTTCAGCTACTATGGCATCTTCATGTGGCTGCCTTCTCTAGTGTTTCAGCAAGGCTTTACCGTCGTCAAGACTTTCGAATATGTCCTCATCATGACCCTGGCTCAGCTGCCGGGCTATTACTGTGCAGCCTGGCTCGTCGATAAAATCGGCCGCAAGTACACCTTGTCGGCGTTTCTCTTATTCAGTGGCGTGGCTAGTTACTTCTTCGGCCATGCGTCGACAGCAGCGACCCTTATGATGTGGGGTTCTGTCATGTCTTTCTTCAACCTCGGTGCTTGGGGTGTTCTCTATACGTATACGCCAGAACAATATCCGACGGCTATTCGCGCCTTGGGAAGCGGCTGGGCTGCCGGTTTCGGCCGCTTTGGCGGCATGGCTGCGCCCATGATGGTCGGAGCCCTGTTGGCCCGGAACTTCGGTTTCGGCAGTGTCTTCTACATGTTCGCCTTGGTTTTCGTAGCCGTTGCCGTCATCGTCTTGAGCCTCGGCGTCGAAAGCAAGCAGAAGGATTTAGAGAGCATCAGCGAAGGACTGATCAAAGCCAAGTAAGGGAATCTCGAAAAAAATGTAAAAAAGCTGTCAAAATTTGCTTGACAGCTTTTTTTTTCAATGATAAAATACTTTATGTCGCATGAGTTCGGAAATGCTCGGAAATGAAGTTTTAAGTTTTATCGGATTTAAAATTTAGTTCTTGACAAAACGACATAATGTGATATACTAAAAAGCTGTTAGGGCGGTGGCCCTGACGCTGATGGATGGAAATTGAGTTTTGAAAAAAGTTTGAAAAAAGTCAAATTCATCCTTGACAAGCTCTTCTGAGTTTGTTAAAATAATCAAGTCGCCGCGATGAACGACGACACGATGACCTTTGAAAACTGAACAATGAACTGAATGAACGCCAACGTGCGAGGTTCTATTTTATAGAACGTCAAACAATGAGTAATACCAATCAATAAACAAGAGCCAAACAGCTCT
>NZ_JAJBQV010000058.1 GCF_020539865.1 Megasphaera elsdenii | reverse complement strand
TCGTTACGAAAGAATAACAACTGCTTCGGAGTAAACTCCTTAGCAAAGCGGGTGTGGTCAGCCACCCGATAATGTAGGCGGATATAGGAAGACATCGTTTAGATGCCGTTAGTACCTATGTAGTTCCGACTTACAAGCTCCCGACTAAAGTCGGGAGTAGTTGACAGTGCCTCTGCTCCTTAAAGACAATCAGTCTTTTTCAGTACTGTTTAAACTCCATTTTTTCCATTCTTCGAACCAGCTCTTGACGTGTCCCTGCGGGAGGGAACCGCAAAAAGTGTTCTTCAAGGTCTGGCGGAGTTCGCCTTCTTTTTCGCCCAAAGGATAAACGTCCTTATATTCGTCATAGACGTTCCAGAAGTCGCGCATGTGCAGGTTAGCATAGGTTTCGCCGTAGATCTTGTAGCACGTGTCGCACAGGGTGATGAAGACGGCTTCGTCGTTGTGCTGGTTGGCGTCATCGAGTGCGCAGCAGCGCGTATACAGTTTGATTTTGCTGCCGAAGAGTTTACGCAGATAATCATAGACGTCGGAAACCATCTGAGGCTGCAGCTGCAGCAATTTACAGCCGGGAGCGAAATACATAGGATACTGAGCAATGTTATCAAAGTTATCCATAATTGACACCTCTTTCTAAAATACACAGAAACTTTACTTCTCTATTAAATAATAACTATTATTCATAAGTATATCATAAAAAGGCCGGAAACGCAATGTTCCTCTTGTACTTCCTGTATAAATCCTGTACAATATCCCTTGGAGAGTGATATTAGTATGCATATCGTAATGGTAGAGCCGGAAATCCCCGGCAATACGGGCAATGTCGCCCGTTTATGCGCAGCCAATCATATTACGCTGCACTTGGTCAAGCCTTTGGGCTTTTCCATCGATGACAAGCATTTGAAACGGGCCGGCCTCGATTACTGGTCGCTCGTTGATGTCCAGATTCATGAAAATTTTCAGGAAGTCCTGGATAAATACAAGGACCATCGTTTTTTCTATTTGACGACCAAATCGGAACAGTGCTACGCCGACATCCAATTCCAATACGATGATATGCTCGTATTCGGCAAGGAAACGAAAGGCCTTCCGGAAGATCTCCTGAAAGCCAATCCGGAACGTTGCTTCCGCGTACCGATGGTCGAACAGGCGCGAAGCCTGAACCTGTCCAATACCGTCGCTATCGTATCTTACGAAGCGATGCGCCAGCTCGGCTTCCCGGGCATGGCCAAGAGTGGTATCGGCATCAAGAATCTTTGAATTACAGAAATGATGAGGTGTAGAACGTGAAAATTTACGATAAAGCCCATGAATTAGAGGCTGCCATCAAAGAATGTCAGGAATATAAGGACCTCGTCGCTGCTGGTCAGGAACTGGCCAAAGACGAAAAGACCAAGCATCTGGTCCGTGATTTTCTCATGCTCCAGGCCCAGCTGGCCTATGCCCAGTCCATGGGGGACAAACCGATCCGCAAAAAAATCGACCATTTGAACCAGATGGCCGAATTCATTAAAAACAATCAGACTGCCGTGGAATATTTGAACCATTATAATAAATGGCAGACCATGGCGGGTGAAGTGTTCCAGATTATTCAAAATGCAATGGCAGAAGGAATGAGCATCCTTGATCAATAAATATGCACTGACGACTTTCGTCTCCGAATTAAGTACCTCTGTTCCCATGGAACGGATCCTGCTCGACGAACCGATGAGCGAGCACACGACCTTTGCTGTCGGCGGTCCGGCCGATGTCCTGATTTTGCCGGAATCGGTCAAGGAAATGTCCCTGGCTATCCGCGCTGCACGGCGGCTGGGACTGCCAGTGACAGTCCTTGGCGGCGGCTCCAACGTCCTTGTCCGTGACGGCGGCATCCGGGGCGTCGTCATCCAGCTGAATACGATGACTAAAGTATTGGCCTGCCACGACCGTAAAATCTTGGCCAGTGCCGGTTACATGTTGAAAGATGTCTGTCAGTTCGCCCAGAAAAACAGCCTGACTGGCATCGAATTCGCCTGCGGTATTCCAGGTACCCTGGGGGGTGCCGTTTTCATGAACGCTGGGGCTTACGACGGGGAAATGAGTCACGTCGTCTCCCGCGTCCGCACGGTCAACAGCGAAGGCGGTGTCCATACGTATGACGCACCGAACCTGGGCTTTTCCTATCGCCAGAGCCGGTTTCAGAAATCTCAGGAATTCGTCGTCGAAGTCGAATTGACTTTACGTAGCGGCGACCCTAAGGAAATCCAAGCCCGTATGGATGATCTCATGAATCGCCGCCGCAGCAAGCAGCCTTTAGAAATGCACAGCGCCGGCAGCACTTTCAAGCGTCCGCCGGGATACTTTGCCGGGACCCTCATCGACCAGACCGGCCTTAAAGGCCTCTCCTGCGGCGATGCCCAAGTCTCAAAGAAACACGCTGGCTTCGTCGTCAATACAGGCCATGCGTCGGCACGGGATGTCCTCAACGTCATCCACGAAGTCCAGAAACGCGTCGAAAAAGCGCACGGTGTCCACTTGGAACCGGAAGTCCGCATCATCGGCGATGACTAAGAATTTCCTGATAAGTACGTTGCTGAAACGGATTCCTGCAGAGGGCAAAGAAATATCATCCATATCTGTAGGGGCTGCGTCTCCGTATCTGTGAGATACTGGTGAACCGGATTTGCACGAACGGCTCACGTGGTTGGCCCTGCAGAAAAGGGGTTGTCGCATTAAGACAACCCCTTTTTACGTTGATCGTTTGTCGTATGAGATTAAAAATATTGCCTCATCACGATGAACTACGAACGAAAAACTTTTAAGTTCAAGGGACCTCGCATGGTGGTAGAAGCCTTCGTGCGACAGTCCCTTTTTTTGTTATATTGTTTTCTCGTATGAATCATGCTATGATGGTATTAAACAAAGCACGTGATACGATTTACGTTATATTACATGATTTTACTAGAGAAAGCAGGGATAGTGATGGATAGACAAGCTATGTGGAACGAAATGATTAGCGTCATTAAACAGGATGTGACGCCGGCGACGGGCTGTACGGAACCGATTGCCCTGGCCTATGCCGCTGCAACGGCGGCTCGGAAACTGGGCGAACCGGTGCGCTTCGTCGACGGCTGGGTCTCGGCCAACCTGATGAAAAACGGCATGGGCGTCACCGTGCCGGGAACGGGGATGCCGGGCCTGTACATCGCTGCAGCCGTCGGAGCCCTCGGCGGTGATGCCGAAGCGGGATTGCAGGTCCTCAAAGCCTTGACGCCGGACGTCGTCGCCCTGGCCAAACAGTACGTCGCTGACGGCAAGATTACCGTGTCCGTCCGGGAAGATACACCGCATGTCCTCTATGCCGAAGCCGTCGTCTATGGCGAAAACCACCGTGTCCGCGTCGTCATCACCGATGACCATACGAACATCGTCTTTATCGAAAAAGACGGCAAAGTCCTTCGGGACCAGCGTATTGACGGGGGAAGCGGCGAAGACCCGAAAATCGCCTTCCTCCATAGGCTGACCTTGGCAGATATTGTTGACTTTGCTGAGCAAGTGCCGCTCAAAGACATTGCTTTCCTGAAGGAAGCGGAACGGCTCAACGACCACTTGTCTCAGGAGGGCTTGACCGGGAAATACGGCTTGAAAATCGGTTATACCTTGCAGCAGTTAGTCGAAAAGGGCGTCTTAGCAGACGATTTGTCCCATCGCATCCAGATTCGTACTGTCGCCGCGTCTGATGCCCGCATGGGCGGTGCTGCCTTTCCGGCGATGACCAATTCCGGATCAGGCAATCAGGGCATCGCCGCGACGGAGCCGGTGACAGTCGTCGCCGATTTCCTCGACGTCACGCCGGAAAAACGGCTACGGGCCCTGGCCTTATCCAGCATGGTCGCCATCTACGCCCACGGTTATCTGCCGAAACTGTCGGCCTTCTGTGCTACCGTCACGGCTTCTATGGGGGCTGCCGCAGGGATGGCTTGGCTGCTGGCTGATGGAGAACCGTTGCCCGTCATCGAACGGGCCTTGGCGACAATGTCCGGCTCCATCGTCGGTATGGTCTGCGATGGCGCAGCCAACAGCTGTTCCATGAAGGTCTCGGCCTCCGTCCATGCCGCTTATGAGGCAGTCCTCTTGGCCCTCAGCGACGTGCGCGTCCAAGGGACGGATGGTTTGGTCGCCTATTCAGCCGAAGAGTGTCTAAAAAATGTCGGCCTCTTGGCCTCGCAGGGGATGCAGCAGACCGATGAAGAAGTTCTGCGCATTATGCTCCATAAAAATAAAGCCTGATTTTTTCGGAAAGGGTGTTGTCTCATGGCTAAAAAAGTTCTCATCTTATCTTCCAGTCTCCGTCCGGACAGCAATTCCGAGCAGCTGGCCCGGGAAGCCGGCCGCGGGGCCCTCGAAGCGGGGAACGACGTAGAAGTCCTCAGCTTGGCCGGCCGGGATATCCGTTATTGTGAAGGCTGCATGGCCTGTCACCGCTTGCTCTACTGTCCCATTCAGGACGACGCTAACGACCTTATTAAGAAGGTCCAAGAAGCAGACGCCGTTGTCTTTGCTTCACCTATCTACTATTACGATATCTGCGGACAGCTGAAGACCTTCCTCGATAGGACCAATCCGCTCTACGGTCAGCCCTACCATTTTCGCGACATCTACCTCATCACCGTCTCGGCCGACGATGCGCCGGACACGGCTAAACGGGCCGTATCGACCCTCGATGGCTGGATTCGCTGCTTTGACAAGGCCCATTATGCCGGAGGCTTTAACGCCGGCGGCATGAGCGAAGCCAACGCCGTAGGAAATCATCCGCAATGGTTGCAGAAAGCCTATGAATTAGGGAAATCTATCTGATATTTTACCGCCTGTTGACAATAAATTCAGCAGGCGGCTTTGCATTTCTGCGCAATCCATGCTATACTAATCTAGTTACATACAATCTAATATTTGTTAATGAGAGAGAGGACATTAGATGGAACGCAAAGATATTCGTAATATTGCAATTATTGCCCACGTTGACCATGGCAAAACGACGCTGGTCGACGCCATGCTCAAACAGAGCCATGTTTTCCGTTCTAACGAAAAAGTAGAAGAACGTGTCATGGACTCTGGAGATATTGAACGTGAACGCGGCATTACAATCTTGTCCAAAAATACATCTGTCATGCACGAAGGTGTCAAAATTAATATCGTCGACACCCCGGGGCATGCTGACTTCGGCGGCGAAGTAGAACGTGTACTGAACATGGTAGACGGCGTACTGCTCCTCGTCGATGCTTTTGAAGGCCCGATGCCGCAGACGAAATACGTTTTGCGTAAGGCTTTGGAACAGAAATTGAAACCAATCGTCGTCATCAACAAAATCGACAAACCCGGTGCCCGCGTCGCTGAAGTCGAAGACGAAGTTCTTGAATTGTTCATGGAACTCGATGCGACAGACGAACAGCTCGATTTCCCGGTCGTCTATGCAAACGGCCGCGATGGCATTGCTAAATACTCCATGGACGACGACAGCGATAATCTCGAACCGCTGTTCAAGACAATCATCAAATATTGCCCGTGCCCGAAAGGCGACGCCGACGGCCCGCTGCAGTTCATGGTCACGACGTTGGACTACGACGATTATGTCGGTAAAATTGCTATCGGCCGTATCGTCCGCGGCAAGATGCATCCGAACCAGAGCGTCATCGTCACCGACGGTGAAAGCCAGCGCAAAGCCAAGATTGGCCGCGTCTATACCTATGAAGGCCTGAAACGTGTCGAACAGGAAGAAGCTGCTATGGGTGAAATCGCCTGCATCGTCGGTATTTCCGACCTTAAGATCGGCGAAACCGTTACGGATCCGCAGAACCCGGAAGCCCTGCCAAAAATCAACATCGACGAACCGACGCTGTCCATGATTTTCTACGTCAACGACAGCCCCTTTGCCGGCCAGGAAGGGGAATACGTCACCAGCCGTCATCTCCGCGACCGCTTGTTCCGTGAAGTCCAGACCAACGTATCCTTGCGTGTCGAAGAAACAGATAGCGCCGATGCCTTCAAAGTATCGGGCCGTGGCGAACTCCACATCGCTGTCCTCATCGAAGAAATGCGCCGTCAAGGTTATGAACTTCAAATCGGCAAACCGAGCGTCATCACCAAAGAAATCAATGGCCAGAAATGCGAACCGTTGGAAGCGCTCACCATCGACGTTCCGCCTGAATTCATGGGCGCTGTCATGGAAAAACTCGGTACCCGTAAAGCCGAAATGGTTAACATGACCGATATCTCCGGCTACACCCGCCTGGAATTCATCATCCCGGCCCGTGGCCTCATCGGCTTCCGTAGCGAATTCCTCACAGCTACCAAAGGGAATGGCATCATGTACCATGTCTTCCACGGCTATGCTCCCTGGAAAGGCGAAATTCCGGGCCGTACCCGCGGCAGCTTAGTGGCTTTTGAATCGGGCACGACTACTGGCTACGGCATCTTCAACCTGCAGGATCGTGGCACGATGTTCATCAAACCGGGCGAAGAAATCTACCTCGGTCAGGTCGTTGGTGAAAGCAACCGCGATGTCGACATCGATGTCAACCCGTGCAAGAAGAAACACTTGACCAACACTCGTTCCTCCGCATCGGATGAAGCACTCCGCCTCGTTCCGCCGCAGGAAATGGGCTTGGAAAAATCTTTGGAATGGATCAACGACGACGAACTCGTAGAAGTTACGCCGAAGAGCATCCGTATCCGTAAAGCTATCCTCGACAAACACGACCGCAAAAAAGCTATGCGTCGTTCTCAGCAGTAAGACTTTTCTTCAAAGCAAAAGGAGCTGTCCCTATGGGATGGCTCCTTTTGTGTTGGGGGTATGGGCATAGAAAAAGCGCACAGATAAGTTCCATGAATGGCTTATCTGTGCGCTTTTCGATTTGGCGGAGCGGGTGGGATTCGAACCCACGAGACCTTGCGGCCTAACTGATTTCGAGTCAGCCCCGTTATGACCACTTCGATACCGCTCCATAAGGTACTTTACTATTGTATCATGGTATGCTCTATCCGTCAAGTTTTTTTGCAGATAGATTTTTACGCTTCGGTTACGGGAAAACAGTTGACTTAGAGCGTACTTCAAGTGGTACAATAAAAGTAACTTATTTTAGGAGGCAGCAGTTTACAACTTTTTGAACAAATAAATATCGCGTAACCACACTTTGAAGTA
>NZ_JAJBQV010000057.1 GCF_020539865.1 Megasphaera elsdenii | reverse complement strand
ACCTACGACAAATCGGTTAACAGCCGATTGCTCTACCAACTGAGCTATTGAGGAATAAATGGAGCGGAAAACGAGACTCGAACTCGCGACCCCCACCTTGGCAAGGTGATGCTCTACCACTGAGCTACTTCCGCATGTGTATTGTCTGTTTCAGAAGACTTGATTATAATACCAAATCTACAGTATTTTGTCAAGAGATTTTTTCAAAAAATAAAAAAAGTGGGCCGCCCGTTGGGGCGGCCCTACGAAGGGTCCTAGCGGACCCGCTAACTGCTAACGGCTAATCGTTAACGATTTTTGCCTTGAAGACCAGGGCTACGTCGGCATCGGAACAGCAGAATTCGGCTTCGCCTTCGGGCTGACCCGGAAGCTGGCCGCCATAGCGCAAGATATCGACATAGGGAAAGGCACAGTGCAAAGCCATGGGACAGATTTTTCCCCGGTCCGTATCGTAATCAAACGTCTCCCCGATGTGATGGCCGCGATGGCAGCCCATAGTCCCCAGTTTTCCAGTGATTGTGAGCTGGATAGCTGGTCGTTTCCCTCGTGACATGGTGTTCTCCTTTATGGACAAGTAAGCGGAAGTTGTCGCATTAAGCCATTGGCCTTCGTGCGGCTACTCTATTTCACATGGTAGGGCTTACCACGTGTAAGCCCCTACAAACGTAGCCTCAATTCCTACGAGTATGGCAGGTTACGGAATCCCAAAGAGTCGCTTGGCGTTTTCCGTGGTTACACGCGCTACTTCGGCAGTGTCTATGTCCCGCAGAGCGGCGATTTCTTCGGCGACGTAGTGGACGTAGGCCGGTTCGTTGCGCTGGCCGCGGTGAGCCTGGGGCGTCAAGTAAGGACAGTCCGTTTCGACGAGTATGCGCTCCAATGGCAGATGGGATGCAACGCGTTTAGCCCGTTTAGAATTGGGATAAGTCAAGGGACCGTCAAAGCCGAAATAGAAACCCATGCGCAGCAGTTCGTCCGTCATTTCCAAGCTGCCCGAATAGCAGTGGAAAACGCCGCGGATGCCCTTGCCGTACTGGCGCAGGATGTCCAGCGTATCGCCATGGGCTTCGCGGTCATGGATGATGATGGGCACGTCGAGTTCCACTGCCAGTTTGACCATGTCGATGAAGACGGCCTGCTGGACATGCCGGGCCGGTTCGGGCCAGTGATAATCCAGGCCGACTTCACCGACGGCGACGACTTTCTCTTCGGTCCGTATCCATTGGCACAGTCTATCGACATCGCCGTCTTTGGCCTTGGCCGCTTCTTCGGGATGGATGCCGACGGCTACATACAATCCTTCGTGCGCCTTGGCCAGAGCGATACACTGAGCCGACGTTTCCATATCCGTCGCCGGGCAGAGCAGGAGTCCTACGCCGGCAGCAGCCGCCCGGTCGAACACGGCCGGGCGGTCTTCTGCATAGGCACCGTCATTGACGTGGCAATGGGTATCGAAGAGCATCAGCGGACCCGGCTTCCCGGTGCCATGCCGTCGACAAAAGCGACTTGGAGATTATCATTGCCGTCAGAAGCGGCCAAGAGCATACCTTTCGATTCGACGCCGCAGAGCTTGACCGGTTTCAAGTTGGTGACGACGATGACGCAGTGACCGATGAGGTCTTCCGGTTTATAGTATAGGGAAATGCCGCTGACGATCTGGCGCGTTTCCGTACCAAGGTCGACTTGCAATTTGAGCAATTTCTTGGCCTTAGGCACTTTTTCACAGGCTACGATTTTACCAACGCGAAGGTCGATTTTACCGAAATCGTCGATAGTGATTTCCGGTTTCGTCGGTTCCTGAGCAGCCGGGCAGGCCTGAGCGGCTTTCTTTTCTTCTTCCACTTCAGCCACTTCTTCCTTCAAGTCATAGCGCGGGAAGAGGGCATGGCCCTTGCAGACTTTCGTATCTGCCGGATAACGGCCCCATTCCTGAGCAGCCGGCAGGTTCGCTTCGGCAAAGTCACCTAACCCGAGCTGTTTCCACATTTCAGCAGCGCTGGCCGGGATGAAGGGGCTGACCAGGGTCGCAATGATGCGCTGGGCTTCCAGGAGGTTGTACAGAACCGTCTGCAGGCGCTGGGCTTTGGCGTCGTCTTTGGCCAGGACCCACGGCGTCGTTTCGTCGATATATTTATTGCTGCGGCGAATGAGGGCCCAGACGTCGTTAATGGCGTCATTGATCTTCATGTCATCCATGTAGGTTTCAAAACGTTTTGCCGTTTCCACAGCACACGTTGCCAAATCGTCGTCGACAGGTTCTTTGACGGTCGGACCGGCAGCGACGCCGCCTTCGTATTTTTCGACCATAGCCAGGGTACGCTGCAAGAGGTTGCCCAAGTCGTTGGCCAGGTCAGAGTTGATGCGGTTGATGAACGACGGCAGGGAGAAGTTGCCATCCTGGCCGAGGCGGATTTCCTTCAGGAGATAGTAACGCAGGGCATCGGCACCATAGCGGTCGATGAGGGGAATCGGGTCGACGACGTTGCCCAAGGATTTACTCATCTTGGTACCATCGACGATGAGCCAGCCGTGACCAAAGACTTTCTTCGGCAACGGCAGGCCGCAGCTCATGAGCATGATCGGCCAGATGATGCTGTGGAAGCGGACGATTTCCTTGCCGACCAGGTGCAGGTCAGCCGGCCAGAATTTCTTGAACTTTTCCGGATCATCGAGATAGCCTGCAGCCGTGACGTAGTTGACCAAGGCGTCGAACCAGACGTAGACGACGTGTTTCGGGTCCCAAGGAACTTTGATGCCCCAGTCAAAGGACGTACGGGATACGCAGAGGTCTTCCAGACCGCTCTTGACGAAGGAGATCATTTCATTGCGCCGCGATTCCGGCTGGATGAAGTCCGGGTTTTCGTCGATGAATTTCAACCAGCGGTCGGCATATTTGTTCATTTTCAGGAAGTACGCTTCTTCCGAAACGAGTTCCAGCGGGCGGCCGCAGTCCGGGCAGATGTGTTTGCCTTCAGGCAGCTTGTTTTCAGGCCAGAATGTTTCGCACGGCGTACAGTACCAGCCTTTGTATTCGCCTTTATAGATATCGCCGTTGTCGTAGGATTTCTGCATCAAAGCCTGGACAACTTTTTCATGGCGTTTTTCTGTCGTGCGGATGAAGTCATCATTGGAGATATTGAGTTTTTTCCAGAGCTGCTGGAAGAGAGCGACGATTTCGTCGACGTATTCAATCGGTTTGACGCCTTTTGCTTCGGCTGCACGCTGGATTTTCTGGCCGTGTTCATCAGAGCCGGTCAAGAAAAAGACGTCGTCGCCGCGCAGACGGTGGAACCGTGCCAGCGAGTCCGCAATGGTCGTGCAGTACGTGTGCCCGATGTGAAGTTTGGCACTTGGATAGTAAATAGGTGTTGTAATGTAATACTTTCTTTTTTCAGACATGGGATTTTCCTCCTATACCGGCAAATGAGCCGGGTGTTATAAACTAAGCGCAGCCTGGTATACACTACGTTTGGGCACGCCGCACCGTCTGGCGACAGTCCGGATAGCCTCTTTCTTATCGACGCCCTGTTCCATCAGTTCCCGGACCAGGGACGCATAATCGACGTCGCCGGAAGCAGCCCTTTCCACAGCCGCTGCCCCTTCGACGAGGATGACAAATTCACCGCGCGTCCCCTGCTCAGACAGGTCAGCCCGCAACTTGCTGAGACTGCCGCGCAGGTATTGTTCGTACCGCTTGGTCAGTTCCCGGCAGAGGACGGCCTTGCGATCGCCTAGGACTTCAATCATTTCACCAAGGACTTGCTGGATGCGGTGAGGTGCTTCATAAAAGATGAGCGTCCCTTCGTAAGTTTTTACCGATTCCAAGACAGGTAGGCGGTGTTTCTGGGTCTTCGGCAAAAAACCAATAAAGGTAAAACGCGTCGTATCCATACCGGACGCAATGAGGCCGGTTAGACCGGCATTGGCTCCGGGAAGGGGTACGATAGGCAGATTGGCTTCCAGAGCCAGGCGGACCATATCGCTGCCAGGATCACAGATAGCTGGCATACCGGCATCGCTGACCAGCGCGATCATCAAGCCGTCTTTCAATTTTTCAATGAGTTGCGGCCCTTTTTCTGCCTTATTATGTTCATGATAGCTGGTCAAGGGCGTGTCGATATCATACGCCATGAGCAGCTGCTTCGTGTGACGCGTATCTTCTGCCGCAATGAGGTCGGCTTCGCGGAGACAGCGGACCGTGCGGTACGTAATGTCCTCGAGATTGCCAATCGGCGTCGGGCAAAGATAGAGCGTCCCTTTTTGAAAAACTTCCGGCATACTATCCCTCCATCCGGCATTAAATCTTCCCATATAATCGCAGGACGGCGTCGCTGTAGCTCCCGTCCGGGTTGTGGACGATGAGCGGCGGCAGGACGTCCAAGCCTTGACTGCCGCCGCGGATTCCCTCGACGAGGAAAAGCTTGGCTTTCTTATCGGGACGGCCATGGACCATCTGCAATACTTTGGGCTCGATATCATGGGCGCGCATGGCCTCTAAAATGTCGGCCAGGCGCTCCGTAATATGGACCATGCGGAAGCGGCCGTGATATTTCAGGGCATACTTCACGGCATCGAGGACGTCACCGAGGGTCGCCGTCTCTTCATGGCAGGCCCGGCGGATGCCGTCGACGTCACTATAGGCACCGCGGCTCTTTTCGCGGTACGGCGGATTAGCGTAAACAGCGGCAAAAGCACCGCTTTCCGCCCATTCGCGGATACGGCGGTAATCACCTTCAACGATGGCAATACGGTCGTCCCGGCCATTGAAGGCCACATTGCGGCGGGCAATATCGGCCATGACAGGATTAAATTCCACTGCCGTCAGCTTCTTTGCGCCGCGAGCTGTCAAGATGAGGGGGATAGCCGCCGTCCCCGTTCCCAAGTCCAGAGCCGGACCGTGGGGTACGATACCGAAATGGGCCAAGAGGACCGTATCCAGGGAAAAGCAGAATTGGTCATCGCGCTGGATGACTTTCATGCCGTCCAGGACCAGGTCATCCAGCCGTTCGTGCGGGCCTAACTCAATGTTCATGTTCCGTTTCTCCTACGTCCGACCAAGGCACGTTGATATTGTGTCCCGATTCGAGCTGGACTTTGACCGTATGGTCTTTCATGTGGACCCGCAGGACTGTACCGACGCCTTCATCGGTCATGACCCGTTTGCCTACAGCCGGCGGCTTCTGCTGTTCGCTGTTCTTCTGCTGGCAGTTGCAGCACTTCAATTCCCCCGACGTATACAGCTGGTTTTCATAGCGCAGGCAGCACATGAGGCGGCCGCAGATTCCGGAAATCTTGGTCGGATTGAGGGACATCCCCTGACCTTTAGCCATACGGATGGAAACGGGTTTGAAGTCGCCCAGGAAGGTAGCGCAGCACAAGGGTCGGCCGCAGCAACCGATGCCGCCAATCATCTTGGCTTCATCGCGCAAGCCGATTTGGCGCAATTCGATGCGCGTGCGGAAGACCGACGCCAAGTCGCGGACGAGTTCGCGAAAATCGATACGGCCGTCAGCAGTAAAGAAAAAGATAATCTTGCCCATATCGAAGGTATAGTCGACATCGATGAGCTTCATGGGCAGTTTATGCTTAGCAATCTTCGCCAGGCAGATGCCGAAAGCCTTCTTTTCCCGTTCCTTATTCTTTTCTACCTGGCGGAAATCCTTGGCCGTTGCCTTACGGATAATCGGCTTCAGCGGCTGGACGACTTCCGACGAATCGACACTGCGCGGCGCAATGACGACATGGCCGAATTCCATGCCCCGTGCCGTTTCAACGATGACACCGTCATCCAGTTTGAGTTCGATAGTAGCGGGGTCGAAATAGTATACTTTTCCGGCAGGTTTAAAACGTACACCTACAACGATCATTAAAATCCTCCTCTAAGCCGTATCGCTCGGATGCATACATAATCCCAGACGAGGCGGACGTTGACGTGGCGCGACACCGCCTCCAAGCCTTCATCGAGGATCTGGGACAGACCAAAGATGGCGTCATCCGTCCAATACGGCAATAATTCAGTCATTTCATGGATATATCCTTTTAAACGTATATAGTCCCGGCCGGCTCCGCTGCGCAGGACTGCCATATCGCGGAGAAAAAGGCTGATCCAGCCGAGAATCTCCGTCGTTTCTGCATCCGTCAGCGCCGCCGATAGAGCCAGCCATTTGGCATAGGGACAGGCGTGCTTCGCCATAATCGTCAAAAAATCCAGGGCAAAATGGGCTTTATCCGTCCCCTTTCCATCGAGATAGGATAAGACAGTCCGGACAATGCCGCCACCCCAGAGGATGGCTTCTTCCCAATTCCCGCTTTTGCCTTTCAGGCGCCGCAAGCCTTGGCGCATCTCATCGTCGCCGACGGGATCGAAGGTAAAGCGGGCACAGCGGGAGATGATCGTCGGCAACAGTAAATCGGGCTGGTCTGTAATCAAGATGAAGCAGACGCCGGTTGGCGGTTCTTCCAAAATTTTCAGCATGCGGTTGGCAAATTCCGTATTCATCGTTTCCACATGGTCGATGATACAGACCCGACGATGGCCGGCTTCGCCTTGCAGGGCCAGTTTCCCTTGGAGCTGGCGGAACTGGTCTACTTTCAGCATAGCCCCCATGGGAGCCAGATAAAAAGCATCGTCTTTATCACCGGCTACGGCTTCGCCTTCGCAGCTATCCAGGTCGGAAAAGACCCGGCGGCCGACCAGGGCCGACACGACGGCAATGGCCATCATCGTCTTGCCGATGCCAGCCGGGCCGGCAAAAATCATGGCGTGCGGGATGCGGTCTTCGTCGATGAGACGGGCAAACTGTTTCTTCAGGCGGCTATGACCGATAATCGGATCAAACAGTGTCCTGTCCATGATGTCTCCCCCTTACGCCAATAAAATACCTTAACAATTAATTTTGAACCTCTCCCGCTTATAGAAGCGGGAGATTCTTGAGAAGTTTGATACATGGACTAACGCCTGACAACCTATCCCAAAGGAGTTAGCTGTCAGGATATCCTTATTCTCAAAGGGCTGTCCAAAAGCCCCTTACACAGTCCCTCGAAATCGAAGTTCTGCTTACTTTTACGGAGTATGTTGTATGCTCCATTCACATCCGCGTTGGCAATCCTGCCATCGGCGAACTGGTACAAGCCACGGTGGATACGCTTCCCGCTGAACGTGCCAGTATACGGCTGTTCAGGATTATAGACAGGAATATCGTCTAAATCCAAGCA
>NZ_JAJBQV010000056.1 GCF_020539865.1 Megasphaera elsdenii | reverse complement strand
CGGGGTATTGGAACTGGGGCCTAAAGTGCAGACAATCTTTGTTTTTTTCAGCATATATAGTATATTCTCCTTAATGTTATATAATTTTATACAATTCGGGCCGCTTAATCAGCTGACGGCGCGGATGAGGTTGAAGACCTGCTGTGCCGTGTTCGTCATATTGCGCAAAGCTGTTTCTTTATTCATGGCTTCTTCCAACGGCATGGCTTTATCGACGATGGAAAAGAAGGAGTCAATGCCCTGATGATTACATTCGGCGGCATCGGCCGTCGTGCATCCTGCCAAGGCGATGACTTTGGCGCCGTACTGTTTAGCCAGCTTCGCTACGCCAATCGGGGCTTTGCCCATAGCCGTCTGGGCATCGAGGCTGCCTTCACCGGTGATGACGTAATCGGCATCTTGAACAGCTTCTGCCAGGCGGATGGAATCGAGGACGATCTGGATGCCTGAACGCAGGCGGCCGTGCAGATAGGCCAGGAAAGCAAATCCCATACCGCCGGCCGCACCGACACCGGCTGTCTAGCTCAAGTCATGACCGGTATACCGCTGGTTGACAGCAGCAAAGGATCGACTGGCATCGTCCAGGACTTTAACATCTTGCGGCGACGCACCTTTCTGGGGCCCGAAGATATAGGCAGCACCCCAATTCCCGAATAACGGATTGGTCACATCACAGGCAACATCGAAGGTGCAGTCTTTCAGTGCCGGCAAGACCTGGGAATCATCTACAGAGGCAATGCGCCCTACTTCCTGTCCACCTAACCCAACAGGCATCCCTTGAGCATCGCGGAAAATATAACCCAGAGCCTGGAGCATGCCGACGCCGCAATCACTGGTCGAGCTGCCGCCCAAACCGATGATGAAGTGGCGTATGCCGGCTTCCATGGCCTGCGCCATGACCTGGCCGACACCATACGTCGTCGTATACAGGGGATTGCGCTGTTCTGCCGGCACCAATCCCAGTCCGGCTGCACCGGCCATTTCAATGACGGCCGCTTCCATCCCCGGCAGATAGCCATAAGGACAGGAAACGGCTTCTCCTAAAGGCCCTTGGACGCCGACATAGCGGAGCTCACCATTCAGCCCATCGACGAGCGCTTCGACGTTCCCTTCCCCACCATCGGCTAATGGCTTGACAATGACCTGGACGGGATGGCCGCCATAGGCCTTGCGGACGCCGGCTTCGATGGCCCGGCCCGCTTCGACGGAAGTCAGACTATTTTTCAAGGAATCAATGGCTACAACGACTTTCATGATGATTTCTCCTCTATTTGCGAATTCATAAGGCTGTATTTCTCTATGCCTATAGTGTAGCAAAAGAGGCCTCTTCTTTCTATGTTATAAAAAACAATAAACTACTATTATTTTTATTTTATAAACCAAGGGAGGGTCGCAACATACAGCGCTACGGCATCGCAAAACACCCTTGGATCGAGGCCGGTCTTCCCGGCAATCCGCTTCAGCCGGTATTGCAGCATGTTCTTGTAGATACAGAGAATCCGTGCCGTTTCCTGGATAGACAAATCCTGCTGATAATAGACCTGGAGCAAATGGATGTCACTGTCCGTCAAATGATGGCAAATATCCCTGCAGTAGCGGCGGCGCACGGCCCCGTCCAGGCTTTGCAATAAAAAGGCCAATTTCATATCATCAGCATGAACGCAGAAGACCTGCCGGTCTGCCGCTGCCTGCAAGGCCATTTTGGCCAAACGATACGATTCGTAGATACGGTGAAACGGCTCTTCGGTCCCAATTCCCGCTGAAACGCCTGGATAGAACCATTCTTTCCAACGTGGCAGTTTCTTAGCCCAGTTCGGATAAACTTGACAAGGAATGAGGATAACGAAGATATCCGGGTAGATATATGTATATAAGGTCATCCCCAGCTTTTGACAGGTTTCAGACATTTGCTGACGGAAATCCCCGACTTGGCAAGTTCCCTCATGCCATCGGAAAACGGCAGCAACATACTGGCTGCCTGCCAATTCCGGCTGTTCTTCGGCCAGCTGTTGCACCATATCTTCATCATGGTAGATCAAGGCCATGACTTGACGGCTGCGATGTTCTTCTTCACTGAACGCCTCTTGGCTCAAGCAATATTCCTGGAGGAAGACTTCACAGATTTTCGTCAGCAAGAAACCGTACTGGCCGACGACAGCCGGTTCCCCGGTAATCCCGACAACCCCCAGGACTTGTCGGCCCATGACGATAGGATAATTGACACCTTGGCTGACCCCCTCTTCAGGGCGGTCTTCCTGAACGGTCTGGACCCGTCCCGTCCGGGCGGCGACATGGCCGGCCTTGTGGTAGGTGCCAATACGGGCGCTGTCAGTACTGGCCATGATACGTCCATGACGGTCGATGAAATTGACGTTCCAACCGACGACGGCCTTGGCCGAATCGACAATCTGCTGGGCTAATTCATCGGTAATGCGGACTTTCACTTAAAATCATCCTCGCTAGTAAGAATCATGATAACGCCACGTCCAGGGCCATCATCAACGTGAATCCCAGGGCAAAGGACAAGACGCCGATGTCGGAGTGTTCGCCAGCCGACATTTCCGGAATGAGTTCTTCGACGACGACATAGCACATGGCTCCAGCTGCCAGGCTGAGGAGGTACGGCAGGATGGGTACGATAAAGGCCGTCAGGGCAATGGTCAGGACAGCCCCGATGGGTTCGACGATACCCGACAGGACACCGCCGATAAATGCTTTGTGTTTGCCGACGCCGTCCGCCTTAAGGGGCATAGAGATGATGGCCCCTTCGGGAAGGTTCTGCAAGGCGATGCCCAAAGACAAGGCAAAGGCCCCGGCGGCACTGATGCCCGTCTGGCCGGCCAATAGTCCGGCATAAACGACGCCGACGGCCATGCCTTCGGGGATATTATGCAGCGTCACAGCCAAGACGAGCATCGTCGTCCGCTGCAAGTGGCTGTGCGGCCCTTCAGCCTTCTCACTGTACATGTGCAGGTGCGGTACCAATCGGTCCAGGGCCAGGAGCAGGAAGATGCCCAGCCAGAACCCGACCACAGCCGGCACGAAGGCGAATTTCCCTAACGGCGCCGATTCTTCCATAGCCGGTATCAAGAGGCTCCAAATGGAAGCGGCAATCATGACACCCGACGCAAATCCCGTCAATCCCCGCTGGACCTGACGATCCAATTCCCGCTTCATAGCATAGACGCAGGCCGCCCCTAGCGACGTCCCGACAAAAGGGATGAGAATCCCCATGAAAGCATTTTCCATAATAACTTTCCCTCCCTATATATCATTTAGTTTTACTTGATACTCAGTATCATTATATTCTTATTGTACACAAAAGGAGCTGTCCTCGCAAGACAGCTCCTTTTCGCGAATATATCGTACATCAAACTTCCTCTAACGCACTTTCACCGCTGATTTTCCCAGGCAGGACCAGGGACAAGGCCAGGCAAACCAGGGACGGTACAAGCCAGCCCAGGCTGCTGTCGCCTAAGGGCAGGCCCTGGATGAGGACAGCCGCTCCGTCGAGATGGAAGAACTGGGCGGCAATGTCAATGGCCGATACGATGCCGGCAGCAGCAACGGTGCAGCGCATGCCCAGTTTCGACAGGCTGACAAATTTATTGACAATAGTCAGCATGACGACGACAATAGCCATGGGATAGACAAACAGCAGGAGGGGCAGCGTGACCTGGATAATCTGGTTTAAGCCGAGATTAGCCAGGAGCAGGCTGACGACGCTGATGACGGTGACGTATTTCTTATAGGACAAGACCGGAAATTCTTCAGCAAAGAAGGTCGAAACAGCGGCAATGAGGCCGACTGTCGTCGTAAAGCAGGTCAACGTGACCATGACGGCTAGGAAGGCCATGCCGACAGTCCCGAAAATCTGGAACGATGTCTGAGACAAGACATAGGCGCCGAGATTGATTGTGGCATCTCCATAGACCGCCTGCGGGATGGGAAAATGATTGCCCAGCAGGGCCAGGCCCAGATAAAGTCCGCCCATGAGGACGGCTACGGCAGCCCCGGCCATCCAGACACTGGCGATATGTTCCTTTTCTGAGGTAAAATGAATCCGCTTCATAGCCCCCAAGGCGATGATGCAGAAGGCAAAGGACGCCAGCGTATCGACCGTATTATAGCCTTCAATGAAACCGTTGCCGAAGGCCGAAGCAGCATATTTCCCCATAGGCACAGCTGTCGACGGCGTCGTATAGGCCACCATGCCGACGATGATGAGCAGGACGATCATGATAGCAAAAATCGGGGTCAATACCTTACCGACACGGTCCAGGAGCTTCGATGGCGTAATCGACAGCCACCAGGCGCAGACGAAATAAAGAGTCGTGAAAATAGCCAGCGGCAGCATGCCGTCGCCGGTAATGGGCAGGATGCCGATAGAAAAGGACGTCGCCGCCGTCCGCGGGATAGCCATGAGCGGCCCGATGGCCAGATACATGAGCGTCAGGATGATGAGCGAAAAGAGGGGCGAAATCTTATGATTCATTTCTGCCCGGAAACCGCCGGGGTTGAAGGTCCCCATGATGACGGCGATGACAGGCATGCCGATGCCGGACAAGAGAAATCCCAGAATCGCCGGCGTAAACTGCCCTCCCGCCTGGAACCCCAGCGACGGCGGGAAAATCAGGTTCCCGGCCCCGAAAAACATGCCGAACAACAATAGTCCGACTTGTGCACCATTTTTCAACATAAACAGATAACACTTCCTTTACAATTTTAATTCATCCATGTAAATCTTTATTTATACATTGTAAAGTTTTAAGTGTCTTCTGTCAATCCAAAAAGTTAAACGATTATTTTATAATGACTTTGGCTACTGCCTGAGCGACGAGGCCTTCCCCATCCGGTTCAGCCTGGAGCATATTCAAATACATACAGGACAGCTGGGATTCGACATAGTTCTTGAAGTAATTAAATTTCGCCCCCTGGCTGTCGCCTTCGCTCATACCGTACTGCTGGACGGCAATTTTCTTGAGCAAGGCTGACGTCTTCTGACCGGCCGGTGAGCTCAGGACCCAATCATGGTCGCCTAGGTGGACGATATACCCTTCCTAGTCCCAGCCTTTACAGCCCGCGAAAAGACAACCCTCTTGATGCTGGTTCCTTCATCGCTTATCTTATTCCTGACGGGCATCGCCTTTGCCTGGTTCGTAGTCCTGCCTCAGGGGCTCCGCTTTTTCCTCACGTTCTCGTCAGATTTCGTCCAGCCCCTGTTGTCTATGGAAAGTTACTTAAATTTTGTGTTCATGCTGGTCCTGCCTTTCGGCATCCTTTTCAATTTACCCTTAGTCTTCATCGTCTTGGCCAAGCTCGATTTGATTACGTCCCGTATGCTGGCGAAAAAGCGAAAATACATCGTCCTGCTGGCCTTCATCACGCCGACGACAGACATCCTATCTCAATGTCTCCTGGCACTGCCTATGATCATCCTTTTGGAAATGAGCCGCCTCATCATCCGCTATGGCCTGCACCGTTGAGAAAGATCGTTACCAGCCTAAAAGTGAAGTGATGGTACCGACCAGCCAGGAAGTCACGGAAAAACCAGATTCAATCGGTTCCGCCTTCATATCCACACGTCCTACGGGCTGGCCGTCATAATTGACGATGATATGACCGACGATGCCATCCTGTGTTTCTTTGGCCGAAACGACCTTAGGCAAATCATACGTCAAGCTGTAATGCGACGCATCTTCGCCATGAATCAAGGGATAACGGATATCCTGGACAGCCTTGACTTCGGTACGGCACGCCGTGCCGTCTTTGACCCAAATCGCGTGTTTCGTTTCATCCGCTTTTGGCCCTTCGGCAGTATTTACATGGGAAAAGCCATAATCCAGCAACGTTCTAGCATCGGTAAAGCGCCCTCCTTCGGTAGGTGAAGCCATGAGGACAACGAGAAGATCCGTACCATCGCGCTCTGCTTCTGCTGCAAGACAACCGCCGGATTCTTCAGTCCACCCGGTCTTTACCCCGATGGCCCCAGGATAGGATCCTAATAGGGCATTCGTATTTTCTGCCCGTAAATGCTTGCCTGCTGGAGACAGCCAATGGACATCGGCTGTCTTGCGGGCTACCATATTACGAAACGTTTTGTTCTCCATGGCATAACGGGCTAATATCATCATATCCCGTGCCGTCGAATAATGCGTCGGTACAGTGAGCCCATTAGGATTTTCGAAGTGCGTATGCTTCATCCCTAAGACAGCTGCCCGTTCATTCATCCGTTTAGCAAAAGCCGGTACACTGCCATCTACGCGGTCAGCCAGTGCCACCGCCGCTCCGTTATCAGAAACTAAGAGCATACCGCCTACTAATTCATCGCGCGTAAAGACATCGCCTTGAGAAAATCCAAGAGGACAGTCTTCTGTATTAGCTGCATCGTCCAGAATAGAAATCTGTGTCTCAGGCTGCAGCTTTTCCAAGGCTAATACAGCAGTCATCATTTTCGTCATACTCGCGGGATACTTCAAGACATCGGCATCCTTTTCCAGAATCACCCGTCCTGTCGATGCCTCAACGAGAATATACGACTGAGCCAGTACAGCCGGACTTTCTGCTGCTGCAGTCCCTGAAAATGATATAATACTCAGCAAGCAGAAACACATACTTCCTGCCAGCCATTGCTTTATGCTCTCCATGAAATACCTCCTAAATTTTCTCTCAAACATCTGCCTCTTTTGTGGTATACTGATGAAGTACGTCATTCTGACGAATCCACCTAAAAGAGGCATTGATATATGGAAAAGAATTTCGACATTAATCAGCAGGGATACAGCATCCGCTGCAAGCTGCTCATCAATGACAATGATAAACAGACACGCACTTTCGACAACGTTGTCATCGTCACCCACGGATTCGGCAGCCACAAAGATACGGCCGGAACCGTCCATTTTGCGGAACACTTGACGAGCAAATACAAGAACTACGCCGTCATCGCCTTTGACTGGCCCTGCCATGGCGCTGACGCCCGCAAAAAGCTGTCCATCCCGGAATGCATGACCTATTTGACGCTAGTCATCGACTACGCCAAGACCGAACTCCAGGCCAAGAACATCTACAACTATTCGACAAGTTTCGGCGCTTACATCACACTGCGCTACCTCATCGAACAGGGCAATCCCTTCAAAAAGATTGCCTTGCGAAGCCCTGGCATCAACATGTATGAAAGCATGAGCAACCACGTTTCCGATGAAGGCTTCGCCAAACTGAAGAAAGGCAAGGAAATCCAAGTCGGCTTCGACCGCAAGATGAAAATCGACCAGGCTTTCATGGATGACCTCAAGAGTTTCGACGTCTGTGACCACGAATATTTCGATTTTGCCGATGACATCCTCATCCTCCATGGCACGAAGGACGAAATGATTCCCATCGACCTGGTCCGGGATTTCGCCGAAAACAACGTCATCGAGTTCATCCCCGTCGAAGGGGCCAACCACCCTTTCCAGAATCCGAACCACATGGCCCTGGCCATCCACAAGATCATCGAATTTTTCCATAAAGGGAACTAAAGCCGCCTACGGTGAACGTACCCCCGTCTATAGAGGCGGGGGCTTCCTGCTTCAGCGAGAACAGCACCACTGACTCTGAAGAGTTGTGGCGACTTACACACTCTCCACAGGCGTAAGTTTCCGTGCGACCCACGGTACTTTATACGTTACATTAGGCGGCAGATATGCGCCTAGCTTCCTCTCTAATATTTATGGCAGCGTTCTTATCTCTGTCATGATGACTGCCACATTTCGGGCAATCCCATTCTCGTATAGACAAATCTTTCGTTTCATTGTTCTGGTAACCGCAAACATGGCATAGCTGGCTGCTTAGATACCATTTGTCTATCTTGATAAGCTGTTTACCTTGCCAAGCCAGCTTATATTCCAACATGTTTGTGAACATATTCCAGCCATTGTCGGCTACAGATTTGCCAAAACTGAACTTACCACCTTTCTTGTACTTCGCCATAGCTTTGACGCTGATATCCTCAATACCTATGGCATCATAGTGGTCTACCAAGTAGCGGGCTTTTTTGTGCAGGAAGTCGCGGCGTTGATTGGCAATTTTCTCATGAAGCACAGCTACGCGAAGCCTTTGCTTTTCACGATTGTGGCTTCCTTTTTGCCTTTTGGATAGTTTTCTTTGTGCTTGAGCCAATCTCTTCTCGGCTTTACGCAAAAAGTTTGGATAATTCGCATCATCTTCGTCAGAAGCAACATGCAGACCGTGCATGGCAAAATCGAGCCCAAGAAATTTCTTCGGCATGATAGGGAGTATTTGGTTTTCGTACTCCACCAAAATACTGATATAGAATTTTCCTGAAGGTG
>NZ_JAJBQV010000055.1 GCF_020539865.1 Megasphaera elsdenii | reverse complement strand
AGGGCCTTGCCCTGACAGCTCATTTAGTATACTCCTGTGTAAAGGAATTGTCAAGATTTTTTCAAATAAAAAAAGGCCGTCATCGAAGACAGCCTTTTTTCATCCTTTAGAATTCTGCTTTCCAGATACCGTGGAGATTGCACGATTCGTATACGACACCCGAATCTACGGCTGCGAATACGGCTTTCGGTTCTTCACCGGGTTTAAGGAATTTAACTTCCAGTTTATCGTCTGTTGCCAAGGCAATCCATTCGATGTGGTGTTCTTCCAGCATCGGATGAATAACGGAGCCGACAGTGACTTCCAGTGTATCACCGACGCGTTTTACGACGGGGATGTGTTTTTCTTTAGCCGCATCAACGGAGCCGACGGCAATGGGTTCGGCGCCTTCTACACTGCCGCTGAGCAATGCCAACACGTTTTTACCTGCGAGCTGATAGAATTTTACGTCTTTCATAGTGACTCCTCCTCTAAAAAATTCAAGTTCCATATATAAGGATATATATTATATATTCATCTGTCATTCATAGGTGGTAACGAAGTATTTTGTAATTTTAATTGATATTTGTTCTTTGTTATGTCTATATCTTACATGATTTGACTCTTTTTGTCAAGAAATAATTAACAAAGAATTATTCTTTATTTGTAAATTTCTGACAAAAAAGGACCTCACACGATGGGCGGAAGTTTCATGTGAGGTCCTTTTTATGGAGCGTTTCTTATATACCTTATACTATACTATTATCCGTTTATTCGTTTTTCAAAAAGGAAGGGCTTATCTGAGGATGGCGCCAGAGATAACCATCTGCTGTACCTGGTTGGTGCCTTCGTAGATCTGAGTAATCTTAGCGTCGCGCATGTAGCGTTCAACCGGATATTCGCGAGTGAAGCCATAGCCGCCGAATACCTGGACAGCATCGGTAGTGACTTGCATAGCTACGTCAGAAGCGTATTTCTTAGCGATAGCTGCGTCTACAGAGTAAGATTTAACGTCGGGCTGAGCCATTTTCCAAGCTGCCTGGTATACAGCGAGGCGGGCCGTTTCGATTTTAAGTTTCATGTCAGCGAGCATGAAGCTGATAGCCTGGAATTTAGCGATCGGTTTGCCGAACTGCGTACGTTCTTTAGCATACTGAACAGCTGCATTGTAAGCGCCTTCCGCAATGCCGAGAGCCTGTGCGCCAACGCCAACACGGCCGCCGTCGAGGGTCATCATAGCGATTTTGAAGCCTTCGCCTTCTTTGCCGAGGAGATTTTCAGCCGGAACTTTTACGTTCTGGAATACGAGTTCACGCTGTACAGAAGCGCGGATACCCATTTTCACTTCTTCTTTGCCATAAGTGAAACCTTCCATGCCTTTTTCGAGGATGAAAGCACTCATGCCTTTAGCGCCTTTGGATTTATCCGTCGAAGCGAATACAACCGTAACGTCAGCTTCGCCGCCGTTAGTGTTGAAAACTTTGGAGCCGTTCAAGGTGTAGCTGCCGTCTTCGTTTTTCGTAGCGACGGTGGAGCCGTTCAAAGCATCCGTACCAGCGTTCGGTTCGGTAAGGCCGAATGCGCCGAGTTTCGTGCCTTCTGCTAAGGGTTTCAAGTATTTGGCTTTCTGTTCAGCCGTGCCAAATTTCCAGATTGGCCAGGAGCAGAGCATGGTATGTACTTCGAAGCTGAGGGCGATGGACGGATCGACTTTAGCAACTTCTTCGCAAGCAACTGCCAAGCTGAGGAAGTCAGCACCTACGCCGCCATTTTCTTCTTCCCAAGGGATGCCGAGAAGGCCGAGGGTGCCCATTTTGTCGAGAATAGCGCGGTCAAAGACTTCTTTTTCATCGCGTTCTTTGACAGTCGGTGCCAATTCTTTTTCAGCAAAGTCTTTCGCCAATTTAGCAATATCCTGCTGCATTTCGCTGAGTTTGAAATCCATAGTAAATATTCCTCCTAAAAATAATTCTTATTCCATACTAAAGGTTTATAGGAAGGGGACTATCGCACGAAGCTTTGGCCGCCATGCGAAGCCCCTTTTTCTAACAATTAAGCACTTACGCTATTATTTGCCCTGGAAGTGTTTAGCGCGTTTGTTGACGAATGCGTCCATGCCTTCCTTCTGGTCTGCCGTGGAGAAGCAGAGGGCGAATACTTCGTCTTCATAAGCAATACCCGTGACGACGTCGCAGTTAATGCCGCGGTTAATAGCCGTCTTAGCGAGCTGTACAGCGATAGGAGCGTTGCCCATGATTTCTTTAGCTACTTTTTTGCAAGTATCCATCAATTCTTCCTGAGGAACGACTTTGTTGACCAAACCGATGCGATGAGCTTCCTGAGCATCAATCATGTTAGCGCGGAAAATCATTTCTTTGCCATAGCCGCGGCCTACGACACGGGGGAGACGCTGTGTACCGCCGAAGCCCGGTGTAATGCCGAGACCAACTTCAGGCTGACCGAATTTAGCGTTTTCAGCAGCATAACGGAAGTCGCAAGCGCAAGCGAGTTCGCAACCGCCGCCGAGAGCATAGCCATTGACAGCAGCGATGACCGGCTGGGGCAGGTTTTCGATGCGAGTAAAGGTATCCTGGGAAATTTTACCAAATTTACGGCCTTCGACAGGATTCTTAGTGGACATTTCGACGATGTCAGCGCCAGCTACGAAGGATTTAGCGCCTTCACCAGTGATAATGACAACTTTAACAGATTCGTCAGCTTCGATTTTACCAACGCAATCGTTCAGTTCCGTAACTGTTTCCGTGTTCAATGCGTTGAGAGCCTTCGGGCGGCTGATTGTTAAAATACCGATACCATCTTCGTTGACGAATTTAATGTTGTTATAAGCCATGATTAAAAACCTCCTAATATAGTTACTTAGATTTACTAACTATGTTGTAATGGATTGGCCTTGCCTTGAACCAACCTTGTGACTACAGTATACAAATGACCGACTTGGAACAAAACAGGAAAGGCTTGACCTTTTTTGCATAGAATTAAGTCCATGTGAATTTTTTTGTCAAAATCGTTGTGATTCATCAAGGTATGTGATAAAATGTACATACCTTGATTGAATTAAATATATATAAAAAATGAATTCATTTCATGTATATGATAATTTCATATCGAAGGAGGTTACAATGTGATTTCAGATGGATATGCTTCAACCTTAAAAAGGCTCATTACCTTCACGCAGGCCAAGTTCATCTCCCTGGCCGACGTCGTCGGTTACGATGTATCATATGTCAATAAATGGAGCAATGGCACAAAGTTACCGTCTTCCCGTTATGTCGAACGGATCAATGAAGAAATGGGCCAGTACTTTGCCGAACTGATTGCCAAGCAGAAGAAAGAAGCTAAATTCTTCAAAGCCTTCCCCATTTCGGAAAATACGGAAGACTTAGGCTTTGAAATCGGCCAGTATCTCTGCGCTGCCTACAGGACGACACTGAACCAGAACCGGTCTCCCAAGGGCAAAGAGAACCGCCCGTCCATTCAAGTCATTACCGGCCATCACGATACGTCGGCTTTCTTGTCGGATTTGCTGCAAAAGGGCATCCAGAGCCTCGAAGGAGATGGTGAACTCCTAGTCCTCGGTGAATTCTGCACCTTATATAAAACGGGCTTCTGGAAATATTTCGATGGTCTGAAATTGCAGCATAAACTGACAGTCCGCGTCGGACTCGATCTGGATAAAGTAGAAAGCAATTTCGATGACTTGATCAATATGTACCGCACCCTTGATGAAGACTTGGACATCGATTTCGTTTTCTACGACATTAAAGATACAGCCAATGCCAACCTCATCATCTTAAAAAGCGCCTTCGTCGTACAATATGCCTTAGATACACAGCCTCATTTCAAGATGTGCACTTACATCTTCGATGAATCTTTAATTGGCGATATTTATGAAAAATTCAGTTTCAACGGCGCCGAAAAGAAGCCCCTCATGTCGACAGTCAGCTCTCTGGGCATGGATGAATTAGGCTACCGCACGGCCTTCTATGCGACGACGAAATTCTTCTTCTACTTGACCATCGGCTTTGAATTCCTCCTGCCCCACGAAGTCTTCGACCACATCAGCGAAAGGGTTTCGCCCGAACAGGCCTTCTCCATCCAGCGCCTCTGCGTCACGTGGGAAGAAATCCTCAACGCCTCGGAAATCACTTTCATCATGCCGACGACGTCGCTCCTGCGCTACGTCGAATCAGGCTATATCTACCTGACCGATATCGAATACAGCTTGACCGCAGAAGAACGAAAAGAGCATATTAAAAGTATCTTTGAGGGCTTGGAAAAGAATTCCAAACTTACGATGGGTGTCCTCTTACCGACAGTCAGCGACGACATGTACACGGGCAAGGACTTGTCGTTCTACTCGAACTACAAGACAGGCTTCCTGAAAAAGAACAAGCGGAACATCCACAACGAGGCCGATTCTTTCTATGTCATCAGCAGCAACCGCCTCCACTCTATCTTGCTCAACGCTTTCCAGAATATGAAGAACCAGCCATCGTACCGCCAGTACGATTTAGAGGCTCTCAAGAAAAAATACGAAACTTACAACCCCCTCATCGAACGGACCTTGTCCTTGTCGAAGTAGGGGCGTCCACGTGGGGCGCTCGTCCATGTAAATCGGCCACGGGCATTATCCATATACCTAGCGGGCTCGCCACATGCGAACCCCTACAATTTGAAAACGGGCTTGTCGCATATGCGACAAGCCCGTTTTCTTTACAGTCCGCAACTCATGACATAGTCCGCGGCTGTGTCAAAGGAGAATGCTATTATTTTTGTAAGTCTTCTTTCATTTTTTTCAGGCCCATAGGCTTATCTTCAAAGAGGAAGGCCGGCATGAGTTTGACATCGTCGATGATCGGTTTGAAGCCCATTTGGTCGAGGACGTCTTTCTGAAGGTCGACGCCCGGTGCGATTTCGGTCAGATGGACACCGTCTTCTTTCATTTCGAATACGGCACGTTCTGTAATGTACAGGACATGCTGTTTATGTCTCCGGGCATAGTTGCCGCTGAAAGTGATGTGGCCGACTTCGGGGACGAATTTCTTGACTTTCCCTTCCTGCGTGATGTGCAGTTCTCCGTCTTTGATTTCTTCGCGGAGTTTCCCTGTCGTGAAGGTGCCACAGAAGACGACGTTCTTCGTATTCTGGGTGATGTTGACAAAGCCACCGCAGCCAGCGATACGCGTGCCGAATTTAGATACGTTGATATTGCCTTCTCTATCGCATTCAGCCAGACCCAGGCAGGTCAAATCCAAACCGCCGCCATCGTAGAAGTCGAACTGGGTAGCCTGGTCCATATAGGCTTCGGCATTGACAGAAGCACCGAAACGGACGCCACCGAGGGGAACGCCGCCGATAGCTCCGGCTTCGACGGTCATCGTCAGGCTGTCGCCAATGCCTTCTTCGTTAGCAACCGACGAGACGAGTTCTGGAATACCGATACCCAAGTTGATGACGGCTTCATTGCTCATGTCGAGGAGCAAGAGAGCTGCCCGGCGGGCAATGACTTTCTTGGCATTGAGCGGAGCCGGATCGAGGGCTTTGACGGGAATCGTCGTTTCGCCGGTCAGGGACGGGTCGTATTCGCAATCGAAGGACTGCTGCCGTTTCGTTTCATCATCGACTTGGACGACATAGTCAACATAGATGCCCGGTACTTTGACCAATTTCGGATCGAGTGTGCCGCCTTTGACGATCTTTTCGACCTGGACGACGACGATACCGCCACTGTTGTGGACAGCCTGTGCCAGCGGTGTCGCATCGAAAGGCGATACTTCCTTGGTCAAGACGACGTTGCCCCATTCATCGGCATAGGTCCCGCGGATGAAGCCGATATTCATATCCATGCGCGGATAGAAGAGCTGGTCATGGCCTTCGATGTTGATGACTTTGACGAAATCTTCCTTGGTGACGTCATTAAGGCGGCCGCCACTGATGCGGGGGTCGGCAAAGGTATCGAGGCCGACGTGGGTAATCGTGCCTAAACGATGAGCTGCGACGTCACGGAAATACTGGGACAACGTGCCCTGAGGCAGGTTATAAGCCTGGATTTTATTTTCATTGACTAATTTCTGCAAAGAAGTAACCGCGTTCCAATGGCCAAGAATGGCTTTTTTCAGCATCCCTTCGTGGGCGAAGTGGTCGCCGCCGCGACCGTCTGTATTCCCTTGGGAAGCAGCATAGATAAGGGTCAAATCTTTCGGCGAACCCGTGCTAAGGAAGCGTTCTTCCAACGCGCTGGTCAAGGCTTCCGGCTGGCCGGAGCCGACGAACCCGTTGGTCGTAACGACGTCACCGTCTTTGACGAGCTGTGCTGCTTCTTGAGCTGTAATTATTTTCACTTGCTTCATGTTTTCCATCTCCTATTTCTTCACGTTTATTATGTTCATTTCGTGACTTCAGTATACAAAGGAAGCAGGTGGAATGATATACGAAAGGGATGGACTATTTTGGTCGGAAAAAATTCCATGAAGTCAAATCACTGGGCTTCCAAGGCATTCCAGGCTTCATCAGCCCGTTCGACGAACAGCTGGCGGACCGCTTCATTTTCCCCTAAGCCATGGATATAGGTTGTAACCGTAAAGCCTTCTTTTTCCAGGATGCTCTTATGGGAATCGTCATCGGCACCAGCCATATCGTTATTGGCGTGGTCACCGGCGACCATCATCATGGGCATGAGGATGACATTCTTGATGCCCTTAGCTTTCAGCTGGGGAATGACCGTATCCAGATGGGGCCAGCCTTCGACGGAATAGATGTAGACATTGCCTAGATTAGCGGCATCGAGGCGGTTCTGGACGACAGAGTAGTAGGCATTGGCCGGATGAGGCGTACCATGGGCCATGACCAGGATGGCGTCTTTCTTGCCAATTTTCGGGAACTGTGTCGAGAAAGCCTTGACGAATTCAACAATATCATCTCGTTGGTCTTCTTGGCCCATCCAATACATCAATGGCGTACCGAGGGTCATTTTTTTGAAATCCTTTTTATAGAGGTCGAAAATAGCCGAGTCATAGGCGTATTCCATACCGGGGATGACATCGAGGGACGTAATAGCCACGCGGGTATACCCTTCTTTTTTCAGCTGGGCCATGGCCTGTTCCGGCGTCGGTATGGTCAGGCCTTCTTTGGCCTTGATGCGGTCGACGATGATGTGCGACGTAAAGGCGACGACGACTTTCTGGTCCGGATGGGCTGCCTTGATGGCATCGACAGTCTGGTCGATAGTCTTCTGACGGCTGCCCTTATAGGTCGTACCAAAACTCAGGACCAGGATGGCGTCTTTATTGGCTTCGTTCTGCATGGCCGGATTATTATAGGTACGGACGCCGATTTCTGCAGCCTGCTTCAAAGCCGGCGTGGCGTCTTTGACTTCCGGGTTCAGCGTATAGCCGGCAGCGAACGAAGGCGCCGAAAAAGCACCGAACGACGTCAGTGCCAAAGACAAGATTAATGCTGTTTTCATTTTTTTGTGGAACATAATCATCTCTCCTTTTATAAATAAATATAAAAAAGAGACCGCCCCACGAGGTACCTTCCTCGTGCGACAGTCTCTTACATACTTAGTCAATTACTAATTATGGAAATCGCCATCCCCATCGCTCGCAGGTCAACCGGTGATTCTGAATCAGGCAGTTCTTCTGGCTTGGACTCATGGCCATGGCTGCGCCTTCCCATACGCGGACGTACAGTGACATCATTGCAGCCTGGCTCCTCCTTACAGCGGCGGGACCGCACCGGTTTTACACCGGACTTCTCTATTGAGCTTATGCACCTGATTGCACTATGGAATTATATTGAATCTTACAGGATTAATGTCGGGGCAACATACGTGCGGGCCAATAATTCTTGATTCAAGGCATACAGGCCCTTGGCATCGCTGCCGAACATTTTGTATTTCTTAATCAAATCGTCGGCATTCTTTTCTTCTTCGCCCTGTTCTTTGACGAACCAGTCGAAGCACTGCATCGTCCGATAATCATGGACTTTATCGGCAGCCTGATAAATCTTATTGATCAGGGATGTGACATACTGTTCATGAGCTAACCCTGCTTTCAACACCGCTTTAATGCTGTTAAAGTCATTCTGCGGTTTGGCAATGGCTGAGAAGGTAACGTGTTCACCGTTGTTATGCAGATACGTCCGCATGAGCATAGCGTGATCCCGTTCTTCTTGAGCCTGGACATCATACCAGTTGGCAAAGCCATCGAGGCCATTATCATAGAAATAGTTGGCAAAAGCATTCCGAATAGAATTCCTAATTGATCTGAGTGTTGATTAATTCTTTTACTTTTTCATCGAGCATTACAGTACCTCCTTGAGATATATCTCAAAACCTGTACAGCACTTCATCGGTTTTCTTGAACCTTCTTTATTATATCACATTTATTTCTCTCTGGGTCACTTCTTATTTGACCTTTTACTCATCAATGACATTTTTGATGCTCTGTGAACGTACCCCCGCCTACAGAGGCGGGGGCTTCCTGCTTCAACGAGAACAGCACTACAGCTCCGAGGAACTGCTGCGGCTTACACTCTCTCCACAGGCGTAGATTCCCGTGCGACCCACGGTACTTTATGCGTTATGTCAGGCAGAT
>NZ_JAJBQV010000054.1 GCF_020539865.1 Megasphaera elsdenii | reverse complement strand
ACGGCTACAGCTAAGAAATTCATCGCCGCCGTCCAGGCTGCCCGAAAATAAAAGTTTGATGTATGATGTTTGATGAAAGGTTCTCATGATAGGGGAGATGGCCGCCAAGGGCAGGCTGAGAGGTTGCTTTTATAAAGGGACTGGCGCACGAAGGGATATGCCATCATGCGCTAGTCTTTTTTTTTAGTGGGTAGTTTTTATTAGTTTATCAGTTTACTTAATTAGTTTATATTACGTGATATTTGAAATAAAAATATAGTTATTAAGCCAATCATATATATGTAAATCTAAATAAACCAATTTACTGACGCTGGAACCAGTGTTTTTTTCTTCTGAAAATATACAATTTGCGCCTGTTTTATGATAAGATGAATTAAGAAAAAAGGTATTGCTTTTCAGAATGATGGAGTTATTATGGAGAATTTGGAATTATTTGAAAAAGCACCGAATGAAACGGTGCGGGAATATGCTTATCGCGTGTTGTACGAAAATATTATGTCTTTGAAGCTTCCGCCAGGTACGGCTATGTCGGAACAGGAACTGTCGGGCATTTTGAATGTCAGTCGGACGCCGGTACGGGAAGCTTTTATCCGTTTGTCACAGAAGGGGCTGCTCGAAATTTTACCACAGCGTGGGACCTTCGTATCTAAAATTCACACGGAACAGCTGGCAGAATTCCGTTTTTTTCGTGTCACATTGGAACGGGCTATCGTAGAATTGGCTTGTCAGGCTTTTCCAGATCCTTGGCGGACGAAACTAGAGTTCTGTATTTTTGAACAGGGAAAATTCATTACCGCCAAAGATGCAGAAAACTTTTTTAAGAGTGATAATACCTTACACTCCCTACTCTATGAAGGCTGCGGAAAGCCTCATATTTGGAAGATCGTCCAGGAATCGAATCTGGACTATGCCCGGGCCCGCGTCCTCAACGTTAGCGATGCTACTGAGCAGATGAATCTCCTCTACGAACAGCATAAAGGCATTGTCGGAGCTATCTTTGCTGGCAATACCGAAATGGCAAAACGCATTATGACTGAACACATCAACAAGGTCATGGGCGACGTAGAAGTATTGAAAAAAGAATATCCAGAGTATTTCCGGTAAATAGTTCGTCGTTCATCGCGATGAATTCATATTTTTACTCCCTGGCCACTAACCACTAAAAGGGCTTGTCGCATGTGCGACAAGCCCTTTCTTCACCTCCTGAAACTTTCCCGTTCTACAAGTTCTGCACTGAATTCAGTACGGACCGGGACGGAATTGGATTCCTTTCCGGTCAACTCTGTGACGATTTGGACGGCAGCGTTGCACAGGCTGGTCAGTTTGTTGTCTAGGCTGGTAATGGTCGGCGTGGCGCATTGGGCCAGGATGGAGTTATTACATCCGATGACTGGGATGGTTTTGCCGTGACGCAAGGCGGCTCGCTGGGCCCCTACGGCGGAAATATCTTCTGAGGTGACGATGGCATCGAAAGAGATACCGTCTGCGACTAAACGGTCGATAAGTCTTTCCGTATCGTCTAAGGTCCTGGGAATCTGCTGAATGAGTTCTTGTTTTTCTATTAAGTTCAAATCCCGGATTCCCTGGCGGAAGCCGTCGAGTTTGTGGCGTCCGCTATAAGTAAGGGAATCATAGATATAAAGGATGTCGTGGCAATTTTTGGCGGCTAAGGCAGTGACGACCATTTTCATTCCTTCTTTTTCATTACAGACGATACTGTACATATTGGGCTGATGGTAATCACTGTTGATCGTAATAACGGGAATCTGCCTGGCCGTGTCACAGAGAAGGCGGATGTCAGTTTCAGAAGAAAAAGGCGTGCCAATAGTGATGATGGCATCGACGTGTTTGTCGGCCATGTCAGAAATATATTTCCCGTTATGGCCTGTATCGCTGCCTGTGTTGGAAAGCATGACATCGAAATGATGCTTACGCAGGCCATCTTCCAGCAAGGATACAGCATGAGCATAGAAAATATCGGCTACGTCTGTGCAGATAACGCCGATGATTTTCATCGAATCGAGGCCTAAGCCCCGGGCGAAAGGGTTTGGTTTGTAACCCATTTCTTTCATAACTTGGAGGACTTTCGCCCGTGTCTTTTCACTGACCCGTGTGCTACCGTTGAGAACGCGGGAGACGGTGGCAATGGAAACGTTGCATTTTTCAGCGATGTCGTAAATGGTGATATTCATAACGTTCTTTCCTCTTTATGTAAAATCTGTGCTACTTACATTATAGCATACTTTGTTTCTGAGAAAATGAGAAATCACTATAATTTAAATGTAAGCGCTTAACCAATTGGAATAGGAAAACAGATATATCTAGGCATAAAAGGAATAGATAAACGCGCTTTTATGATTTATTTATGCAATAAAAGCATAAAAATTGGCTAATTTTTCAAAATTGATATGTAAAAATCATACTATATTGACACTTGAGTAATGACATGGTATTCTTTCGGTAAAGATAAGTGTAAGGGCTTACAATAAAAAGTGAGAATGACCGATGGTATAACGGCCGTATATTTGGGAGGAGACAGATAAAATGAAACGATTCATGGACAAAGATTTCTTATTGGATACGGAGACAGCCAAGCATTTATTCCACGATTATGCAGAACATATGCCGATTATCGATTACCATTGCCATATTTCTCCGCAAGAAATCGCAGAAGATCACCATTTCCGCAGCATTACCGAAGTCTGGCTCGGCGGTGACCATTATAAATGGCGCCTTATCCGTTCAAACGGGACGCCAGAAGAAAAAGTTACCGGTACGGAATCGACAGACTTGGAAAAATTCGTAGAATATGCGAAAGCTCTTTCAAGAGCCATTGGCAATCCGCTCTATCATTGGAGCCACTTGGAATTACAGCGCTATTTTGGCATTACCGAACCTTTGAGCGAAAAGAATGCTGAAGATATCTTCAATCGCTGCAATGCCAAGTTACAGGAAAAAGATATGGGTGTCCAGGGCTTGATTGAGCAGTCCAACGTCAAAGTCATCTGCACGACAGACGATCCGGCAGACGATTTGAAGTGGCACCAGAAACTGAAGGATGAAAATACGTGCAGTGCTAAAGTCTATCCGGCTATGCGTCCAGATAAACTGATGAATGTCGATAAAGCGGGTTATGCCGATTATATGGCCCGCCTCGGTCAGGCTGCCGATGTCGAAATCAAGACCTTTGCCGATATCCGCAAAGCCATGGACAAACGGATTGCTTTCTTTGAAAAAATGGGCTGCCGTGCGACGGACCATGCTTTGGAATATGTTTTCTGCCGCGAAGCTGATGAATCAGCCATTGACGCCATCATTGCCAAAGCTTTGAAAGGCGAAAGCATTAGTAAAGAAGAAACAGAAGCTTATAAGACGGCTGTCCTCACCTACTTGGCCGGTGAATATTACAAGCGCGGTTGGGTCATGCAGCTCCATTTTGCTACCTTGCGGGATCTCAATTCGGAAATGTACCGTAAATTAGGGCCGGATACGGGCTTTGACAGCATTGCCGAAGGTAATTGCTGCAAAGGTCTCATTGCCTTCTTGAATCATCTCAATGAACTCCATATCCTACCTAAGACGATTCTCTATTCGGGTACACCTAATGATAATGCTATGATTGGTACCATCATCGGCGCTTTCCAGGGGCCGGAAGTTCGCGGTAAAATCCAGCAGGGCGCTGCTTGGTGGTTCAACGATACGAAACAGGGCATGATTGACCAGATGACCAGCATTGCTAATTTGTCTGTCTTTGGCAACATCTTGGGGATGCTGACCGACTCTCGGTCCTTCTTATCCTATGCCCGGCATGAATATTATCGCCGTATCCTCTGCAATTGGATTGGCAATCTCGTCGAAAACGGCGAATATCCGAATGATGATGATGCACTTCGTCAGCTCGTCGAAGATATTTGCTATAACAACGTAGCTAATTACTTCCAGTTTCAGATGTAAACGGAGGTGTAAACGATGAAAAACGTAAGTGAACTTTATACAAAAGCAAAACATCCTGTCCGTATATTACAGTTCGGTGAAGGCGTTTTCCTTCGGGCCTTCGTTGACTACGCAGTCGATGTAGCTAATGAAGAAAATGGTTTTGATGGCAGCGTCGCTGTCATCATGCCCCGGGCTGGCAAGACAGACCGCTTCGCCAAGCAAAATAATATTTACACGGTCTGCCTCCGCGGACAGCAGGATGGCAGAGTCTATAAAGAAAACCGGGTCATTACAGCCATCCAGACTGTACTCAGTGCTCGCGACGAATATGAAGATTTCATGGCCCTGGCCCATGAAGACTCGCTGGAATTTGTCGTATCGAATACGACCGATGCTGGCATTGTCTTTAATGAAAATGATGCTCTTTCGGATTGTCCGCCGGCTACCTTCCCAGCTAAACTGACAAAATTCCTATATGAACGCTATACTTTCTATCAGGGCGCTGCTGATAAGGGGCTGACCATGTTGCCGACAGAATTGAATGACAACAATGGTAAACTTCTTCGGAACTGTGTAAACCAATATGTTGCCAAGTGGAACTTGGAACCGGCTTTCCAAGAATGGCTGGACCAGCACTGCCAATTCACAGATACCCTGGTCGATCGCATTGTCGCCGGCTATCCGGCTGATTCCATTGCGGACTTACAGGCTGAGCTTGGCTATGAAGATAAGCTGCTCGACCAGGCCGAACCGTTTTCCTTATGGGTCATCGGCAATCCGGCCCTAGCTGCACGGCTGCCATTAAACTCTAGTAAATTCCACGTTGAATTTACGGATCACCTCCAGGCGTTCAAGGAACAGAAAGTCCGTATCCTCAACGGGGCTCATACGTCCATGGTCCTTGGCGCTTATCTGTCCGGTCTCGATTACGTCGGCCAGTGCATGGAAGATCCGGTCATCCGCCAGTCCCTGGACCAGACCGTTTTTGATGAAATCGTACCGACGGTTAACTTGCCGAAGGAAAAGGCTGTTGCCTTTGCAAAGGCTGTATACGAACGCTTCGAAAATCCTTTTGTCAAGCACGCCTTGCTTGCAATTTCCTTGAATTCTATTTCTAAATGGAAAAACCGCGTCCTGCCGACCTTTAAGGACAGTCTGGCAGCGACGGGGAAACTGCCGAAATGGCTGACCTATTCCTTTGCGGCTTTTCTGGCCTTCTATCGGACGACCCAGGCCGGGGAACATTGCCTCATCGGCTCGCGGTTGGGCAATACTTATGAAATCCATGATGATGAAGACAAACTGGCCTTTGTCAAAGAACAGGCCGGTAAGGGTACAGCTGAGTACGTCAAGGCCATTATGGCGCGCAGTGACTGGTGGGGCGAAGACCTGTCAGCTATCGATGGTTTTGCCGATGCTGTCAAGGCCCATTTGGATCGTATGGCTGAAATCGGTGTCAAGGCTCACATTGCTGAATTGACAAAGGAGTAAGAGATGAACGTATTCCAAATCCATCCTCATGATAATGTCGCCGTAGCCGTTGACGCCGTTGCAAAAGGCTGCGTCGTCACGGTTGGCGGTAAGACCTTTATGGTTTGCCAGGATATCCCGGCCGGTCATAAAATGGCGTTGCAGCCTATTGCCAAAGGCGAAGATGTCATTAAGTACGGCTTCCCCATCGGGATGGCAAAAGTGGATATTCCCGTCGGTGCCTGGGTCCATACGCAGAATGTCCAAAGTAAACTCGGTGATTTACTTCACTATACATATGAACCGGAAAAAGCCGATCGTTCTCCCTGGAAAAGTGAAAAAAAATACGAATTCCAGGGTTATAAACGGAGCGATGGCAGTGCCGGCATCCGCAATGAAGTCTGGATCATCCCGACTGTCGGCTGTGTCAACAATATTGCCAGAGCCATTGAAACGGCGTCCCAGGCCTATAAAACGGAAAATATCGATGGCATCTATGCCTATAGTCATCCCCATGGTTGCTCGCAGTTAGGCGATGACCAGGTCCATACACAAAAAATACTAAGTGGGTTGATTCACAATCCCAACGCCGGTGCCGTCCTGGTCTTGAGTCTGGGCTGTGAAAACAACCAGGTCAGTTTGATGAAAGAAGTTATCGGCGACTATGACCCGAACCGTGTTAAATTCCTAGTCTGCCAGGACGTGGAAGATGAAATTGAAGCCGGAACGGCTATCGTCAAAGAACTCTGCCATTACGCAGCTCAGTTCCATCGTCAGCCCTGCGATGCGTCGTTGTTGACGATTGGCTTGAAATGTGGTGGTTCCGATGGCTTTTCGGGCATTACGGCCAATCCATTAGTTGGGGACATTTCCAATCGTCTCATTGCCGCCGGTGGTACGTCGATTTTGACGGAAGTGCCGGAAATGTTCGGTGCCGAAACATTGCTCATGAATCGGGCACGAAACCGGGAAGTCTTCGACAAGACTGTTGGCCTCATCAACCACTTTAAAGAATATTTCATGAGTTATGGCGAAAAAATCAATGAAAATCCATCGCCAGGCAATAAGGCCGGCGGTATCACCACATTGGAAGATAAGTCCCTGGGCTGTGTTCAGAAAGGTGGCCGGGCTCTCGTCGAAGATGTCCTGGCCTATGGCGACAGGGCGACGAAAAAGGGCCTCAACCTGTTGCAAGCTCCAGGTAATGATTTAGTAGCCTCTAATGCGCTGGCCGCTGCCGGAGCCCACATGGTGCTGTTTACAACGGGCCGGGGGACGCCGTTTGCCTGCCCGGTACCGACGATTAAGATTTCCAGCAATAGTCGCTTGGCCGGTTTCAAACGGAACTGGATCGATTTCAATGCCGGGACTATTGCTGAAGGGGAATCGAGGGAAGCCGTAGCAGACCGCCTTTTCCAATATATTCTTGACGTAGCGTCAGGTCGTGTCCATGCGAAATCGGAAGCCCTAGATAAGCACGAACTGGCTATATTTAAAAACGGAGTTACTTTATAAGGAGGGAGTGCTATGAGCACACAAGCAGGGACATTGCCGAACAAGACGGAGACCGTTGCGCCGGCAGTTTCTAAGGAAGGCCATGTCAAATTATCGTGGCGTGAAAAAATCTGTTACGGTTTTGGTGACTTTGGGAACGGATTCATGTTCGACTTAGGCCAGGCCTATTTGACGAAATACTGGATTGATGTTTGCACCATTCCGGCAGCTGCCGTAGCCGGTATCTTTGCCTTTACGAAAATCTTTGATGCTTTTATGGACCCTATCGCCGGTTCCGTCATCGACGGCCGCAAGAATATCGGCCCGCGCGGCAAATTCCGTCCGGTCATGATGGCGTCGGCTGTCATCCTGGCCATTTTAACGGTCATTACCTTTACCATGCCGGACTTGTCGCCGACTGGTAAGATTCTCTTTGCTTATGGTGCCTATATGGCCTGGGGGCTTGTTTACTCGTTTACCAATATCCCGTATTCTTCCCTGGCCAGTGTCATGACCCGTGATGTTGAAGAACGAAGCCAAATGGCGACGACCCGCCAGGCTGGATCTATCGGAGCCCAGCTCATTACCGGCATGGCCTTCGTACCGGTCGTCCTCATGTTCGCTTCACCCCATGAAGGCTTCTTTGCCGCTTCTATCGTCATGTCTATCATCGGCGTCATCGGTTTTGCCATCTGCTATTTCAACTGTCATGAACACGTTCCGGTCAAGCGCAATACCCAGAATGAACAGAAAGCAAAATTCTCAGATTATATTAAACTCGTGTTTACTAATAAACCGCTTTTATGTATTATTTTGATGACTTTGTTTACTATCTCGGCTATGAACACGAATAACCAGATGATGATTTTCTTCTGCCAATATAACTTAGGCCATATGGGCTTGCAGCCGATTGTAAACGGCATCATGATGGGCTGCTCTGTCGTCGGTATCCTGCTCATTCCGAAACTGGTCAAGATGTTCGGCAAGAAAAAGACGGCTATTGGCGGCCTGCTCATCGGCTGTGCGGCAGACCTCTTGAACTTCGTCATCCCGACCAATATTTACACCTTTATCGTATTGGTCACCATCGGCTACGTAGCTCTAGCTATTCCGAACGGCGTTACCTGGGCTTTTGTTTCCGACGTTATCGACTACAGCGAATGGCACAACGGTATCCGCAAAGAAGGGATTACTTATGCGGCGTTCAACTTCTCCCGTAAAATCGCCCAGGCTCTGGCAGCTGTCGTAAGTTCTGGCATTCTGGTACTGACAGGTTACGTCGCTAATGCTGTTCAGAGTGAAATGACATTGATGGGCATTAAAGCTGCTATGACTTTGTATCCTGGCGTTGCCCTGGGCATTGCTGCTATTATTCTCTATTTCTTCTATGGTTTGACAGACGATAAATTCAAGAAGATTGCCGATGATTTGAACCATGGTAAATGGGAACACGGCACGATTGAATAAGGAGGCTTTGTCATGAAAGATAATAACTGTGGGTACTGTGTAAAAGGCGAGCCGCTTGCTAAATTCGGCATTTACATCTGTGACTTATCGGTCAGTATGCTGGTCCTGTTTAAAGAGCAGAGCCATCCCGGTCGCTGCATCGTCGCCTATAAAGACCATGTCAGTGAAATGATTGACTTGAGCGGCGAAGAACGAAATGCTTTTTTTGCCGACGTCGCCAAGGCGGCGAAAGCCATCCATCAGGTATTCCATCCGGATAAGGTAAATTATGGTTCCTACGCCGATACAGGGCATCATCTCCATGTTCACTTAGTGCCGAAATACAAAGATGATTTTGAATGGAACAGTACCTTTGCCATGAATCCGGACCGTGTCTATTTAACAGATGCCGCCTATGAAGATATGATTGACAAAATAAAGGCACAATTGGAGGCAAACCATGAATAAAGTGCTTACTATCGGCGAAGCTATGGGCTTGCTGATTGCTGAAGAAATGGGACCGCTGGAAGAGGTGGAACACTTTTCCCGCC
>NZ_JAJBQV010000053.1 GCF_020539865.1 Megasphaera elsdenii | reverse complement strand
TCATACTAAGGCCCCCTATATATACTTTTATTGTATCACTTTATGGAAAACCTCAGTTTGACTTGTCCTATTTATATGCTAGCACCAGGAGAGATTATTATGGAACAGAAGAAACAATTTTGTTTACCCAAAGCTTCTGCAGCGCAAAAATATGATATTGTTGTTGGAGCACGGTGTGCTCATTATATGACACATTGTAGTCACGCTAATACCAACTGATATATGTACTAATCATAGAGATAATGACCATGAGCTTACGATTTTTTGTTATAAGCTCATGGTTTTTTATCATATGTTTTTGAAAAAGAGAAGGGAGAAATAATATGGATCCGTATATTGTTACTGAACAAGTAATAAATATTATTATCGAACAATTAGGCCTAACTGATGATGAAATAGAAGATATTCGGTTAGATACATGTTTGATTGGTGATTTAGGTGCCGATTCGTTAGATATAGTAGAACTTACAGGAGCATTTATGGAAACTTTTGATATTTTCATTTCAGATGAAGAAGTTCAATCACTTGTACATAAAGATTTCATAGGTTCAGATATAGAAATACAGAATTTTTTAGGTCTTATTATGTATAAAATAGAAGAAAGGGAAAGGCTTGAAAAAGAAGAAAAATAATTAGGGCTGATGAAAAAAATGATATAATATAAATAGATGGCATGGTGAAGGTATTGGATAATATTGAAAAATATTATCCAATACCTATTTGTGATATTCGAATTTAATAGCGGGCCTTTATATTTATGATTTAGGTTTTCGAAGATGCTTTGCATGAGATTCACAATAATTATTGTGAATGACAGAATTTGTCGTCGTCATCTGCTATGATATAGGTATGGGAAGAATTTATATGTAGGGTAAGGTGATACTATGGATGTAACGGCTATGGGAAAAGCTTTGTCATTGTCTTATGATAAGGCCCTCAGCGGCATTGCCGGTATGAAGGGGGCCGAGGCGCTGGCGGCGGAATATATGGCGACTGGCGATGATTTGGAGAAACAGGTGGATATGTTGATCCGCAATCAGGTCATCAAGTGCGGTGCATCTGGCTTTTTGACGAGTTTAGGCGGCGCTATTACGCTGCCCGTGGCTTTGCCGGCCAATGTCCTCAGTGTGCTGTATATGCAGCTTCAGATGATTGCGGCCATTGCTCATATGGGCGGCTATGATTTGCAGAGCGATCGGGTGCGGACGCTGGTCATCGCCTGTCTTTGCGGCAACCAGCTCAAGGAAGTATTGAAACAGGCTGGTATCAAGGTGGGGACGACGTTGACGGCTAAGGCGATTCAACGGTTGTCGGCAGTGCTCTTCAACCGCATCAATCGGACGGTTACGATGCGTTTGTTGTCGCGTTTCGGGACGAAGAGCGCCATTAATTTAGGGAAGGCCATTCCCCTCGTCGGCGGTCTGATTGGCGGTGGCTTCGATGCATATTCGACGCAGATTATTGGCAATAAGGCCAAGGAAATGTTTATTCTGGAAGCCCGGCATATGGAAAATGGGGAAGTAGCTGTCGAAGTCATCAATGTATCGCCTGATGAGATGGATTAAGGAGGTCAGATACGATGGAACTCATGAATTTGAATCATCCCGCTTCACATAAGTGTGCTTTTTGTAAGCACTGGTATGACCCGATGAACCAGGCCATCCGGCCGAAGGCGCCGATTGTCGGTTTTTGGGAGTACGATCCGCTGGCTGAGAACCAGTGTATGGTGCGGAACATGAAGACCCGAGGTGTACAGTCGTGTAATCAGTTTGTCTGTAAGATTTGAGAAAGGCGTGAGAAAGTAAACGATGGGGACGGCTGTGGCTCATGAGTTTATTAAATGGTTTATTTTGCGGCCTTTATTTTATATTTTGATACAGGTTTTATGGCCGTTTATTTATGGCCTTGGCGTCAGTTTCTTGGCTGTCTATGAGACGGGGTGGAACAGCGGCGAGTGGCTTACAAGAGGACTGCTGATTTTTATTACCCTTAGCTTTTTGGGGTTGCTCGTCGGTATTTTTGTCCCCAAGAAGGGGCCCCAGGAAAATCGGCATCGTGTCCGCTGTGTGATTGTCAATATGCTGTTATACCTGCTGGTCCTTTATATTATCGCCCGGTGGTATGGATTAGCCCAGCCCATTACGATGACGATTACGATTTAAAAGGGAGAAGGTGATTGTTTGAAGGAAGATAAGGTTTCGCGGGTACTGGCCCTGTATTCGCAGCTCTTGGGCGGGCGGACGATCCAGAAAGCAGCGGCGGCCCAGCAGTATGGCGTGAATGAGCGCAGTATCCAGCGGGATATTGAGGATATCCGGGCTTTCTGCCGCAATGGCATGGCCCTTGGCGATGGGACGCCTTGTGATATTGTCTATGATTATGTCGATAAGGGCTACCGCATGGAAGGCGGCCAGGCGCAGAAGTTGTCCAATAGTGAAATCTTGGCGTTGTGCAAGATTTTGCTTGACAGCCGGGCTTTCGTCAAAACGGAAATGGAGGACATGCTGCACAAGGTGATTTCCTGCTGTGTGCCAGCGTCGAATCAGGCTATGGTGACCCGCCTGGTTAATAATGAGGCCTTCCACTATGTCGAACCGCGGCACCGGACGAGTTTCCTCGATACCATGTGGCATCTTGGCGAGGCTATCCAGCAGCACCGCTATGTCGACGTGTCTTATGGCCGTCTGAAGGACCGGAAAATCGTTAAGCGCCGGCTGAAGCCGCTGGCCCTGCTTTTTTCGGAGTACTATTTTTATCTCATCGCTTTCATCGACGACAAGGAGATTGCCAAGATTTATGAAAGTGCCCGGGATATTACGCCGACCATTTACCGCTTGGACCGGATCAAGACCTTGGAAGTGGAACAGGAAACGTTCCATATCCCATATAACCGGCGTTTCCAGGAAGGCGAGTTCCGCAAGCGCGTCCAGTTCATGTACGGCGGTCGGCTGCAGCGCGTCACTTTCACCTATACGGGCTACGACATCGACGCCATCCTAGACCGCCTGCCGACGGCGAAGATACTGAGTGAAGATAACGGGACGTACCAGCTGGAAGCAGAAGTCTACGGGAAGGGCATTGAAATGTGGCTGCGAAGCCAGGGGAAATACGTCAAAGACATTAAGATTGTGGAGTTATGAACTCAAGGAGTCATGCATGGGGCAGAAACCCTCATGGGATGGCTCCTCTTTTTGTTTCCCGTGATTCTTGTTATAATGAAATAAAAGAAAGCAGGTGAGGCTATGAAGTGGCAGATGCCGATCGGTGTCGATAATTTTTTTGATATACAAAGCAAGCATTATTATTTTGTCGATAAGACGGACTTTATCCGCCAGCTCATCGACGGGCACAGTGCGGTGACGTTGATTACGCGGCCCCGGCGGTTCGGTAAGACCTTGACGTTGAGCATGTTGGAGTATTTCTTTTCCATTGAAAAAGAGGCACAGAGCCGCCATCTCTTCGACGGCTTGGCTATCGACCGGGCCGGGGCGGATTACATGGCCCATCGCGGACAGTATCCGGTATTGTTCTTGTCCTTGAAGGATTTTTCATGCCGTTCCTGGACGGATATGCTGGATATGTGGGCTGAGTATTTACAGGCGCTTTTCTTACAGCATACGCAAGTCCGGGAAAGTGAAAGGTACAGCCGGAACTCATCGAGAAATTTCAGGATATTGTGACCCGAAAGGCGACTAAGGCAGGGATGGCGAATGCGCTAGCCTTATTGCTGCTCATGATGCGGCAGTATTACGGTCGGAAGGTCATTGTCCTGATTGATGAATACGATGCTCCTATCCAGCAGTCCTGGGAAGGCGGTTTTTACGATGACTGCATCGCTTTTATGAAACAGTTCTTGGGCAGTGTGCTGAAAACCAACGATAATCTGGAGTTTGCCATCCTTACGGGTGTCCTGCGCGTCGCGAAAGAAAGTATTTTTAGCGGCTTGAATAATTTCGATGTTTATTCCGTGCTGCGCAGCCGATATGGTGAAGTCTTTGGATTTACGTCTCAAGAGGTGCAATCGTTGCTGGCGGCGTTGCAATTACAGGATCATCTGCCGGAGCTGAAATTTTGGTACGATGGTTATCGAATTGGCGGCAGTGAAATTTATAATCCCTGGTCGGTCATCAATTACGTAGCCAATGGATGCTATCCCCGGCCGTATTGGGTACGGTCTTCGGGCAATGGGATTTTACGGGTCCTGTTGTCGCATGCCGATGCACTGCGGATAAAGCAGGTCTATGCGCTGTTAGAGGGGAGAAGTGTCCGCGTTACGCTGGATGAAAGCGTCATTTATCCGGAAATAGGCCGAAACCAGGGAACTCTGTTTACCTTGCTTTTGACGACAGGGTATTTGACTGTAGACAAGGCATTGTCTCTTAGCGATGACCGGTATTCACTCCGCATCCCGAATGCAGAGATACGTAAACTCTACAGCACTGAAATCCTGAATACACTGGCGAAAGATGTCAATAAGAATACCTTTGATGACTTGTTCGATTATCTCCTGGATGGGGAAGCAGAAAATTTTGTCCTGCAATTGCAGCAGATTTTAAAAGCTGTCGTCAGCGTCTACGATACAGCGAATAAGGAAAGTTTTTACCACGGTTTCATGCTGGGCATGACGGCGTTGTTCCTGGGCAAGGACTATACCGTCGAATCGAACCGGGAAAGCGGATACGGGCGCTTTGACCTGGCCATTATCCCCAGGGGGGGAGAGAAAGCTGGAGTCATCATGGAATTCAAGGTAGCTGACAGTGAAGCGGACATGGCCGATAAGGCCAAGGAGGCGTTGCAGCAAATTGAAGAGCGGGAATACGTGACGGAATTTCGCCGGCGGGGAATCCAGATGGTATGGAAATACGGGATCGCCTTTTGCGGGAAGAAGGTGGAAGTCGTCCGCGGCCAGTACTGAACGGTATAGGCGCAAGACTATAAAATTTGAATATTCTATGATATAATTAATTGTTATGTGACCTGATGAAATACTTTGATACTGGAGGTATATGAATGGCTACAGTTCAGGAAAAGATTGACCAGCTCCATGAAAAGCTCGCGAAAATCGAGATGGGCGGCGGTCAGAAGCGAATTGATTCGCAACATAAAAAAGGTAAGATGACAGCCCGCGAACGGCTGGCTAAATTATTTGATGAAGGCAGCTTTACGGAAATGGGGCAGTTCATTCATCATCGCTGCATGAATTTCAACATGCAGGAAAAGGAAATCCCCGGCGATGGCGTCGTTACCGGCTACGGTACGGTCCGCGGCCGTCTGGTCTTCGCCTACGCCGAAGATTTTACCGTCGAAGGCGGTTCTCTTGGCGAAATGCATGCCCACAAGATTGCCCAGATGCAGGAAATGGCCCTGAAGATGGGGGCGCCTGTCATCGGCATCAATGATTCCGGCGGTGCCCGCATCCAGGAAGGCGTCGATGCCCTGTCCGGGTTTGGCCGCATCTTCATGAATAATACGGCTGCATCCGGCGTCATCCCGCAGATCGCCGTCATCATGGGGCCTTGTGCCGGCGGTGCTGTATACAGCCCGGCTCTGATGGATTTCGTCTTCATGGTCAAGAATACATCAGACATGTTCCTTACGGGCCCGGCCGTCATCAAGTCGGTCACGGCCGAAGAAGTAACGGCAGAAGAACTGGGCGGTGCCATGACGCACAGCTCCATTTCCGGCGTCGCTCACTTTGCCTGTGAAAATGAAGATGACTGCATCGAAAAAATCAAGGCTCTCCTCGACTTCCTGCCCAGCAACAATATGGAAGAAGCACCGATCGTCGAATCTGATGACGATCCGAACCGGGAAGATGAAAGCCTCAACTCGATTATTCCCGACAACAGCAGCATGCCTTATGATATGCTCGATGTCATCAAATCCTGCGTCGACGATGGTAATGTATTCCAGGTATTGGAAAACTATGCCCTGAATATCATCACCTGCTTTGCCCGCTTTGACGGACAGACCGTTGGCATTATTGCTAACCAGCCTAAATTCCTTGCCGGCTGCCTGGATATCAATGCGTCCGACAAAGCAGCCCGTTTCATCCGCTTCTGCGACAGCTTTAATATCCCTGTCGTCACCTTCGTCGATGTACCGGGCTTCCTGCCTGGGACGACCCAGGAATACGGTGGTATCATCCGCCACGGCGCCAAGATGCTGTATGCTTACTGTGAAGCGATGGTTCCCAAGATTACTGTCGTCACCCGCAAGGCCTATGGCGGCGCCTACATCGCCATGTGCTGCCGTCAGCTCGGTGCCGATATGGTCATGGCTTGGCCGTCGGCAGAAATCGCTGTCATGGGCCCTGATGGCGCAGCCAATATCATCTTCAAACACGATCCGGAAAAGGAAAAGAAGAAACAGGAATATATCAATGAATTTTCGACGCCCTATAAAGCAGCCGAACACGGCCAGATCGATTGCGTCATCGAACCGAAGGAAACGCGTCCGCGCATCATCAGCGCCCTGGCTATGCTTTACAGCAAACGGGAAGAACGGCCGTCGAAGAAACACGGCAACATGCCGTTATAAGGAGGCTGCCGTATGATAGAAATTCAATTTGCCGTCATCGTCCTGCTGATTGCTATGACCTTGATTTTGAGCCGGTACTATAATACCCGCTTCCGTGCTTTGGAAGACAAGATGAAGGACGTCGCCGATTTTCAGCAGAGCGTCAAGGAACTGGCAGAAGCTGTCCAGGACTTGAAGGACGCTGTCAAGTCTGAAAAAGCAGTCCTGCCGGAACCGGAAGAAAAGGAAAAGACAGAACTGACGCATCCCGTCGTCCCTGTCGGCCAGCGTCAGCCTGCCGTCGTCACAGCCCGGCCGATGGCTGTCGTGGAAAAAACGGCTCCGCAAGTATCTTCAGAGGGTGTAGACGATGAAGTCGTCGCCGTCATCATGGCAGCTGTCGCCGCTTATGGCTATCCGCCGTCCGCTATCCGCTCTATTCGTCCACAGAAACGCGGTTATAAACGCCATCGGGAAAATTGGGCTATGGCAGCCCGCCTGGGTGGCATGAGTCGTTAATGAAGTGAATATTTAAGTCCAGGAGGATGTACGTATATGAAAAAATTCAAGGTTACTGTCAATGGCAAAGCTTATGAAGTAGAAGTCGAAGAAATGGGCAGCGCTCCGGTAGCGGCTCCAGCTCCGCAGGCTGCTGCACCGGCCCCCGCACCGGCAGCTCCCGCCCCCGCACCGGCAGCACCGGCAGCTACGCCGGCTCCCGCTGTAGGCGGCCCAATCCCTGAGGGTGCTATTACGGTCAAAGCCCCCATGCCGGGCAAGATTTCGGCTCTCAAAGCTGAAGCCGGAAAAGTTGTCAAACGAGGCGACATCATTCTTGTCTTGGAAGCCATGAAGATGCAGAACGACATTACAGCTACGGCAGACGGCACGCTCCACGAAATCCGCGTCAATCCCGGTGATAACGTAAAGACCGGCGACGTACTGGCTGTCATTGTAAAATAAAAGCCGTTTGCCGTGGTTCGTTTGGCGTTTGCCGTAATGAGACGGGCTCGCTGACGCATCGCTCCTGTAGAACCCCTCAGTCAGCTGCGCTGACAGCTCCCCTTCGCAGGGGAGGTGGGAGGGGTTCTTGCCGATGTCACGCAGTGACGAGGCCCATCGCGCGATGCGTCAGCGAGCCAGATTTGCAGCAACGAACCATGAACCACGCCAAACGAACCACGAAAAAAAGGCCGTCGCTTATGCGACAGCCTTTTTTTATTGCTATTATTTTGCTGCTGCTTTTTTAGCTTCGGCTTTGGCCAGGAACGGTGCCGATTCGATGATGAAGCGGTCGTGAGTGGCTTCGCCTACGAGCCCGGCTTCGTCGTGGGCTTCGATTTTGAAGGTGAGTTTCTTGCGGTCCTGTTCGACCAAGGTGGCTTTGGCCGTGACAGTCAGGCCAATCGGTGTAGCTGCGACGTGTTTGACGTTCATGGCGATGCCGACGGTGTTATAGCCTTCTGGGAGCTGAGGGTCGCAGGCGTTGATGGCTGCATTTTCCATGAGAGCTACCAAAGCCGGTGTCGCATAGACCGGGGATTTGCCGCTACCCAATTTGATGGCCGTATTGTTTTCTGTGCATTTTTCAGAAACTTCTGCTGTCGAGTTTGCTTTGATGTTGAATTCCATAGTGATTAACCTCCTAAATAAGTGGGAATATGCCTGAACCGTATAGATTAAGGCGATTTACATAACTATATCATATCATATTTTCCTCTTTTTTGACAGAAAAAGCGTCATGAGATACAATGGACGTGTCATTGTGTAAGAAAAACGAGGAGTGAAACCATGAAAATTAAAGCAATCGTGCTGGTAGCAGCTGCCATCTTAGCGATGGGGACGGCTGCCCTGGCCAAGGATAAAGGGACATTGACTAAGTTCCCCAACTGGGGCGTCATTACGGTTCCCGACGATATCTACATGCAGTCCGGGCGACAGCCCATGCTGACGGCTGCCGATGAAGGCAACGATGTTATCGCCTTGTTTGAAAAAATCTTCCCGATTCAACCGGAAACGTATCAAGTCGTCAAGAAAGATGATGCTGATTTCCAGTATGCCTATCTGTTGCATTATACGGCGACGATTTGGGACGTCAAAGCCGCTGTCTACGGGGAGAACCGGGAAAATTCCTATCTCCGCGATATCGGCAGCCAGCCGGATATGCGGACGCTCATGAATCGGCTGAACCAGAATATGCCAGGGCGCCTGCCGCAAGGCTTCCGCGTCGTCTCGCCGGTGACGGCGAAAAAGACCAATGGTCATCTCTTTTATGAATGGACCATTGCCAAATCGCTGGTCATCAATGGCAATCCCTTTACGGAAACCATTCACTGCCTGGCCTGGCAGCATGGCGATACGATGGAAGTCGCCGCTATCTTGGGTAACATCGCTAAAGAGGGCGATGACGACATCATCAGCGCCGTCACGGATATGTTGAAAAATGCAGAAAAGATGCCTAAAAAATGACGTTTGCCGTGGATCGTTTGGCGTTTGCCGTGATGAAGACCATTGCGCGATGCGTTAGCGAGCCTATTTCGCAATCACGGCTCACGAACCACGAAAAGGGGCTGTAACAGAATAGCCTCATCTAAAAAAAATGGACTCAGTTATCTGA
>NZ_JAJBQV010000052.1 GCF_020539865.1 Megasphaera elsdenii | reverse complement strand
AAAGCTCAAGCTACTGCTGATGCTGCACAGAAAGATGCTACCAAAGCAAATGATAAAGCTGATGCTGCTCTTAAAGTAACCGGCAATGGCGTTCTTTATAACCATGCTACCAACTTAACAGATGGTGTAAATCAGAACACACTTGCTGCTGAAAAAAATGCAAAAGATATTGAACAAAACAAGCAAGATATTAAAGCCAATGCATCTGCTACTAACAAAGCTCAAGCTACTGCTGATGCTGCACAGAAAGATGCTACCAAAGCAAATGATAAAGCTGATGCTGCTCTTAAAGTAACCGGCAATGGCGTTCTTTATAATCATGCTACCAACTTAACAGATGGTGTAAATCAGAACACACTTGCTGCTGAAAAAAATGCAAAAGATATTGAAACCGAAAAAAATAACCGCGTTGTTGCTGATAACGAATTAAGCAATCGTATTTCCGATAACAAAGTTGCTATCACAAATGAAACGAATGATCGTGTTGCTGCTGATACGGTATTAAGCAATCGTATTTCCGATAACAGCTCCGCTATTCAGTCCTTACGTCATGACGTTAGCGACCTCGGTACTGAAATCGACAACGTAGGTGCTATTTCCGCTGCTTTGGCTGGCTTGCATCCGCTCGATTGGAACGGTTCTGGTTCTAAATTCCAGCTCTCCGCAGCTGCTGGTACCTATGACGGCAAACAAGCTATGGCATTGGGCGGATTCTATCATCCAAATCGTAACATGCTGCTTTCCTTAGGCGTTTCTTCTTCCCTCGGTTCTGATAGAAAGACTGCTGGCAATGTCGGCATTACATTCCGTGTCGGCAAAGGCTCTAACGGCACTGTTTCCGATGACGTAGCTGAACGTTTGGCTGCTATGGATCAGAAGATTTCCCAGTTGGAATCTCAAAACCAAAAACTCACTTCTATACTCGCTATTGTTGACCCATCTTTGACGAAAGAATTCCCGGATGTTCCAGCTAATCATTGGGCATATGAAGCTGTTTCCAAACTCGCTGGCAACGGTATCGTCGAAGGATATCCTGATGGCGATTTCCACGGTGATCGTACGATGACTCGTTATGAAATGGCTCAGGTTATCTACAAAGCGCTCAAAAAAGGCGGTACAGTAGATCAGAAGCTCGTTAAAGAATTCAATAAAGAAATCGAAGCTGTCAAAGCTAACGATGCTCAATAATTACTAGTTAGATAATCCCACTTTCATCAAAAGAACCGCAGTTCAAATGAACTGCGGTTCTTTTTTTACCCTGTAGCAACTAGTAGTATCTCTTTCCTTCTCCAGCAATGGATGTACATAAATAGTTCTCTTCCCTTTTTCGAATTTTCTTTTCCTATACAAAATACTATCCGAGTCAAACGATATTACTATTCCGAGAACCACTGGCTACTTGAATAAAAACGATTTTATCTACCGTGTTGGATCATATATTTGTTCTACTATACGATATGGTATTTTTAGACCAAGTAGCAGTAGTCTCTGTTGAATTCTTACCGGTAGTAGGATCATATCCTTCAGTGGACTTACCAGTTACAGTAGCTTCAGACCCGCTACCGATAGCTACGCCGCCCTCGGCGCTGACATGACGTTGTTCTTCTGATCCGTCAGTTCATGATTGTCTCCGAAGACGATATTGGACTGATTCTTGTCTGTGCTGTCTCCGCTGACCTTGTTGTTCGAACCGATGATATAGTCATGTTTGCCGTTAGTCAGTTCGTTCTGGAAGCCGTCGACGTAGTTGTACTGTGAAGACTTTTCAGAGTCATAATCCTTGATAGCTGTTTTAGATGTATCAGTAACCCATTCGTTTTTATCATTCTTCGCCTGATTACCTTTGACAGTATTTCCGACACCGACAACCTGGCTCATATAGGCACTTTCGACGTTATTGCCGCCGCCCATGACCATGACCTGTCCTTTCCTTGACGGCATCCTTCATGAGCTTTCTCAATGCTTCTGGATCGTGTCTATTCGTTAAAACTTCTATAGGATCACTCGTTACATCACGATAGGAGTTGGAAATGGTGTTGCCTGCGCCAAGAGCCTTGCCCCAGGCGTCTTTATTGGCATTCTGAACCGTTGTCGTACATTCTGAACCGTTGTCGTAGCATCTTTATCTTCGATGGGCTTTTTGTTGTCATCAAGTTGCACGTTGCCATTTTTATCTGTCTTATAGACCTCGATGTTGTTGCCAAGATTTGATGCATCTTTTTCAGCGTACTGCTTCAGCTGTTCCATGACGACGACATCGTGGTCATCAATACCATCGGCAACTTTGACAAGACAGTTGTAGTAAGCATCTTTATATGTCGTAGGAGTTACAGATTTCGGAGCTTTGGTATAATCATTAGTCGTTACATCAGCATTGACCTGACCTTCGGGCAGTTTGTTCCATTCGATGGTATAGCCGGAGATATCGCCTGCATCATGGCCGAAAGCAATGGTATTCGCTTCATCCGTCGTAGCCTGATAGCCGATGGCCGTGCCATTTTCCGTGGTGACGACTGCCTGATGGCCAGCTGCCAGAGCACCGATTGCGTTTTCGCCGGTAAAACCGCCAGCAATGCCTACAGAATAACTACCTCGTACCGCACTGTCGTAGACGACTTCACCATTCGCATAGTCTCGTCCCAAGCCGCCAACAGCAGTAGCGTTTGTTCCCAATACGTAATGGAACCGCCAATGGCAGTTGCCTGCTGACCAACAGCTGCCTTCATGATACCACCACTGGCCGTTGACGCTATGCCTGCGGCCGTGTTATCACGTCCACCGAATACAGAAGACTGATTGCCGATAGCATCATTATTGTCACCACCAACAACCGTGGCATTGACACCAGAAGCAATATTATCCATGCCACCGGGACACTACCCTTCCCAAAGGCCAAGCCGTTCATGCCGCCAACTGTGACAGAATCATCACCTGTAGCGCCATATGTTACTGCCGGATTGTTCTTGTTCTCCGCATCTTTTGCATAACCACCCAGAACCAGTCCCGTATCATCTACTGCTACAGTTACCTTTTCATCGCCATTATGAGCTTTATCCGCATAGTTGGTCCCCAGGTTGCGGTTCAGGCTGATGACGTTTTTCTTAGTTACCTTTCCGGTGTTCGGGTCTTTTTCATCAGCAATATTGATTCCCCAGCCTTCATTGACACCTGCTTTATCAGACAGTTTCTTCAGCTGGCCGACTGTTGCAACATCCGAATCAGCAGCACCGTCGGCGACATTGGTAAGTCGGCGCAACGTAGTCGTAGTAGTCGTTTTTTGCGTCTTAGGATCGGTTGTCGTAACAGTACCACCTACGGATACATAAGCCGCCTAATCTGTCAAGTATACTTTAGCTGTTGAAGCCGTAGCAGTAGCTACTAATCCGGCACCGATGGCGATGTTACCGTCTTGGGAATGAGCGTTATAGCCTAAAGCGACAGAAGCTCCCTCGATTGTCGGATTTGCTTCTATGCTATAAGTATCGTCACGTACTGTACCGGAAGTATTAGCATTTCCGTTCTCTTGTACGACCCATTTATCCGTCTTTGAATTTTCAGCTATTGCATTGGAGCCAATGGCAATAGAACCCCAGCCAGTTGCATCAGACTGAAATCCGACAGATGTTACATAGTTATTTTTCAGCCCAACCGGAGCATTATCCCCATTATTATCCACTATATTCACCGATAAATACACTGCCTTTTGACTGGCCGGCATTGCGATCACCAATGGTGACGGTCTGCTGTCCTGCCTGTGCATATAACCCCGCAGTGATGGCACCAGGTAACTTTGCGCCGGCTCCTTGATAGTTTGGTAAGTCGTGCCGTGAACGATTATTAAAGATATCCGTTGCTTTATATTGATATGTTTTCCATTCCTTAGCCTTTTCGTCATAATACCAATAGTAATCATTGGCTCCCACAAAATCATTATTCAGTAAGCTTTCATCTGCCTGCACTGGAGTCATCCCTACAAACGAGAAAGCTCCCAATGCCAGCAACACAGCTGCCGTCAAGGCTGTTTTGCTTCTGACTGTATGACTTTGTGTGGTTTTGCAATGACTTTTTGCTAGTTCCGAGACGACAACGTAGCAATGTCTGGTTTTGCTTTAAATATTTTGTTCATAATTTTGCGCATCCTTTACTTATAATGACTTCGCCTTATATACCGGGTAAGATTTTTTCGATGCACCGCCTTTCACTATATTGCGTTTTTATGTATTTTATATGGTCTTTTTGTGGTATCATTATAGCACTTATTTTTATTAATAAAAGGCTTAGCAAGGGCATTTTACAGTTGCATAGACGCCGATTTGTTATTATATTTTTATTCTTTACATTGTAAATTATTAATATTTATTTAGTACTATATATTAATAAAATATTACAAAAAATTTTACAAAAAAAAGAGCATTTCATGGAAATCCTCGCTTGAGGGATTCATAAAATACTCTCTTTTTGTATATAGACTTGGGGCAATTTTACAGGGAATCTGCACAGAAAAAAGACCGTGCATGATGAAACATCATACACGATCCCGTTAATCCGTTTCTGGCCCGAAATCCCAAAATCCAGTTCCCGTTTTCGGATCATATTTCCGCCGAATTCGTCCGCCAAGGACGGGCCGTAGTTCGATTTCAGCCGTGTACAGCACCTCTATCGATTTGATGTGCCCTATTTCTTCTCCAAATCCCGCCGCAGTTTATCAATGACCGGGTTTTTCAAACCCGACAAAACTGTCTGCAGCTATGCTTGCCGTTCTTTTACGAAATAAATAGCATGACTGCCGGGACTACGACGACGAAGAGCAGCATGCCGATAGTAACCAGGTTGGCGGCGTAAGTGACGTCGCCTTTGCCCTGAGTAGCCAAGATGGGCAGGACGGCGATGGTCGGCACGGCGTTCTGGACGATGAAGGTCTGGCTGGTGATGGCCGGCAGGACACCGCCAAGGCTGGCAGCAAGGGCGAAGATAGCCGCTGTCAAAGCCGGGCTGAGAGCGAATTTGCCGAGCATGGCTACGACCGTATCCTTATCGAAGCGGATGCTGGCAAGGCCGGCCACCGAAAGGCTGATACCAATATAGATGAGCGACAGGCCAGTGACCATATTGCCAAGATAACTGAGCGTCGAAAAGAGGGGCTTGGGAATGGAGATGCCAAAAAGGAGGACGAGAAAGGCAGCAACACAGCCAACCAGCGGCGCCTGAAGCAGGCGTTTTGGCTGGAAGCGGGCCCCGCCGGCCGCAGCGTCAGGCTTACTCGGGTCGTTGAGTACCAACGTGGCGCCGACAGTCCAAATAGAAAGCAGGCTCAGTACATAGAAGACGAGGAAATACGTAATGGACTGGTCGCCGAATAACGCCGCATTTAAAGGCATGCCGATGAAAAGGCTGTTCGTATTGACGATGCCGTTGATGAAGCTGCCTTGGCGCCCGTGCGGGATGCGGCAGACTTTTACCAAAATGAAGCTGATGAGATAGAGAATCGCCAGTATCACCACGCCGGAGATGAGAGGACCTGTCAGGCTGCCCAGTTGAGACAGGTCAAGCGTCTTAATCACTGAAACGAAGATGGATGACGGCAGGGCGATGTTCATGACTAAAAAGGCGAGGTTCTTGTTTAACCCGTCATCGATAAATTTTTTCTCACGCAGGAAATAGCCCAGGACCATCAGCAATATAATAGGCAGGATATCTTCAATGATTTCTAAGAGCAGCATATTTTATCTCCCCTCGTGATCTGAAATAGGTGCTGCATACCACGTCAAGAAGCGGGGCGGCACTTTTTTTGTCAGCCAGACACCGTTCACAGAACGGTAGAATGTATAGCCTTCCTTCGCCATTTCACCACTGGCAACGGTGTAGATGACAGACCTGCCGTGACGCTGACCGACTTTGCGGGCCGTCATGGCATCGCCCGAAAGATGGACGTAGAGCCGGCTCTTAGGCAGCAGTCCTTGGTGCTCAATAGAATCCGTGTATTTCTCGCCCGTACCATGATAAAGGATAGGCGGCGGCGTGACCACATGAAGCTCGACGTCGACCGGGATGGAATGGCCCTGATTGGCCCGGATTTTCGTCTTGTTTTCATTGAAGGAATAGCGCCGCTTGTTGTCGGTGCGCACGATTTCTTCCAAGATTCCTTTATCGATAGGATACTTTTTGCTGACGCCGGCCAGCAGTTCTTCTACGTCAGCCCAGCCATGATGATCCAGCGTGATGCCGGCTACCCAAGGCTTGTGGCGCAAAATCAGACTAATATAGCGGCTGATACGCGGTAAATCCATGGTAATCACCTTTCCTTATCAATATCATTTATTATATACTGCCATCGGCAAAATGACAACTAGCAGGATTGCCACACGAATTATTCGTCGAACCGCCAAGATAAGCACCGTCTCCGACATCGAGGTATTTGAGCCAGGCGCTACAAGTCCCCGGCTGAGATTTGACAGCTTTACCATATGTCAGCTGTTCGTTTTTTATAAAAACATTTACCGGCTACCTATGTATGCCAAAAGGGCCGCACCCAGGATGGCTCCCGGGTACAGCCCCTTTTGTTGAGAGAGTATTATTGAATGTTTATGATATGGTCAGGTTGTACCTGCTGGGCATCCTTAGGAAGGACAATGGTCAGGACACCATTATCGAAGGAAGCATGGATATTATCTTCCTGGATACCCGTCACAGGGAACCGACGGCAGAAGGACGAGCTGCTGCGTTCGCGGCAGATGTAGTTCTTCTGGTCATCCTGGGTATTGTTTTCTGCCTGCTACGTCGTCGACAAGGTGAGTACGTTATTGTCGTAGCTCAGGTGAATGTCTTCTTTGTGGACACCTGGCAGATTGGCTGTCATGACATATTCGCTGCCCCGGTCTTCAATATCGACCTTCGGCATTGAGAACTGTTGCTGCGGCCACATAAAATCATTGAAGAAATTATCAAAAACATCAGGAACACTGAATTCGTTGTTATCAATAATCGGGAATAAGCTTTTCATCATAAGTCATGCCTTCTTTTTACTTACATACTCCGAAAAAACAACTTTCCGCCGCTTTGCGGCACCTTCCCCTTTCGGAGAAGCACTTTTTCAGAATCATCATTTTACTAACGGCCAGCAATTAACTGCCAATCATCTAACCGTAATGCGATGGGATTCGATTTCTTTCTGCGGATCGACTTTCGGCAGGGTTACGGTCAAAATGCCGTCTTTATATGCGGCTTCGATGCCATCTTTCTGGATGTTGCGGACCGTGAACTGACGGCAATACGTGCAGTTCATACGTTCCTGACGGATATAATGCTTCTGCGGTACAGCCGCTTTCGCTTCTCCGCTTTTTGCATCTTTAGCGTCTTTGCTGTCTTTCGCCTGTCTGCTGTCTTCCGTCTTCGTTTCGTGTTTTGCCAGGAGCGTCAGGACATTATCTTTATAAGTAACGCTGATGTCTTCTTTCTTCATGCCCGGCAGGTCTGCCGTGAGGACATAAGCTTTATCCGTGTCTTCGATATCGACACGCGGTACGCTGTAGCTGCCTTTCACAGGACTTTCAAAATCGTTGAAGAAGTTATCAAAGAAATCATCCGGGAATACCAAATCATTACTCGTTACAACTGGAAATAAACCTTTTAACATAATCATTACCCTCTTCCAACAATTCCTTCACTGTTGCTATGAACGATCACTTTTAACTTTCTTTGTCCTTTGAGCTTTTTGCTCATTTGACTTCTCTCTGTAGCCCCTTCCTGACTACATCTATACTATATACCCATTTAGCACTCTCATTAAGAAAGTGCTAATATTTTTTCATTTTTTCTTTCGTTAAAAAAAGCTGCCGCTCAAAGCTAAAATACTTCGTGCGACAGCCTCTGCTTTGTTCGTTTTAAAAGCGCCTAGGGGCGATTTGGTAATGGACGCGCCTAAAGCCTTTTGACTCGTCAGGTATCGCCCTAGAGAGGTGCAGGACGGACAGCAGCGATGGCGTACCGCCGTGAATTCTGTGGATATCCGATACCATGTCGAATAGCGCATAGTCGTAATATAATTGTTAGTTCATCTGTAGATCGATCTCACGATTTTACCGTTCTTCACGTCAAAGCTCAATCCACACATTCATGAAGGATGATACCTCCCATGGAGAAAATCAAGGCGCCGACAGACATCATAACTGCAATATTTTTTTAACTGAAATCCCAAAATCCGGTTCCCGTTTCCAGGTCATATTTCCGCCGAATCCGTCCACCAAGGACGGGCCGGAGTTCGATTTCAGCCGTGTACAGAACTTCAATCGACTTGATATGCCCTGCCGCAATGTGATGTTCGCCATCTTTTTTATAAGAAAAAGCCGCGTGGGTGTGATGGAAATAGGCACCCGCATCATCAGTAACGACATTCCCAGTCAGCGAGACTAGTTCCAGCATCCCTTTCAGCTCTTGGACCTCAAAACTTCCCGTTTCCGGAATGAACGTCTGGATTTCGGCCGAACGGCAGCCGCCAATACCTGAAAAAATAGCCGATTCAATCTGTTCTTTCTGACAAATCCCTAAAATCGAACTGATAATCTCATCGCCCCGATCCAGCCGAATATAATAAGTTTCCCCAAATTTCCGATAATCCATTAGCTATACCTCCTCGTTTCACAAGAATCTACAGTCATTATAAAACCAGTAACCGAAAAGAGTCAACATAGTGAGTGTGTCGCGGCAAAGCCGCATCGTAGGGGCTCGCACGTGGCGAGCCCGCATGAATCCTGTATATAGCCAGAATTGATGACGAATGGCACATGGTTATAATATAAAAAGCAAAATTCTCATAAACGGCTTGGTTAAGCGATTTGCAAGGATTGTTACAACTATTCCCATTCGTATGCTTTACTGAATTTCGCTAAACTAAAATGGCTTAACCATCGCATTTCTGATTCATCCATTTCGTAAAAACAGGTCTATCTTCGTAATTTACACTATATTTTGGTACAATTTTCGTACACGTCATTTCTGAAAAACACTTCACCAAAATATGGCCAAAACCAAATGAATCAACAGGCTCGTCCTCAACTCCGAAGCAGCTTGCGCATCCTTGACCATCTGACCCAATCCTATGGCTGGCAAGTCGCTTTGGAAGCAATGGAAGGTCCGGCCTTAGAAGTCTACGACGAGATTTTTTTGAAAGGAGCGATATATGAGTCCGGCTCCACTACTTTACAGTAAAGGCTAACTGCCTAAATCATCATATTGGTGCTAGCATATAAATAGGACAAGTCAAACTGAGGTTTTCCATAAAGTGATACAATAAAAGTATATATAGGGGGCCTTAGTATGA
>NZ_JAJBQV010000051.1 GCF_020539865.1 Megasphaera elsdenii | reverse complement strand
TAACTGATTGATAGAAACCTCAATTTAATTTGTACTCAAACTTGACATAGGACCACCTTTCCCATGGATTGGAGGGTTCACACAAGATCCCTCCTTAGGAAGCAAGGGACCAACCGCCTACCGTTTTAGGCAGAACCTCGAAGCTAGTATATCATAGGCATACTTTATCGTCTACCTTTGTGTGGCTAGCACCAACCGAATAAGAACCACAAAAATAGTCGCTTAAGATTGGAGTCCTGGGCGGCTATTTTGTGTTTTCCATCGCCTGTATGCGATATGGTAGGGGACGTCCTGTTAAGGCGTCCCGCGTGAATCCTGGAGATAGCCGGAATTTATGACAGATGGCACACGGTCGTAATACCATCAGATTCCCGATGGCTTCTGCATTAGAGAATGGGAAAGACGGGTATTGTTTACCTTGAATTTGCAAATTGCATATATTATACTAAAAGAGGTCTGAATATGAATCTTGGGGGAGCTCCCTGGATTTGTTATATAGTAATATTAACGACCAACATGCGAGGGAGTTCGTGTGCCGGACTGAGAGGGTGCCAGAGATGCCGACCGTTATGTGGAAATCATAGTCCCTTTTTGTCACATGGACTGGTTGTACGGAGAGGGACGCAGGGACCTCTCTTTTTTTTGTATGGCTGTAATGTGTATTATTATATTGTTGTGAGGAGTCGATGATGATGAAAAAATGGCAAGTCTTGATATCTGCACTGCTTATGAGTTGTGTATTCCTGTCTGGTTGTGGCAGCAGCGACATGCAGAAGAGCGGGTCGAAAGAGGTAGAAGAATTAAAAATCGCCGTATCTCCCTATCAGGATGCTGATACCATCCAGACGAAAACGGAACCGCTGGGGAAGATGATTCAGGAAAAAATGAAGGAAAAAGGATACAATATCAAGAAAGTAACTATCAATGTCGGTACCTCTTATAATGCTGTCGGGGAAGCGCTGAGTTCGGGCAGTGCCGATATGGGTTTCATTTCCGGAGCTACGTATGTCATGTATGACAACGATGTTGATGTACTGTTGACGGCTCTACGCCAGGGCATTGACAAGGATACGACAGATTTGTCTGTTTGGAATAACGGCACACCGGAAGCGTTCAAGAAGGATTTGGTAAAATATTATCGATCGGCAATCGTTGTCGGACCCAGTGCCAAAGGGCAGGCGCTTCTTGCCAAGGTAAAACGGGGGGAAAAGCCAACATGGGATGAATTGAATGACTTGACCTGGGGCGTCATGAGTCCGGCATCTGCTTCGGGGTATCTGTATCCGTCATTGTGGTTGAAGGATAATTATGGCAAGAAGATTTCTGATCTGTCCCATGTCGTACAGTCTGATTCATATACGACTTTGACAGCGCGCCTGGCATCGGGACAGGTGGATGTCATCGTGGCTTATTCACATATCCGCGCCCATATGGCCAAAAACTGGCAGGAAAAGTTTGGCGGTACGGCGGATATCTGGTCTCAGACCGGCGTCATTGGCGTAACGGATAAGATTTATAATGATACGGTCAGTGTCAGCAAGACCAGCAAGGTCATGCAGGATGAAAATTTCCGCAAGGCTCTGGGCGAATCGCTCATTGAAATCGGAAAGACCGATGAAGGCTTGAAGGTATTACAGACACTGGGGCATAAAGGATATGATTGGGCACAGAGTTCGGATTATGATGGCGAACGAAAAGTTCAAAAAGAATTGAAATAATGATGTGAAAAGGGGAAGAATCATGGCTATGCTGGAATTAAAACACATCTGCCAGTCATATAAGAAAGGAAAGCCTGTCCTGCGTGATATATCTTTTACGATTCCGGCCGGACAGTTCGTATCGGTCATCGGTCCCAGCGGTGCCGGTAAGACAACGCTGCTTCGCCTGTTCAATCATATGGTATGTCCTGATTCAGGAGAAGTCTGGATTGACGAAGTTCGATTCGATACGCTGAAAAGCCGGAAGCGACGGACTATTCAGCAGCGGGTCGGCATGATTTTCCAAGATTTCTGTCTTGTCGATACGTGTACGTGTTTGCAGAATGTGCTCAATGGCTGCTTGGCCCGGATTCCGCTCTGGCGGGCCCTGTCAGGTTTCTTCCCTCAGGTGGAAAAAGAAAAAGCGCTGGCGGCATTGGACGCTGTGGGAATGGAAGAATACAGCCAGACGCTGGCTCATGCCCTGAGTGGAGGACAGAAACAGCGTGTAGCTATTGCCCGGACGCTGATGCAGGATGCTACGATTCTCCTGGCCGATGAACCGGTCGCCTCGCTGGACCCGCTGACAGCCCGGCAGGTATTAGAGCTCATGTGCAGGCTGCAAAAAGAACAGGGCCTTACCGTCGTCATGAACAGCCATAATGTGGAACAGGCACGGACCTGGTCGGACCGGATTATCGGGTTGAAAGATGGACGGATATTTTTTGACGGGGCCCCGGCAGACTGGACAGAAGACCGGCTGCAGGCCTTATATGGGAGGCAGACGTCATGAGGTATTCCTTGCGCCGTACGGTCATGGTGCTGCTGTTTCTGGCATTAACCATTCTCTGCGGGGAAAGTGCCGGCGTGTCTTTATCACTCTTATTGCGGCGAGGTGTGCGTTTCTTCGATATTGCCGGAGCCATGATACCTCCGGATATGTCCTATGGCCGGATCGTACTGGCACCACTTTGGGCGACGGTGCAGATGTCCCTGGCCGGTACAGGCATCGGAGCTGTGCTGGGATTGGTGGGGGGCTCCTTTGCCAGTGCCTATCTCAATCCTCATGCCTGGCTGCGTGTTCCGTTCAAGGCAGTCATCCATCTCATCCGTACTATCCCGGCTCTGATCCTGGCACTTTTGTGCACCTTTCTCGTCGGCTTGGGAACGCTGGCAGGGACACTGGCCCTGAGCATATATACGACAGCGGTCATGGCCCGTATGGGTTATGAAGATATGGAAAATGCTGACCAGAAAGCAGCCAAAGCGCTGGAAGCGGCGGGATGCGGCCGTCTGCGGGCGTTCATTCGCACTATCCTTCCGGTGGTGCTGGCAGGATATCTGATTAATGTATTGTATATGCTGGAAGCCAATGTGCGTCATGCGGCTATCCTTGGCTACGTCGGGGCCGGTGGTATCGGCCTGTTGCTGAATGAACGGCTGGCCTGGCGCGAATACAGTGAAGTTGGCATGATTCTATTACTGTTATATGGGGTTGTCATATTGACCGAAGGAGTCAGTGAATGGCTGCGCCAGGTCCTTTCTGGTAAAAGACATTTATCCCGGACAGAAAAGACGGTATTGGGACTAGTATTGGCCGGGTTATTTCTTTCCTCTTTTCAGACGCTGGTTCTGCCAGATACAGATGGGAAGGGAATGGCAGCCGCTGCGGCTATGGTACAGGGAATCATTCATCCCGACTGGTCTATGATATGTTCTTTAGCTCATGATGGCGTTCCCTGGTTATTATATGAAACATTTTGCATTGCTTTTCTGGGTACACTAGGGGGAACGGTCATTGCTGCCTGGTTTTCCTTTACCGCTAGTTTCCGGCTCTTTCCTGCACCAGCAGCACTGGCTTCCCGGCTGATATTGTTGCTCATCCGCACGGTTCCCGTCTTTGTATATGGCTTGATGTGGATTCGCGTTACCGGTCCTGGGCCTTTTGCCGGTGTGCTGACACTGACTCTGTGCAGTGTGGGCCTCCTGGCCAAGCGGTTCCTCATCGCTATCGACGATATTCATCTGGAGCCGTACCGCGCATGCCGGGTCATGGGGGTTTCTGCCGTGCGATCTATCCGTTGGGCTGTCCTGCCCCAATTGGGACCTCGTTACGGAGCGGCTATCCTGTACCGATTCGATATCAATCTGCGCGATGCTGCCATCCTGGGTCTGGTCGGTGCCGGTGGCATCGGTACCCCGCTGATTTTGGCGATGATGCATTATGAATGGGCCGCTGCCGGAGCCTTGTTATGGGGGATGGTAGGAATGGTGACGGTCGTTGAAATATTTTCGGAATGGCTGCGTAAAAAGCAGCGGATTAACAACATGCCATAATGAATCCATCTTGTCATCCTAAAGCATACGATAACCACGCGGTTCATGAGCCGCATGGTTATATGCGATTGTATGTGATGAATGGGGGGCCGATAGCAGGTAGTGTCAAGATTCTTTCGCCAATTCATTTCATCCGCCAGTAAATATCGTAATCAGATATATGGATTTTCCTCGTCATTTGGCTGCTCAATTTCCATCTTGAATAGATGCTCCATGTCCATATAGCGTTTTGAGCCCCATTCCGAGGCGCAACATGACGAAGTCTGGCACAGACGAGCATCAAAGCACTGTTGCCGTCAGGAAAGGCACCAATGGCCCGTGTACGGCGGCGTATCTCGCGATTCACCCGTTCTGTTAGGTTATTCGTGCGGATCCGGCTCCAGTGTTCTGTTGGGAAATCCATATAGGTCAAGGTTTCGCCCACGCTGTCCTCGACTTTCTTGGCTGCGGATAAAAGCTTCATTTCACGGAGCTTGGCGGCAATGGAGACCGCCTTTTCCTGTGCAGCTTCCTTGCTCTCCTGCGCGTGGATTGCCTTGAGCATTAAGGTAATCTGCTTCATCTTAGTCTTTGGCGTCACTGTGAAGACGTTCCGGTAAAAATGGACCGTGCAGCGTTGGTATTTGGCTTCAGGAAAGACTACAGGGATGCTTTCCAGCATGCCAAGGCATTTGTCGCCGATAATGAGACGCACGCCTGCAAGGCCACGGCCTTTGAGCCAGGTGAAGAAGTTCAACCAGCTTTCCCTGTCTTCTTTCATGCCTTCTGCTGCTCCGAGAATCTCACGGAACCCGTCTTTATTGACGCCAATAGCGACTAAAACGGAGACATTTTGAATCTCGCCACCCCAGCAGCGCTTGAGGTAAATGCCGTCGACGTAAACATACGGATATTCCCCCGTTAAAGGACGCTGACGCCATTCCTCGATGTGCTTGTATGCCTTCTGGTTGAGATTGCTGATGGTGCCAGAGGAGACCTTTGTGCCCCAAAGCAATTCGGTGATATCTTCGACACGGCGCACGGATACGCCGGCCAGATACATCTAATAAGGGCTTCCTCGACAGAGCATTCACGGCGTTTATAGCGCTCGATGATGGCCGTCTCAAACTGGATGCCCTTGAGCTTCGGCACGCGTAATCTGACTTCGCCGGAAGTCGTGCCAAAATTCCGCTCGTAATGACCGGAACGGTAGCCCTTACGGTCTCCCGTTCGCTCATACTTGCCAGCGCGGACGAGTTCATCCGCCTCGTGGTCGAGCAGGGCGTTCAGTGTTTCCTCTACACTGTTGCGTACAAGATCCTTTAAATTATTCTTTATAAGATCCTCATTAAGTTGTATAATATTACCAGACATGGTCTATTGCCTCCTTACGAATTTTGTGTGGTAACTTAATTGTACTAGCGGCAATAGACTATGTCTATTTTTTATGAAATTGAATTTGCGAAATATATTTTACCTTATCCCGGAATTTATGACAGATGGCACATGGTCGTAATACAATCATGAAATTGATGCGGCGAAACCGCATCGGAATCCGAGTCTTGACGATGGTTGAGGGTTGACGGTATAATAGGTACGTGAAAAGAGGCAGCTGCCCAAGATGGGGATTCGGGGCGGCTCTTTTTTTGTTTTGTCGTCAGTATGCCAGGAAGGGCAGGATTGTATAGATGGGTAGTATTAAAGTACAGAAGTTGAGTAAGTCTTTTGGAGTACATACGGTATTCCATGATGTCAGTTTTGAAATCCGCCGAGGCGAACGAATCGGCCTTATCGGGGCTAATGGGGCTGGAAAATCGACGCTCCTCAAGTGCCTTATGGGGGAAGAGGAGTACGACAACGGGGCCTTCGTCGTTTCGGAAGGTGAATCTATCGGCTATTTGCAGCAGGACATTACCTATGCTGATGATGTGACTCTGCGTCAGACGATTACCGAGGCTTGGCAAGACGTCATGAAGCTGGAAAAGGATTTGAAGGCTGTCGAAAAGGCCATGCAGGCTCATCCCGATGATGAAGGATTGATGAACCGTTATGCCCGTATGCAGGAACGGTTCGAGTGGCTCGGTGGGTATGAATACGAATCGATGTCGCGGAAAATCGTCCAAGGTTTGGGCTTTTCAGAGGCCGATATGGACCGGCCGGTACAGAGCTTTTCCGGCGGCCAGAAGACGCGTATTAACCTGGCTAAGGCCCTCGTCCGCCGGCCGGATTATTTGTTCCTCGATGAACCGACAAACCATCTCGACGTAGACATGCTGGAATGGCTGGAAAGTTATCTCTTGTCCTATGGCGGCGGTATCCTCATCGTCTCTCATGACCGCTATTTTCTGGACCGCGTAGCGACGGGAATCTTGGAATTGTCCCACGGTAAGATAACGAAATATAAGGGCAATTATTCGCGCTACGTCGAGCAGCATGCCCAGCAGCAGAAGACCTTGGAAAAAGCCTATAAGAAGCAGCAGGAACATATCCACGAAACGGAAGAATATATTCGCAAGTACAAGGCCGGCATCAAGGCCAAGCAGGCTCGCGGACGCCAGTCCCAGCTGGACCGGTTGGAACGCATCGAATGGCAGCCTGAAGATGAATCGCTGCACTTCAATTTCAAGCCCGTCGAAGAGTGCGGCCAGAAGGTACTGGTCCTGGATAAGGTCAGCGGTGGTTTTGCCGACCGCCAGCTGTTCGACCATTTATCGCTCCTCTTGCGCCGTGGCGAAGCGGCTTCCCTCATCGGTCCCAATGGGACAGGGAAGACGACGCTCATTCGCATGATCATGGGCGAAAAGGAACCGACAGACGGCCATATCACCTTGGGCAGCCGCGTCCATATCGGTTATTTTGCCCAGGAACACACGGACCTGCACGGGGCCTGGACGGTTCTCGATGAAATCATGAACGACTTCAGTTATGGTGAAGAAGAAGCCCGGTCCGCCTTAGGGCGCTTTATGTTCCGCGGCGACGATGTCTTCAAGGTCATTGACAGCCTCAGTGGCGGTGAACAGGCTCGGCTGGCGCTGTTGAAGCTTTTCCTGCAGGGACCGAATTTCCTCATCCTCGACGAACCGACGAACCATCTCGACATTCCGACGAGGGAAGTGTTGGAACAGGCCTTGCTGGATTTCGGCGGGACTTATCTCGTCGTCTCTCATGACCGCTATTTCCTCGATAAGATTACCCAGCGGACGCTGGTCCTGGAAAACAAGCAGCTCATAGAATACGTCGGTAATTACAGTTATTATCGGGAAAAGGTCCGCGAAGCCCAGGAAGCGGCAGAAAAGGCAGCTGCTGAAGTCCAGGCTGCTTCGCCTGTTCATGAAAAAGAAGCTCCTCGGGCCGTGAAGAAGGCGGAAGCGGTACCGGCTCAGGTTGTGAAAGCACCGCCCAAGGCTCCGGTCTATGGACAGGCAGCCAAGCTGGAAAAAATCGAAATGAAGATTGCCGAACTGGAAGCCACTATCAAGATGTACGAGGTACAGATGAATATGCCTCAGAACCAGACCGATGCTGACGCTATGATGGAATTGACCCGAGAATATGAAGCCGCCCAGGCTCAGCTCGATGAAGCCTATGAAAAATGGGAAGCCCTTTCGGAGTGTTGAGACTGTCCGTGCATGGAAGATATGAAAAAGAAATATAAACTTTAGGACCGGGAATGGCGTAAAACGTAAAACTTTACGTATCTATCCCAGTGTGTGACTTTAAAAAGCCCGTTTTCTTGAGATTATTTTTAAAAATATCAGGAAAACGGGCTTTACAAGTTTTTCCTACGTGGTATACTATGCTCAACTCCCGTGAGGAGGATAGATTTATTATATCTTAAAAGCATACGGAAAGATTCCGATAGAAAGGAAGCGTTTATATATGGCAACAAAGTTTAATCCAGTAACGCCGGAATTATTAGCAGAATTACGTCAGGTCGTTGGTGATAAATACGTCAAGACAGACGAAGATTATTTGGAAAAATACCAAACCGATGAAGAAGGGAACTCCCATTATTTCCATAAACCGGAAGTTGTCGTCTTCCCGGGCTCTACAGAAGAAGTTGCAGCTATCGTTAAATTAGCTAATAAATACCTAGTACCTATTACACCGCGCTCGGCTGGTTCCGGCGTTGCCTGTGGCGCTATCCCGGTCTATCATGGTATGGTCGTCGAATTGGAACGGATGAACAAAATTCTCAAATTCGATGCCGATAATATGTATGCCATCTGCCAGACTGGTGTCATCACGGGTGATTTACAGCGGGAAGCCGCTAAACACGGCCTCTTGTATGCCGGTGACCCGTCCAGTGCCGACAGCAGCATGATTGGCGGCAATGTCGCTAACAATGCTGGCGGCAATAAAGCCGTCAAATACGGTACGACACGCCATCAGATTTACAGCTTGAAAGTTGTTACGCCGACTGGGGATATCCTCCAGGCGGGTGCCCGCCTCAAAAAGAGTTCTACTGGCCTCTGCTTGGAACAGCTCTTCGCCGGTTCCGAAGGCACGCTGGGCATCATTACGGAAGTCACGGTCAAGCTCCGTCCGATGCCACCGTACGCTTTCAATATGGTCTGCGTCTTCAAGACTGATGAAGACGCCTTTGCCCTGCCGAATAAGATTCTCAAAGCCGGCATTGACCCGACGAGTATTGAATTCATGGACAATGAAGCCCTGCGCATGACTTGTAAGTTCCTTGATATGAAGATGCCTCATGTCGATGAAGGCTGTGATTATGTCATCGTCACCGTTGAATCGTTCAGCGAAGATGATTCGGACCGCAAAATGGAACAGCTCTGCGATTTGGCAGAAGCGAACGGTTCTATTGATGAATTCGAAGCCGATAAACGTATTTGGAAATTGCGCAAACAGTTTGCTGAAGCTGCCCGCGACGTCGATAAGATGTTCCAGACCGAAGACTTCGTCGTCCCCTTGGACAAGATTCCGGAAATTACCAAACAGATTCCGGAACTCCGCAAAAAATACGACCTCTACTGCGTTACTGTCGCTCACATCGGCGATGGTAACATCCATGTACTGCCTTTGAATGCTAAAGGTCTTTCTCCGGAAGAATGGTTTGAAAAAATCAAAGCTTTCCATCGCGATCTTTTCCCGCGCGTCTATGCTTTGGGCGGCAAGATGTCCGGCGAACACGGCATTGGTTATAAGAAATTGGAAGAATTCGCCCTTTGTACACCACAAGCTGAACTTAACGTTATTAAAGCTATCAAGAAAGCCTTGGATCCCAATGACATCATGAATCCTGGAAAATTAGTAGAAATTTAATAGAAATTTGCTAAGTATTTCATAGAGTGGAAGGCAAATTGTAAAGACGGCAACGATTATATTCATAATAATCGTTGCCGTCTTTTTATATATTTACAGCACTTTACAACTTTTACGCCACCTCGGAAGTTGACGAAACCAGTTTACAC
>NZ_JAJBQV010000050.1 GCF_020539865.1 Megasphaera elsdenii | reverse complement strand
CGACCCCCTCGATGTCAACGAGATACTCTAACCAACTGAGCTAACCGCCCATATTTTGTACTTCTCCGTGCGACTTGTTTATTATAACCTACTTTTATCTCTTTGACAAGGGGTATGTAAAAATTATTTCAACATTTTTTTGATTTCATACGTCACTTGGCGCTCATTCAATACGGTATCGAAGGGACGTGTCATCTGGCCGCCGCAGGCAATGAAGAAGAGCTGCGGTACCTGATGGATGCCGTATTCGCGGAGCATCTGTTCCTGAGCGCGGTATAGGGGCAAGCCATATCCCTGTTGGCGGACATAGGCCTGACTAGCTGCTGTATCCGGTCCGACAGGGATGGTCACGAAATAGATGTCCTGACCGTACTGGACATAAGCTTTTTCCAAGATAGCCAGCTGGCGCAAGCTGTCACCGCTCCAGGACGCCCAGAAAAAGAGACAGACCGGTTTCTGGTTATACAAGGTCTGTAAGCGTATATCCCCATTAGGAGATAGCAGGACTTCATCAGGTGCCAGCATTTCCGTTTCCCGTTCACTTATTTCTTCCGCTTCCCTGACGACACCGGAACTATAGGCATCTTCTTCTTTGCCAGGCCAGAAAAAGGCCGTCAGTATCAAACAGATACAGGCCAATCCGACCAGGATTTTCGTCTTGATGGTCATGTCTCTCCCTCTCTCCCCTATTCACCTATCCATTATAACTGAAAAAAGTGGCTCGTGGCTAGTAGTTAGCGGCCCGTTTGATGTCTCTTATAATATTTAAAACCATCCGCTAACCCTTAATCACTAGCCACGAACAGCTAAAAGAGGGCTTGTCGTCATGCGACAAGCCCTCGAGTCTGGGGATAGGATCTATGAAAATTACGTATTATGCGTGAATGTAGATGCGGACGGCCCGGTTGATGAGATTGATCTTGCGGCCGTAGAAAACGTAGTACATAACAAAGCAAGCAATGGCTACGACAGCAGCGACGGCATAGAGCTGGGGGAAGGTGAGCAGGCCATGAAGGCTGCCTAGGACATAAGGGCCAACGCCGATGCCGAGGTCCAAGGCGACGAAGTACGTCGATAAGGCAACGCTGATGCGGTACGACGGCGTCAATTTAATGCAGACAGCCTGCCCGTTGGACATGAACGTACCATAGCCAAGGCCAACGAAAACGCCCGATAAGAGCAGCTGCCAAGAAGCACCGGTAATGCTGATGAGGAACAAGCCGATGGCCAGGCAGATGTAGCAAGGATAGAGGACGTAGTTTTCGCCTTTGTGGTCGAAGATGACGCCCGTCATCGGACGAGTGATAGTGATGACAACGGCATAGACGACGAAGAAGAACGTGCCGGCCTGGACCAGGTTGATTTCACGAGCATAAGCGGCCAAGAATGTCAGGACACTGGAATAAGCGAAGCCCATGAAGAACCCGATGATGGAGATGATCAATACGCGATATTCAACGTAATTATCAAGGCTCATAGCGTTCATCTTGGCAACCTGTTCAGAAGTAAGGGTGATTTCGTCAATATGAAGGGCAATGCAGCCGATCATGCACAAACCGACGAGGACGGCGCAAAGGGTAATGATAAAAGTAAAGTTAGTTACGACGATGAGGAACATGCCTAAGAAAGGACCGACTGCAGCAGCCAGGCTAGTGCTCAAGCCGTAATAGTTGATGCCTTCGCCTCGCTTATCGGCAGGAATACAGGAAGCGACAATCGTGTTCGTCGCTGTCGAAACGATGCCATAGGCCATGCCGTTGAGGAAACGGATGCCAAAGAGAATCGCGAGATTCGGGATATAAAAATATAATAATGTCGTTACAAAATAGAGGAGAATCCCACCATATAACGATTTGCGGCGGCCATACAATTCAATGGCTTTACCAAACTGCAAACGTGCCAGCAAGGTGCCGACGATAAAGATGCCCGAAGCCAGGCCGGCTTCACCGAGAGAAGCGTGCAACTGGTCTTTAGCGACGACGGCAATGATAACCATCAATAAATAATAAATGAGATAGACTACAAAATTGATACCTGTGTCGAGAAGGAAATCTTTGTTCCAAAGTGATTGATTCGACATTCTGTATTCACTGCTCCTTTCATATTTGCAAGCTAGATTCTACACCTTCTCTCCGCTCTTGTATAACGCAAAAAAAAGATATCTGTCATCATTTTTTACGATGGCAGATACCTTTATCATTATTTTTTAATATGACACACACGGCGGATATAGTCGACGAAGACCTGTATCGTCGCATACTTGGGATTATCTTTCTTATAGACCAGATAACAAGGCAGGCGCAGGGGCGGTTCCAATTCGCAATAGCCATCGTCCATGCCCATGGCCTGGAGAAATCGTTCCGGCAAGATAGCTCCGATGCGGTTCTGCTGGCAATAGTTCATCATGGCATAAGGCGTGGAGAACCAGGCCTGCGTTTCCTGAGGCGGACAGGCATGGGCTGTGAAATAGTGATTGATGTAACTATTCATCGCGTATTGCGGAGAATACTGTGCCAAAGGTTGGGACGCCACATATTGCGGCGTCACCGAATGTCGCGGCAAATTCAGGTTCGGTCCGTAATAGACGAGGTTCTCGATGCCAAAAAAGACCTTCTCATACTCTTCCAGATGCAAAGCCGGCAGATAAAAGAGGGACACGATATCCAATTTATCATCTTTCAGCCATTGAATCATCTCCCGGACTTCCAAGTTGTAGACCCGGAAAGAGGCTCCGCTGTGGTGCTCCTGGAAATAAGCGAGATGGCGGTTCATGTGGACATCGCCTAAGGACAGCATGATTCCTACCGACAAGGGCTGGGTCTTTCCAGTCCGCCCTGGCAGTTCGCTCATGGCTTCTTCTAATTCTCCCAAAATATGGGATATTTTCGTGTAGAACATCTTGCCAGCCGGCGTCAGATGGCTTCCCCTGTTCGAGCGTTCAATAAGGCGGACGCCGACGAGGTCTTCTAGTTTCTTCATCTGCGCACTAAAAGCCGACTGGGTAATATTAGCGGCATTGGCAGCAGTCGTGAAATTACCATACTTCCCATAAATGACGAAATTCCGCAACTGCTGTATCGACGGTAAATCCATAGGGCCTCCTTTTTCGTTCCTCGTAGTTCGTTCATCGTAGGCCGAAAAAACATCCCATTGCGATGAACTATGAACGATAAAGCAAAAAGGCCCTGCATGATGGCCGAAACCTTCATGCAGGGCCCCTTTAATCACTTATTCATCTAAGAGTTCATCGAATTTTGCATTGGCTGCGTCGAATTCTTCATCCGTCGGTGCGACGTAGACGTCTTCGCCATCTTCCTGGTCGACGCGGGCGATGATAGCATCGCCGCCTTCTTCGTCTTCCGTGACTTCGACGAGCAAGGCGAATACTTTGCCATCCAGGCTGATGCGCTGTACTTCTTGATATTCCACTTCGTTGCCTTCGTCATCGGTAGCGGTTACGATGATGACTTCTTCCAATTCGTTGTTCATTTCTTCCGACATAGTAGTCCTCCTTAATGAGCATGAGCGTCTAAATAATTCTGTAAAATAAGGATTGCTGCCATTTTATCGACAAACTGCTTGCGCTTTTCGCGCCGCACATTGCCTTCCTTTAATACATTCTGGGCCATAACGGTCGTCAGGCGTTCATCCCAATAGACAATGTCTATATCCGGGACGGTTTGCTGGAATCGTTCGACGAATTCTTCGATTTTCTTCATATTATCGCTGTAGTCACCGTTCATATGACGCGGCTTACCTACGACGATGCGGTGTACTTCTTTTTCTTTAATCAGTTCGCGCAGACGGGCAAAGTCTGCTTCATCGGATTTACGGCGAATCGTCTCTACGCCCTGTGCCGTAATCAGCAAGGCATCGCTGCAGGCAACACCGATGGTCTTGGAACCGACATCGAGTCCTAAAATTCTCATATGTCTCCTATAAATTGTGCTGTTTGACGTACGAACGGACTAATTCTTCGATGAGTTCATCCCGTTCAATGCGCCGGATATTGCTGCGAGCATTATTGTGGCTCGTAATATACGTCGGGTCACCGGACAGGAGATAGCCTACGATCTGATTAATCGGGTTGTATCCTTTTTCTTCCAATGCGTGATATACATCTTCCAGAATCATGGATGCAACGGTCTGTTCTTCACTTCGGTTTTGCATAATCATCGTTTCGTCGCTTACTGCCATGTTCACTCACATCCTTTTTATTCAACTGGCATGACTGCCAAAAATTTATGCTAACATATCGCGGACAGCGGCTGCACCGGCTTTGAGGGCATCACCCAATTTTTCCGGTTCCTTGCCGCCGGCCTGAGCCATATCGGGACGGCCGCCGCCATTGCCGCCAGCAGCCTGAGCCGCCGCTTTGATGATCTTGCCGGCATGGAGCCCTTTCTTGGTATCGCTCTTGGCAACTTTGCAGACGAAGTTCACTTTATCGCCATTCGTCATGCCCAAGAGAACGACGCCGCTGCCAATCTTGTCGAGAACGGTATCGGCCAAATCGCGCAAGTTATCCATGGAATCAGCCTGAGCCACAGCTGCGACGACGGGAACGCCGCTAATATCTTCTTTCGCTGCCAAGATGCTATCCATATCGGACAGGGCTGCGTCTTTTTTAAGCTGAGCCAATTCTTTTTCCGTATCCTTGAGCTGAGTCAGGAGAGCTTCCAGTTTGGCTGGCGCATCGCTGACCTTTGCTTTTAAGAGACCTGCCAGTTGCTGCAGTTCCTGCGATTCATCTTTGGCCAGTTTGAGGGATGCCGGGCCGGTGACAGCTTCGATACGGCGGACGCCGGAGCCAGTCCCAGTTTCGCTGGTGATGCGGAACGTACCGATGACCGACGTATTGGCGACATGGGAGCCGCCACAGAGTTCGCAGCTGAAGTCGTCGACAGATACAACGCGGACGACATCACCGTATTTTTCACCGAACAAAGCCATAGCCCCTTTTTCTTTGGCTGCATCGAGGGCCATTTCTTCAATGGTAACGGGGACAGCCTTGAGGATTTCTTCATTGACTAAGGCTTCAATTTTATCCAATTCGGCCTGGGTGACCGGCGAGAAGTGGGTGAAGTCGAAGCGCAGGTGATCCGGCGTAACCAAGGAACCAGCCTGATTGACGTGGTTACCCAAGACCTTGCGCAGGGCAGCCTGCAAGAGGTGCGTTGCCGTATGGTTGCGGGCCAGGTTCAAATGGCGCTGTTTATCGACGGCAATATCGACGGCATCGCCGGTACGGAGAACACCTTCTGTAATGTTAGCAATGAGGTATACTAGGCCATTCGGCAGTGCCTGGGCATCCGTGACCTGGGCCTTGCCTTCAGCAGCACAGAGGACCCCTGTATCGCTGAGCTGGCCGCCGCCTTCAGCATGGAAAGGATTGTCGTCGAGGATAATCGTCACTTCTTGGCCGTCGCGGGCTTCATTGATTTCAACGCCTTCCTTACCGAGCATAGCAATAGTCGCTTTGACAGCCTTTTCGTCATTGACCAATTTCGACTGGTCCAATTTCGTCGTATCCGGCGTAACGACTTTGGCTGATACTTTGGTATGAGCAGCGCGAGCCCGTTCCTGCTGTTCTTTCATCGCTTCCTGGAAGCCCTCTTTGTCGACGGTGAACCCCTGTTCGCCAGCAATTTCTTCGGTCAGTTCCATCGGGAAGCCATACGTATCGTAGAGTTTGAAGACTTCAGCTCCCGTAAGGACTTTATCGTCGCCTACATGGGCCATCATATCATTGAGCAGTTCCATGCCCTGTGCTAGGGTAGCACTGAACTGTTTTTCTTCTGTATTGATGATCTGTTTAATAAGCGCTTCGTGTTCTCGCGTTTCCGGATATTCATCGCCGAGGATGTCCAATACCGTATCAACGAGACCGGCCAGGAAGAGATCCTTGATCCCCAAAAGACGGCCGAAGCGGACGGCACGGCGCAGGATACGGCGCAGGACATAACCACGGCCTTCATTGGACGGCAGGATGCCATCGGAAATCATAAAAGTAATAGCGCGGATATGGTCGGCAATGACCTTCATGGCCATCTTCTGGCGAGGATTATTGTAATCGCCGCCGGAAATAGCGATAACTTTTTCGATGATTGGGAAGATGAGGTCCGTTTCAAAGTTCGATTCTTTCTGCTGAATGACCGAAGCCAGCCGTTCCAGACCACAGCCCGTATCGATATTCTTCTTGGCCAGCGGTTCGTACTTGCCATCTTTGGTATGATTGTACTGGGTAAAGACGAGGTTCCAGATTTCCAGATAGCGGTCGCAGTCACAGCCGACGGTACACGTCGGTTTACCGCAGCCCCGTTCCGGGCCGAGGTCATAGAAGATTTCGCTGTCCGGACCACACGGACCTTCGCCGATTTCCCAGAAGTTATCTTCGAATTTAAAGATACGTTCGTCAGCCAAGCCAATCATATTATGCCAGTAGTCATAGGCTTCTTTGTCATCAGGATAGATAGTGACATACAATTTATCCGTATCCAGTTCCAAGACTTTGGTCAAGAATTCCCAGGCCCAGGAAATGGCTTCTTTTTTAAAGTAGTTGCCAAAGGAGAAATTGCCCAGCATTTCAAAGAACGTATGGTGACGGGCAGTACGGCCTACGTTGTCGATATCGTCGGTGCGGATACACTTCTGACTCGTCGTGACGCGGTACGACGGTGGTACGAGCTTACCCGTGAAATACGGTTTGAGCGGTGCCATGCCGGCGCCGATGAGGAGCAGGCTTGGGTCGTTTTCCGGAATGAGCGGAAAACTGTGCAGGACCAGGTGCTCCTTGCTCTTAAAGAACTGTAAATAGGCTTTGCGGATTTCATTACCCGTCATGTACTTCATATAGTAAACACTCCCTCTAAATATCTTTCTACATGGGAAAATTATACGCTCATTTCCCCCTGTTCGGCAACCTTTTCTTGTTATTTTTTATCTCATAACCCGGTTGTATAAGGAAAGGCTAGAGGACGACTGTTCCCTAGCCAGTTTGCCTATCTCCGGACCCGTGTAGCACCGACATAGCGCGGCGACCAATAGCCGCTGTCGAGGCTGTCTACGCGGATGCCGCCACTGCTGGTGGCACTGATGAAATTGTTGTTGCCGACATAGATTCCCGTGTGGGATACACCCGGTTCATACGTCGTAAAGAAGACCAGGTCGCCCGGCATGAGTTCACTGCGGCGGATCCGCTGGCCGACTGCATATTGTTCATCTGCCAGACGCGGCAGATTGATGCCATTATGGGAAAAGACATATTTCGTAAAGCCTGAGCAGTCAAAACCTTCATCTGGAGTATTACCGCCGAATACATAGGGAATACCCAAGTATTGGTATGCTGAATTGACCAGCTGATTGCCGAAAGCATCGCCGCCGCTGAAATGACGGTATTTGGAGATAGCGCTATTGTTGAAGCGTGTCCCCTGTCCTTTCTTCATGACCGGCTTAGGCGGCAGCATAGAACGATTGCCTGTCAGCAGATAATAGGTCCAGCCGCCGACTTTACCACTGACCTGAATTTTCTTATCCTTCTGATACTGCGATACGGCCCGGGCTGTATCGTTGGTGTAAACGCCGTTGACATTGACCCGATAGCCTTTACTGCGAAGAATCTGCTGAATCGAACGAACTTCGTCACCTCGGCTGCCGATAGTCAGCGGAGAAGCTGCCAGCGCCGGTAGTGCGGCAAAAACGAAAAGTGCGGCAATGATCCAAACTTTACTGATTTTTTTCCACATAAATACTCCTCTCTGTCTCGAAGGGCATACAACGCACCCTACCTGTCTTTATGCTGCCCGAGTTCAGCTCGCAGCCAATACAGAGGTCTGTGTTTCACCTCTTCAAATATACGTCCTATATACTCTCCGATAACACCAATAAAGATGAGCTGGAACCCGCTGAACAGACAGTCGATGATCATCGTCGTCGTCCATCCCGGCACGGCTTCGCCCATTATATTGCAATAGATGACATGCAAAATCAGGAGCAAGCTCAATAAGCCGCTCAGCATGCCGATATAAAAGGAAATCCGCAGGGGAATCTTGGAATAAGCCATGATCCCGTCCAGGGCAAAATGAAGCATCTTGCGTACGGAAAACTTCGATTTCCCAGCATAACGCTTCGGCGCTACAAAATGAATGAAAGTCTGCGTATAGCCGATATCCCCAATAAGACCGCGGATGAAACGGTCGTGTTCCCGGAACTGCTTGAACGTTTCCAGAACCCGCTTATCGATGAGGCGGAAGTCAGACCCGCCCGGTGTGATGTGGACTGGAGATACAGTATTCAGTATACGGTAATACCATTTCGATGTCATGCGCTTGAGGAAACCAGCATCATCCGTTGCTTCCCGTATGGTCTGGACGACATCGTTGCCTTCGCGCCATTTCTGGACCAATTCAGGAATCATCGACGGCGGATGCTGCAAATCACCATCCATGGTAATCACGGCGTCGCCAAGAGCATGATCCATACCGCAAGTAATGGCCAGCTGATGACCGAAGTTGCGGGCCAGGATAAAAGCCCGCACGTGTTCATCCTGCTGAGTCAAGCGGCTGAGGATGAGGGGCGTTGCATCTTTAGAACCGTCGTCGACAAAGATGATTTCATAATCCATATCGAGTGTCGCTGCGGCTTTCGTCGCCTCTTCATAGAATTTCTCAATGTTCGGCTGTTCATTGTATACAGGAACGACAATAGACAATAACTGTCGTCCCGTCCCTCTCGTTTCTAAATTCAATTATATCATCCCAATATTTTGGTTGTCAAAACCGGCAGCCTTGCTTTCTGCTACGACAGACGCCAGAAACTTGCTGATTTCCGCCTGTGAAGCATAGCCGATAATGCGTTTGAGTGGCTTACCGCCTTTAAAAAACAATAATGTCGGAACCGCCATAATTTCATACTTTTCGGCAATATTCCGCATCGTATCGACATTGATGCGTACTACCTTCACAGCATCGCCAAAATCTGCGGCAGCCTGGCTGATTTCTGAATGAACCATCTTGCACGGCTCGCACCAGGGAGCCCAGAAGTCTGCGATGACAATGCCTGGCTGATGAAGGACCTTCACAGAAAAATCGGCATCACTGTCAATCGAAACTACTGCCATGATTATACAACCTCCCATCTGGCCGATGTAAATCAAATTTATTATACCACTTTCGCTTAATGAAACCAACTAGAAAGATTGTTCTTTTTGAACCTCTCCCGCTTATAGAAACGGGAGATTCTTGAGAAGTTTGATACATGGACTAACGCCTGACAACCTATCCCAAAGGAGTTAGCTGTCAGGATATCCTTATTCTCAAAGGGCTGTCCAAAAGCCCCTTACACAGTCCCTCGAAATCGAAGTTCTGCTTACTTTTACGGAGTATGTTGTATGCTCCATTCACATCCGCGTTGGCAATCCCGCCATCGGCGAACTGGTACAAGCCACGGTGGATACGCTTCCCACTGAACATGCCAGTATACGGCTGTTCAGGATTATAGACAGGAATATCGTCTAAATCCAAGCA
>NZ_JAJBQV010000005.1 GCF_020539865.1 Megasphaera elsdenii | reverse complement strand
AGACATCGCCCTTTCACGGCGAGAACATGGGTTCAAATCCCGTAGGGGTCACCACAATCATGGGCGATTAGCTCAGCTGGGAGAGCGCCTGCCTTACAAGCAGGATGTCAGCAGTTCGATCCTGTTATCGCCCACCAAGACAAAAGGTCCTGTCGTTATACGACAGGGCCTTTTAAGTTGTTAGTGGCTAGCAGATGGATTTAAATTTAAAGTTTTTTTGTTGTTTTGTAGGGGCTTGCACGTGGCGGCCCTTACAGTGAATGATATAAAATACGTATCGAATTGGCCTATAACTTGCGTAATCGGCATAACCTATTTCTTCTGCTCATTTTATATATGCGTAATAATATGTTTGATTCCTATAAATTTTGTATTATAATGAATGGTAGCGATGGGATATTTCTTTTAAACGAAGGATATATTCCTACTAATTTCTAAGAACTTACAAGGAGTGGTACCCAAATGAGATTTACAGAAGATTTGAAAGCCCGCGTTTCCAAAGCACAGAAAAAAATCGTTCTTCCGGAAACGAACAGCCGTCGTGTATTGAAAGCTGCTGAACGCGTTTTGGCTGATGGTTTTGCTAAAATCGTTCTCGTAGGTAAACTGGAACAGATTAAGAAAGATGCTGCTAAATTCCAGATCGATCTCACCGGTGTCGAAGTTGTCGACCCTGAAACTTACTATCGCATGGATGAACTTTGCGCTTACTTCGCAAAACGTCGTGAAAAGAAAGGCATGACTCTGGAAAAAGCTCGTGAAATCATGCTCAACAACTACACTTTCTTCGCAGCCGGCCTCGTTGCTCTCGGTGAAGCTGACGGCTGCGTATCCGGTGCTGCTACGACTTCTGCTGAAGTTATCCGCGCTGGCCTTCAGGTCATCGGCCCCCGTCCTGGCAACAAAACCGTATCTTCCGCTTTCATTCTCTTGACCAATACTCCGCAGTATGGTGATAACGGTATCCTCGTACTCGGTGACTGCGGCGTTATCCCCAACCCGACGTCGGAACAGCTCGCTGATATCGCTTGCATCTGCGTAGAACGTGCTCGTCGTACCGTTCAGATTCTCAACCCGAAAGTTGCTTTCCTTTCCTACTCCACCAAAGGTTCTGGCGCTGGCGAATCTGTCGACAACGTACGCCATGCTGTTGAAATCCTGAAAGAACGCAACGTCGACTTCGACTTCGACGGCGAACTCCAGGCTGACGCTGCTCTCGTACCGGAAGTTGGCGAACACAAAGCACCGGGCTCCAAAGTTGCCGGCCACGCTAACGTCCTCATCTTCCCGAACCTCGATGCTGCTAACATCGGTTACAAGATGGTTCAGCGTTTCGCTAACGCAACGGCTCTTGGCCCCTTGGTCCAGGGCTTGGATAAACCTATCCTCGACTTGTCCCGTGGCTGCTCGTCTGAAGACGTTGCTGACGTCGTCGCTGTATGCTGCTCCGATGCCATCACAGCTGACCTCTACAAAAAAGAACGTGCTCAGCAGCAGTAATATCGTAGTTCGTAGTTTATCGTGATAGCTTGATATTGGGAGCTTTTGCGGAATCCCCGCAGCGAATGGTAGGGGCTCGCACGTGGCGAGCCCGTCCATGATATGTGTGCTTTCCCAGCCAGTTTGCTGAGACAAACATCCCACTACCCAGCGGGCGCCCCACGTGGTCGCCCCTACAACTCAAAAGGGATTTGTCATTAGCTAACTACTAACCCCTAACTACTAGCCACTTAAAAAAGCTTGTCGCATATGCGACAAGCTTTTTTTACTTATATCTGACGCGGCGGTTGCCGACGACCATGGTCGGGCTCAGGGTGCGGTAGACCATGTAGGTGAAAAACATGAAGCCGAAGAGGAAAACTAGGGCGTATTCGTTTGTGAGCGGGGCGTCTTTGGTGAAGTACCAGGCACAGGCCAGGGTCAGGATGAGGCTGGCGTACATGGAAATGGTGACGCACCACGTCCGCTGGCCGCGGTCGCGCATCTTATAGAAATCGTGGAATTTGACGTACATGGCGATGGTCCAGGTGACGAGGACGACAGCCAGTACGATGGGGACGATCAAGGGAAGGGGCAGATATGAGGATACGAGAACGAGGAGCATAAGGGCAAAGGTGCTGAGGAAAATCCCTTCCTGGCGTTTCAAATCCCGGCTGGAATCATCAGGGACAGCCGGGCGGTTACGACGAGACATGAGTCATCATCCTTTCTATAGCATTATGTCTCATTATAGCATAGGTTGACTTTCTTTCAACATTATGATAGCGTGAGGAGGTAAGGGCCGCCGTACAAAGGTGTTCGTCATTAACGATGGGACCTTTACTCTCTTTGTTTGATATTTGACGTTTGATGTTTGGAAATACGGTTTTTTAATTTAAAACCATTTACATCAAACATCAAACTTTTAACTTCAAACGTAAAAGGATGTGTAAGTATGCATGCAGTAAAGACATATGATGTCATTATCATCGGGGCTGGTCCGGCCGGTATTTTTACGGCCCTGGAACTGGCCGATAAAGGATTTAAGATTCTCATGGTCGAAAAGGGACAGGATATACGGGAGCGCATTGCGACGAGTCTGAATAAGAAGGCCCTGCCTAAGGATAAGATGCGCAATGTCGTCTGTGGCTGGGGCGGCGCCGGCGCCTTCAGTGATGGCAAGCTGACGTTGACGACGGAATATGGCGGCAATCTCGACGACTACATGTCCAAAGCCGACCTGATGGATAAGATACGCTATGTCGACGATGTCTATTGCCGCTTCGGCGGTGCCGACCGCAAAGTCTATGGCGATGAAAATAAGGAACGCATCCGCGACATTAAACGGAAAGCTGCCGCTGCAGACCTGCGATTCATTCCGGCCCGCATCCGCCATCTTGGAACCGATGTCAACGCACAGATCCTGACCAATATGCGCGATTTCTTGGAAGGAAAAGTCGACATCATGGCCGATACAGCCGTAGACCATATTGTTGAAGAAAAAGGCGAAATAAAAGGCGTCCTTATAGGCGATCAGTTCTATGCCTGCCGCTATCTGGTCAGCGCACCGGGCCGGGAAGGGTCGGAATGGTTCGTCCACGAAGTCGAAAAGATGGGCCTTAAACTGACGTCTAATGCCGTCGATATCGGCGTCCGCGTGGAAATGCCGGCAGAAGTCCTGGAAACGATTACCGACGTCGTCTATGAATCGAAGCTCATTTATTTCAGCAAATCCTTTGACGATCGGATCCGCACGTTCTGTATGAACCCTTACGGCTTCGTCGTCGAAGAAAATAATGACGGCTTGCTCACGGTCAACGGCCACAGTTACGCTCACAAGAAGAGCGAAAATACGAACTTCGCCATCCTTGTATCCAAGAAATTCACGGAACCTTTCCACGAACCGATCAAGTACGGGAAATATATTGCCAACCTGGCCAATATCCTCGGCGGCGGTGTCATCGTCCAGCGCTTGGGCGACTTCCTCGACGGACGGCGGTCGACGCCGGAACGCATCCAGCGGGGCCTGGTCCGGCCGACTATGCCTAATACGACACCTGGCGATTTATCGCTGGTCCTGCCATATCGCCATATGCAGGACATCAAAGAAATGCTGGAAGCCCTTGATGCGGTAGCGCCTGGTGCCAACTCGCGCCATACGTTGTTATACGGCGTCGAAGCCAAGTTTTACTCGAACCGGCTGGAATTGAGCCATGTCCTGGAAACGAAGATTCCCAATTTCTTTGCCATCGGCGATGGCGCTGGCATTACCCGCGGCCTGGTACAGGCTTCGGCAGCCGGCGTGACAGTCGGTCAAGAAATACTGCGGCGGGAAGACAAGTAAATAAGTTATTCTTTGAACCGGTATCCGGCACCCCAGACTGTCTCGATGTAGATGGGTTTGGCCGGGTCCGGTTCTATTTTTTCGCGGATACGATTGATGTGGACCATAACTGTCGCTGTGTCCCCTTCGGCGTCGAGACCCCAGACGCGCTCGAAGAGGCGGTCCCGGCTGAAGACCAAACCAGGGTGCTTGGCCAGGAAGACGAGGAGCTCGAATTCGCGGTTCGTCAAGGAGATTTCTTCTCCTTTTACGTAGACCCGGTGCTTGTCTACGTAGATTTCCAGGTCGCCACTGCGGAGGACTTCGCCGTCGGCAGCTTTTTGCTGGGCCTTGCCCATGAGCCGCTCGTAGCGCGTAATGTGGGCTTTGACGCGGGCTACGAGCTCTGTCGGGCTGAAGGGCTTGATGATGTAGTCGTCGGCGCCAAGACCGAGGCCACGTATCTTGTCCATGTCTTCCCGCTTTGCCGATACCATCAGGATGGGTACTTCCTTTTCTTCACGGATGCGGCGGCAGATGTGGAAGCCATCGGTCCCAGGCAGCATGATATCCAGCAGGATGAGGTCAAAATCTTCCTGTAAAGCCCGTTCTAGTCCTTTCGTTCCGTCCGTCTCAATGACGCTTTCAATGGCGCTGGCTTCTAGGAAATCCCGTTCCAGTTCAGCAATTTCTATATTATCTTCAATGATCAGAATTCGTTTCATAATGCTCCTCCTCTATCCGCGGCAACGTGATGACGACAGTCAGGCCACCGCCTGGCGTTTCTTCTGCATGGATTTGACCGTGCAGGGCTGTAATGATCTGTTTGGCAATGGCCAGGCCCAGGCCGCTTCCCTTTTTGACGTCCGTCCGGGCGGAGTCGGTCCGGTAGAAACTATCGAATAAGCGGGGCAGGTCTGTCGCCGGGACGCCTGGACCGTGGTCAGCAGCTGTCAAGACGACGGCTTGCGGCCTTTCAGAGAGGTTCAGGTCCATGGCTACCGTAGCGCCTTCTTTGTATTTCAAGGCATTTTCCAATAGGTTATCTATGACCCGTTGGAACTGCATCCTGTCGATAGCGGTCCAGGCCGGGCCGGCTGGCGGTGAATAGTGCAGGATGAGGCCCCGCTCGGTTAGGCGGTCCGCATTTTCCGCAGTGAAATCGGCGAAATAATCGCGCAGCGATACCTTTTCCCTCATAAAGGATACTTGACCCAAATCGAGTTTGGAAAAGAGGAATAGCCTGTCGACGAGTTTTTCCAGGGTGCAGGCGTTCTGGTAGATGAGTTCGACGTAATGATGGCGCTTTTCCGCAGTCTTGGCAATGCCGACCAAGATGCCGCTAGCGTAGCCTTTGAGCAAGGTCAAGGGCGTCGATAAATCGTGAGAGATGCCGGCAATGAGTTCCTTGCGGTTCTGCTCGTACTTTTCTTGAGCCAGGTGGGCGGCCCGCAGCTGGCGGCGCATGTGGTCGAAGGCTTCACAAGTCTGGCCTAATTCATCGCGCGACGACAGGTGGAGCTCATAGTCGAGATTGCCCTTTTCGATTTCAGCAGCTGCTGTCCGCAGAGCTGCCAGCGGCGTCAGTATCTGGCGGGACAGGACGCGGGATAAGATGAGGCCGCAGGTGATGATAATGGCACTGGCTGTGCCGACGATGAACAACAGCAGCATTTGTATGACCCCTTTGGCCATGCCTTCGCGGATGCCACTCTTGGCGATGAACGGCGTATTGCCGGCGGCAATGACCGTCGTCCCACTGTGCGGGGACGTATAGCGGAAGAAGAAGCCGTCGCCGTCCCAGGTCATGACTGTCTGCTGGCCATGGGCTTTTTTTAGGACCCTGTCGGCCAGTCCGTAGAAATCGATGCCTGGCGTGATATAGGCGACTCGATCGTTGCGGACGATGGCTGTGGCAATGCCTAGGTCTTCGAGAACCTGGCAGTCTTCACGCATATCTTTGATTTTTAATGGTCCCGGCCGTTCTGCCTTGACCCGCAGGGAACTGACGGTGTACTGGATGGACAGGGCCGGTCCCTTTTCCGGCCATAACGTCGTCAAATCGTTATGAGGCGATGAAAAGCGGAGACCTGAGATGAACAGGAACCCCAAAATTGTCAAGATCGCGATGGGGACGAAGACCATGGTGAAATTGGCGATGAGCAGGCGGTGTCGTAATGAAATGTCACGTATATGCAGCATGAGCAGGATATCCTTTCGTAGTGATAGTTTTATTATAGAGGGATTCGTGGCTCGTGGCCCGTGATTCGTGGGTGAACGTACCCCCGCCTCTGTAGGCGGGGGTACGTTCACTCGAAACGAGTGTATCTTGCCATTTTTCCTGGGTCATGATGAATTCCTCCTGTCTTCAATCACTAATTCTTGACTACGAGGACAGTATAAAGGATAAATCTAAAATCGAGTTAAATTGTGCCGTAAGAGTTGCTTAAATATAGTATAATAGTTGTGGGACGAGCTATATGCTGCCATGCGTGAGCTTATTGTTTTGAAAGTTGTTCGTTCCTGCATACTGTAACTCCAAGGAGGTATCTAACATGAACGATGAACGCTTGAAATTGACTCAAATGGCGTCCTGCTCCGGTTGAGGCGCTAAGTTGGGACCAGGGACACTGGCTCAATTGTTGGACGGGCTTCCAACACATAAAGATGACCGCCTCCTCGTTGGCTATGATAAGAGCGACGACGCGTCGGTCTATCAGGTGAGCGACGATCTGGCTGTCGTCCAAACGGTCGATTTCTTCCCGCCTATCGTCGACGACCCTTATTTATTCGGTCAGATTGCGGCGGCCAACGCCCTAAGTGATGTCTATGCCATGGGGGCCGAAGCCAAACTGGCCATGAACGTCATGTGTGTCAACCTGGCCATGGGCCGCGAAGCCATCCGGGCCATCCTCGAAGGGGGCTACCAGAAGGCCTATGAAGGCGGCGTCATCATCACCGGCGGCCATACGATTGAAGACAAAGAGCCGAAATACGGTTTATCCGTCACGGGTTTCGTCCATCCGCAGAAATTGCTGCGCAACTCGTCGGCCCGTCCTGGCGATGTCCTCATCCTGACCAAGCCCTTAGGTGTGGGCATTCTCATGACGGCAGCCCAAGGTGATTTCGTAGCTCCGCCGCTCCTGCAGCAGCTCTACGACCAGATGGCCCAGCTCAATAAGACGGCGCGGGACATCATGGTCCGCTATGACGTTCATAGCTGTACCGACGTTACGGGCTTCGGCTTGCTCGGCCATGCCTGCGAAATGGCCGATGGCAGCGGGACGACGATTCATTTTCAAGGCGATGCGATTCCTTACCATAAACAGGCTTTGGATATGGCCGCGCTGGGATTGATACCAGCAGGAGCCTATCGTAACCGCGATTTTGTTGCAGCACGTATCAAGGCGGACGGCGTGGACAAACGCTTCATGGACATCCTCTACGACCCGCAGACTTCAGGTGGCCTGCTCATGGCCGTCGCCGAAAAGGACGCGCCTGCCCTGGAACGGGATTTGAAAGGAGCCCTTTCCTGTGCGGCTGTCGTCGGCTACGTGACGGCGCGGGACAAATGGTCCATCGTCATAGAGTAATCAAATCGAATAAAACTTGTAAAAACGGCTACCTTCAGCCACGTAGATAGTGTATAATAAAGTTGGTGAGTTTTTTTACCGTACTCATGTCAACTACAAAGGAGAGATCAACTGTGATTGAACGCTATACGAAACCGGAAATAGGTCATATTTGGACAGAATACAATGAATGGGATACGATGAAACAGGTCGAAATCCTGGCTAGTGAAGCACAGGCCGAACTGGGCAACATCCCGAAAGAAGCGGCTAAGGAAATTCGCGAAAAAGCTGCTTTTTCTGTCGACCGCATCCATGAAATCGAAGCGGAAACACATCATGACATTGCAGCTTTCGTCTCGACGCTTTCGGAAAATATCGGCGAAGCTGGTAAATATGTACACCTCGGCCTGACCTCGACAGACGTCAAAGACACGGCTCTTGGCTACATGCTCAAACAGGCTTCGGATATCCTCATCAAGGACCTGGAAAACTTCCACGCCGTATTGCGCCGCCGCGCCGTTGAATTCAAATATACGCCGTGCATCGGCCGTACTCACGGCATCCACGCCGAAGCGACGACGTTCGGCCTCAAGCTGTGCAACTGGATGGCTGAAATCGAACGCGACATCGATCGCATGAAACATGCCAAGGAAACGATTTCCGTCGGCAAAATCTCCGGTGCTGTCGGTACCTATGCCGACATTGATCCCTTTGTTGAAAAATATGTCTGCGAACACCTCGGCATCGCAGCTTCGCCGATTTCGTCGCAGACCTTGCAGCGCGACCGCCATGCTGAATACGTAACGACTTTGGCTGTCATTGCCAGCTCCATCGATAAGATGGCTACGGAAATCCGTCACCTCCAGCGCACGGAAGTCCGCGAAGCTGAAGAATATTTCAGCCCGAAACAGAAAGGCTCTTCTATCATGCCTCACAAACGCAATCCTATCACTTGTGAACGCATGTGCGGCTTGGCCCGCGTCATCCGCGGCAATGCCCAGGCTGCTTTGGAAGACGTCGCCCTCTGGCATGAACGCGACATTTCCCATTCGTCTGTCGAACGCATTATCCTGCCGGACAGCACGATTGCCTTGGATTACATGCTCCAGACCTTCACCCGTGTCATCGACAAGCTCCTGGTTTATCCGGACAAGATGATGAAGGACCTCAACCTCACTGGCGGTCTCATCTACAGCCCGATCATCCTCAATACCCTCGTTGAAAAAGGCGCTGTCCGCGAACAGGCTTACCGCTGGGTACAGCGCAATGCCATGAAACGCTGGCTCGAAGGGGAAGATTTCCTGGAAAATCTGAAAAAAGACGCAGACGTCACGAAATACATGACGGCAGAAGAAATCGAAGGCTGCTTCGACGTCAAGAAGATGCTCAGCCACGTCGATACCATCTTCGCACGTTTCGGAATTTAAGAGTAGTTTGTAGGGGCTCGCACGTGGCGAGCCCGCCTCTCAGAAAAAGGGTTTGTCGTCGTGTGACAAGCCCTTTTTTGCTGTCCCGGAAAATCCGCATCCACGCCTTACGAGCCACGAATCCCTTGGGAGGTGATTATTTCATGTATTATTTCGATAATGCAGCGACGACGGCGCAGAAGCCCGATGGTGTCGCCCAGGCCGTCTATGATGTCCTATCATCGGGGATGGTAGGCAATCCGTCCCGCGGGGCCCACGGCTACGCCTTGAAGGCCTATGGCATCGTCTTACAGGCGAAAGACGATGTCAAAGCCCTGTTCCACTGTGGGCCGGAATACGATGTCGCCTTTACGCACAACTCGACGACAGCCCTGAATATGGTCCTCAAAGGGCTCATCCATCCCGGCGATGGCGTCCTGACGACGTCGTGGGAACACAATGCCGTCTTGCGGCCGCTCTATCAGCTGGAAGCAGAAGGCGTATCCTTGTCCATCATCGCCAGCGACAGCCCCAGCGGCGCCTTGCAGTACGACACGATGGGAGAACTGCTGACGCCGCAGACGAAGTGGTTCGTTTGCAATCATGCTTCCAATGTCACCGGAAATGTCCTCGATTTGTCCCTCATCAAGGCCTTCTGCCAGCGCCATCATTTGGGGCTCATCGTCGATGTGTCCCAGACAGCTGGGGCTAGCGACATTGACTTGTCCGATGGCATCGTCACGGTGGCGTGCTTTACGGGGCATAAGTCCCTTTACGGCCCCGGCGGGACGGGTGGCATCGTCATCCGCCGCGATGCTGCCGTGACGCCGTATATCACTGGCGGCGATGGCGTCCATTCCTTTGAACGGGAACAGCCGTCGGCCATTCCCGGCATCTTTGAAGCGGGCACGGCCAACGTCGCCGGTATTGCCGGTCTCGACGCCGGGGTAAGGCTGCTACTGGATGGCGGCGTCGCCGCTGCCGCTGCTCATCAAGAAGAATTGGCCCAGATTTTTGTCCCGTCTGTCCAGTCTATCCCAGGTATCCGCCTGTATGGTGACTTTTCCGGGCCCCGCGTCGGCGTCTACAGCCTCAATATTGGGGATGCCGAATCGGCTGTCGTCAGTGACATCCTCTGGCAGACGTACCACATGGCGACGCGCCCGGCTTATCATTGTGCGCCCCTCGTCCACCAGGCCCTGGGGACGGCCGTCCAGGGAACGGTGCGCTTTTCTTTTTCCCAGTTTACGACGGCTGGAGATGTCCAGGCCGCTGTCCAGGCCTTGCGGCATATGGCGGCGATGTAAGAATTTCTGGCAATCTATCGAGAAAACTTGACTGCTTTGGTATAGTAATATATAATGGATATAGTTACAAAAGACAAATAGTCAAAAAAAGAAAGGCGGAATTTCTCATGGAATATAAATTTACAGCCGATAATTTTCAGCAGGAAGTATTGAACAGCAGCCAGCCGGTCATGGTTGACTTTTTCGCTAACTGGTGCGGCCCTTGCCAGATGATGGGACCGGTCATCGCCAACTTGGCCGAAGAATATGCTGGTAAAATCAAGATTGGCAAGATTAATGTCGACGAAAATCCGGGAGTAGCCCAAGCCTATGAAGTAGCGACGATTCCGAACCTGGTCTTCTTTAAAGACGGGAAAGTGGTCAACCGCGTCATCGGCGTCGTCCCGGATAATGTATTGAAAGAAAAATTAGACGCTTTGCTCAAATAAGAAGCTAGCGCCGGAGGAGGATTTTCATGAAAAATTATTCCTATATGACTCAAGGCACCTGTTCCCGGCAGATTACGTTCAGCCTGGAAGACGGTAAACTGCATAACGTTCACTTCGTAGGCGGTTGTCCCGGCAATACTTTGGCTCTCAGCAAGTTGTTGGAAGATACCGATGCGGCCCGGGCTGTAAAGCTCTTGAAAGGGAATCCCTGTGGTGACCGCGGGACTTCCTGTGCTGATCAGTTGGCCATTGCCGTCGAACAGGCCTTGAAGCAAGGCGCTTAATGGCTGGCGAAACGTATGGCGTTGCCCTGGTTCCGTCGACGCGGCAGGCTATGGAAGGCGAACAGCTGGCGAAAGCAGCCGGCCTGGCCGTGCGTATCATTCCGACGCCGGGGAAACTCGACGCGTCGTGCGGTTTTTCCCTGCGTTATGAGCTGACTGATGAAGCGGCCCTGACAGCCCTCCTCGATGCGAAGGGGCTGGCATGGGTCGCTTTATATCGTGCCTGCCGCCAGGGTCTGACCGTCACGTACACTAAAATCAGAGAAAGGTGATATTATGGCCAGACACATCGTCATCGGGACGGCCGGCCATGTCGATCATGGAAAGACGACGCTGGTCCGGACCTTGACCGGAATCGATACGGATACGACAACCGAAGAAAAGAAACGGGGATTGACGATCAACCTGGGTTTTGCCTGGCTCGACTTGCCAGATGGTACGCGGGCCGGTATCGTCGATGTACCGGGTCATGAAAAATTCATCAAGAATATGGTCGCCGGCCTGCCGGGCCTCAATCTGGTCCTGCTCGTCGTCGACGCTAACGAAGGGGTCATGCCGCAGACAAAGGAACATCTCGACATCTTGACCCTTCTTGGCGTGCATAAATTCATTATTGTCGTCACCAAGGCCGATACCGTTGACGACGTGCTGCTCAGCCTGACCTTGCAGGATATCCGCCAGAATCTGGCCGATACGGCAGCTGAAGGGGCACCTATCGTCGTCACCGATGCCGTCAGCGGCCGAGGCATGATGGAACTGGTCGATGCCATCCAGACCATGGCATCGAGCCTGCCCACAGAGACAGCTCAGGGGATGGGCCGTCTCAACGTGGACCGGTCTTTTTCTATCAAAGGTTTCGGGACCATCGCTACAGGGACCCTCATCGATGGCCCTATGGTCAATGGCGGCGAGGTCTGGCTTTATCCCGGTGGCCGACGCCTGCGAATCCGCAATATGCAGGTTCATGAGCAAGATGTCTTGCGGGCAGCCCCGCCGCAGCGGACGGCCTTGAACTTAGCGGGCATTTCCAGTGGAGCCATTCATCGCGGCGACGTTCTCTGTACGGAACCGGATTTTGCTGCGACGCGGATGATCGATGCCAAAGTGACCTGCCTGGCCGATGCAGAACCGCTCTTTTTATGGCAGCGCATGCGCCTCCTCGTAGGGACGCGGGAAGTCATGGTCCGCATCGTGCCCTTAGGAGCGGAACAGATTGCGCCAGGGACGGAAGGCTTTTTACAGTTGCGCCTGGAAGCGGATGAAATCTATGTAAAGGCTGGAGACCGCTTCATTTTGCGGACTTTTTCTCCTATGTATACCGTAGCCGGTGGGGAAATCCTCGACGCCCACCCTAAGAAACACCGCCGCTTCAAAGACGACGTAGTGACCAGTCTGGAAGCTCGCGATGCCGGCCTGACAAATGACGTCGTCGCCGGTTTTCTGCGCCTGCGCCAAGTCCCTTTTACCCAGGCTGACGTCATTGCCAGAGCGACGGACCTGCCCTTGGCCAAGGTAGAACTGGCCCTGGACCATTTGCGGCAAAACGGGACTGTCCGCCGGACCCGGCAGGGCTACATCCACGGCGACGTCTACAAGGCTTGGCAGGCCAAGGCTTTGCAAGTCCTCTTGGCCTATCATAAAGAAAAACCGTTACAGCCGGGGATTCCCCAGCCGGTTTTCCGGAGCCGCCTGGGTCTCGATGAAAAGGATGGGACAGCTTTGTTGCGGCTGTTGACGGCTGGCGGCGTCTGCCGTTTATCCCGGCAATGCGTAGCGGCAAAGCGGTTCCGTATTACTTTTTCACCGTCTCAGCGGAAATTGCAGTCGGCTATCGAAAAGAAACTGGACCATAGCGGCTATGTGCCCGTCCCAGTACGCCATGTCCGGGCTTTGGGTCGGGAAGCACAGGAGGTCGCCGATGCCCTCAACGGCAAGAGCCTTGTCTTTTTATCGACTGATTTCGTCTTGTCGAAGCGCTATATGATGAAAGCCGCAGAAGCAGCCTGTCAGTATCTGCAATCAGGGCGCCCCTTGACGCTCGGCGATTTTCGCGACGTCCTGGGAATCAGCCGCCAGCAGGCTCTGCTCATCTTGGAATATATGGACCGTTGCGGCATTACCTGCCGCAGTGCCGATGGGCGCCTAGCCGGACCGGCCGCCCGGAAATATGAAATAAAAAGGGAGAATGACCATGGATAAAGGACGACAGCAGCTGCTCCGGCAGCTGCCCGATGTAGACCATTTATTGCAACGGCCAGTCCTGCTGGCCTGGCAAGACCGGAAATCGCGCCAAGCCGTCCGTGATGCCGTTCGGGCCATACTAGATGAACGGCGGCAGTCTATCTTGGCCGGCAAGTGGGACCAGCCTTTTTCAGGTGATGAGTTCGACCAGGCCGTCGTTCAACGGCTGCAGATGGCCGAACGGGGGCATTTGCGCCGGGTCATCAATGCGACGGGGACGATCCTGCATACGAACTTGGGCCGGGCCGTTTTCAGTTCAGCATTAGCCCGGCACATTGGCGAACTGGCCTGTCATTACAGCAACTTGGAATACGACTTGGTGTCCGGGAAACGAGGATCGCGGTATGACCATGTCCGGGAACTCCTCTGTGCGTTGACCGGTGCTGAAGACGCGATGGTCGTCAATAACAATGCTGCTGCCGTCTTATTGACCCTGTCCAGCTTAGTTTCTGGCCGGGAAGTCGTCATATCGCGGGGAGAACTCGTTGAAATCGGCGGTTCCTTCCGGATTCCCGACGTCATCGAACAGAGCGGCGGCCGTATCTGCGAAGTCGGGACGACCAATAAGACCCATCTGGCTGACTACCAACGGGCCATTGGTGAAAATACGGCGGCACTCATGAAAGTCCACACCAGTAATTACCGCATCATCGGCTTTACGGAGAGCGTCCCGGCTCCAAATCTGGCCAGCTTGGCTCATGACCACGGCCTGCCCTGTATCAACGACGTAGGCAGCGGCCTGTTCGTCGATTTGGCCGAATGGGGCCTGCCCCATGAGCCGACGGTCCGCGAAGTGTTGGAAGCTGGCTGCGATATCGTGACTTTCAGCGCCGACAAGCTCCTAGGCGGTCCGCAGGCGGGTATCATCGTCGGAAAAGCTGCCTATCTGGAGGCTATGAAACATCATCCCCTGCTGCGGGCCCTGCGCGTCGATAAGATGACCCTGGCCGGGTTGGAAGGGACGCTTCGGGCCTATCGTGACGGTACAGCTGTCTGCCAGATTCCGACCTTGCGCTGCCTGGCTTTGACGAAGAATGAGTTGCGGGAACGGGCGGAACGGTTGCTGCAGCTCCTGCATATCGATGACCTGCCGGCCTGCATCTCTTTGCGCCAGATAGATGATTGCGTCGGCGGCGGTGCCTGCCCCGATGCTGTCCTGCCGGGTTGGTCCCTGGCTATCGAAGCCGATGGCATGACGCCGGAAGCATTGGAACGACGCCTGCGGCGGGCCGACCTTCCCGTCGTCGCCCGTGTTCAGTACCACGCTGTCATCCTGTCCCTGCGCACCTTGGGAGAGGAAGAACTTCCAGACGTCGCCTGCGCTGTACGGAAGGCGTTAGGCGGTTAAGTGCTGTGCCCCTTTGGGCAAGCGGGCCGCCTTTCAAGACGGCCCCTACGAATAATGGCTAACTTAAACTAAAAAAAGAGGCTGTCTTAATGATGTGACCCCAAATCGTTAGATGTTAGGTCTAACAATTGGGGGTCAGCTCATAATGCGACAGCCTCTTTTTACGCCCTTACAGCGGTGATGATTGGCCGATGATTTCTTTTCCTTCTACAAACTGGACCGTAGGATTTTGTTTTTTCTTTTCAATGAGGTCGACCATGAGGTGCAGACAGTGCTGACCGATTTCGCCCATAGGGATATCGACGCGGGACAGCGAGGGAATAGCGTAATCGTTGAGCTGGGCCATGTTGATCCCAATGGTGAAGACTTCCACATCTTGGGGAATGGAGATTCCCAGTTCATGACAGGCATAGAGCATGCCGTGGGCCAGGACGTCGGATTCACAGAACATAGCCCGGGGCATCCGCTTTTCTTCATAGAGTTTCTTCGTAGCTGCTACGGCGCTCGATGAAGACGTATCGCAGAGGATGACATTTTCTTCCGGGACAGCATGGCCAGCTTTGGCGAAGGTGTCGAGGAAGCCCTGCATCCACGTGCGCATGATCGGGAACGAAGTATCATGGGTCAGGACTCCGGCGTCGAAAATGCCTTTGTTGAGGAAATGCTTGGCGACGTTGCAACCGATAGTATAGTTGTCCATAGTGACGCTGCTGTACTTGCCCGATTCCCGGTTAAAGAGGACGACTGGGCAAGGGATATGGATGGAATTGAGATAGTCCATATCTTTATTCGACATATTTGCAATGATGATGCCGTTGAAAAATTCGTTTTGCATCGCTTCGAGCTGTTTTTGCAGCTGATCGACTTTATATGGGACGACGGTCAGATGGATCGCCTTATCTTGCTTCATGATTTCTTCCTGGATCCCAAGGGTGATACGGGCCAGGTAGTTGATACGGAAGTCCGTTGCCCAATAGAAGGCAATGGCATAGCTGTCCTTTTTAGCCGACCGCAGTTTTTTTGCCGACTGGTTGGGGACGTAGTTCAGGTCTTGTGCAATTTTGTATATACGCTGTTGTGTTTCCTGTGAGATTTTCCGTTCCCGGCCCTTACCGTTCAAGACGATGGAAACGGTGGCGATGGAAACGCCAGCAGTTTTGGCAATGTCTTTAATTGTGGACACGATGGCCACCTCCACTCTTGCTTTTATTTTGACATAAATTAAACGTTTTTTCAAGGAAATCTGTGTTACAGGATGAACAAGTATTCATTTTTAGTATCATTCGCGAATCCTTGGCAATCATGGTACAATAGAATCGATTCAGACGAGGAAAGAGGGAGGGTATGACTGTGAGTTATGAAAATTACCGGCGCCAGGCCCTGCACCAGATCGATAATCTGGCTAAGCCGCCGGGCAGCCTAGGACTTTTGGAAAAGCAGGCCAAGCAAATTTTACTGGCCTGGGGGACTTTTCATCGGGAACTGCGGCCAAAACACATCATTTTTGCCGCCGACAATGGCGTTGTCCAAGCCGGTGTCGTTGCTCAGTTAGCGGATATAACCTATATGCAGAGCTGCCATATGGTCCAAGGAACGTCGGCTGTGACCTGTTTTTGCCGTAGCCAGGACATTCCTTATGAAGTCGTCGATGTCGGTATCGACAGTGCCGATGCCGTCGGCTTAGACCGCAAAATCGCCAGGGGAACGAAAAATTTCACCGTTGAACCGGCTATGAGCCGGGAACAACTGGTACAAGCCATGGCGACGGGACGCGAACGGGTACAGGCAGCTGCCAAAGAGGAAATCAATCTCTTGTCGTTTGGTGAAATGGGCATTGGCAATACGACGACGTCAGCAGCTGTCCTCACCGCCTTGTCTCCGAAAAAGATGTCCTGGCTGACCGGTTTTGGTTCGGCTCGGGGTAATTATAAACTGCTCTTCCACAAGCGGCGCGTCATTGCCGCAGCCATCAAAGCCTATGAAAAAGAAATCCAGACGCCGGCCGATGCCCTGCGCTGTGTCGGCGGCTTTGATTTGGCGTCACTCTGCGGTGCTATGATGGCCTGTGTTGATGAAAAAATACCTTTTTATATCGACGGCTTCATTACGGCGACGGCCCTGGCCTGTGCCATTGCCATGAAACCTGCTGTCCGCGATTATGCCTTGCCGTCCCATATTTCCCGGGAGCCCGGCATGGCCCAGGCCCTGCGCCTGTGCGGCATCGATGAATACGAAGTCCCCATCCAGGCGGGCCTCTCATTGGGGGAAGGGACAGGAGCCGTCTTAGGCGTCATTCTCATGAAGACCATGATGTATGCCGTCTGGCATATGGCTACCCTGGACGGCATTAACCAGGAAGCTCAGGCTCGCCATGGCAAGGGCAAAGGAGATGAAACGTATGGATGAAGAAACGAGGAAAAAAGCCCAGGCTATCTTTGAAAGCCTAGGACTGACGGAAGAACAAGCTATTGAACTTTTTTATAAACGAACCATTGCAGCTGGGAAAATGCCCTTTGCCGCAGCTGAAGGAGAAACAAAAAAAATCAAGAAGAAACGTATGAATGAACGCTTCGCCGAATGGGATGCTTTTTAGCGGACTGCGTCATTGAGCGCTGGCAGTCCGTTTTTGAGCAAAGAGCCATTCTAAAGCTGGCTGCATCGTGTAGGCATGCTGCCAGGTAGAACGGTGGCTCCCGCCTTGGTACTGGGTCAGGTAGTGGCTGCAATCGGCTGTGATGAGGGAAGCTGCCTGGGCATCGACTTGATCCTGGTGCTGAGTGGGGGCGAGGGTCTGTACGGCGACTTTTACGCCTTCTTTTTCTAAATTAGCCATGATTTTTGTCAGGCTCGGGCTGGCCCCAGGGTCGCCTTGGGACGTGACGGCCCAAATATGTTGATGTCCTAAAGGAGACGTGACATTTTCGTTTCATTTGCAGGCCACGAGATAGGAACCGGCAAAGAAGTCCGGGTATTTGACATCCATAGCGATAAACGTCATGCCGCCCATGGATTGACCGGTATTGTAAATGCGGTCTGTATCGATTGAATATTGCCTACAGAGATGCTGGACGAGGTGAATAGTCCGGTCCAGTTCGGGGCCGTACTGATAGTTGTCATCGCCGATAATCGTGTCGTACTGAGGGGCTAAGACGAAACACGGGTGCTTTGCCTGCCATTCAGGGGAAGTAAAGGTCACGGCCCCTAGCCCTTGGACTAAGGTTGCTTTTATTTCCGGTGATACTGTACCGGCGTCGTGCATGAACAGGACTAATGGATATTTTTTATGGCTATCATAGTGAGCCGGGATATACAGATTATACTTCAATGTTGCATTTTGCTGGGTTTCGTCGGTAAAGACACGTTGCTGGAAATCTTCAACGATAGGTTCTCGGACTTTTGTCGTTTCCTGTGGCGCTGAAGGTCCGTACAGGCTGCCTGTTGTTGTCTTCACTAAGCCTGTCTGGCTGACGGTGGCTTTTATGACCGGCAGCGGTTGAGGATTGCCGTGACTACCCAGCTGAGGCCCGTTATGTCCTAAACTTTGACGTTTTTCCATCGAGCCGTCTTCCGGATGGGGGTCGACAGAGGAATCGGTAAGGGGAAGATCCTTCAATTGGAGTACGACATAAGAACCGGAAGCCGTTCCCGCGGGAGATGGGCTGTCCGTTGTATTGGTGTAGGCTCTTTCGATAGTTCTGCCGTCGATGCTGTAATCATCCGGCGAAACGGATGAGGCTGTAATCGGCTGGTCATATTGTACGATGACGTCGGCCACGTGTTCCCCGTCGCCGGTTACTTTGGCAGTGGCTGTGCAATCCTTGATGGGAGTGGCTGCATAGCTTAGATTGCCAAGAGAAAGGCAGCAAAAAATAGCGGCTGCCAGGGTTTGCCATTTTTTTGATTTCATAAAAAGACCTCCATGTAAAGGGACTGTTGCACGAAGGGTTATTCCGTCATGCAAGGCCTCTTTCTCTTTAATGTTTGAGGTTTGATGTATGATGTTTGAGGCGATTGCTTTAAATTTAAAAACATCCACATCAAACTAAAAAAGGCGCTGTCTTCATGTGCCAGCGCCTTTTTTTTATGACCGTGGAAATTAATGGTTTTTGTCGTTCTGCAAGGAACGGGGTCGCCATTGTTGTTGCGGGCCGGTTCAAAGGAATAATTGTAAATAGCCTGTTGTGCAGCGGTATCCATTTCGGGATAACCGGACGAACCGGCGACCAAAGCGGACTGGACACTGCCATCAGCTCCGACGACGATAGATAAGGTAACGGAACCGCTAATGCCCTTGCCTTGGAGAGAAGGTGGGAATGCCGGTGTCGGTTTTGCCGTATTGCTGCTCATTTACCGCCAGTCGGCAGCTGAAGCTTTGCCGATTTGGGCACTGCCCTTGGCAGCTATTGCCGGAGCTGCACTGACGGCGCTCATCATTTACCGCCTGTCTTATCGGAAAGGGCGGAAGACGTCGATGTATACGCTTATTTTGAATGGCGTTTCTCTGGCTGCCGGTATCCATGCCTTGGAAATCGTCCTCATTGTCCGCTTGGATTCGACGAAATTCCACCAAGTAAATGCTTGGATCATAGGGAGTATTTTCGGCAATTCCTGGAATCATGTAGCCGCTCTCTTGCCCGTCGTCCTGGGCTTGGGCCTCTTTTTATGGTTCCGCCATCGCGATTTGGACATCTTGAATTTATCCGATGAAACGGCCATTGGCTTGGGCCTTGAACTCAACCGCAGCTGCTTCCTCTACCTGATGATAGGTGTCATCCTGGCGGCTTGCTGCGTCGCTGTCGGCGGCAGCATTGCCTTTATCGGCCTCATTTGCCCGCATATTGCCCGTCGTCTGGTCGGCGTCCGCCATAGCCGGGTCCTTCCGGCATCGGCTCTGTTAGGAGCTCTTCTCTTGTGTACGGCAGACTGGGTGTCACGGGTCATCATCGCTCCGGATGAAATGCTCGTCGGCACGATTGTAGCCCTTATTGGGGCCCCTTATTTTATGTATCTCTTTTTAAAGAAACCTGTATAACAGAAAGGGCTATCTATGGAACGGGAAGCACGACATCTGTACGCCGGCTATGACAACCATGTCATCATCCGTGATTTGACGCTGCGCATCCCGGCCGGGAAGGTAACGGCCCTCATCGGGGCTAATGACTGCGGCAAGTCGACGCTGCTCAAGACGATCTGCCGGATTCAGCCGCCTTTGAAAGGACAGGTCCTGCTCGACGGGGGATCCGTCCATGAACAGGACAGCCGGCGCCTGGCTTCGTCGCTGGCTATTTTGCCGCAGAATCCCAGTGCCCCAGGCGGCTGACTGTGCGGGAACTGGTTAGTTATGGCCGGGCGCCGCATCAGAAGCATGCTTTTTCCGGGCTGACTCGGGAAGATGTTGAAATCATCGACTGGGCTCTGGCTGAAACGGATATGACGGAATTTGCCAACCGGCCTATTGAACAATTGTCTGGGGGACAGCGGCAACGGGCATGGATTGCTATGACTGTGGCTCAGCATACGGATATTTTGTTCCTCGACGAGCCGACGAGCTTCCTCGATATTTCCCATCAAATGGAAATTCTTACGCTCGTCCGGCGTCTGAACCGGAAATATGGGAAGACCATCGTCATGGTCATTCATGAGCTCAATGAAGCTGCCCGATTTGCCGATTACATCATTGTGATGAAGAAAGGGGAAATCCGCTTTTCCGGTACGCCAGAAGAAACGATGACCAAAGAGATGTTAAGTGATGTCTTTGGCGTCGAAGCCGAAATCCTGCAGGATTCGCGGACCAAGCGGCCTTTCTGCATCCCTTATGTCCGGGAGGGGGCAGCTCATGACGAGTAATGCTAAGGTAAAATGCCTTTGTGCCTGCCTGGGCCTGACACTGGCAGCCTTTTTTCTCGGTGGCTGCGCTTCCTTTTCCTGGCAGAGCGCCGGCAGTGACCTGCCCGTGTTGGATCAGGAATCGATGCATTCTGACACGCCGCAGGCTATCGACAAAGAACTGCAGCAGCGCTTCGTCAAGAAAAGTGAAGCGGCTAAGGCCATGTTCAGCCATAATGGCGATGGCCGCCTCGTACTGCACCATAAGTATGGGACGACGATTTTGCCGGATCAGCCCAAACGGGTTGTCGTCATCGGTATGGAAGACCCTATGGTAGCTTTAGGTGCACCGATGGTAGCCGCCCATGACCGGCCTGATTCGTATCTTCACGAAGCTTTATCGGCTCAGGGCGTCGACAATGTCTATATCAATGACAGTACGAATACGATCAACTTGGAACAGGTCCAGGCCGAGAAACCGGACTTCATCATCCTCCGCGATTCGTATGACCGTAATGCCTATGTGGCCCTGAGCAAAATCGCTCTTGTCGCCGCCTTTGACCTGCAAGATGCGGAAACGTCCCTTTTGGCCATTGCCATCACATTGGGACAGCCCGAACGGGGGGACGAACGGCTCCGTCAATATTATGACGTCGTCAAACAGGCCCGTCTGGCCATCAAATCGCGCATTGGCAATAGCAGTGTCGCCTTAGTGCGGGTCTTGAAAAAAGAAATCCGCCTCTATCCTTATCCGGGAAACGCCATCAATCGATTTATGTATGACCTGCTCAATCTCTATCCTCCGCCCTTGGCTGTCGCTATGGGCAACAGCAAGAATATGGCCTTGTCCTTGGAAGCGATTCCTGATTTCCAATGCGACTACATCTTGGTCAGCTGTGGCTACGGCATGAGCAGTGGCGAGAATAATGAAGCGGCTCAGTGCCGTTATGAAAGTCTCCAGGCCGCCCCCCTGTGGCAGCATGTGCCGGCTGTCCGTGAAGGCCATGTCAAGGAAGTGGACAGTGTCGTCTGGAATTCCCATGGCATCATTGCCAAAGAAGCGGTTATTAAAGAACTCCGGGACTGGCTGGCCCCGTGACGATTATCCCCAAACGGGCGTCCCACGTGGTCGCCCCCCCTACAATGTAAAAAAGCGCTGTCGCACGAAGACAGCGCTTTTTTATTTACTTACTTATCATGTCATCCGGAGCGAATCCGGTGCGGTCGGCATAATCGCCTTCCAGGATTTGAATGGGGACGAAGCCTTGGTTGTCTTTGTCGCCAGTAATCTGGATACGTGTCGGTTTGGCAAAGACTAGGATTTTATCGGACCGGACGAGGGAACGGATGGTTTCCATGTCGCGGTCGTGGCTGGCTTTTAGGAAGGTGGGAATCGTCGTTTCGTCGGGGATGACGTAGGTTCCGCGCATCATGAGGTGGCGGCCGCTGTTCGAGGGCAGGCGCGTCTTTTCCTGCTGTGCTTCTTTTTCTGCGTCACTCAGTTCTGGGATGCCGCTCGTCGAATAGCGGGAGAAGTTGACCTTGGTTTGTTCTGCTTCCCCGTAGCGGTGGACGTAGTAAATGGTGATGAACAGGCAAAAGATGACGAAAGGCAGGAATAGCATTTTGGTGTAATACGTCAGTTTGGCATATTTTGCCTCTTTTTGCTCCCGTGCCTCCCGTTCTTCCCGCGTCTCGACGACTTCTTCTGGCTGCTCTTGCAAGGCGCCAGCCAGGATAGCCGATAAAGGGATACCGTAGCTGGAAATGGGATAGAGGTTTTCCAGCCAGCTCAGACCACAGATGCAGGCCATAGCCCGGCTCAAGGCATTGTCCATGTCGACGGGAATCTTCATGCGGTGCAGAATCGACGTCAAGGAATCATTGGCCAAGTTGGGCATATACGTCGAAGCCAGGAATTTCAAGTCCCTGATGTAGACATCCTTCAGGGGCAGTTCCCGTCCTGATGCTTCGTAGCTGGCCTTGATGGCTGGGAAGAGCCGTTCCGAGCGGTAGGCAGAGAGGACGGCGTCTTTGAGGAGAAAGGCAATGTCTTCATCCCAGACGACGTCGAAAGGCTTGCTGTCAGCCAGCATGTCTTCGGTCAGGTTATGTGCTTGGACCGGCCCTTCGCGGGGCTTGATAAAATAGGAAATGCCGTGGACGTTGCCGTCACTGATCCAGGCCAGTGCCAGGCGGCAGATACTGTTTAAGTTGTCGTTGGCCAGGTCGGCTGCGATGGCAATGGATGCATTGACTTTTCGCCGGTGCAGTGATTCCAGCGCCTTTTGTGTATTCGTATCCATGGCGGGTATCCTCCGTGAAGCGATAGGTATTAACGGCCGCGCTGTTTATAATAAGGGCGGAAAGTGCGCCGCGGCCGTTTCGAGGCCTGTTTGAGCTTGAAGTAGTTATGTTTGACTGTGCGGTTCTTTTCGTCCGTAAAGGTGTTGACGTCAAAGAGTTTCAGCGATTCGATGAAAGGTACGAATTTCTTATAACCGAAATTTCGGACATCGAAGTCGGAGAACTGCTTGCTCAGGAGGTTTCCTAAGGTACCTGAGAAAATCCAGCCGTTGTCGTCAGAATTTTCTTCGGTCAACTTGATCAAAGCCTGGCGGATCGTAGAAAAATCTTTACCTGGTGTCTTGCCATGCGCCGTCGGTGATTCCGGCGGTGTCAACGTATGGATGGGAGCCGGTCCTACTGGATGGGCTGCCGGAGTTTCCCCTTTTTCCGCTTTACGGCTGGCCGTTTCCTGAGACGGTGTTTCGTCGTGCCCTTCGTTTTCCTGGACTTCGGATTCGTGTTCTTCTGCTTCTTCCCAAAGGACATCGAGATAGAGGAACTTATTGCACGCCGAGATGAAGGAACGGGGCGTCTTGCTTTCGCCCATGCCTAGGACGTATTTCTGGGATTCCCGCAGGCGCGAGGCCAGGCGCGTGAAATCACTGTCGGACGAAACGATGCAGAAGCCGTCGAGGTTGCTCTGATATAATAAATCCATCGTGTCGATGATGAGGGCCGAGTCGGACGAATTCTTGCGGATTGTATTGCTGTACTGTTGGATGGGCTGGATGGCGTTATCTAAAATGGTATTGCGCCATGACGCCATCTGGGGCGTCGTCCAGTTGCCGTAAATGCGTTTGTAGATGACATCGCCGAGATTGTTCGCTTCAGATAAGATGACGTCGATGTATTTGCTGGAAATATTTTCGGCGTCGATGAGGACGGCGAGTTTCATTTCTTGATTCATAATTGGATTACCTCTGTTTACATTACTTTTTTTATTATATCATCACAGGTGGAAACTGTGCTATAATAAAACCAAGGCTCGAACGAAGGCGTTTATCCTTCGTCAGGCCTATTTTTTTTAAGAAGGTGGTACAGGTGAAAATAGAACGTATGGCGCCTCTTTGCGTCGTCGCAGCGGGTATCTGCTGGGGTATCATCGGCTTGTTTACCCGCCAGCTGTCGGCGTATGGATTGTCGCCGCTGCAGATTACCTTTGGCCGCGCCCTGGTAACGGCTGTCGCCATGATCGGCCTCATTCTCGGCCGACATCCGGGAATCCTGCGCATTGCCTGGCGCGATGTGTGGATGTTCCTGGGGACTGGCTTAGGGAGCATTGTTTTTTTCAATATCTGCTATTTTACAGCTATCGAATTGACGACGTTGTCCGTCGCGGCCATTTTGCTCTATACCGCGCCGAGTATCGTCATGGTGTTTTCCATCTTTCTCTTTCATGAACGCTTTACGCGGCGCAAGGCATTCTGCCTGGTCCTGGCCTTTGCCGGCTGTGTCCTGGTCAGCGGCTTGGGACTGGGGCATGTCGAGGCCGCTGGTATCTTGGCCGGCTTGGGAAGCGGTTTCGGCTATGCCCTGTATTCCGTCTTCGGCCACTATGCCCTGGCCAAATATGAACCGCTGACGGTTACGGCTTGGACTTTCCTTATCGCTTCCTTGGGGCTCCTGCCTTTCTGCCATTTCGGCATGATGGCCTCTTTGGCCGTATCGGTACCCTATACAGCGCTACTCTTCGCCCTTCTCGGCCTGGTGTCAACAGCCCTGCCCTTTGGCCTTTATACGATAGGACTAAAGCATATGGAAGCGGGTCGGGCTTCTATCTTGGCGTCTGTCGAACCACTGACGTCGACGGTTATCGGCATCGTCGTCTTTCATGAAGCCCTGACCTTGGCGGGAGCCGCTGGCATCGCCTGCATATTGGGGGCTGTCATCCTTTTGGCGCAGAAGGCGCAGCCTAGCGGATGAATTCGAAACGGAATTTCCGGCCTGGTGTGATATAGTCCAGGAGAAACTCTTCGTTTGGCACGACTTTGGCGACGATATTGGTCCGTTCTTCTGGTGGCAGTTCGCATTTGACGATTTGGACTTCTCCCATATAGCGCAGGAAATCGGCGTTATCCAAGGTGATATCGCCGCGGTGGAGGCTGCGGAAGATATCGCTGTCCGGTTCAATGATGAGCCCGTCCAGATGGGCCCGGCTGCCGCTGGTGCGGATGACGTCCCGCGACGGATCGGGCCGGGCAGTAAATGTATAAGACAATAGATTCTGGATGTGCGGTTCCCGGCTGAGAAGCTTGGCTTTGATGACGACAACGTCCGTTTCTTCCCGGCCGGTCCGGGCCAGGTCGCGCAGTTCTTTATCTGACGGTTTATCGTCGCCGATGAAGACAGATTGGACGCCTAAGGCCGCCAAGTGACGGGCTGCCAGGCTGACGTCCTGATGGCGGTGTCCTTCCAGTGTCGGCAGGCCCTCATAGAGCGGCGCCCGTTGGCCGGCCTGGCTGGCAATAAAGGCACCGACAGACAATTCATAGGCGTGGAGCAGGTCGGTCTGAGCCTGGAAATAATCTAAGTCCAGTCCCGTGTGGGGACGGGGATAGAAGTTGTGCAGGCCGTCGATGTGGTCCATTTGGGCTCCATTTTTTTGGAGGCCCTCTAAGTCAGACCGCCTCAGCGTCGAGGCGTTGACCTGGACGCGGACGAGGTGGCTGTACATGGCCAGTTTGGTTGCATCAAAGCCGTCGTCAAAGCGAACAGTTGTAATGCCCAGTTTGGCAATGGCTTCCGGATCGAACCGGTCCATGCCTAGGCAGGCTGCCGAAGCCGGTGATACGTCAGCGACGATGTCGAATTGGCATTGCCGGGCTGTTTCCAGGACGGCCTGCAGCTCTTTGTGGAAGGCTGCAGGGTCTGTTTCCGGGATGTGAAATGACGTAAAAAGCCGTGTCATTCCGAGAGCGGCGGCCCGTTCGATGCGAGTCGTCTTTTCTTGAATCGTCCCTCCCAGACCGGGATAGACGGAGATACCCGTTTCCATTTATTCTCCCTCCTTCGGGTCGTCAAAACCTAAGAGCCAGGTTGCGATGAATCCGGCAGCGTAAGCCGTGACCAGTCCTAATAAATACATAGGGATGTTGTCCGTGCTGGCTGCCAAGGGCAGGCCGGAAATGCCGATTGTCGCGGCGCCGACCATGTAAGCGGCTTGGACAGCGCCGCCAAAGGCACCGCCGATGCAGGCGCCGATGAACGGCTTGCCCAGGGGCAAGGTGACGCCGTAGATGAGCGGTTCACCGACACCCATGAGGCCGACGGGCAGGGCCGAGGCGATGGTCTTGCGCAGGGCTTTATTCTTAGTCTTGGCATAGACGGCGATGGCCGCACCGACTTGTCCGCCGCCGGCCATGGCCAAGATGGGCAGGAGAATGGTTACACCGTAGCGCGACAGGAGCTCTGCATGGATCGGCGTCAAGCCCTGATGGATGCCGACCATGACCATAGGCAGGAAGGTCCCGCCTAGGATGAAGCCCGTCACAGCGCCGCCAGTGCCGATGGATTCCGTCGCGGCATAGCCGATGGCTTCCGACAGATAGCCGCCCACGGGCTGGCAGAGGAAGAGGGCGACAAAAGTCGAAATGACGACGACTAGAAACGGCGTGACGAAGAGGTCGAGCATATCCGGTACGATGCGGTGGAGTTTCTTTTCCAGCCACGACGAGAAGAAAACGACCAAGAGGACGGCGATGATGCCACCCCGGCCAGGGACCAGGGAATCGCCGAACAGATTGATCTGAGCCAAGTTGGGGTGGCTGAGGATGGCCGCCATGACGCCACCCAGCATAGGCGAGCCGCCGAATTCTTTGGCCGCATTGATGCCGACGAAGATGTTCAGACCATAGAAGGCGGCGTTGCCGGCAATGGCCAGGACCTGCATGAGCGGCTGGGCAGCCAGAGATGGATCCATCTTGAAAGCGACATTGAGCAAGCCCGTAATCAGGCCACAGGCGATGAAGGCCGGGATGATGGGTACGAAGATATGGGCAATCTTTTTTAAGGCCAGCTTGGCTGGCGTTGCATTCTTGCGTCGTATTTCTTCATGCAGGGCCTGGCTGTCGAAAGGACCCTGGCTGTCATCGTTGCTGTCAGGCCTAGCTGATGGTGCCGGATTTTCCTTGCTGCCGCCTTCGACTAGCGGTGCAAAGGCCTGGTACAGTTTCGTCGCCTTGCCAGGGCCGACGACGATTTGCCATTCGTCGCCGGATTTATTGATGCCCATGACGCCAGGAAGTTTGGCCAGGTCTTCTTTGGTAAAGTGTTCGTCCTTTACCGTCAGGCGAAGACGGGTCATACAGTTGTAAGCCTTTTCGATATTGGCCGCCGGGCCGGTGATGTCGTAGATGGCCTTGGCCAGTTTATCATAATCCATGGGCAGTCTCCTTGAGGACGGCAGCAACGTATCCCTGGGCGGCTGCCAGGCGGTCTTCGGCTTCCTTGGCAGGCAGGTTCAGGAGAATCATGACGATAGCCGTCTTGGCTCGTCCCTGACTTTCGGCCAAGGCCTTTACGGCTTCCTGGCGGCTGCAACCTGTCGCCGTCATGACGATGCGCCGTGCCCGTTCTTCCAATTTCTGGTTAGATGACTTGACGTCGACCATGAGGTTGCCATAGACTTTGCCCAGGCGGATCATGGCGCCTGTGGACAGCATGTTGGCAATCATCTTCTGGGCCGTGCCCGCTTTCATGCGCGTCGAACCGGTGACGACTTCCGGGCCGACGATGGCGCAGAGGTCGATGTCGGCACAAGCGCCGATGGCTGAATGAGGCGAGCAGTCGATGGCAATCGTAGCCGCGCCGACTGAAGCGGCATAGGTCAGGCCGCCGACGACATACGGTGTCCGGCCCGATGCACTGAGGCCGACGACGACATCGTCAGCTGTCAGGTTTTTGGCTATCAGGTCCTGGCAGCCTAGTTCCGGCGAGTCTTCTGCGCCTTCTTTGGCCCGGAAAATGGCTTCATAACCGCCGGCAATGAGGCCTTGGATGCGTTCTGGGTCGGTACTGTACGTTGGCGGACATTCGACGGCATCGAGGATGCCCAGGCGGCCAGATGTGCCGGAGCCCATGTAGAACAAGCGGCCACCTTGGCGCAACTTGTCGGCAATGGTGTCGACGGCCTTGGCAATATCCGGGATGATGGCGCCGACAGCATCGGCGACTTTATGGTCCTCGTCATTTATGATGCGCAGCATGTCTTCCGTAGACACTCTGTCGATATGCTGGCTATGGCTGTTTTGCTGTTCCGTCGCCAGTGTTTCTAAGTTAATCATGGTTGATTCCTTTCTTTTCTTGCAGTCGTGATTCCCCTTCGTTGGGAACAATATACACATCTAATTATAGAGAGTGTTTGCAGGACTTGCAATAGGCCTTTTTTTCATGAGACAGAACCTTTATTTTTTTGCCATTTCATGGTATGATTAATCTGCACGCAGTAGACCTGTGTGCCCTGTGCGCCCATAGCTCAGCTGGATAGAGCAGCAGTTTCCTAAACTGCGTGTCGGATGTTCGAGTCATCTTGGGCGCACCATTTTTTTATCTGTGCAATCTATATCATTAAATTATCAGTCCGGAAAGGTGGGTTCCTTCATGTCCGATACTAAGAACCAGCTGGCTTCTTTCCACGAAGAAGTCATGCATGATGCCGATTATACCTTGGCAGAAGCCGTTGCTGAAGCCAAGCGCTGCCTGAATTGCAAAGTACCGCAATGCCGCAAAGGCTGCCCGATTGAAAATGAAATTCCCCAGTTCATCCATGCTATGACCCAAGGCGATTTCGGCGCTGCTGCGGCCCATATCTACCACCGCAGCGATCTGCCGGCCATCTGCGGTCGTATCTGTCCGAGAGAAAAGCAGTGTGAAGGCCACTGCGTCCTCGGTAAAAAAGGCAAACATGTTGAAATCGGTAAATTGGAACGGTTCGTAGCGGATATGGCCTTGGATGGCGGCTTCCTCTCTCAATCTGTCAGCCGCAAGACGGCTGGCCGCGTAGCTATCATCGGTTGTGGTCCGGCCGGTATGGCAGCCGCACGGGAGCTGGCCGGCCTCGATTACGATGTCACCATCTTTGAAGCCGCTTCCCAACCAGGCGGTACCATGACCTATGGTATCCCGACTTTCCGGCTCCATAAAGAATTATTGCAGCGTGAAGCCCAGGCTCTGACAGCCATGGGCGTCACGATTGAATACAATGTCAAAATCGGCGTGGATAAGCCCTTGGCAGAACTGCAGGAAGCTTTCGATGCCGTCTTCATTGCCATCGGTACGATGAATGCCTGGAATCTCGGCGTCGATAACGATACCCTCGATGGCGTCGTCGATGCCGAACAGTTCCTGCGCGACGTCCAGCGCGTCCAGAACGGGGAAGTCGCCTTGGAAGACCTGCCCGTCCAGAAAGGCGACCAGGTCATCGTCGTCGGTGCGGGCAACGTCGCCATCGATGCCGCCCGCACATCGCTGCGCCTCGGGGCAGACGTCAAGATCGTCTATCGCCGGGCTGAAAAGAACATGAAATGCCTGCCGTCGGAATATGAAGAAGCCAAGGCTGATGGCGTCCAGTTCCAGTTTTATTCGGCACCGAAAGCCGTCGTCGGGACGGATCATGTAGAAGGGTTGAAATATGAAAAACAGCAGATCCTCGAAGATGCAACCATGGTTCCGACAGGCGAATTCGGCGTCGTTCCGGCCAATAAGATCATCGCTGCTATCGGCAATAAACCGGAACTGCCCATCGTCAAAGCTCTTGGCGTCGACGCCAATGACGACGGCTACATTGCCGTCAAGGATTTGCCTTATGGCATGACCAGTCAAGAAGGCGTCTTTGCTGCCGGTGATATCGTCCACAAACCGCAGACCGTCGTCCTGGCTATGCGCGAAGGGCGTAAGACGGCTGCCGGTATCGACCAGTACTTGAAGGCCAAAAAGGTCATGGCCGCTGCGAAAGCATGAGGAGGCCGGCTATGAGTGAACTGACACGGCAGATATTGAAGGCCAATGAACATTTCGTTAAACAATCCCTGTCCCAAGGTGGCTTCGATGAGGTCAGCAAGTATCCCAGCCGCAACCTGGCTGTTCTGACTTGCATGGATACGCGCCTTTTGAGCTTCCTTGAACCGGCTATGGGCCTCGTTCGGGGGGAAGCTAAACTCATCAAGGTCGCCGGCAATACGGCCTTTGAAGATTTTGACAGCGTCATCGGCAGTCTCATGGTCGCCGTCTATGAACTGCACGTCCACGACATCATCGTCATGGGCCATGACGACTGCGGCATGCTCAAGACGACGGCAGACAGCCTGTGCCGTCACATGGCAGAAGAAGGCGTCTCTGACGCGGCTATTGCTGCTGTCCGGCCCAAGCTGGAACAATGGGCCGACCCCATTACCGATATCGATGCGTCCGTCTGTGATACGGTCCGCCGCCTGCGGGCCAATCCCTACTTGCCTTCATCCCTTACAATTTATGGTATGGTCATCCATCCGCACACCGGTGAAATCCGAGTCGTCGACGATGGAGAAGGCCAGAAATAGGAGGTATTATGAGTCTTGTCACACAACGAATGAAAGACCATGCCGCTGTCCTCGAAGCGACGATGGATTTGATTCCGGATATTGAAAAAGCCGGGGCCTTGTTCAAAGAGGCCCTGGCTTCGGGCCACAAAATCCTGTTTTGTGGCAATGGCGGCAGTGCTGCCGATTCTCAGCATTTAGCCGCAGAAATCGTCGGCCGCTTCCAGAAAGAACGGCGGCCGTTCCCGGCTCTGGCTTTGACTGTCGATACGTCGATTTTGACGGCTGTCGGCAATGATTACGGCTTCGACACGGTCTTTGCCCGTCAGGTCCGGGCTTTAGGTGAAAAGGGCGATATCCTGGTCGGCATTTCTACGTCCGGCAACAGCCAGAATGTCTTGGAAGCCATCGAGGCAGCCCGCAAAAAAGGCCTCACTGTCATTGGCATGACCGCCTATGGCGGCGGTAAGATGAAGGAGGCCTGTGATATCTGCCTGTCTGTACCGGCAAAAGTGACGGCACGGGCTCAGGAAATGCATATTATGATCGGTCATATCCTCTGCGAAATCGCTGAAGAAGATATGTAATCAGCCGACAATCTGCTGGAACTGTTTGTTGTTCCGGATTTTATCGAAATGGCTCTGTGTCCGGGCTGCCTGACGGACGTCTTCGCCGCCCAGGTCGATGGCCTGTTTCAGATAGGGCAGAGCCTGGTCGGCTTTGCCCAGGTCGCCGTAGATGGTGGCGATACCGTAGTAACTCCAGGTATTGCCCGGGTCTGCGGCGATGACGTTCTTGAAATACGTCAGGGCTTTATCGTATTGGCCGTCTATTTTATAGGCCAAGGCCAGGTTGTAGAACGAAGCGACGTCTTTCGGGGCTATTTTCAACGCTTTTTCAATGAGCTCGATGCCTTGGGCGACGTCGTTTTTGCTGCCCGTACTGTTGCCGCGCATGGCTAAGGTGACGCCTTTATTGCTCAAGGCCTGGTAATTATGAGCGTCCATAGAAAGGGCTTTGTCGAAGTCGCTGATGGCTCCGGCATAATCGCCAGCCTGGTATTTTTTCAGGCCTTCGTCACTATAGGTTTGCGAATCGGCTTGGATAACCGGTGCCGTCGAAGCCTGCTCTTCTTGTACTGCTTGTGCCGTTTGAGACGATGATGGCTGCGAGCCGCATCCGCTGCTTCCAGCAGCTAACGCCAGCAGGAGCAGGATGACCAAGTATTTGTTCTGCATATTTATTCTCCTGTTCGTCAATATGGAAATCTTATGAAACATATTATTAAAAAAGGGGACATTGTCCTCATCATTACGTTGCTCGTCTTATCTTTCATCCCGGAAGGCATCTTTTACCTGACCGGCAATGACGCGTCGCTAGACCGGACGTATGCTGTCATCCAAGTCGATGGCAAGGTCTACAAGGAAGTACCTTTGTCAGGCCACTATGGGACCGATACGATTTCTATTGATACCGATAAAGGCCACAACCTGGTCGTCATCCAAGACGAGAGCGTCGGCATTACTGAAGCCGATTGTCCTGATAAAATCTGCATCAGTGAAGGCTTTGTCAGCAAACCCGGTGCGACTGTCGTCTGCCTGCCGCACAAGGTGTTAGTCGAAGTGAAGTCTGCCGGCAGTGACGAACCCGATGTCATTCCGGCCCATTAGAGGTAGCTTATGAAAAAGACATTCCACATCATTATCCTGGGCTTGTTCATCGCCCAGTCCCTGGTCTTATATATCGTCGAAGGGATGCTGCCTGTGCCCTTCATCGCGCCAGGAGCGAAACTGGGGCTGGCCAATCTGATTACCGTCATCGCTCTCTATGCCCTGCCGCACAAGCGCGACGTCTGCCTCATCCTGCTCGTGCGCATCATCTTGGCTACCGCCTTTGGCGGCGGCATCAACGCTTTCCTGTACAGCGTCTCCGGGGCTGCTTTCAGCTTGGCAGCTATGATGGTCTTGCAGAAGACCGGGAAATTCTCTATTATCGGCGTCAGCACAGCCGGTGGTATTTTCCATAACTTAGGTCAGGTCATCGTGGCCTCCTTGGTCGTAGAAAATATCAAAATCATGCTCTATCTGCCGCTCCTAGCCGTCGCCGGTACCGGAACGGGCATCCTCATCGGCATTACGGCCATCTTCACGTTGCGCCATTTGAAGAGATTGCCCATTTATCGCAGGATGCAAGCTGGAGATTAATTGATTTGGATAGATTCAAGCACTTCATCGGCTAGTTTTACTTTATCTTCTTTGCTGCCATCACAGGCTACGACGACGATCCATGTGGCTGGCCCGTCGGCAAAGCCGATGAGGCGGGCGCGCATGGACTTATCTTCGTACGTGAAGGTAAAGTCCTGGACGACGGCGTGCTGGCCGCTGACCGTCGTCGTGTCCTGGCTGACTGAAACGTTCTTCGCGTCGATTTTCGACAATACGGCGCCGGCTGCGGCTTCGGCCGTCTTATTGAGGCGCTGGCTAATGGCCTGGCCCTGGCTGATGTGCAGGTCGTCGTACATCTGCTGGGTATCGATGCTGTTGGTATAGATGGCGACATACAGGCCGCTGTCTATTTCGCCGTACAGGCGGCTGCCTTTGAAATAGCGCTGTGTAAGCGGGTCGACAGGGACGGGGAAGTCGAGTTTTTGCGGATTCCCAGGAAGTTTCACCGTAATGGACGAGCCTATGCCGTCGATGCGCTTTTCTTTCAAAGTAATCGTATAACAAGCGGTCAGGCTAAAGGTCAGGATGACCAGGAAGAGGGCCAATAAGAGAGAACGGATTCGGGTATGAGTCATAATACACCTCGCAAGCGTTATTTAAAAGGTAAATATCCCCAGGATACGAGCAGATAAAATGCCGGATAGAGGATAAGGATATAGAGGATTTGTGTCGTAATGAAAGGCGCCATGGCCAGATTGACATTTAAATCGTAGAGCCGTTCTGTAATCAAGGCATTGATGGCACAAGGCGTGCCCATGACGATGATGATCGTCCCAAGGAGGACCGGGTCTGACGTAAAGCAGAGAGCCAGGCCATACGATGCCAACGGCGTCAGGATCATCTTTATCGGGATGAGGTCTAACGTCTTCCGGGCGTAGTCCTTGAAATGGGAAAAATCAATGAGATACCCGACGGGAATGAGGGCTACCCAGGCGCTGACATGGATGAGGGCCTGGAAAATCGTCGTTCCCGTAGCGGGTCTGGGAATCCCGGCAGCATGCAAGGCTGTGCCGATGACTAAGGCTACGACGGACAGCTGGTTCCAGTTGATGAAGATGGATTTCCAATTATCTTTGAAAAAGACGAAAAAGTTATGGTCTTTCCCGCTGTGCTGATAGTAGTATCCCATAGGGAAAAGGACGAAGAACATGAGCAAGTTCTGGAATACGCCGATAATCTGGACGTAGGCATAGGACATTTCCCCGTAGAGGATGTAACTGCACAGGCCGCCGAGCGTCCCGGTGTTGGCCGGGATGGCGGCGATGAGATAGCTGCCGCGGTCGACAAAGGATGAGAATTTGCGCTGCCGCCCCAGTAAGAGGACGAACGCCAAGGGCAGGAGGCCGTTGAAAAAGGCAAAGAACGGCAGACTCAGTAAATCGGTCCGCATGGGCAGGACCCAGAAGCTGAGCAGGGTCAGGGCGGTCATGATGACGATGATGTTGAAGCGGATGAGCCAGTTCGACTGTTCCGGTGTCAGCCAGCGACGTTGTTTGGCGGCATAGCCGGCTATCATGGGCAGGATGATATCTGTAAAAATATAAATCATCCGGAGCGTCGTATCTTCCATAGCCGTCCTCGTTACTTGCGGGCAGCGCGGAAGGCGTCGGCCAGGGAGAACGTCAGCGGTTCTGCCGGCTTGGTGGCGTCGATGATAGGCTGCATGATGTCGCGGAATTCTTCTTTCTTCTTCGATAAGACATAGAGCTTGGACGTATTGCGGGCATCCCAGAGGGCGTCGTGCATCTGACCGTCGAAGGTTTCGCCCAGGGTGCTGACGGCCTTGTCCAGGGAAATGACATTGTCCAGGCCTAGGAGATTGCAGTAAATCTGTTGGAAATTCTGCCAGTGGTCGAGCATCCAGCGGACGCGGTCGTCGTGTTCATCGATTTCCTTGAGGCGGAGTTCGCAGTCCAGCTGACGCCAGTCATTTTCGCTCCAGGCGAACATTTCGTAGGCATTGGGGCTACCTTCGTTGCACCAGGTCAGAAAATGGTCGAAGGCCTGGCGGAAATGAGGCTTCCCGGCCAGCATTTCCATGGTGATGCCTGTCAGTTCCTGACAGGTCTGGTTCATGGCTGTCGTATATTCGGGCAGCACATATTCTTTATACGACGAGATTTCTTTCCCGTCTTCGTCTATCTTGACAGCACCGATTTCGATGATTTCGCCCTTGCAGATGCGGCGTGCTTCCTTCTGGTTCCGGCTGATGGGGTTCATCTCGAAATCGACAAATACGGCTTTCATGATAAAAAAGTGTCTCCTTTCTGAATATGATGGACAACCCCTATTATACCATAAGTAAAGGGCTTGTCGCACGTGCGACAAGCCCTTTTGAGATGAATCAGGCGGGCCGCCCTTTGGGCGGCCCCTACGAGTCATGAGCCATTAAAATGCCGGCAAGATAGTTCCCTGGAAGTGTTCTTCGATGAATTTCTTGATCGGTTCCGACTGGTAGATTTCTAAGACTTTCTTATATGTTTCGTTGTTTTCGTCGCCCTGACGGACTGCCATGACGTTCGCATACGGCGAATCTTTTGATTCGACGAGGATCGAATCCTTCTGCGGATTCAAGCCGGCCGGGATAGCGTAGTTGGTGTTGACGCAAGCCAGGTCCGTGTCGTCGAGGGAACGGGGAATCTGAGCGGCATCAAGTTCGACGAACTGGAGATTCTTGGGATTTTCTGTGATGTTCGTAACCGAAGCGTCGACGGAATTGCCGTTCTTCAATTTAATCAAGCCAGCCTGCTGGAGCAGGAGCAAGGCGCGGGCCCCATTGGTCGGGTCGTTCGGGATGGTGACTTTGGCGCCATCGGCGACATCTTTGATGTCTTTATATTTGTGCGAGTAAACGGCCATGGGCAGGATGATGGTCTTGCCGATAGACGTAATCTTCAGGCCTTGTTTCTTGACGACGTTGTCCATGTACGGCTGGTGCTGCATGGAGTTCATGTCCAAATCGCCTTCGGCCAGGGCTTTGTTCGGCTGGACGTAGTCGTTGAATTCGACAACCTTGATGGTAATGCCCTGTTTAGCCGCTTCTTTTGCGACTTCTTCCATGACTTCAGCGTGGGGACCGGCAGTGACGCCCATCTTGATTTCTTTTTTGTCACCGGAAGCACCGGAATTGGAAGACGAACCGCAGCCGGCGGCAAAGAGGCATGTCGTCGTGATGAGGACGGCGGCAAAGAGTTTTTTTACTGTTGCGTTCATGTAATCATTTCCTTTCTGGATAAAATCTTGCCGGTCAAAAAGAAAAGCCGTCATACAGATGACGGCTCGATTTGCGATTCGTTCATCTGCCGGTATATACCGCTGGACTTGGCACCTATCCCGATAGGGGGTTGCCGCAGCGTCATCGGGCCATTCCCTCGACTGCTCTTGATGAAAGACAATGTTTTGTTGTTGGTGTACATATTATCACTTGGCTGGGAATCTGTCAAGAAATTTTTGATGATCCTACTGCTTCTTGAGAAAAATTTCTTTTCATGTTATAATAAGGAAACTCATCGGAGGCTTATACTCGTATGGTATAGAACCGGATAAGATGTCACTTCAGCCCTGTAGCGGAGGAAGGGCGTGTACGTAAACACGTTCTTCGATAAAGGTGCAGGCCTGGGTGGTTTCTTATCCGGCTTTTTTGTTGTGAGGTGATAGAAATGCTGAATAAACGAGATATCCTTTGGCAGATTTACAGTGCCAAAGCTTTTTACTTCCTTGGCGGCTTCGGCTTTACGTCATGGGCGTCGCTTATTCCTTTCTTGAAACGGAAACTGCAGATTCCCGATGACCATTTGGGCTTCCTCTTGCTGGCCGTAGGCTTAGGGGCTCTGATTATGATGATGCTGGCCGGCTCTATTGCTGGACGCTTAGGCTGCCGCCGGTCCTTGACCGTTGCCGGCCTGGCCATTGCTGTCGCCTTGAACGTCCTCTGTTATGTGCCAGCTTACGCTGCGGCGCTGCTGGTAGCCGTCCTACTCGGTTCATCTCTGGGGCTGCTCGATGTCGTCGTCAACATCAATGGCATCTTCATTGAACGAAAAGTCCGCAAGCGCCTCATGTCGGGCATGCAGGCTATGTGGTCCTTGGGAAACTTTGCTGGCGCCGCCTTTTTCGCCATGCTGCTGCAGTTTCAGTTGCCCTGGCAAGGGGTTGCCCTGGCCGGTGCCGTCCTGATTGCCGCCTGTGTCTTCTTCTTTTCGCCCCATCTTCACAGTGAGCGGAATGGAAGCCGTGGCGGCAGCCATTTCGTGTGGCCGAAGGGTACCATTGTCTTTATTGGGCTGATTTGTACCATATCTTTCCTCGTCGAAGGCTCTATCAACGATTGGAGCGGCGTTTTCATGACGACGGAAAAGGGCATCGATATTTCCCAATCCGGCTTGGGTCTGACCTTATTTACGGCTTCAGCCTTTTTGGTCCGCCTGATTGGTGATACTCTGACTATGCATCTCGGGGCGCGGCGTCTCCTAGCCTTTTCCCTGCCCATTGCCTTTGTCGGCTTTTTGGGAATCTTGCTCATCAGCGGCGGCCCGTTACTGTTCGCGTCATATGTCCTCATCGGTATGGGCTGCGCCAATACGGTTCCTGTTTTTTACTCCCTTTTAGGGACACAGAAAGAAATGCCCGTCGCCGATGCTGTAGCCGCAGTCAGCACCATCGGTTACGTCGGTATCCTCTTGGCACCGGCTGTTTTAGGTTTCATCGGCCGTGCCTTCAGCCTCTCCGCTTCCTTTACCTTGGTCACAGTCCTCTTAGTCATTATGGCTGTCATGGCCCTGCGGCTCTTGCGGGAAAGATAGTTTGTAGGGGCTTGCACGTGGCGAGCCCATCGGGGATGTTCCCCAACCCCTAACTGCTAACCACTAAAAAATAGGCTGTCTTAATGCGACAGCCTATTTTTTATGCATCAATGACTTTCCCCGGATTGAGAATGTCTTTCGGGTCCATAGCCCGTTTGATGGTCTTCATGATTTTTAATTCGCCTTTGGGAGTGAACTGTTCCATATACTTCAATTTCTTGGCACCGATGCCGTGTTCACCGGCCAGGCGCCCGCCGACGCTGTAGGCATAAGCGTAGACTTGCTGGTGGAATTCTTCGACGTTCTTTTCCCATTCTTCGTCGCTCATGTCCATCTTGCAGAGGACGATGTGCAAGTTGCCATCGCCGATGTGGGCATTGATTTTGACTTCAAAGGGATAGTTCTTGCCGATATCCATGATTTTTTCGATGGTCCCGGCAATTTTATGGACCGGTACGACGACGTCATCTGTGAGGAAGACCTTGCTCTGCAATTCGACGGACGTCTGGCAGTTGCGGCGCATGTTCCAGACGCGGTCATCCGCTTCCAGGACTTCGGCGGCACCTGATTCTTCGCAGATCGTGCAGACTGCATCCATCTTGGTGTCCAATTCATCTTCATGGAACGTTTCGACAGTGATGATGACATAAATGCCATCGTCGTAGTGAGGCATATCCTTATAATGGCAATAGTCGGCGCAACCGCGGACGTAGGAATTGTCCATGTATTCGACGCTCGTCGGGTCGATACCGGCTTTCATCAGTTTCGGAACCATGTGAAGGGCTTGGCGCGGGTCCGTATAGATGGCCAGGACGTCGAAGCGGTACGGCGGCAGCGGAATCAGTTTGACTGTGACTTTGGTAATGATGCCCAGCGTCCCTTCACTGCCGATGATGAGCTGTTCCAAATCGTAGCCGGTAGAGCATTTCTTGAGGATGCGGCCACATTCGACGATATCTCCTGTCGGTGTGACGATTTCCAGGCAGTAAACCTGGTCACGGGTGACACCGTAGCGGACGGCACGCAGACCGCCAGCATTGGTAGCCAAGTTGCCGCCGATGAGGCAGCTTTCGGCGCTGGACGGGTCGCCGGCATACATGAGGCCGACTTTTTTGGCGGCGTTCTGCAAGTCTACTGTGCGGACGCCGGCTTCGACGGTCATGTACATGCCTTCTTCATTCAGTTCGATGATTTTGTTGAGGCGGTCCATGCAGAGGACCAGGCCGCCGCAGACCGGGATGGCCCCGTCGGCGAGACTAGTGCCGCCGCTGCGGACGGTAATGGGGAAATCGTATTCGTTAGCCAATTTGACGATGTCCGATATTTCCTGGGCATTTGCCGGCGATACGGCAACGTCAGGGATGTGGAACATGGCCGGGTTGGTTTCATAGTCGGTCTGATACTGTAAGAGCAGGTCTCTATCGGTTTTGACGTAAGTCGGACCGGTAATGGCCTTTAATTTTTCAATGATTTCTGCCGTAATGGGCTGATAAGTTTTCAAGTAAAGGGCCTCCTTATAAAATAGATTGTCTTATTCTACCATGCTCATTCCGCTTAGGGAAGGCCTTAGAATTTGAAATCAATCGTTGCTGAAACGCCGACGCCCTGGACGCGGTTGAGATTAGTGACATTCGTCGTCGCCATGGGGATGAGCGCATTGGCCCGGGCGATGCCGTTGAATTCGCCTTCCAGCTGAGCGACGGCCTTGACCTTTTCGACTTGTGCCGACGGACCGATGACCTGGACAGCTCCGATATATTTACCTGTGCCGACACTGACAATAGGTACGACTTTCGTTGCGTAATCCGTGCCGACGCCGTTTTTCATGAGCAGTTTGTTGAGGAAATCGTTGATGGAATTGCCGTACTTAGAGACGAGGATGGAAATACCGCCAACTTTCAGGATAGAGCCGAGGTTGAAAGCCTGGACAGCTGTGCCGCCGGCGAAACCGAGAAGTGACGCAACCGTAACGGCTGCAATGAGTTGTTTTTTCATAGAAATACCTCCTAAATCAAGCTTTTTTTTGATGATGGCCACGGGCCAGTGAGGCCGCAACGGCCATAAAACAGAGGATGGCTAACATGACGAACGACGCATGCAGAGCCGCCAAAACGCCGTCTGTATACGAGGGTGTCTTCATCGTTTCCGTCGTCATGATAAAGGTGACGACAGCCATGCTCAAGGCTTGGCCGAGATTACGCGATAAAGCCAGGATACTCGAGGCAATGCCGTGATGCATCTTTTTGACAGACCCCATGATGGCGCTGTTGTTGGGTGCGCCGAACAGCGCCGCCCCCAGTCCGATGAAGACCAGGAAGACAACCGCGCCGCTGACGGGGACGCGTGGAAATAAGGCAAATGCCGCCAGCCCCAGCGCCGTCAAGACGAGGCCGATAGACGCAATGCCCCGCGGGCCATACTTATCTGACAAATCACCGGCCCGGGGCGACAAGAAAGCCATGATAATGGGCTGTACCAGCAGAATCGCTCCGGACATAGCCGGAGGCAGGCCGAGGATGACCTGGAAATAAAGGGATAAGAGAAAGGAAACGGCATAGGTAGCACTGTATTGGATGAGGGCTGCCAAATTGGACATAGAAAAGGTCAGATTGCGGAACAAATAGAGCGGCAGCAGGGGGTGGAAGGACTTGCCTTCGTGGATGACGAAGACGATGAGCAAGACGAGGCCGGTCCAGAAAAAAGCACTGTATTCTTCAAAAGACGACAGGCCGTAGAGGCCACAGAGGATACCGGCGATGGACAGGCCCGAACTGACAAGGTTGACGAAGGGCGCGCCGTTAGCATACCATTCTTCTTTGATGGGGTGGATGAAAGCGTACGAAATAACGATGGCTAAAGCGGATAAGAGGAAAATACAGCGCCAGCCGACGAATTGCGTCAAGGCCCCGCCGATGATCGGTCCCAGGGACAGGCCGAGATAGGTCAGGGCGACGGCCCGGCCGAGAATATGGCCTTGATGGGCTTCATCTGTCGTTGCCAGGAGAAGGGGCATATAGGATACATAAACGCCTGATAAGGCAATGCCCTGAATGGCCCGCAAGGCGATGAGCCCCGTCAAGGTCTGGGCAAAGGCCGCTGCTGCTGTCGCTATGGCAAAGACGATGAGCGACAGGGAATAAGTCCGACGCCGGCCATGGACATCGGACACCTTGCCCAAGGGCAGGAGAAAAGCTGCCGTCGTCATCAAGAAAATCGTCACGACCCAGCTCATGCGGTCTGGCGTAACGCCGAATTGACCGGCCATGACGGGGATGGCGATATTGATGGATGTAGAAAGAAAGGGCCCGACAAAACTGATCAGGCAAATCGAGTAAAAAATCCGTTTTTTCGTCGACATATCCGCACCTCACAAACGAAATAATTCTGTTCTTATTATACCATATGAGCCGGAACTGTCGGGAGCTGGCGAAGAAAATCGCGGACTAAGAAAGGACAGAAATTTTTTTACATTATCACATTTTATGAGAGAAATGACAAGCGGTAGTGGAGTAGGCCAAAATAATATTTGTAAAAATGATATGATGACATGAATTTTTTGCGAATTTATTAGAAAATATATAAAAAAAGAAAACTATACTTGGCAAGTAGCCTTTTGGATAGTACCATAGGCGTAAACATTGAGAAATGCGATAACCAAAACAAGTACACCGGTGTACTGCTGTACTGCGTCAGAGAGTGCAGGTCTGAGGCTGCGAGCCTGCATCGTTAGGAAACAGGATGGAATGCCTTTGGTTGCATAGCTGCGGAATGTTATAGTATGCAGCTACGTCTGACTGGCGTTATACGGTCATGAGATACAGTTGTTAGCTGTAAACAGAGTGGAACCGCGGGCCACTGTCTCTGTCAGGGGATGGTGGCCTTTTTGTATATCCTAATAAGGATATACGGGGGAAACGAGAAAGAAGGAGTACGTATGATACAGGACATACAAAAATATATTCACGATGAATTTCAATGGTTTCATCGTCATCCCGAATTGTCTTTTAAAGAAGTAGAAACGACTAAACGAATTCGCCAGGATTTACAAAAAGGTGGGGTTCGTATATTAAATCTCCCTTTGGAAACGGGGGTAGTCGCACAAGTAGGGACTGGGGAACAGCCTATTGTTGCTATTCGCTGTGATATCGATGTTCTGCCTGTTAGTGAAGAAGCCGATGTTCCTTATCGGTCAGAGCATCCCGGGTGCATGCACGCTTGTGGCCATGATTTCCATACGGCTTCTATATTGGGGGCGGCCTGTTTGTTGAAAGAGCGGGAAGCGGATATTCAAGGAACCATCCGTATTATCTTCCAGCCAGGAGAAGAAGGCCCGAGCGGTGCTTTGAAAATCGTTGAGACAGGTATTATTGACGATGTCGGTGCGATTTTCGGGATGCATTGCACGCCTCTTCTCGATGTGGGTCAAATGGGGATTATCGATGGCCCGGCCATGGCGGCTGTCGATGCGTTCCATATTACTTTCTATGGAAAAGGTGTCCACGCGGCTCATCCGGATAGAGGTATCGATCCTATTGTAACCGCGTCTGCCTTTGTCGGTGCCGTTCAGACCGTAGTCAGCCGGAATATGGATCCCTTTGCCGCTACTTTGGTCAGTGTCACTCACATTGAAGGCGGTCACAACTGGAATGTTATTCCTGATGAAACTTTTGTTGAAGGTACGACGCGGAGCATGAGCAAAGAAGGCCGACAGGCAATCCGGAATCGGATTGAAACGTTAGCCACTTCTACAGCTGCTGCGTATGGCGCAAAGGCCGAAGTTCAGTGGATTCCTGGGCCACCAGCTCTCATCAATGATGCCCATTGGGGTCTATTAGCCCGTAAAGTAGCCGAAGAACAGGGGGTTGATAAACAACCGATGGCGCCTTCCTTGGGGGGAGAGGATTTTGCTTTTTATTACGATAAGGTACCTGGATATTTCGTCTTTGTCGGAACCGGTCATTCCTATCCGAATCACAATGCTAAATTCAAGGTAGATCCGGCCGCACTATATCCGGCTTCACAATATATGGCTGAGCTGGCTTGCCAGGCGGTGGAACAGATTCGGAAAGAAAGGAGCAGCAAGGAATGATTCAATTCAAAGATGTCAGCAAAACCTTTAAAAGCAAGGGAGTTACGACGCAGGCCTTACAGCATGTGTCACTGGATATCGAAGACGGCGATATGTTTGGCGTCATTGCAATGGCCGTCATCATGGGGGCAGCTTTTCTGGCTGGATGCGGTAGTGATAATAACAATTCGGCGAATGCAAATAAGAAAGAGCTGACGTACAGTAAATCGCAAGGCCCTTATTCTGACCTCTTTGAAAAGGGAATTAAGCCGATTTTGGAAAAAAAGGCTATAAAGTTACAGGCAAGGACATGTCTGATTTGTTACAGGCTGATGTCGCTTTAAACGAAGGCGAAGTCGATTTCAACGTTGAACAGCATACGGCTTATATGGAAAACTTCAATCAGAAACAAAATGGTCATTTAGCGGCTGTTACGCCGATTCCGACTGTTCCGGCTGGTATTTTCCCGGGCTCTAAGACGTCTTTAGATCAAGTAGCCGATGGCGATACGATTGCCGTTCCGAATGATGCTTCCAATACGGCTCGTGCTTATGCCCTGCTCCAGAAAATCGGCTGGATTAAACTGGATCCGAATAAAGATTTATCGACCGTTACCCAACAGGATATCGTAGAAAATCCGCATCATTTGAAATTCACAGAAATGAAGTCGCTGACAATTCCGTCGGTACGCAGTGATTTCAGTTACATCGTCATCACCGGCGCTATCATTTACAATGCCAAGATTGATCCTCAGACGGCTTTAGCTAAAGAAGATATTTTGCCGCATCTCCTGTTACAGCTCGTTGTCCAGGATAAAGATAAGGATGCACAATGGGTTAAGGATATTGCCGATGCTTATTATTCCGATGAATTCAAAGAATACATGAAGAAAAACAATAATGGTCTTTGGTTCGTACCTGATGGAGAATAATCGCTAGTTTTTTAGAAGAATTTAGCAATTTCTTCCGGCGTATCGACGAGGACGCAGGCGCCGTGGTTTTGTAAGAAGGCTTTGGAACGGAAACCCCAGGTGACGCTGAGGCAGTCCAAGCCGGCGCTTTTTGCGGTCTCTATGTCGATTTCGGAATCGCCGATATAAACAGCCTGTTCCGGTGTGAGTCCTAAGTCTTTTAAAGCTTTGAGGACCATGTCTGGGGCAGGCTTTCGCCGTATCTGGGGTTGTTCGCCCAAGGCGAGGTCAAAGAGGCCCTGGAAGTAGTCGGCTGTCAGTTTTTGTACGGCTAGGTCGGGCTTATTGGATACGACGGCTGTCTGGATGCCGGCGGCCCGGAGATGGCCGAGGAGTTGGCTGATGCCGGCGTATTCGCCGGTCTGGATGGCACAATGGGCGGCATAGTAGGGGCGGAAGATGTCCTGGATGCGGCTGACTTCTTGGGCGTCGACACGCGGCGTAATCGCATCGCCGTCCTGTCCGACGTATTCTAGCTGATCATAAGAGGCGATACCCTTTTCGATGGCCAGAACACGGGTCAAGGCGACTTGCACGCCGCTGCCGAAGAACTGGCGGACCTGGGCCGTGCCGTAGGCGTGGGCATGCCCCGTTTCGGCTAAGACGTAGTTCAAAGCACTGGCCAGGTCATCCAAGGTATTGAGTACGGTACCATCCATATCGAAAATAGCTGCTTTATATGTTTTATGTTGCATGTTTTTTCCTCCGGCTCATCTTTAGTATTGAAATCTTAGCGCAGGCTGCTGGCATAGATTTTTTCCAAGTTATCGCGCATGCGGTCCAAGTAGGATTCATCGTCTTCGCTCGTTTCGATGGTATGAATCGTTTCGACGCGGGCGCCGACTTCATGGGCCAAGGTTTCCGACGTCTTTGGGCTGACCATATCTTCGACGAAAATGGTCCGCACGTCATTGGCCCGGCAATAGTCAGCTAGGCGGGCCAGCTGGCGGGCACTGGGTTCGCCGCTGGAAAAGACGGATTCGACACTGTGCTGGGTCAGACCGAAGTCGCGGCAGAGATAGGCAAAGGCGGCATGGCCAGTGACAAAATCCTTGCGAGGAACGCTGGCGAATTTACGGGCATATTCGTCTTGCAGAGCCTGGAGCTGTTTTTTATAGTTCGCCGCATTGTTTCGATAATAGTCGGCGTTGGCCGGGTCGACTTCAGCCAGGGCGGCGGCAATATTGGAAACTTCAATTTGGGCGTTTACCAGACTCAGCCAGATGTGCGGGTCGTAAGCGCCGTGTTCTTTGATGTCTTCTTCATCGGTCAAGGCAATCGGTGTGACTCCTTGGGATGCGTTGACCGTGTGAAGTGCCGTATTCTTGGCGGCATCGACGACCTTGGGTGCCCACGGTTCCATACCCAGGCCACTGTAAACAAAGAGCTGGGATTTACCGAGGTGTTTAATGGTCTGCGTCGTCGGCTGGAACTCATGGGGTTCTGTCCCATCGGGAATAAGTGTGTAGACATCTACCTTATCGCCGCCTACGGCCTGGGTAAACTCTTTTAGGGCGTCGAAAGTGACAGCGACTTTTAATTTCCCGTCATCGGGGACGTCGGCGGCGGGACCGCAGCCAGCCAGGCCAATGACGCATAAGCAGGTCGCCAGGACCGAGATGTAACGGGCGAGGCGGCTGAGGGTATGAAACAACATTGATAAGACCTCCTATGGCGTCCATCGTATCACGGACGTCTTTTTTTGTCAATTATTTGCAAATGCCTTGCATTTTCGTTTAGGCAGGATTATAATAAAGTTTCAGTGTACGATAAGGGGGGCAAAGTATGATTGATTTACAGCACGTTTATTTCGCCTATGAACACGGTCAATACTTGTTAGAAGATGTCAATATGACCATCCGTGACGGCGATTATATTTCTGTTGTCGGTGAAAATGGCAGCGGCAAGAGTACGCTCATCAAGCTCATCCTGGGCTTATTGTCACCGAGTCGGGGATCGATTTCCAATACGTATCATCACCGGGCCTATGTGCCGCAGCGTTTCGAGACGTTGAACAGCCAGTTCCCGATTACCGTTTGGGAAGTCCTCAACTGCTACCGCCAGGTATTGCATTTGAAACATAAAGAAATCATTCGGGATTGCCTGGAACAGATGAATGTCTATTCTCTGAAAGACCAGCTCATCGGCAATTTGTCTGGCGGCCAGTGCCAGAAAGTCCTTATCGCCCGGGCCCTCATGGGGCATCCAGATTTGCTCATTTTCGATGAACCGTCGACGGGTATCGATGTCCGCAGTCAGGAAGAACTCTACCCGTTCATTAAGGATTTAAATGAAAATAAAGGCGTCACGGTCATTACGGTCGAACACAATCTGAAATTCGCTGTCCGCAATTCGACGAAGATGTTCCACGTCGTCGGCGGCCGCGGTCATTTCTGCTCGCCTAAGGCTTACCTCGACGAATACGTATCGGCCACGATGGGAGGAGATAATTAATGTTTGAATATGCCTTTATGCAGAATGCTTTTATCGTAGCTCTGCTCATTTCCATCGTCTGCCCGCTCATCGGCATCTTCTTGGTCCTGCGTCGCTATTCCATGATTGGCGATGCCTTATCCCATGCTTCCCTGGCCGGGGTCGCTGTGGGGCTTCTTTTTGACTGGAACCCGGTCCTCAGCGCCTTTGGCCTGACCAGCTTCTTCGGCATCCTCATCGAAGTCCTGCGCCGCCGTTTCCGGCGCTATGCCGAGCTCATCTTGGTCATCATCTTATCGCTTTCCGTAGGCATTGCCATTACCATCATCAGTGCCGGCCTGGTCCATACGAATGTGGAATCCTTCTTGTTCGGCAGTATCCTGACCGTATCGACGGGCGATGTCTATTCCGTCGTCGCCCTCAGCGTCATTTCCCTGGCCGTCATTGCCAAGCTCTATCCTCAATTGGTCATGCTGACCTTTGACGAAGACGGAGCTCAGATTGCCGGTGTCCGCAGTAAACTCATCAATTATATCTTTGCCGTTCTGGTAGCGGCTACGATTTCCGTTTCCATCCGCATCGTCGGCATCCTGGTCATTAGCTCTCTCATCGCCCTGCCCGTGGCGACGGCCCTGCAGCTGCGCAAAGGCTTCCGGCGGACGCTTATTTACTCTGTCGTCTTCAGTTTCGTCGATATTCTGTCTGGGCTCTTGTTGTCTTATTATATCGATGCCGCCCCAGGTGGGGTCACGGCTTTGATATCTGTCGTTATGCTGCTTTTGGTCATTGTTTATAAAGAATGTATCTTTTCCCTGAAAGAAAAGAGGCGCCGTCCATGACTGACGAGTATAAAGCATGTTTACGTGCTCATGGCTTGAAGAGTACAAAAGCCCGCAACGGTGTCTTGGCCATCCTCAACCGGAACACCTGTGTCGTTACGGTTGAAGCCGTTTACGCGGCCTTGTTGGAAGAAGGCTGTAAAGTCAATTTTTCCACCGTTTACCGCATCCTGGAAATGTTTACAGAACGTAAACTGACAGAAAAGATTTTTCTCCCTGATGAAGGGAAATACGGCTTTTCTCTCCGCCGTCCCGGCCATACACACAGGCTCATCTGTTTACAATGCCATAAAGTGGTGGATTTATCCCACTGTCCGCTCAGTGACTATGAAAAAGAAGTAGCTCAGACGACCCAGTTCGACATTGTTGGCCACAACTTGGAGATTTACGGCTATTGCCCGGAATGTAAAAAGAGACTGTCACATTAAGACAGTCTCTTTTTTTGCATCGCTGGTCGGTTGAGTAGGAGCGCCCACGTGGGGCGCCCGCCCTCGCATGATAGCCAAAGCCTTCGTGCGATAGCCCCTATTTAACAAATTTAATGAAATCCGGTTTCCGCGGAGCCGCCGTCGGTTCCGGACCGTCGCTGTAGCCGACGATGCAGTGGCCGACGCCGACGAGGTGTTCCGGCAGGCCCCATTCTTTGAGGAGTGCTTTCCCTTCGGGCGTTTCAAATTCTTCTTTGGCCCGGTTGATCCAACAGGAACCGAGATGCAGGGAAGCCGCGGCATTCATGAGGTTGCCCAGGATGAGGCAGCCGTCGGACCAGGCGTTGGGGGATTTTTCCATATCTGCCAGGACTAAGAGGACTGTCGGGGCGCCATACATGGGGTCGCTCGTCGTGCCCATTATTTTGGCATTGAGTGTGCTCAGACGGGCCAAGGTATCCGTATCTTGGATGACGACAATCGTACAAGGCTGGAGGCCGTGACCGCTGGCGGCGTACGTGCCGGCCTGGAGAATCAGGTATAAATCTTCATCGCTGATCTGGGCTTTTTTGTACTTGCGGACGCTACGCCGCGTGATAAGGGTATGGATGGTTTCGTTCATGATATTCACTCCTAGAAAAAATATTTTATTGCGGTTATCATTATAAAGTTTTATTGCGGTTATCATTATAAAGCATTTTTGACCAGGGAAAAAGGTTTTTGCTAGGACTTTTCACGCCTTTTTTGGACTTTTATAGTTATTTTATAATTTGGGGTTCTCCATACGCCGTGTAGGGCCCTCTAGCAGGAGATGTGAAAAATGTGCTATAATATAACGATTAAGGTAGACAGTGATAAACAGCATTAGGAGCGATAGCATTGAAACGACGAGCACCGGAACTTTCACAACAGTATATACAGCCATTGGCAGATGTCTTCAAGGTCCTGGGAGATCCGACACGGCTGCGCATTCTGCGCGTCCTCATGAACCAGGACGTCTGTGTCCGGGATATTGCTGATAAGCTCGGTATGGGCCAGTCTGCCGTGTCCCATCAGCTGCGTATCCTGCGCGATGCTCGGCTGGTCCAGTTCCGCCGCGATGGCAAGACGGTATACTATTCGCTAGCCGATGCTCACGTCTTTACCTTGCTCGACGTCGGATTGGAACACGTTGCTGAATAAAGGGGGAGTAGGTTATGTACGTTTGTTTAATGCGCCATGGAAAGGCGCAGCCTTTTGAACTGCATCAACCGGATAAACTGCGTGAACTGACTGAAAAGGGGTGTGGCCAGGCTTTGTCTATGGCGAAATGGGCGGCTTCCTGGTGGCCGGAAGGAAAGACGGCTTTGTGGGCTAGCCCGTACGTGCGGACGTGCCAGACGGCTTCGTATTTAGAGAAGCATCTGCTTATCGGGCAGTTCCATACTCATAAGGCCATCGCTTCTGGCGATTTGGTTGCTGTATACGATGAAATATTGAGCCGGGAAACGGCTGACGTCGTGTGCATCATCGGTCATTCCCCTTTCCTCGACCGCTGGGCCCAAGCTTGGACGGGAACGGCTGTCGATTTCAAGCCGGGCAGCATGGCCTTGTTCGATTTCGACGTCCACGGCGGCCGCATCGGTTCGGCATCACTCCTTTTTTATGCTCATCCAAAGGCCTTGAAATTCTTAGGCCCTTCTTATAAAGAATAAACAGAGTTGGAGGTTTTGTTCATGATGAAACATGTATTATCTATTGCCGGGACGGATCCTTCGGGCGGAGCCGGTGCCGCAGCGGATTGCAAGACTTTTTGTGCCCACGGCTGTTTTGCTTTGAATGTCATTACTGCCGTCGTATCCCAGAATACCCAAGGCGTGCGCGGTTATATGGACGTCACGCCGGAACTCATTGCTTCGCAGATCGATGCGGTCTTTGAAGATATCGACGTCGATGCCGTTAAAATCGGCATGGTCAGCGTACCGGAAACGATCCGCGTTATTGCCGATAAATTGAAACAGTACCAGCCGCCGTATGTCGTCGTCGACCCGGTCATGGTAGCTACCAGTGGCCATCGCCTCTTGGTGCCGGAAGCGGAACAGACCCTGAAGGAAGTACTCCTTCCCTTGGCCGACGTCTTGACGCCGAATCTGCCGGAAGCCGAAGTACTGACAGGAAAATCCATTGAAAGCCTGCACGATATGGAAGAAGCGGCGAAAGCCATCGCAGCTATGGGTGCCAAGGCTGTCCTGGTAAAAGGCGGCCATCGCATTGCCGATGCGACAGATATCCTCTTTGATGGCCATGATTTTCATTATTATAAAGGACGGCGTCTGGAAAGTACGAGCACCCACGGTACGGGCTGCTCTTTATCGAGCGCCATCGCTTCGAACCTGGCCAATGGCCTGAGCTTGCCCGACGCAGTCGGTGCGGCAAAAGAGTACGTCTTCGAAGGCATTGCCCATGCTGAACCTATTGGCAAGGGACATGGCCCGATTCATCATTTTTATGAGTTATATAAGAAAGCAGAGTGGACGAAATGAAATTAGCATATTCTTGGAAGAAATTGTGCTGCCTGGTCATGGTAGCGGCCTCCATCAGCGGCATGGCATTGGCAGCTTCGCCACAGGCGACGTATGAAGAAGCGGTCCGCAATATGACGGCCCATCCGCAAGGAGCCTATACATTGAAATTGGGCCTCAAGATGCCCTTCATTGGGGAAGGCGCCATTGTCAACCATGTCGATATCCAGGAACGGCCTTTTGTCATCCAATCTCAGGCCAAGACGACGGGATTTGCTGCGACGACGCTGAAAAAGGCACCGGAAGGGAAAGCCTATGCTGTGCAGAATGGCAAAAAGCTAGACGTCTATTACAATCATGAAGGCGATGACAAGTCTTGGGAAAAGAAAAGTTACGACTTGAAAGACAGCAAGCCTTTGGCAGATTCCCTGACAGGCAGCCATAATGTTCTGGCTGGCGTGAAAACAGTCACCGCTGCCGGCGGCAATGACTACAACGTCGTTTTCGACGCATCGCACATATACAATCCCACGGACCAGGCCTTGTGGAAGCAGCAAGGTATGACGGATGAACAAATCCGCGTTACCGCTAAAATCCTCCAGGGCTTGCAGCAGTGTGGCGACTTGTCGACTGTTGTGACCATCGACCCGGCGACAAAACGTATTTCCCGCATCTCTCTGCCCTTGACGGATCAGCTGCGCAGCCTGGCCTTGACCTTAATCGATGAATATGGCCGCAGCGACGCTGATAAGGCCGTAGCTCAGTCATTCATCAAACTGAGCGAAGTCAGTCTGACTATCGATTGCACAGCTCTTCCTCAGGGTACACAGCTGACCGTGCCGGAAAAAGTCATTAAAGCGGCTAAATAAATGTAAATTTTTTGTGAAAAGTAAGACTTTTCACAAAAAAAGAGAATAGATTATTGACAGAGTCCCGGAAATAACGGAAAATATGAGAGAAGGAACAATTCCATTACTGTTCGTTATATCTTAATATAGGATAGACCTGCAGCCTAGTGCGCTGGGCTTCGGTTGGAACGGATACACTATATTTATTTTTAGGAGGTATATTTTGGCTAAAAAAGAAAAACTCATGGTAATTCCCTTAGGTGGTTTAGGAGAAATCGGCAAGAATATGACGGTCATCCAGTATGGGAACGACATCATCGTCATCGACGCCGGCCTGGCCTTCCCAGATGACGACATGTTCGGTATCGACCTCGTCATCCCGGACATGAGTTACTTAATTGAAAACCGGGACAAAGTACGGGCCGTTGTTATCACACATGGTCATGAAGACCATATCGGCGGTTTGTCCTATTTGCTCAATGAAGTAAATGTGCCCGTATACGCGACGAAACTCGTATGCGGCCTCATTGAAGGGAAACTGAAAGAAAATCACATTACGAACTATACACTGAATGAAGTGCATCATGGTGATGAAGTACAGATTGGCTGTATGAAAGTCGGCTTTATCCATACGAATCACTCTATCCCCGACGCTAGTGCCCTCTATTTCCGTACGCCTGTCGGAACCATCGTCCATACAGGCGACTTCAAGATGGATTTGACCCCCGTCGATGGTCGGCAGATGGATATCCATAAATTTGCAGAATTAGGTCGCCGCGGCGTCCTGCTCCTCATGTCGGACAGCACGAATGCGGAACGGCCTGGCTACACCGAATCGGAAACGACCGTCGGTCATGCCTTCCGTAAAGCCTTCCGCGCTGCAAAAGGCCGTATTATTTTGGCAACCTTCGCCTCGAATATTTCCCGTATCCAACAGGCTATCAATACGGCAGTGCAGTTTAAACGCAAAGTCACTGTCCTCGGACGGAGTATGGTCAACAACGTCCAGATTGCCATCGAACTGGGCTATCTCGATGTTCCTGAAGGCGTCCTTATCGAACCGGATGAACTGAACCGTTATCCTGACGACCAGGTCCTCATCTTGACGACGGGCAGTCAGGGCGAACCGATGGCCGGCTTATCGCGCATGGCCTCCAACAACCATCGTAGTGTCAGCATTATGCCTGGCGATACGGTCATCATTTCGGCAACGCCGATTCCGGGCAATGAAACCGGTGTCGGCCGCACTATCGATAACCTCATGCGCCTTGGCGCAAACGTCATCGCTGGCCGAGATAAGAAGATTCACGTATCAGGCCATGCCAGCCAGGAAGAACTGAAGCTCATGCTGGAACTGATCAAGCCGAAGTATTTCATTCCTGTTCACGGCGAATACCGCATGCTCAAGACGCACGGTGACTTGGCCGTCATGATGGGCGTTGCCAAGGACCACGTCCTCATCGGCGACAACGGCCAGATTTTTGAATTCTCGAACCGTTCTGGCCATAAGACGGGCCATGTCAATGCAGGCCGCGTCTTCGTTGATGGCCTCGGCGTCGGCGATGTCGGCAATATCGTCATCCGCGACCGTCAGCAGCTGGCTATGGAAGGGGTTGTCATCGTCGTCATGACCCTGGCCAAAGGGACGAGCCATCCCCTGGCCGGTCCGGATATCGTTTCCCGCGGCTTCGTCTATGTCCGCGATTCGGAAGAATTGATCCGCGAAGCTCATGACCGCGTCGCCGCTGTTCTCGAACGCTGCGAAGCCGGAAATATCCGCGAATGGGCTGTCATCAAATCCCAAGTCCGCGATACGCTGAGCCGCTACTTGTATGAAAAGACACGGCGCCGCCCGATGATTCTGCCAATCATCATGGAAGTATAAATTGTAAATCAAGGAAGGCTGTCGCATGAGGAACTCCACCTCTGCTGCAGCCTTTCCTTTTTACTAAAAACTACAAATTAAAAACTCGATTTTTGAAAGGGGGAACTGTTATGGAGCAGAGGCGTGTTACGCCGCTGACGACGGCCGGCTGTTTTGCCGCCATTATGCTGGTCTTTGCGCTTCTCAGTACATACGTGCCGATTTTTTCCTTTATTGGTTATTTCATCATGCCCATTCCGATGGTCATCATTTTCATGAAATACGGCCTGCGCCAGACCTTGCTTCTGGGAGTGACGGTGGGCTTCCTCATGGGGTTGTTCATCGATCCGATAACCGCGTTGGTCCAGTTCCTGAGCTTTGGAGCTGTCGGCCTGACCTTGGGGGCTGGGTTCCGTTATAAATGGTCGGCTGTGCGCTTATTGGGAGCCGTCACGGCGGCCTTGGTTTCTGTTTTCATCGTCATCACTTTCTTGTCCTATGTCGTCTTGGATGTCAATATCTTCACCCAGATGAACGATTTCTTTACGCAATTTATGGACAACATGATGGATCAGTACCAGCAACAGGGCATGTCCGAAGTCAAGTTAGCTGAGACGCGGGCCCAGCTCAACCAGGTCCGGGAGATGCTGCCGTCCTTACTGCCTATGTTCCTCTGCCTGGGGACAGCCATCATTGCTTATGCGAATATCAAGATTTCCCAGATTGTCTTGCGTCGCCTAGGCTTTTCGCTCAAGGCTTTTTTGCCTATCCGTTATTGGGAAATACCCCGTAGTATGATATACTTATATATATTGGCATTGGTCATGAAATACTGGGGAGTGACGCGGGATATTACCTGGCTCAATATCATCGGCATGAATCTCAATCAAATTGCCTTTTTCTTCATCTGTATCCAGGGGATTGCCTTTGTCTTTTATCTCCTCAGTCGCCGTTTTCATTTAGGAAATGGCCTTCAGGTCTTGATCCTCATCGCATTTTTTGTCATGCCTGTTTTTTCGTATGCTGCCTTTTTAGCTGGCATCTTCGACATGCTCACGAATTATAGAAAAAAAGGTCGTACGCTTTAGTACGCAGGGGGCGGAACCATGTTTAAAACATTGCTGTCAAGGCGGTCGGAAGAACCTTTCTTACTGATTACGGTCTTGCTGCTTATCATCATTGCCGTATATAATTGGATCATCGCCTTGCTGGCCTTGATCCTCATCGGCGGGGCTTATGTCCTGACCCGCAAGAACCATAACGAACGCAACCGGGAAATCAGCCAGTTCTTCGATGCTATCTCAAAGAGCGTCGATCAGGCTTCGACGTATGCCGTGCAGAATTTGCCTATTGGCATTGCCATCATCGACATGCAGTCCAATTTGTGCTGGGCTAACAGTGTTTTCCGCGATTGGGTCGGCGACATCGACAACGACCAGCAGTTGGATCATATCATGCCGAACTTGAAAGTCGATAAGTTTTGGGGAAAATCGGGGTATTTCTTTGAACACATCGGTGAGCGCTATTACCGCGTCGTTTACAAGTATTTGCAGACCGAAGCGGCTGATGATGACAATTACCTCATCCTTTATTTTGAAGATATTACCGATACGGAACGGCAGAAGCTGAATTCCTTGGCAGCTGTCCCCGTTTTCTGTGATATCGAGATAGACAACCTGGAAGAAGTCGCCAAGGGGATGACGGCTGTCCAGCGGGCTACGCTGGTGACGAACGTCAATAACTGCCTCATCGGTGAATTATCGGGGCAGAACTGTTTTATCCGGGCTTATGGCAATGAAAAATACATTGCCTGCATGAGCCGGGATACGCTGGAATACTATAAGGAAGATAATTTTTCCTTTTTGGAAAAAGTGCGTTCCATCCATACGGTTAATCGCATTCCCGTGACACTCAGTATGGGCATCGCCCTCTTCCCGAGCGACGTCATTGCAGCAGGCAAGGCCGATTTCAATGAATTGGCCGATAAAGCGCGGGCCGGCCTCGACCTGGCTTTAGGCCGCGGCGGGGACCAGGTCGTCGTCTATGAAGAAGACGGGTCGCCTCACTTTTACGGCGGCAAGACGCGTTGTGTCGAAAAGAATACGCGCGTTCGGGCCCGCGTCGTCGCCCAGGCCATTCACGAACTCATCGATACGTGCGATATGGTCCTGGTCATGGGCCATGAACGGGAAGACTACGACAGCATCGGCGCTGCCGTCGGCGTAGCCCATATGGCCCGTCTGGCAGGCAAGCCGGTACACGTCGTCGTCAGCAACCAGACCGATGCCATCCGTCGCCTGGAAGACCAGATTATGGATAATCCCGATTTCAAGGATCTGCTCATTTCGGCGGAAACGGCCGAGAACATCTGTAACAGCCAGACCTTGCTGTTCATTGTCGATACGCATCGTCCGGATATGACCGTAGCTCCGGCCTTGCTGGATAAGACCGACCGGCGCGTTGTCATCGACCATCACCGCCGTAGTTCGGACTTCATCAAGAAGCCCTTGCTGACCTATACGGAAACGTCGAGCTCTTCGACGAGTGAACTGGTGACGGAGCTCTTGCAATATTTCCAAGAAGATGTAGAATTAACGAAGATTGAAGCAACAGCCCTCTACGCTGGCATCATCGTCGACACGAAGAACTTTGCCGTCCAGACTGGTGTGCGCACTTTCGACGCAGCGTCGTATCTGCGCCGTTGCGGAGCTGACCCGGACATTGTCCGCGAACTGTTCAGTTCTGACTTCGATACCGTCAAGGACCGGGCCCTCATCTTGTCCGGTGCCCAGATCAGCGACGGCGTCGCTATGGCCAGCTGCTCTAAAGGACAGCGCAATGCCACAATCATTGCTGCTCAAGTAGCGGATATGCTGGTCAACATTGACAACGTTGAAGCTAGCTTCACTTTCTATTATCTGGCCGATGACTGCATCGGCGTCAGCGCTCGCTCGAAAGGCGAAATCAATGTACAATTAGTCATGGAAGCCCTCGGCGGTGGCGGCCACCGTACCGTTGCTGGTGCTCAGCTGCATGGCCGGACCCTGGTTGAAGCCCAGGGGGATGTCATGGCAGCCCTCCATGAAATCATAGATAAAGACAAGGAGATTGATGAAAAATGAAAGTAATCTTATTACAGGATGTAAAGAAACTCGGTAAGAAAGGGGATATCATCGAAGTATCGGAAGGCTATGGCCGCAATTTCCTTTTACCCCGTAAATTGGCAGCTCCTGGCACGTCGGAAAACCTCAACGATGCCAAGCAGAAAAAAGCGGCTGCTAAGCATAAAGCCCAGGTGGCTTCTGATGAAGCGGTCATCTTGGCTAGCCAGCTGAAAAAAGTTGAACTGACCATTCCCGTCAAAGTTGGCGAAGGTGGCAAAGTCTTCGGTGCCATTACGGGCAAGACCATCAGCGAAGCGGCTAAGGCTCAGTACGACCTCGACCTGGATAAGAAGAAAGTAGAAATCAAGGATCCGATTAAATCGCTCGGCGATTACGATGTTACTATCCGCGTCCATCCGACGATTACTAGTATCATCAAAATACACGTTGTAGAAGGCTGATCATAAGCCATAAGGGGATACAATGAAAGAATTATTGGACAAATTATTACAGCGCCATAAGTACCTCGAACCGACGGCGGAGGAAGAACTCCGCCGTCAGGTTAATGTGCTTTATGGCGCTTTTACTGGTCTTATAGGGTCTGAAAAGATGGTCCTCCGGGCCAGTAAGTACTCTGCCTTGTCGTACATCCACTCCGAAGACCCGCGCCAGCGCCTGGTCGGCCTGCAGCGCCTCATTTATGAAGACGTTTCGTATGATAAAGTACCTGATGATGATGAAGTCATCAATGTCCTCAATGAACTGGAAATGGTTCTGGCTGAGATGTTGGCTCGTCAGGCCGTAGAAGAACGGCTGGAAAAGAAAATCAGCCAGCGTATGGATGAAAAACAGCAGGAATACGTGCGGGAAATCAAGATGGAACTCATCAAGGAAGAACTACACGATGTCGAAACACCGCAGACCAAGCGCAAGCTCAAGGAATTGGACGACTTGGAAAAAGTCCATCTTACGGAATCGGTCATGGAACGAGTCCGCCCGAAACGGCTCAGTGCTATCGTCGGCCAGGAAAGGGCTGTAGAAGCGATGCAGAGCAAGCTATCATCTGTCTATCCGCAGCACCTGCTCCTTTACGGGCCGCCTGGCGTCGGCAAGACGACGGCTGCCCGCATCATCCTTGACGAAGCTAAAAAGCTGCCTTTTACGCCTTTTGGTCCTGATGCGCCTTTTATCGAAACAGATGGGACGACGCTGCGCTGGGATTCGCGGGATATGACCAATCCTCTCATCGGTTCGGTCCACGACCCGATTTATCAGGGCGCCCGCCGCGACCTGGCCGATACGGGGATTCCGGAACCTAAGCCGGGCCTGGTCACGGAAGCTCACGGCGGTATCCTCTTCATCGATGAAATCGGGGAGATGGACCCGATGCTGCTCAACAAGCTGCTAAAAGTCATGGAAGACAAGCGGGTCCGTTTTGAATCGGCTTATTATGACGAAGACGACCCGAACGTGCCGCAGTATATTAAGAGACTCTTTGCAGAAGGGGCACCGGCCGACTTCATCCTCATCGGTGCGACGACGCGGGACCCGTCGGAAATCAATCCGGCTATACGATCTCGCTGTGCCGAAATCTTTTTTGAACCGCTCATTCCGTCGGATATTGAACAAATCGTTACCAATGCGGCTGTCCAGTTAGGCGCCGAATTGGAAGACGGCGTAGCCAGACTGATCAGCGAGTTCACTATCGAAGGCCGCAAAGCCGTCAATATTCTGGCTGATACGTATGGCCTGGCTGTCTTTAAATCAGGCTCTAAGGACCATGTACGCATTACCTGCGACCACGTACGCCGCGTAGCCCAGATCAGCCGTCTCGTGCCTTATGTGACAGAAAAGGCCAGTGATACACCGGCCGTCGGAAAAGTTTTCGGCCTCGGCGTCGCCGGTTACCTTGGCTCGGCCATCGAAATCGAAGCCGTGGCCTTTCCCGCACGAACTCCGGGGAAGGGCTATTACCGCTTCAATGATACGGCCGGCTCCATGGCCAAGGACTCCATGTTCAATGCAGCGACTGTCGTCCGCCGCATGACTGGCAAGGAGCTGTCCGATTACGACGTCAACATCAACTTTGTCGGCGGTGGCAATATCGATGGCCCGTCGGCAGGTTGTGCCATTACGACGGCACTCATCTCGGCCATCACAGGGACGCCGGTCTGTCAGGATATGGCCTTGACTGGGGAAATTTCCATCCAAGGCCAGGTTAAGCCCGTCGGCGGTGTCTTTGAAAAGGCCTATGGTGCCCGTCAGGCCGGCATGAAAGACATCATCATCCCTAAGGAAAATGCCCATGACATTCCGGAACACCATTTGGGCCTCCATATCCACTATGCCGCCACCATCGACGACGTATTGAAACTGATGTTAGTCAAACAGGGGGAATCATAATATGGAACAGCGGATTCCACCGCAGAATGTAGAGGCAGAACAAGCCGTCCTGGGGGCGATGCTCTTATCCCATGATGCCGTCATCGTCGCCATGGAAAAACTCCAGTCCCGCGATTTTTACCGCGACGTCCATCGCATCATCTTTGAAGCTATGGAGCATCTCCATCGGGAGAATAAAGAAATCGACGTCATCACCTTGCCAGACGAGTTGAAACGCATGAAGAAACTCGACGACGTAGGCGGTCTCGAATATGTCCTGAACCTGCCGAACCAGGTAGGGTCAGCCGTCAATATCGAGTATTATGCCAATATTGTCGCCGAGAAGGCCTTGGCGCGAAACCTCATTTCGACATGTACTGAGCTGACGACGGAAGCCTATGATGGCCAAAAGGAAACGGAAGCCCTTCTGGACGATGCTGAACGGCGCATCCTCCAGCTGTCGGACACCAAGAACCGCGGCGATTTTGCTTCTGTCGGCACCGTCGTCGAAATGACCCTCGACAAAATTACCAAGCTCTATGAAAATAAAGCGGGTCTGACTGGCCTGCCGACGGGGTTCCGCGACTTGGACCGCATGACGTCGGGCCTGCAGCCATCCGATTTGATCCTAGTCGCTGCCCGGCCAAGTATGGGCAAGACGGCCTTTACCCTGAACATCGCCCAGAACGTCGGCGTCCGCCAGCATAAGACGGTAGCCTTCTTTTCCTTGGAAATGTCTCAGGAACAGCTCGTCCAGCGCCTGCTCTGCCAGATTGCTCATATCGATTCGCAGAAACTGCGTACAGGCCAGCTCAACAGCGATGAAGAATGGACGCGCCTGACCGATGCCTGTGACAAACTCTATGAATCGCCTATTTATATTGACGATACGCCAGGGATTTCAGTTGCCGAAATGCGTTCAAAAGCACGGCGCCTCAAGTCGGAACACGGTCTGGACTTGATTATCGTCGACTACCTGCAGCTCATGCAGGGCCGCAATGCCGAAAGTCGGCAACAGGAAATTTCCGAGATTTCCCGGTCCCTTAAAGCGCTGGCGCGGGAACTGAAAGTGCCGCTCATCGCCTTATCCCAGCTTAGCCGAAGCGTCGAAAGCCGGCAGGACAAGCGGCCTATGCTCAGTGACCTCCGCGAATCAGGGGCCTTGGAACAGGATGCGGATATCGTTTCTTTCTTGTATCGCGAAGATTACTATGACAAGGAAACGGAAAATCAGCATATTACCGAAGTCATCTTGGCCAAGCACCGCAATGGTCCTGTCGGATCGGTCAAGTTATACTTCAAGAACGAGTTCACGTTGTTCCTCAATCTGGATACGCAGCATGAAGGATAGGTTTACAAATTAATTTAAAAAATTGAAAAAAGTACTTGCATTATTTCGTGGGGTGTAGTATACTAATCAAGTCAGCGGTTCTGACAGAGACTTTTGAAACGGGGTTCTGCCTCGTCAGAAGAAATAGAAAAGCTGATAAAAAAGTTCTTGACAGAACGTCAGTCCTTTGATATAATAGACTACGTTCCACGGAACAGTAAGCCAACGTAGCTCAAATGGTAGAGCAACTGACTTGTAATCAGTAGGTTGTAGGTTCAAGTCCTATCGTTGGCTCCAGTAAATGGTGGGGTTCCCGAGTGGCTAAAGGGAGCAGACTGTAAATCTGCCGGCGTTTGCCTTCGAAGGTTCGAATCCTTCCCCCACCACCAATTATCGCGGGGTGGAGCAGTTGGTAGCTCGTCGGGCTCATAACCCGAAGGTCGTAGGTTCAAGTCCTGCCCCCGCTACCAAATTTTTTTACTGTCAAGTAAAAAACAACTTCATAATTGGCTTTGACCAGTTCATAAGCTGTTGTAGCTCAGTCGGTAGAGCGTATCCTTGGTAAGGATAAGGTCACCGGTTCAATCCCGGTCAATAGCTCCACACATGGCGGCTTAGCTCAGTTGGCTAGAGCATGCGGTTCATACCCGCAGTGTCCAGAGTTCGAATCTCCGAGCCGCCACCACACTCATAACCTCGTGTATACGAGGTTATTTCTATATGCAAAAATATTTTTTGTTTAAATTTTCTTTTTTTAAGCAAAGAATATGGATGTGTGATAGAATACAAGTGGGTAGCTGTTTTTTTTCCTAAAGGAGGAAATGATTACAATGGCAAAAGAACATTATGAAAGAACAAAACCGCATGTTAATATCGGTACGATTGGTCACGTCGACCATGGCAAAACGACATTGACAGCTGCTATTACGAAAGTCCTTTCCCAGACGGAAGGTTGCAAAGCTCAGTTCGAAGCATATTCCGATATCGATAAGGCTCCGGAAGAACGTGAACGTGGTATTACTATCAACACGGCACATGTTGAATATGAAACACCGAACCGTCATTATGCACACGTTGACTGCCCAGGGCATGCTGACTATGTTAAGAACATGATCACTGGTGCAGCTCAGATGGACGGCGCTATCCTTGTTGTATCCGCAGCTGATGGCCCGATGCCGCAGACTCGTGAACACATCCTCTTGGCCCGCCAGGTTGGTGTACCGGCTATCGTTGTATACCTCAACAAAGCTGACCAGGTTGACGATCCGGAACTCATCGAACTCGTTGAAATGGAAGTTCGTGATCTCCTCAGCTCCTACGATTTCCCCGGCGATGAAGTTCCTATCATCGTTGGCTCCGCTCTGAAAGCTCTCGAAGGCGATCCCCAAGCTGTACAGTCCATCAAAGACCTCATGAAGGCTGTTGATGAATACATTCCGACTCCGGACCGTCCGACGGATAAACCGTTCTTGATGCCTGTCGAAGACGTCTTTACTATCACTGGCCGTGGTACCGTTGCTACAGGCCGTGTCGAACGTGGTACGATTAAAGTCGGTGACGCTGTCGAAATCGTCGGCCTCGCTGATAAACCGAAAGATACGGTTGTTACGGGCGTTGAAATGTTCCGTAAGATTCTGGACCTTGCAGAAGCAGGCGACAACATCGGCGCATTGCTCCGTGGCATCGACCGCAAAGATGTCGAACGCGGCCAGGTCTTGGCTAAACCGGACACGATTCATCCGCATACGAAATTCAAGGCTCAGGTCTATGTCCTGACGAAAGATGAAGGCGGTCGTCATACGCCATTCTTCAACGGCTATCGTCCGCAGTTCTACTTCCGTACAACGGACGTAACAGGCGTCATCACCTTGCCGGAAGGCACGGAAATGTGCATGCCTGGCGATAACGTCAAAATGGATGTCGAACTCATCACCCCGATTGCTATCGAAGCCGGCTTGCGCTTCGCTATTCGTGAAGGCGGCCGTACCGTAGGTGCCGGTGTCGTATCCGAAATCGAAGGCTAAATATTGTTTGATGGTTGACTTTCAACTTCAAACTTGAAAAAGAGGCTGTCGCATATTGATGCGGCGGCCTCTTTTTTGCGTGCATGCTGTTCTGATTTGTAGGGGAACCACGAACCCCCTAGCCACTAGCCGCGAACCCGGGTATAATAGAAGCACACACAAGAGGAGGAGGACACTATGAATATTGCTGAAAATACGGCTGATACGGCGCAGCAGGCGGCTAACGTCGTCCAGACCGATGTCCAGAACCAGGTTACGCAGAGCGTTACGACACTGGACCATTTCAAGGATTTTCTGCTCAACCACGGCCCAGATGTCATCTATGCCATCGCCATCTTCATCATCGGCCGCTATGTAGCCCGGGCCTTCAAGAACCTGGCTGTCCGCATGATGACTCATGCTAATTATGATCATACCGTCATCACCTTTGTCAGCCAGCTGATTTATTATGCTATTATGGCCCTAGTCCTGTTGTCAGCCCTGAATAAGGCGGGAATTCCGACGAATTCCTTCTTGGCCGCGTTCGGCGCCTTCGGTTTGGCTGTCGGCCTGGCCTTGCAGAGTAATCTGTCGAATTTCGCTTCTGGCCTTTTGATCCTGATCTTCAAGCCTTTTAAGGCGGGGGACTGGATTGCCATCGGTGGGGTAGAAGGTAGCGTCAAGGGGATTCAGATGATGAGTACGGCCATTACGACGAAGGATAACAAGACGATTTTCATTCCGAATTCCAGCATCACTTCGTCCCAAGTGACCAACAGTTCTTACCAGCAGGAACGGTACATTACTTTTTTCTTCGACATCGCTTATCAGAATGACCACCATAAGGCCATTGAGTTACTGAAGCAGATATTCCGGGAAGACAAGCGGATCCTCAATGCGGATACCTTGGAAATTGGTATCCGTGAATTTGCCGAAAGCTCCGTGCGTATCGCTGCCTTTCCTAAAGTCGCTAAGGAAAATTATTACCCTGTCTATTACGATACTATGTCCAAAGTGAAGGATACCTTCGATGCTAACGGTATTGATATACCTTATCCGCAACGCGTAATTTATATACAGAAAAATGAACAATAAAACGTTACTTTTTGAACGTATTTTCAGCTATTTCTCAGGAAATAGCTGATTTTTTTGTATTCCACCTATAGTATGTGAAAAAAAGAATAAGAACGGGAAATAAGAATATTCGCCAAAATCGAAAAAATAACCTTGCGTTTTTCGTCTAACCAAGGCCTTAACTATACTTTAATAGCATTACTAAGCTGTTGATTTATGCCTATTTTCTATTATATAATATTAACATGTTGTTTGGGAATTAATTATTTAATTATTAATAGTTTTTGAGCATATAATAAGTTCAAAAGTGAACAAAGAAAGAGGGTATTTGTATTATGGTATTTTTATTGGCATTGTCACCTATTTTATGGCTCATCATTTCTTTGGGTTTCCTGAAGATGCAGAGCTTCAAGGCATGTCCTATTGCCTTGATTATTTCATTTGCCGTCGCCTTGGCCTGGTATCACATGCCGGGCATGGATGCGGCTACAGCAGCGCTGGAAGGCGTGGCCCTGGCATGCTGGCCTATTTTATTGGTCATCATCGCCGCTATCTTTACGTATAATCTGACCTTGTACACTAAGAGCATGGATATCGTCAAGCACATGCTGACGACGGTCAGCAAGGACCGCCGCGTCCTGGCTCTGCTCATCGGCTGGGGCTTCGGCGCTTTCATGGAAGGCATGGCCGGCTTCGGTACGGCGATCGCTATTCCGGCTTCGATGCTGGTTGCTTTGGGTTTCAATCCTATCAAAGCCATCCTGGTCTGCTTGGTTGCCAACTCCGTTCCGACGACTTATGGCTCCATTGGCATCCCGGCCAGCACCTTGGCTAACTTGACAGGTCTCGATCCGGTACAGCTGTCGACGTATATCAGCCTGCAGCTTCTGCCGCTCAACATCCTTTGCCCGTTCATCATCGTCGCCATCGTCGGCGGCTCGCTGAAGGCCCTCAAAGGCGTCTTCATGATTACCTTGCTCTCTGCTTTGGGTCTGGCTGTGCCGGAACTCATCGTCTCGGCCTTCGTCGGTCCGGAACTGGCTGTCATGGGGGCATCTATCGTCATCATGGCCCTCATCGTCGTTTATTCCCATTTCCGTCCTATCGACAACCCGGAATATGCTATGGATATCAATCCGGCTCATGTACCGCTCCGCGGTGGTCTGCTGGCTTGCCTGCCCTTCATTTTGATTTTCGTCTTCTTACTGTTGACATCGAAACTCGTTCCCTTCATCCATGCACCGCTCATGGCTATTAAATCGTCAGTCCTCATCTATACCGGTCAGGGCGGCGTACCTTATACCTTCATTTGGGTCAATACACCGGGTATCCTCATCCTCTTGGCAGCCTTCATCAGCGGCAAAGCCCAGTCGGCTCGTTTCAGTGAAATGTTCTTTGTCTTACTGAATACCATCAAAGGCCTCCGCAATACGATCATCACCATCATCGCCGTCATCGCTACGGCTAAAGTCATGGGCTACAGCGGCATGACATCGGATATCGCCCGTACGGCTGTCGAAGCGACGGGTATGATGTATCCTGCCATTGCACCGCTCATCGGCTCGGTCGGCACGTTCATCACCGGTTCGGGCACGTCGAGTAATGTCCTCTTCGGCAACCTCCAGACCGATGCAGCTGCTGCTATCAACGCCAATAAAGCTTGGCTGGCTGCTGCTAACGCAGCCGGTACCTGTGCTGGTAAGATGATTTCGCCTCAGAGTATCGCCATCGCCGTCGGGGCTATTTCCCTGACCGGGAAGGATAACGAAATCCTCCAGGCAATCATGAAAGTTTACGTACCATATATCATCCTCTTAGGTGCCATCGTCTACTTCGGACAGGTACTGGTAGGGTAAGAAAAAGGCGCTGTCGCACGAAGACAGCGCCTTTTTCTGTAGGGGCTTACGTGGCAAGCCCGCCTGGAACGCGAGGTAGACGTTATACATGACCCATGTTTTTCCCTCCTGGGGAGAACGTCGCCCCATATCCAATGGGTCGTCCACGTGGCGACCCCTGCAGTGTAAAAAAAGCTGCTGCATTAAGCCGTTTGGGCATATTGCGGCAGCTTCTTTTTTTTATTATAAATATTCTTATTACGAATTATTTTAAACCGAAAGAATAAGTGCTGCTTTTCACATACTATAACGAATTATCATGATTGGCTTTTAACAGTACTTTTTGGTCATGGCCGTTTTACAGGGTTTTCCGATTTTATGATATATTATATCGTTTTCATCGAAGCCATATATTACTTGATTTATCCCTTTATATTAGATTATAAGACGTTTTATCGACCAATTATACTTGAAATAAATAACTTAATAAATAATTATAAATATCAAAATTTATAATTCTAAAGCGGAATTGATTTGTGCATTTTCCATGCATTTTGACTAATTTTTCTTGATTTATTCATTGACGTTATGGATTTTACATGATATCATTCTAGTCAGTAATTCACCTTTGGAAAATTTTCACAAGGGCAATACGACAGAAGCGTCGATACATTCCATTTAGCAGGAGGAAGTTACGGTAATGAGAAAAGTAGAAATCATTACAGCTGAACAAGCAGCTCAGCTCGTAAAAGATAATGACACGATTACGTCTATCGGTTTTGTCAGCAGCGCCCATCCGGAAGCACTGACCAAGGCTTTGGAAAAACGGTTCTTAGACACGAACACGCCGCAGAACTTGACCTACATCTATGCAGGTTCTCAGGGCAAACGCGACGGCCGTGCTGCTGAACATCTGGCGCATACAGGTCTTTTGAAACGTGCCATCATCGGCCACTGGCAGACAGTACCGGCTATCGGTAAACTGGCTGTCGAAAACAAAATCGAAGCTTACAACTTTTCGCAGGGTACGTTGGTCCACTGGTTCCGCGCCTTGGCAGGTCACAAGCTCGGCGTCTTCACGGACATCGGCCTGGAAACCTTCTTGGATCCTCGTCAGCTCGGCGGTAAGCTCAATGACGTAACGAAAGAAGACTTGGTCAAATTGATTGAAGTCGATGGTCATGAACAGCTTTTCTATCCGACCTTCCCGGTCAACGTAGCTTTCCTCCGCGGCACCTATGCCGATGAATCCGGCAACATCACGATGGACGAAGAAATCGGGCCTTTTGAAAGCACTTCCGTAGCCCAGGCCGTTCACAACTGTGGCGGTAAAGTCGTCGTCCAGGTCAAAGATGTCGTTGCTCACGGCAGCCTCGACCCGCGCATGGTCAAGATTCCTGGCATCTATGTTGATTACGTTGTCGTAGCTGCTCCGGAAGACCATCAGCAGACGTATGACTGCGAATATGATCCGTCCCTTAGCGGCGAACATCGTGCTCCTGAAGGCGCTGCTGACGCAGCTCTCCCGATGAGCGCTAAGAAAATCATCGGTCGCCGCGGTGCTTTGGAATTGGCCGAAAACGCTGTCGTCAACCTCGGCGTCGGCGCTCCGGAATACGTTGCTTCCGTTGCCGGTGAAGAAGGTATCGCTGATACCATTACCTTGACCGTCGAAGGTGGCGCTATCGGTGGTGTACCGCAGGGCGGTGCCCGCTTCGGTTCGTCCCGTAATGCTGATGCCATCATCGACCATACTTATCAGTTCGACTTCTACGATGGCGGCGGCTTGGACATTGCTTACCTCGGCTTGGCTCAGTGCGATGGTTCGGGCAACATCAACGTCAGCAAGTTCGGTACGAACGTTGCCGGTTGCGGCGGTTTCCCGAATATCTCCCAGCAGACACCGAATGTTTACTTCTGCGGCACGTTCACAGCTGGCGGCTTGAAAATCGCTGTTGAAGATGGCAAAGTCAAAATCCTCCAGGAAGGCAAAGCCAAGAAGTTCATCAAAGCAGTCGATCAGATTACTTTCAACGGTTCTTATGCAGCCCGCAACGGCAAACACGTCCTCTACATCACGGAACGCTGCGTATTCGAACTGACTAAAGAAGGCTTGAAACTCATCGAAGTCGCACCGGGCATTGATATTGAAAAAGATGTCCTCGCTCACATGGACTTCAAGCCGATTATTGATAATCCGAAACTCATGGATGCCCGCCTCTTCCAGGACGGTCCCATGGGACTGAAAAAATAAATCTCTGCTGTAAAGGAGACCTTACTATGAAACCAATGAGACTCCATCACGTAGGCATCGTCTTGCCGACGTTAGAAAAAGCCCACCAATTCATGCAGAATAACGGCCTTGAAATCGACTATGCCGGTTATGTCGACGCCTACCAGGCCGACCTCATCTTCACCAAATTCGGTGACTATGCAAGCCCGATTGAAATGATCATCCCGCACTCCGGTGTCCTTACCAAGTTCAACGGTGGCCGCGGCGGCATCGCTCACATCGCTTTTGAAGTCGACGACGTCGAAGGCGTCCGTAAAGAAATGGAAGCTAAGTGCCCGGGCTGCATGCTGGAACAGAAAGCCGTGCAGGGGACGGACGACATCATCGTCAACTTCCGCCGTCCTTCGACCAACCAGGGCATCCTCGTCGAATACGTTCAGACGACGGCCCCCATTACGGGCCGCGGCGAAGATCCCTTCGTAAAGACCATGGGCGCCGAAAAAGGAAAGCTTCGCGAACTGTGGCATCCCATGCGGCTGCACCATATCGGCATCGTCCTGCCGACCTTGGAAAAGGCTCGTGATTTCATAGAAACGAATGGCCTTGAAGTCGACTATTCCGGCTTCGTCGACGCCTACCATGCCGACCTCATCTTTACCAAAAAAGATAAGAACAGCACGCCCATTGAATTCATCATCCCTCGCGAAGGTGTCCTGAAAGACTTCAATCACGGCAAGGGCGGCATTGCCCACATTGCCTTTGAAGTCGACGACGTCGAAAAAGTACGTCAGATCATGGAAGGCCAGCAAGAAGGCTGCATGCTGGAAAAGAAGGCCGTTCAAGGTACGGACGACATCGTCGTCAACTTCCGCCGCCCCAGCACGGACGCCGGTATCCTCGTCGAATACGTCCAAACCGTTGCGCCCATTAATCGCAGCAATCCCAATCCGTTTCAGAATTGATTTTTGTGAAAAAAGGTGACCATCATGTATACTCTCGGAATCGATGTTGGTTCGTCTTCTTCTAAATCCGTCATTTTGGAAGATGGCAAGAAAATTATCGCCCATGCCGTCGTTGAAATCGGTACTGGATCGACCGGTCCGGAACGCGTCCTGGACGAAGTCTTCAAAGGTACTAACCTGAAAATTGAAGACATGGCGAATATCATTGCCACGGGCTATGGCCGTTTCAATGTCAGCTGCGCCAAAGGCGAAGTCAGCGAAATCACGTGCCATGCCAAAGGGGCACTCTTTGAATGCCCTGGTACGACGACTATCCTCGATATCGGTGGTCAGGACGTCAAGTCCATTAAATTGAATGGTCAAGGCTTGGTCATGCAGTTTGCTATGAACGACAAATGCGCCGCTGGTACAGGTCGTTTCCTCGACGTCATGTCGAAGGTACTGGAAATCCCAATGTCTGAAATGGGAGACTGGTACTTCAAGTCGAAGCATCCCGCTGCCGTCAGCAGTACCTGCACGGTTTTTGCTGAATCGGAAGTCATTTCCCTTCTTTCCAAGAATATCCCGAAAGAAGACATCGTAGCCGGTGTCCATCAGTCTATCGCCGCTAAGGCCTGCGCCCTCGTACGCCGTGTCGGTGTTGGTGAAGACCTGACCATGACCGGCGGTGGCTCCCGCGATCCCGGTGTCGTCGATGCCGTATCGAAAGAATTAGGTATCCCTGTCAGAGTTGCTCTGCATCCCCAAGCGGTGGGTGCTCTCGGAGCTGCTTTGATTGCTTATGATAAAATCAAGAAATAAGTCAAAGGAGAGAACAAAATCATGAGTGAAGAAAAAACAGTAGATATTGAAAGCATGAGCTCCAAGGAAGCCCTTGGTTACTTCTTGCCGAAAGTCGATGAAGACGCACGTAAAGCGAAAAAAGAAGGCCGCCTTGTTTGCTGGTCCGCTTCTGTTGCTCCTCCGGAATTCTGCACGGCTATGGATATCGCCATCGTCTATCCGGAAACACACGCAGCTGGTATTGGTGCCCGTCACGGTGCTCCGGCAATGCTCGAAGTTGCTGAAAACAAAGGTTACAACCAGGATATCTGTTCCTACTGCCGCGTCAACATGGGCTACATGGAACTCCTCAAACAGCAGGCTCTGACAGGCGAAACGCCGGAAGTCCTCAAAAACTCCCCGGCTTCCCCGATTCCCCTTCCGGATGTTGTCCTCACTTGCAACAACATCTGCAATACCTTGCTCAAATGGTATGAAAACTTGGCTAAAGAATTGAACGTACCTCTCATCAACATCGACGTACCGTTCAACCATGAATTCCCTGTCACGAAACACGCTAAACAGTACATCGTCGGCGAATTCAAACACGCTATCAAACAGCTCGAAGATCTCTGCGGCCGTCCTTTCGACTATGACAAATTCTTCGAAGTACAGAAACAGACACAGCGCTCCATCGCTGCTTGGAACAAAATCGCTACGTACTTCCAGTACAAACCGTCGCCGCTCAATGGCTTCGACCTCTTCAACTACATGGGCCTCGCCGTTGCTGCTCGTTCCTTGAACTATTCTGAAATCACGTTCAACAAATTCCTCAAAGAATTGGACGAAAAAGTTGCAAATAAAAAATGGGCTTTCGGCGATAACGAAAAATCTCGTGTTACCTGGGAAGGTATCGCTGTTTGGATTGCTCTCGGCCACACCTTCAAAGAACTCAAAGGCCAGGGCGCTCTCATGACTGGTTCCGCTTATCCTGGCATGTGGGACGTTTCCTACGAACCGGGCGACCTCGAATCCATGGCAGAAGCTTATTCCCGTACATACATCAACTGCTGCCTCGAACAGCGTGGTGCTGTTCTTGAAAAAGTTGTCCGCGATGGCAAATGCGACGGCTTGATTATGCATCAGAACCGTTCCTGCAAGAACATGAGCCTCCTCAACAACGAAGGCGGCCAGCGCATCCAGAAGAACCTCGGCGTACCGTACGTTATCTTCGACGGTGACCAGACCGATGCTCGTAACTTCTCGGAAGCACAGTTCGATACACGCGTAGAAGCTTTGGCAGAAATGATGGCAGACAAAAAAGCCAATGAAGGAGGAAACCACTAATGAGTCAGATCGACGAACTTATCAGCAAATTACAGGAAGTATCCAACCATCCCCAGAAGACGGTTTTGAATTATAAAAAACAGGGTAAAGGCCTCGTAGGCATGATGCCGTACTACGCTCCGGAAGAAATCGTATATGCTGCAGGCTACCTCCCTGTAGGTATGTTCGGTTCTCAGAACCCGCAGATTTCCGCAGCTCGTACATACCTTCCTCCGTTCGCTTGTTCCTTGATGCAGGCTGACATGGAACTTCAGCTCAACGGCACCTATGACTGCCTCGACGCTGTTATCTTCTCCGTTCCTTGCGATACCCTTCGCTGCATGAGCCAGAAATGGCACGGCAAAGCTCCGGTCATCGTCTTCACACAGCCGCAGAACCGTAAGATTCGCCCGGCTGTCGATTTCCTCAAAGCTGAATACGAACATGTCCGCACTGAATTGGAACGTATCCTCGACGTAAAAATCTCCGACCTGGCTATCCAGGAAGCTATCAAAGTATACAACGAAAACCGTCAGGTTATGCGTGAATTCTGCGACGTAGCTGCTCAGTACCCGCAGATCTTCACTCCGGTAAAACGTCATGACGTCATCAAAGCTCGTTGGTTCATGGATAAAGCTGAACACACCGCTTTGGTCCGCGAACTTATCGACGCTGTTAAGAAAGAACCGGTACAGCCGTGGAATGGCAAAAAAGTCATCCTCTCCGGTATCATGGCAGAACCGGATGAATTCCTCAACATCTTCAGCGAATTCAACATCGCTGTTGTCGCTGACGACCTCGCTCAGGAATCCCGCCAGTTCCGTACTGACGTACCGTCCGGCATCGATCCTCTCGAACAGCTCGCTCAGCAGTGGCAGGACTTCGATGGCTGCCCGCTTGCTTTGAATGAAGACAAACCGCGTGGCCAGATGCTCATCGACATGACTAAGAAATACAATGCTGACGCTGTCGTCATTTGCATGATGCGTTTCTGCGATCCTGAAGAATTCGACTATCCGATTTACAAACCGGAATTCGAAGCTGCTGGCGTTCGTTACACGGTTCTCGACCTCGACATCGAGTCTCCGTCCCTCGAACAGCTCCGCACCCGTATCCAGGCTTTCTCGGAAATTCTCTAAGCATTGCCTGAACCATCAAACATCTGGGTGGGACTCCGAAAGGTGCCTGCTACATGATACATTGCCTGTTTTCGGGCAGACTGATTTGCAGCTTGCGGCCCCAATTTATGGGGCTGCAAGCTGTCAATGATGCTTTAAAGACGGCTCTGCCGTTTTTAAATAAAAACATAAAACCATATATAATCTATTAGGAGGAAACTCAATCATGGAATTCAAACTTTCTGAATTACAGCAAGATATTGCAAATCTCGCAAAAGATTTCGCAGAAAAAAAATTAGCTCCCACTGTCAAAGATCGTGACGAAAAAGAAGTTTTCGATCGTGCTATCCTTGACGAAATGGGTACTCTCGGCCTTCTCGGTATTCCTTGGGAAGAAGAAAACGGTGGCGTAGGTGCTGACTTCCTCAGCCTCGCAGTTGCTTGCGAAGAAGTCGCTAAAGTTGACCCGTCCATCGCTCTCAGCTTTGAAGTACACACCATGCTCTGCTCCTGGCCGATCTGGAAATTTGGCACAGCTGAACAGAAAGCTAAATTCCTCAAACCCCTCGCAGAAGGCACAAAACTCGGCGCTTTCGGCCTTACTGAACCGAACGCTGGTACCGACGCTTTGAACGGCTCTACCGTTGCTACGAAAAACGAAGATGGCAGCTACACCTTGAACGGCTCCAAAGTCTTCAACACCAACGGTGGCGAAGCTGACGTTACGGTCGTATTCGCTTCCACGGACAAATCCAAAGGCGCTAAAGGCATGAGCGCTTTCATCCTCGAAAAAGGCATGGAAGGCTTCACTTATGGCAAAGAAGAAGTGAAAATGGGTATCCGCGCTTCTGTACAGCGTGAACTCGTATTCCAGAACGTAAAAGTTCCGGCTGAAAATCTCCTTGGCAAAGAAGGCGAAGGCTTCAAGATTGCTATGATGACCCTCGACGGCGGCCGTGTTGGCGTTGGCGCACAGGCTCTCGGCATTGCTGAAGGCGCTTACAATGCAGCTGTTCAGTATGCTAAAGAACGTACGCAGTTCGGTAAACCGATTGCTAAATTCCAGGCTATCAGCTTCATGCTCGCTGACATGAAACTCAAAATCGAAACGGCTCGCCTCGCTGTCTACAAAGCAGCTTGGAAAATGGCTCAGCCTGACGTTAAATCCTACTCTGTAGACGCAGCTATCGCTAAGAAATACGCTTCTGACGTAGCTATGCAGGTTACCACCGATGCTGTCCAGGTATTCGGCGGCTATGGCTTCACTCGCGAATATCCGGTTGAACGCTACATGCGCGACGCTAAGATCACTCAGATCTACGAAGGTACCAACCAGGTACAGCAGATGGTTATCTCTGGCGCCATCCTCAGATAATCAAAGAGTTTCCTAACAGAACTCTCCTCCTTTCGAAACACGTATAGAAATAGTATAAAACAGTATGAGATAAAACCGCTTACAAAGAGAGGCTGTCGCCGATGCGACAGCCTCTCTTTTTGAGTTTGAAGTTGAAAGTTTGATGTTTGATATGCGGCCTGCGGCGCCCGCAGGGGCTCCTTTACACCAACGCTTTATAGCACTTTTCCGATATGGGGACAGGTACGCCGTACTGGTGAGCCAGGCGGATGAGGGCGCCGCTGAAGGTATCCAGTTCGCTCTGGTGACCGGCAGCGATGTCTCGTTTGAGGGAGCTCGTGGCGTCCATGTCGTCGCTTTCTGAGATGCGCCGGTACTGGTCGTCTACGACGTCATCCGGCAAGGAGATGCCGGCGGCCTTACCGACGTTATAGGCTTCCTGCAGCAGCGCCCGGAATTCTTCCTTGCCATGGGGCTGGGAGAGGGCGCTGCCGATAGATGTCCGGTAATATGCCGTCAAGACGTTGTAAGCGCAGTTGAGGATGAATTTGCGCCATATTTCGACGGTGATGTTCTCTGCGATGCAGCAAGTCAGGCCCGGATGATTGAGGATATCGTAGACCTTCTTCGTCGCTTCAGCGTCATCGGATCCGATGTAGATACGGGCAAAGCGCCCTTCCTGGCGGATGGAATAGTCTTCTTGATAAGACGACGTGATGTAAATGGCTGAGTCAACGATTTTCCCGTTCTTCATGATGGATGTAGCCGTATCGTGATAGGTGAAGCCATTGAGGACGGGGACGACAATCGTATCGTTGCCGATGCAGGGCAGGACCGCTGTCAGGGCTGCTTCCAGGGAATAATTCTTGACGCAGACGAAAATTACGTCCTGAATGCCTGCCGAAGATGGATCATCGGTGACAGCCGGGTGGGCGACGTGGTCGCCGAAGAAGTCGCTGTGGACGACGAGGCCCTTTGTCTGGAGCGATTCTTTGCGCTTCCGACGGGCAACGAGTGTCACGTCATCATAATTGGCACAGAGGACGGACGCGATATATCCCCCGACGCCGCCAATGCCAGTAATCATAATTTTCATAGTATCAACCCCTCTTTTGATGAACAACGTACATCTTATTATCGCACAGGGCTGGATAAAGGGCAAATAGGGAAGGGTATGCCCAAAAAGTATATAAAGACAACATATGAACACTTGAACATATTTGACTTTAATGGTATCATGAAGGCAAATAAAAAGGATTCCCAAAGGAGGCATATCTATGGCAGAAGAATTTTTGAAAGAGCACGGCTGTTCTTGTTGTAACGGCCATCACGAAGAAGACGGAGATGCCGTTAAACTGGACGCTGTTGGTACTTGTAGCTGTTGTTGCGATGATGATGACGATGATGAAGAAAGTCCTTTATGGACTCTTATTGTCGGAACGGTACTCTTTTTGATTACCTATTTGACGAATGTCATTCCTGAAATGTTTTCCCTTCCCGCCTATATTGTGGCTTATCTGCTTTTGGGCTATGGCGTGCTGCGGGAAGCGGCAGAAAATATCATGGAGCGCCAGCCTTTCGATGAAAATTTCCTCATGGCCGTTGCTACGATCGGTGCCTTTGCTATCGGGGACTACCCGGAAGCTGTCGCCGTCATGCTCTTCAGCCGCATCGGCGAAGCCATGGAAGACCGGGCTGTTCAACGCAGCCGTAAACAAGTGGCAGCCGCCATCGATATGCGTCCAGAAGTCGTCCACCGTTTAGCAGCTGACGGCTCTACCGTTACCATTCCGGCTAAGGACGCTGCTGCCGGTGATGTCGTCGTCGTCCGCGTTGGCGACCGCATCCCTCTTGACGGCATCGTCCTATCCGGTGAAAGCCTTATCGATACGTCGGCCTTGACAGGGGAACCGGTACCGGTCATCTGCCGGGAAGGAGCGGAAGTCCTGTCAGGCAGCATCAATACGACGGGCGTCTTGCAAGTCAAAGTCACGAAACCCTTGGCTGAATCAATGGTCACGAAAATTTTGGAATCCGTTGAACGGGCAGCGGCTCGCAAGCCGAAAATCGACCGTTTCATTACCCGTTTCTCCCGCATCTATACGCCCGTTGTCGTTGCTATCGCCGCGGCTACGGCTATTATTCCGTCCCTGGTGACGGGCCAGTGGCATTACTGGATTTACACGGCCTTGACCTTCTTGGTCATCAGCTGTCCCTGTGCTCTGGTCCTCAGTGTTCCCTTGAGCTTCTTCGCCGGTATCGGTGCGGCCTCCAAACAGGGCATCCTCTTCAAAGGCGGCATTGCTATGGAACAGATGAAGCATATCAAAGCCGTCGTCTTCGATAAGACCGGGACCATTACCAAGGGTAATTTCGTCGTCCATCAGGTCATTCCGGCTGATAATCGCAGTGCCGATGACGTCCTCTGCCTCTGCGCTTCGGCAGAACAGGCATCGAACCACCCCATTGCCCGCAGCGTTGTCGCCCAGGCTTGTGAACAGGGACTGAGCCTTACGGAACCGTCGGCTATGGAAGAAATTGCCGGCCAAGGGTTGAAAGCCCGTGTTGGCAGTCATGATGTCCTCTGCGGCAATCGCCAGCTCCTGGACGGCCAGCACATCGCCTTGCCGGCCATGGATAAGGTGGAATACGGTTCAGAACTGTACGTCGCCGTCGATGGGGCCTATGCGGGCCGGCTGGTCATTTCGGACACTATCAAAGACGATGCCGTCGATGCCATTCAGGCTATTTCCTGTATGGGCATTACGACGGCCATGCTCACTGGCGATTCCCAGCAGGCAGCGGACTACATCGCTTCCAAGACGGGCATCGACGATGTCCGGGCCAAGCTGTTGCCGCAGGATAAAGTCAACCAGATGGATGTGCTGCGCCAGCAGTACGGTCCGGTCCTCTTCGTCGGCGACGGCATCAATGATGCGCCTGTCCTGGCCGGGGCCGATGTCGGTGCCGCCATGGGAAGCGGGGCCGATGCGGCTGTCGAAGCGGCCGATGTCGTCTTCATGCAGTCCCGTGTCAGCGCCGTACCGGCAGCGCTCCACCTGTCCCGGGAAACCATGAAGATCGCCATGGAAAATGTCGTCTTTGCCTTAGGCATCAAAGCCGTCGTCATGATTGCCGGTTTTGCCGGCTATGCTTCCATGTGGGCTGCCGTCTTTGCCGACTCCGGCGTGGCCGCTCTCTGTGTCCTCAATTCAGTGCGCATGCTTTACAAAAAATAAAGCCTTTCTGGCAAATAGGTAATAAAAACGTTTAACCAAATTAATAATATAACGTTTAACGAAATAAAATTTAAAAATATTAATAAAAAGCCTTGACAATCAGCCTCTTTTCATGGATAATAGGCACATCACACAAACAGGGCACTGTGAAAGCAGTGCAGATATACTGACGATGAACGGGTAAAAGACGAGATCCCATCCTCTGCAGAGAGCCGGCGGTGCTGAGAATCCGGCGAGGTGCAATCGTCCGACTTCGCCCGGGAGTTTCTGTACCGACTGTTTTTCTAGGGAATTGAGGTACAGACGCAATCCCGCGTTATAGGATGTCTGTCAAAGACACTGAGTATAATGACAGGGTGGTACCGCGACTCATCGCCCCTGTTGCTCCGCCGGAGCAGCAGGGGCTTTTTATATCCCCTGGGTGTGACTTTTACAGTATTCATTATCAATTTATGTTAGGTATTTTGGTATTCAGGTAAAGAGGTATTGGCTATGGAAAAAGCAATGGGTAAGATCATGACCGCCGCAGCTGAAACGCGGGCTGCTGCTGGTACGATGACGAACTTCCGATGGAAAATCGCGTTTTTAATCTTTTTAATCAGTTTTGTCGCTTACATGGACCGCGTCAATCTTTCCGTTGCAACGCCGGTCATCATGCAGGAATTTGGTTTCACCAAAATCGACATGGGCTTCATTCAGACCTGTTTCTTCGCCAGCTACGCTTTGATGCAGGTCCCTGGCGGTATCCTGGCTGAAAAATTCGGCATGCGCAAGACCGGGGCTTTGGCCATTCTCTGGTGGTCCGTCTTCACGGCCCTGACTGCCTTAGCTAAAGGCAAGATCAGCTTCGCTGCTGTCCGCCTGGCTTTCGGCCTCGGCGAAGGTCCCGTTTTCCCGTCCTTAGGGGCTGCCACCTTTACGTGGTTCAATAAACACGAAAAAGGCAAGGCCAGCTCGTCCATCTTATTAGGCACCTTCTTCGGCCCCGTCGTCGGTCCCGTCGCTACAGTCGCCCTCATGGGCCTCTTCGGCTGGCACGCCGTCTTTATCATCTTCGGTCTCGTCGGCATCGCTCTGGCCTGGGTATGGCACCGCTTCGCCTGCGATAATCCAGCAGACAGCCCTTATGTCAATGCGGAAGAAGCCGCTTACATCAACGAAGGCCGTTCGGCTGACTCCCTGAAGAAAGCCGTCGCTCCCTGGAGCAAATTCCTCCGTTCGACCCAGTTCTGGGCTGTCGGCATCCAGTTCATGGTCGTCGACTACATCATGTACGTCTTCCTGGCATGGCTTCCTATGTACTTGACGGAAGTCCACAACATGTCCCTGAAATCCATGGGCTTCTGGGCTTCCTGCCCGTGGATTGCCTTGATGGCCATGGTCTTCTTAGCCGGCTTCGTTTCCGACAAGATCGCCAATGGCAGCCACAGCGAAATGCAGTATAAAATGCGTACCGTTACGGCCATGGCCGGCGTAGCCGTTACGTCTCTCGGCCTGTACATCGCATCTCATACGGCCGACCCGGCTATGAACATCTTCTGGATGTCCGTTTCCCTCGGTGCTTTAGGCTTTGCTATGAGCGCCAGCTGGTCTTCCGTCATCTCCCTGGGCGGCAAATACACCGGTTCCGTTTCCGGCTGGATCAACCTCTGGGGCAACATCGGCGGCGTCCTGGCTCCGATTGTCACCGCTTTCTTCGTCACCAACTACGGCTGGAACAATGCCTTCACGGCAACGTCCCTGTTCGGCATCATCGCCATCGTAGCCTGGATCTTCGTAAAACCGGGCAAACAACTCGTCCCGCAGGATAAGTGATTAGTGGCTAGGGGCTAGTAGGGGCCGTCCCAAAGGGCGGCCCGCTTTTTTTGAAAGTTTTTATTAGCACTCGCTTGACAAGAGTGCTAATAAGAGCTATGATATAGCTGTAATCAGGAAGAGGTTACAGAGAGATAACCAAAAAGGTCAAAAGAACAGAACTGAAAAGAAGGTTCACTCATAGCAACAATGAACGATATGTTGAAAGAGGGTAATGATTATGATGAAAGGTTTATTTCCAGTTGTAACGAACAGTGATTTTGTATTCCCTGATACGATTTTTGACAACTTCTTCAATGGTTTTGAAAATCCGACAGAAGCGAACTACCGCGTTCCGCAGGTTGATATCGAAGACACGGACAAAGCTTATATCCTGACGACGGATCTGCCGGGTGTCGCGAAAGAAGACATCAACGTCAGCTACAAAGATGACGTCCTGACTTTGACGGCAAAACATGAAGAAAAGAAAGATGAAAAAGACGATAAGAAGAAATATATCCGCAAAGAACGCAGCAGCCATACTTTCTGCCGTCAGTTCACGGTCCGCAACATCCAGAAAGATGGTATACAGGCAGCCTTTAAAGACGGCGTCTTGACCGTAACCCTGCCGAAAGAAGACCCGAAGAAAGTGGCCGAAGCCCATCGAATCGAAGTCAAATGATTGTAGGGTCACTACGTGAGGTGCCCGCCAAATTTCCGAAATGTTCCCGAATATATTAAAAAAGAAGGCATGACTTATGAATAGCTTATTCCCAATTGTTGATAATGAATTTTCTGTTCCCGATGTTTTTGATAACTTCTTCAATCGCTTTATGTGGCCAGGTGAATTCTCCAGCACCATGCCGAAAGTCGACATCGAAGATAAAGGCAGCGAATATGTTATGACCGCTGACTTGCCGGGCGTCCAGAAGGAAGACATCCATCTGAGTTATGACAATAACGTCCTGACCTTGGCTGCCAGCCACAACGATCAGAAGGATTCGCAAGATGAACAGCACAACTACATCTGCAAAGAACGTTCCAGTTCGTCCTTCTGCCGCCAATTTCCTGTCACAGGCATTCAGAAAGAAGGCATCCAGGCTGCTTTCAAAGATGGTGTCCTGACCATAACTCTCCCGAAAGAGGCTCAACAAGCACAACCGGCTAACAATATTGAAATTCAGTAAGAATGAAAAAAGACCTACCGCGTACGCGGCAGGTCTTTTTTATGACTAGTAGAGGCTGTCTCAATAGACAGCCTCTTTTTATCTTTTGGAGCGGATGAAGGGGATCGAACCCTCGTACCAAGCTTGGGAAGCTCGTATTCTACCACTGAATTACACCCGCATGAACTTTTACTTGTCCATTTTACCAGTATTCATGCGGTTTGTAAAGGTCTTCAAAGAATTTTCTTGAAATAGACCTTTACAAAAATAACCGCCAACGGTGCAGAACACCATTGGCGGTTATTTCTTTACCGTTCAAGCAGTTTTTGGAGATGCTGTACATAGAATTCCCGCAGGGAATCTAATAGTTTCGGCCAATACTTCAGGCCGATATGGGGATGATCTTTACGGTATTCTTTGGGATGTGCAGCTTTCTTCAAGGCATCCTGATTATCCTGTTTTTCGCTGGGGTCCTTGGCCACGTCATAGGTTTCCATGAAGAATTTCAAGGCTTCCGGATCGAGGCACCATTCGCTGGCAAATTCATCGATGAGGCCTTTGATACGGCTATCGATTCGTTCATGCAGAACATCGACGAAGTTCTGGTTCACGAAGTTTCTTGGCTTATCCTGATATTCGTGCCACATGTCATCCAATATCTTGGCTCTGGCCGGATTCGTCTTGCGGAAGCGCAGGATTTCTTCGTTGATTTCCTCAATGATTTTCTGGTTCTTCCCTAAATCCTCGAAGATGAACGCCGATTCATCGGACCGGGTCGCTTCCATGAGGCGCAGGATGTAGTCTTCGTCGATTTGGTCCATGTGATAGCAGCGCAAATCGTAGTCGATGACCAGATTGACGTCGGGATCATCGTCGTCCGGGTCCTTGCGGAACTCTTCTTTCACGTTGTTGAACTTGCCGCTGTAGGCTTCGATGGTCGGCGCATCGATGAGGTAATCTTTTGGCAGCTCTTTGACCTGATACGGCGAATAGACCTGAACGTCCGAATAGGCGTCGTCGAACTCCCGGTAGGCTTTGAGGAAACGGAGTTTCTCTGCCTTGCTCAGGGTATCGATGGCTTCCGGCGTCGGAGCGGCCTGCCGTAAATTCCGGATGGCCTTCTTGAAACGAGCTTCCGCGACTTCCCAAGATGGGGCCTGTACGTAGTTGCCGCCGCCGCTGGAGTAGAGGCGCATGGCGTCGTCGACGGCCCGTTTGAAATGAGCCGGCATCTGGAAAATGACAATCTGGCCGAAGCGTTTCTGGTTGTCATAGAGACGGTTCGTCCGGGAAAAGGCCTGAATAATGCCATACGAACGCAGGGGCTTGCGGTCGATGAAGAGCGTCGACAGACAGGGAGCATCGAAACCCGTCAGCAGGCGGTCTACGACGATGACGATATCGAGCTGGCTTTCCCGGACTTGATAGATTTTCTTCTTGCGGGCCAGCCGGTCGTTGATATTGCTGTTATAGGCTCCGAGCTGTTCCATCGTGTACTGCGTGCCGAACATGGCATTATAGTCCTGCATGGATTCCTTCATCTGGTCCTGATTGAACGAGTCCTTATCATTATTTTCCCCGACGGAATAGGTAATGGCGACTTTGGGGAAATCGGACAGCTGGCGCTTGATGTCATCATGGATGGAGACAGTCGGTTCCTTGCCTTCCTTGACCCGTTTGAAGAGCTGGTAATAGCGCTGGGCCTGTTTGATGGAACTCGTCGTCAGGATAGCCGCGTAGGTATTCCCTTTGCCCCGGTTCAGGCCGAACTTGCCACTGGCCTTGTTGATGATGAAATCGACGACCTGCAGCATGTGCTGGTCATCTTCATAGGCGGCATCGAGGAGCTTATGCTGCATTAGGGCCGTTTCCAGATGGTACCCGTCTTCATCGGGGGTCCAAGGGATGTCATGTTCCGCAGCCAGTGCTTCCATATCAAAGGTGTTATGGTATTCGACTTGGAAACCGAGGACGGCCCCATCATGCAAGGCTTCCTTGATGGTGTACTTATTCAGGCATTTTCCATACTGTTCTTCCGTCGTTTTCGGCAAATCACCGGGGCTGTCCTTGGCATCTTCGCTGAAGATTGGCGTGCCGGTGAAGCCATACCACAAGGGCCGGGAAAAATACTGATTAATCAAGTGCTGAGCTAACGGGGAAACGGCACGGTGACATTCATCGACGACGAAGACCGGCCGCAGGATGTGCAGTTTTTCGTATTCCTTCGTGTCTTCGGGATAGCGGCGCATGACGTTCTGCATCTTCTGAATGGTCGTGATCAGGACGTCGCCTTTATCGGACTGTAGCTTTTTGACGAGATCACGGGTATTGTCCGTTTCGCTGACGTCAATCGTGTCATAGGCGGCATAAGCCTGAAAAGAGCCGGTCGTCTGGTTATCCAAGTCGCGGCGGTCGACAATGAAGACGACTTTGCGGACACTCGGCAGCTGGCTCAGGTAGTGGGCCACTTTGTAGGAAGTCAGGGTCTTGCCAGAACCTGTCGTGTGCCAGATATAGCCGGACTGACGGCCGCCGTCCGTGTAGGGATTGACTGCGTCGCGGATGGCTTCGACAGCATGAATCTGGTAGGGCCGCAGCATGATGAGGGCTTTCCGTTCACTGTCGAGGACCGTATACTGGGAAACCATGCGGTGCGCCGCTGGGATGGACAGGACAGCCTTGGCAAAGGCAAGGTACTCTGTCACCGGCTGGTTGTCTTCATCGAGCCAGGCAGAAAGGAACTTCTCATTGAGGTCGCTTTCGCCAGCCGTGGCGATATAGCGCGTATCGGACGCATTGGAGACGACGAACATCTGGAGCGTCGAGTAAATATCCCGGAAGGCCCCTTCTTTGAGGTACTTCTTAATCTGGTTGAAGGCTTCCCGGTAGGGATGGCTGCGGTTCTTCAATTCAATCTGGATCATAGGAATACCATTAATCAGCAAGGTGACGTCGCCGCGGCGGTCCCGGTTCATCTTTTCCTGCCGGGCAAATTCGATTTGATGGACCACTTCATAGACCGACGAGCCGCCAGCAACGTCAGCCCGCTTGAACACGAGCGGGTAGACCGTGCCCAGTTCCGCGTCTTCCCGCTGGATGCTCACCCGGACGATCCCGTTTTCCCCCATAAGCCATTGAGCGGCATCGTAGAAGGTAGGGAAACGGAGCTGGTTCTGGACCTGTTGGAATTCACTATCTGTCAGGGGATGTTCATCGAATATCTCCTTATTGGTCTGAATTAAAATCTTGCGGAAGTTGTTCCACAGGTCGTCAAAGGTATGGATATCCCCACGGAAGGTCCATTGGGATTCCCCTTCGACGAGCTGTTGGATGAGCTTCTCTTCGATGCTCGCTTCCGATTCAAAGGTAGTCATACGCCACCATCTCCTTTATATGAACAGATTTTGTAGCATGAACTTCTTCATCGTCTGGAGCTGATTGAGCTTCTGTTGATGAAGAGTGATGAGGTTGTTTAAAGCATTGATAAAGTCTGCTATCTTTATCTGCTCTTTAATACGGGGAACTGGAACACCACATTCATAATAATCTTTTAGATTGTAATTATTTCTTCCATCTCCAGTTGAAATATTTAAAGCAAAATTCTTATGGGTATCAGTATTTAGATAGGTACATAAATATTCTGATGTAATTTTCTCTTTATATGGTCTAGTTACAATCGTTGCAAAGCCGATTGATCCTTCTTCTTTTTCAGTAATTACAGCAGATGTTCCAATATCTCCAGTATGGACCGTAATAACATCTCCCACTTGATGTCTTCGTGATGCATTTTGTTTGGCAAATTCTTCATCAAGAAATATTGGTTTTTTATCAAACTCAAAACAACTATCTTTTATATCTGAATTTCTAATGAGCAGCGTTCCATGATTACTATAGTGAGAAGTCATTGTTGTTACGAGCCCGATATATATATATCCCAGTTCTGTAACCTTACGCTGTTCCCAATCGCCAGTAAATCCTTTGAAGCGAATTCTAGGAACTTTTTCACCTTTTGCCGGGAACATGTTTTGCAGGAAGTATTTCTTCAGCGTCTTCAGCTGGTCGAGCTTACGCTGATGAAGGGTGATGAGATTATCAATATTAGCAATATATCTGCCAATTTTTATTTGTTCATCCTGACATGGAATCCATAAAATTTTTCTTAAAAGTTCTTTTTTAGTAATCCCCTTAATCGATGTCCCTTGTGTTAAATTTTTTTCTCTTTGAAGTAATTTATATATAGAGTAACAACCAAATTTTCCATCAATATTCAATGCACTTAATGATAGAAAATCTTGGCTCGTGGAATATGAAAACGGTATAAATGCTAGTTTTCCTACACCTACACGCGTTATGATTGCTATAGAGTTTTCTGGAATTAGTTGCGCCGCTGATTTTTGCAATCCCTTCTCCGTTATTTTCTTTTTGGGTATCGCCGATAACACTTTGTCTTCAATCAAATCTGATGATTGAAACCAGGGTACCTGACCATTCCAAAATGTTTTCTCGGAAGTTCTAGGAGTTCCTCCACCATATGTCTTTCCCGCTAGTTCTCCTAACTTACGCTGTTCCCACTCGTCGGTGAAGCCCTGGAATCGTATAGTCGGGGCTTTCTTAATTTCTTTTCTCATCGCACGTCACCTCATTCAAACAAGTGGAGGAAATCTTGAAGGTCTTTAGCCTTCTTAGTGTCCGTCGTAGTCAGTTCCTTCAGCATAGCCAGCAATTCTTTTTCATTGGCTTCAATCTGTTTATTTGTTTCGGCCATTTCCTCGTTGAGTTCGCCCAAATCGACATCGGGTTCCGGTTCAAAAGTATCGACGTAACGGGGGATGTTGAGGTTGAAGTCATTATCCTTGATTTCTTCAAAGGTAGCGACATGGCAGAATTTCTCTTCGTCTTTCCGGTCTTTATAAGCGTTGTACAGGCGGCCGATATTGGCGTCGGTCAAGGTGTTCTGCGGTTTCCCTTTGACGAATTCCTTACTGCCGTCGATGAACAGGACATCCCGGCCCGGGCGGTCTTTTTTCAGTACCATGATGATGGTCGGGATACCTGTAGAGTAGAAGATACCGGCCGGCAGGCCGATGACCGCGTAGATCATGCCTTTTTCCAGCAATTTTTGGCGAATCTTGCTTTCCGCAGCGCCCCGGAACAGGACCCCATGAGGCAGGACGATGCCCATGGTCCCCGTCGATTTCAGGTGATACAGGCCATGGAGCAGGAAGGCATAATCGGCCTTGGACTTGGGAGCCAGTACGCCATAATCCGAGAAACGGGGGTCATTCAAAAAGCCCTTGTCGGCGCTCCATTTCTGGGAGTACGGCGGATTCATCATGACGGCATCGAAATCGGTCACTTCATCGGCGGGCCAGTCTTTATCGAGGGTATCGGCATTGTGGAGATGCTGGTTGGTGGCCGAAACACCGTGGATAATCATGTTCATGCGGGCCAAGTTATAGGTCGACGTCTTGATTTCCTGCCCATAATATTCGATGGAATCAGCACTCTGAATATATTTCCGGACATTCAGGAGCAAAGAGCCGGAACCCATGGCCGGGTCATAGGCACTGAAGCCCTTCTTATCTTCATAGCCACTGGTCACGATATGCGTCAACAGGGTAGAAACAGACTGGGGCGTATAGAATTCGCCGGCCTTTTGGCCCATATCGGAAGCAAAGTTGCCAATCAGGTATTCGTAAGCATCGCCGAGGACATCTCCACTGTGGCTGTCCAAATTGAGGGGAGCCAAGGCTTGCATGACATCGGCAATCAAGTCGTTCTGCTTCTGCGGCGTCGGTCCCAGCTTATTGGAATGAAGGTCCACATCATCGAAGAGATGGCCCAGCAATTCTGCATTGGACTGTTCGAGGTCCCGGAAAGCCTGTTCGAGATGTTCCAGCTGGAAGGTTTTGTCTTTGATTTCCTTGAGGAAGGCCGTAAAGGTGAAGTCCGGCTTGATGGTATAGTCCATATCCATCGAAGCCAGCAGGTCATCATGGGAATCGGGATCGTCGTAATACGTCTTGTAAGCTGCCTGCCGCTGTTCTTCCGTAGCAACTTCCGATTCTTCCATTTCCCCAGTATCGGTCAAAGCCTGCGCCGCCGTTTCCAGCGTCTTATCGGACAGATGCTTGTAGAAAATGAGTCCCAGGGCATAATCCATATAATCGGCGGCGCCCATAGTCTGGCGCATGACATTGGCCGAATCCCATAATACTTGTTCGAGGTTCTTTTCTTCGTTGGTCATGATTTCACGTCTCCTTTATTTCCGTTCCCTGTCATGCAGGATGCTCAAGATGCCCTGCAATTTCATCGTTGCTCGGGTTGTTTCCAGATAATATTGGTACAAAGCCGTCACGTACAGCCTTCCCAGCTTTTCCTGCTCATTCATAGAGATGACAGGAATCTGCATCTGCTTCAGCTGGTGAGCAGACAGCCGGGCAATGACAGAGCCTTGCAACAGGACATTGCACTGTTTGGCGATAATATCTGATTCATTGAGCAGATAACATAGATACCATGGATTCAGCTTTTTCCTGTCGATCTTCATGATGGAAAATACCTGGCTGATGAACTTGTCCTTGTTTTCATCCGAGATGATGGTTGCCGACATGTTATGGGCTGCTACAGACTGCCGATAGATAATATCGTTGGAAGGACTGGCCAGCTTCATCCGGTAAAAGTCATGCTCGAAATCGGCATTGGAATACTTCCGTTCCTGGTCCTCTTCAGAGAGCCGCATTATATTATAGCCGGACACAATGTCTGCCACCTCTCCGAGTAGAATCATACCGCCTCACCTCCGTAAATTTAATAATTTACATTTATAATACCCTTATCATACGCTGTGAATAGAACCTTGTCAATGTAAATTGTGAAATTTACTAAAAGATAGCGATTTAGAGTTATGTATGCTTCTTCTCAAAAAACGAAAACTTCCTTGTCCTGGATGAATGTCAAAGCTAGTGCATATTTTTTTAATGTGTTGGAATTGCAACAGCCCTTTCACCGGTATGACGGTATACTAAGACCATGAAAGGGAGGGATACCATGAAAGAACGAAAAGGTTGTATTTTTTCTATCAGCCAGGATAATGTGCCTGTTGCAGGCTGCACGATTTCTAAGGATGTAGTTCATCAGGAAGACTGCCAGGTCCTTTATTTTTCCCTGGCTGCTCAGACAGACATCAGTCCTGAAACGTATGACCAGGTCAAGATACTTTATGTCACCGCTGGGACGCTGTGCCTCTATGGTCCGGAAGGCGAACGGGAAGTTCCGCAGGGCCAGGTTTACATCGCCCGGCCCGGTATCCCTGTCGGCATGAAGAGCCTTCATGGGGCTGTTTATGTAGAAATTACGGTTAAGGAGGAAACTCTTATGAATATCGATACGGGAAAACTCTTTTCCCTGGCCGGTCTCGTACCTTGCCAGGACGGGAAAATCATCAATCGCGACATCATCCAGTCGCCTAAAGTCAAATTCGTCGTCATGAGTTTCGGTGCCGGTACGGGCCTTTCGGAACATGCCGCACCGGGCGAAGCGCTGATCTTCGCTTTGGAAGGGAAAGCCGTCATCCGTTATGAAGGGGAAGATCATGAAATCAAAGCCGGAGAAAACTTTGCTTTTGCCAAGAATGGCCGCCACGCCATCACCGCCGATGGACCCTTTAAAATGGCCTTGCTGCTTACGTTAGAATAATTTCATCATACAGGGATAACTGAAAAGGAGACGATTATTATGGGTAAAAAAATTACAAACAAAGTAACTTGGGTAGGTAAAATCGACTGGGAATTGAACGAATTTCACGGCCACGAATATTCTACAGAAAAGGGTTCTTCGTATAACTCTTATTTGATCCGCGATGAAAAGACGGTCCTCATGGATACGGTCTGGAAACCTTTCGACGATGAATTTGTCGCCAACTTGAAAAAAGAAATCGACCTCAAAGACATCGACTATATCGTCATGAACCACAACGAAAATGACCACAGCGGCGCTTTGCCGGCACTGATGCGGGAAATCCCGGATACGCCGATTTACTGCACCAAGAAAGGGGAAGCCATCCTGCGCGGCCTCTATCATCAGGACTGGAACTTCGTCAACGTCAAGACCGGCGATACCCTGGATCTGGGCGGCAGCCAGCTCGTCTTCATCGAAGCCGCCATGCTCCACTGGCCGGACACGATGTTCACCTATATGACCGGTGAAAACATCCTTTTCAGCAACGACGGTTTTGGTCAGCACTATGCCAGCGAAAGAATGTACAACGACTGCGTCGACCAGGCTGAACTCTATCAGGAAGCCATGAAATACTATGCCAACATCCTCAACCTCTACAACCCCATGGTTACGCGGAAAATCGACGAAATCCTCAAGATGGATGTTCCGGTCAGCATGATTTGCCCGAGTCACGGTGTCATCTGGCGCAAGAATCCCTTGAAAATCGTCGCGAAATATCAGGAATGGGCCAAAGCCTACCAGGAAAACCAGATTACCATCATTTACGATACGATGTGGAATTCCACGCGCCGCATGGCTGAATGCATCGCCGAAGGCCTGCGCGAAACGGATTCGACACTGACAGTGAAACTCTTTAACTCCGCTGTCGACGACAAGAATGACATTGTTACGGAAGTCTTCAAATCGAAGGCCATCCTCGTCGGTTCGCCGACTATCAACTACGGTTTCCTCTTCTCCATCGGCGGCATCATGGAAATGATCCGCGGTCTGAAATTCAAGAATAAGAAAGCCGCTGCTTTTGGCAGCTACGGCTGGAGCGGTGAAGCTGTCAAACAGATTACGGCTCTCCTACAGAGTGCCGGCTTCGACGTCGTCAACGACGGTCTGCGCTGCCAGTGGAATCCGGACCAGGCTACACAGGATGCGTGCCGCCAATACGGCCGTGATTTTGCAGCTGCTGTCAGCGCTTCCGAAGCCAAAGAAGATGAAGTACCGACTGAACTGGGCGATTACAACAACGACGAACAGATCGGCCAGGCTGCTAAAGAACATTTCAAAGATTGGGAAAAAGACGCTCGCGAAGGCGTCAAAGGCGGCTTTGCTGGCTAAGTTGTTTCCTGTATTTGTATTTTAATGCTGTTGCGATGACAAAAAATCTGCTACAATGGAAATGAGTCAATCCGTTATAGTAGATTTTTTTTCGTAGAGGAGGCTGTTTTCATGAAAACATTAGATGAATTGTATCAGCAGATGCTCAAACGGGCTGCTGATGGAAAACCAGTCGGCGTCGATGGAGATCCGAAATTGATTGATTGTCTGGCTCATCCCGATGACCATCCTCTGATCTGGCGGGTCAAACCCTGTCTCTGCCCACCGGATGAACCGCATCACTGCCAGGAAGCCTGCGACTGGGGTGCTATTACGTCCGGGCCCGATGGCATCGCCATCGACGATAGCCAGTGCGTCGGCTGCCAGGCTTGTGTCGATGCTTGTAAGCTCGATACCCTGAAGACGCGGAAAGACCTTATCCCCGTCGTCCAAGAGTTACACGATTATGATGGCCCTATTTACGCCATGGTTGCCCCTGCCGTATCCGGCCAGTTCGGTCCCGATGTTACGATGGGAAAATTGCGGACGGCTTTCAAGCGCCTGGGCTTTACGGGCATGTTGGAAGTCGCTGTCTTTGCTGATATCCTGACCTTGAAAGAAGCTCTGGAATTCGATAAGAACATCCATAGTGAAGATCAATTCCAGCTCACTAGCTGTTGTTGCCCTATGTGGATTGCCATGATTAAGAAGCTCTATCACCAGCTCTTGCCCAACGTTCCCGGTTCTGTCTCGCCTATGATTGCCGGTGGCCGCACGGTAAAAGCTCTTCATCCCAAGGCCAAGACCGTCTTCATCGGGCCCTGCCTGGCTAAGAAAGCCGAACGGAAGGAACCGGACCTGGAAGGCGCTGTCGATTATGTATTGACTTATCAAGAATTGCGTGATCTCTTTTCCGTTACCAATATCGACTTGGCGTCCTTGCCGGAAGACAACGTGCCTCATGCTTCGGAAGCGGGTATCAGTTATGCGTATGCTGGCGGCGTCTCCGAAGCTGTCACGGAAACGGTTCATCAGCTGAATCCAGACCGCCAAGTCGATATCAAGACGCGCAAGGCCGATGGTGTTCCAGCTTGCAAAGCTATGATCAACGATATCCTGGCCGGCAACCGCGACGGAAACTTCTTTGAAGGTATGGGATGCATGGGCGGCTGCGTCGGCGGACCTCGAGCTATCATCAAGAAAGAAGAAGGCAAAGCCAATGTCCAGGCCTATGGAAAACAAGCGGCCTACAAGACGCCGATGGAAAATCCGTATGTCATCGAACTCTTGAAAAAATTAGGCTTCCCGACGGTTGAAGAATTCCTCGAACGAAGTCACCTGTACGATCGTAAATTTGACTAAATCGCTTTTTGTTCATTGTTCATCGCGATGGATTGATATTTTTAATGTTTGAGGCGATTGCTTTAAATTTAAAAGCATCCACATCAAACTTTCAACTTCAAACTCAAAAAGGGACTGTCGCACGTGCGACAGCCCTTTTTTACGGCTTGCGTCTTCCGCTGGCCGGTACCTGACAGGCCAAAAGGCCTTTGGGACGGCCCCTGCGATGGGGCCATGAGGCCGCCTACCAATGGCGGGTCTCTTTTAAGGCCGCATATTGGGCCAGGAGATCTGGCTTTTCCGGGCTCTGATAGGTATAGTCGGGCATAGCGGCCTTGGCTTTTTCGACGGCCCCTTTGAAATCGTAGTAGACCTGCCATTTCGATTCGACCAGTTCGTGGCCGGTCTGGCGCAGGAGAAAGGCCGGGTGGTACGTCGGCATGATGTCATAGCCGCGCCATGTGAACCACTTGCCGCGGTTGCGCATGATACTGGCGGCACGGCCGTAGAAATATTGGAAAGCGACTTTGCCCAGGCAGACGATGACCTTCGGCTGGACCAGCTCGATTTCTTTGACCAAATGGATATCTGCGCAGTGACGCCCTTCTTCCAGCGTCGGCGTGCGGTTGTTCTTGGGACGGCACTTGACGATATTGGTGACGTAAACGTGGTCCCGCGTGAGCCCGACGCTCCATAAAGCCTTGTCGAGGAGCTGCCCCGACGGGCCGACGAGGGGAACGCCGTATTCATCTTCCACGCCGCCAGGACCTTCGCCGACGAACATCAGCGGCGATGCGCAGTCGCCGGAATATCGCGTCGGACCACGGTTGCCTTCATCACGCAAGTGACAGGCTGTGCAGCTCATGAGCTCTGTCAGCCAATCCTTCATCTTTTCCTTTTCTTCCATAGTACCCCTTCTTTTTGCACATATTAATTTTAACTATAGCAAGAAGGATGATTCTTTTCAAGTCTATGGTATAATAAAATCAATATCTATGCCTGATAGGGGGGAGTACGGTGAAAATTTCGCTCATTCAATTTCCTATCGTTCCCGGCGACAGGAAAGCTAATTTCGACCAAGTCCGCAGCCATGTCCGTACGGCAGCCGCTGCCGGTTCCGACTTGGCTGTCCTGCCGGAACTATGGGATTTATCATTCTATCCGCCTGATGTCTTCGACCGGGCCGATGAAGGTGGCTGTCAGGGACGGGTGTTTTTACAGGAACTGGCGTCTTCCTGCCATATCCAGCTCGTCGGCGGGTCTCTGGCCCGGCGCCATCAGGGAAAATTATACAATACGACGTATATTATCGATGAAGAGGGGAACCTCGTTTCGTCGTATGACAAATGCCATTTATTTACACCTGGCGGGGAAGAGAAGGTCTTTACGCCAGGAAATCATCTGAATACGTTCTTCTTAGGTGACATCCTTATGGCGTCGGTCACTTGTTATGATCTGCGCTTTGGCGAATGGGTCCGCATGGCAGCCTTGGCCGGGGCCAAGATTCTCTTTGTACCGGCTGCCTGGCCTCATCCCCGTCTGGCTCATTGGCAGATCCTCAACCGGGTCCGGGCTATTGAGAACCAGTTTTTCGTCGTCGCTGTCAACAGCTGCGGCATCTGTGGTGACTACCATTTCTGCGGTCATTCCATGATTATCGACCCTTGGGGAGAAGTCTTGGCCGAGGGCGGTGAAGGGGAAGTCGTCGTCACCGGTGAAATCGACTTGTCCGTCATCGACGCCATCCGCAGCCGCATCAATGTCTTTCGCGACAGACGGCCGGAATTGTATCGGTTAGAAGGGAAGGGGTAACGTGGAAGGCGTATTGCATGGTTTGCAAGGTATTTTTGAAGTCCTTTTCATCATTTCCATCGGTTTCATCTTGGCTAAGAAAGGATGGTTTGGGCCGGATATGAGTGCTGTCTTTACTAAACTGGTCATGAAGATAAGCCTGCCTTTATACATGCTCTGCCAGCTGGAAAAGGATTTTACCCACGATTCGCTGATCCGCATTGCGCCGGACTTGCTCCTGCCTTTTGCGTCGATTCTTTTGGCCTATGCCATCGGCCGCATTGCGGCCAAAGTCCTGCACATCCGCCAGGACCGGCAAGGCGTCTTTATTACGTGTTTTTTCATTGCCAATACCATCTTTATCGGCTTGCCTGTCAATCTGGCTCTGTTTGGGACACAGAGCGTGCCGTCGGTTATGCTCTACTACATGGCCAATACGACGATGTTCTGGACCCTTGGTGTCTACCATATTGTCAATGACAGCCTGGGCGGCAAGGGGAATATGCCTTTATTTTCCCTGCAGACCTTGAAGAAGGTCTTTTCGCCGCCGCTTCTGGGCTTTTTAATCGGCTTGGGCCTGATTATGGCCAATATCAAGCTGCCCGATTTTCTGCTGACGTCGTTCCAATACGTCGGCAATATGGCGACACCTTTGTCGCTCATGGTCATCGGTATTGAAATGACCGGTATCTCCCTGGCATCTGTACACTGGGACCGGGACATCATCGGCGCTCTTGCCGGCCGTTTCTTGGTCTGTCCGGCTTGCGTCTTGGCGCTTCTGCCCTTCATTCCGATTACACCTATGTCGGCCCAGGTCTTTACGATGCAGGCCAGTATGCCGGCTATGACCCAGATGACGGTCGTCGCCAAGTCCGTCGGCGCCGATGTCCGCTATTCGACGGAAGTCAGCTTCATTACCGTCGTCATGGGCATCGTCATCATTCCCTTATATATGTTTATTGTTGGTTAAAAGGAGTTTTGTCATTTTATGGATTATCTCGAAGATTTGAAAAAAGCCTTGAAAGCCCATGAAGACCAGGCTTTTCAGCTCAATTATACTATTGCTGACGATCCGGAATTATCTGGCGAAGAATACCATGCCTGCCAGCATTACGTCGATTTGTGCTGTTCCCTGGGCATGGAAGTGGAAGAAAAGTTTACCGGTCAGCCTACGGCTTTCCGTGCTATCGCCCATCGCGCCGATAAACCTGTTTTTAAGATGGCCCTTTTGGCGGAATACGATGCCCTGCCCGGCGTCGGCCACGGTTGCGGCCATTCGGCTAATGGAGCCATGAGTTTCTTGGCTGCTGCGGCTTTGCAGGATCTCGCTGACTTGCCTGTCGATGTCGACCTCATCGGTACGCCTGATGAAGAACTTCGCGGCGGCAAAGTCATCATGTGTGACCAAGGCGTCTTCAAGGATTACGATTTCGCCGTCATGGTTCACGTTTCGCCGACGAAAACGAATGCTAATTCCCATTTCCTGGCCCTCGACGATTACCGCATCGCCTTCCACGGACAGACGGCCCATGCTGCCGGTGAACCGTGGAATGGCCGCAACGCCTTGAACGGGGTCATGTTGGCCCTTCACGCCGTCGATATGCTGCGCCAGCACGTCCGGCCGGAAACGCGCATCGGCTCATATATCGTAAACGGTGGGGCTGCTTCCAACGTTGTCCCCGATTACGCCGAAGTCGAATGCTGTATCCGACATAGCGAACGGGCCTATCTGGATACGGTCGTGGCCAAGGTCATGAACTGTTTCAAAGGGGCGGCTATTGCTACGGAAACGACGTATGACGTCATGCAGATGGGGTATAAATTTGATAATATGGTCTGGAATGAAGCGGCGACAAAAGCGTCGGAACAGGTCCTCCAGGCCATGGGAATTCCTTACGAAGACCCGAAGGATTGCGGCAGCTCTGACGTTGGCAACGTCAGCCACCAGTGCCCGGCTGTCCACGTCCACCTGGCCTTAGGCGACGTCCCCATGCCGGAACACTCGACGGACATTGCCAAGGCTGTCAAGGATAAGAACATTGAACCGATTATCGTCAAAGGCGCCGAAATCATGGGCCGCTTGGCCATCCTCTTCGCTCAGGACGCCGCCTTGCGTCAGCAAATGAAAGATGAGTTTGTAGTACATCATTTGTGATTTGTAGTATGGCGTTTGTAATTTATAGTAAGACATTTGTAATTTGTAGGGGCTTGCACGTGTGTGGGGGCTTGCACGTGGCGAGCCCGCCAGAGACATGTGAGATACTGGTAAAACGAATTTGCATGAACGGGCGCCCTACGTGGACGCCCCAGCGGAAAAGGGGCTGTCGCACGAAGGTTTATTCCATCATGCGAAGCCCCTTGAACTTAAAAGTTTTTCGTTCGTCGTTCATCGCGAGGAATTGATATTTTTAATTCCCTACGACACACGATGAACGACCTACAATCCACGTAAAAAGGCGCTGTCTTCATGTGACAGCGCCTTTTTTCACGCTCTATATATTCAGTTTCAGGTATATCTTAGAAGACACCTTGTGCCAGCATAGCGTCGGCGACGCGTTCGAACCCGGCGATGTTAGCACCGGCTACGAGGTTGTATCCCAGGCCGTTACGGGCAGCGGCATCTTTGCAGTTCTGGTAAATCGTGTTCATGATTTCATGGAGACGGTCATCAACTTCTTTGGCAGTCCATACCAAGCGTTCGCTGTTCTGGCTCATTTCCAGGGCCGATGTAGCGACACCGCCGGCGTTGACGGCTTTCGACGGAGCAACGATGATGTCTTTCTGGTCGAGTAAGAATTTCAAGGCATCGTTGGTCGTCGGCATATTGGCGACTTCGATGTAATAGCGGATCTTATTGGCAGCAATCTGTTTGGCCTGTTCCATATGGACGTCATTCTGCATAGCCGACGGCATGATGATGTCGACTTTGCAGCCCCACGGTTTTTCTCCAGGGAAGAATTCGACGCCGAATTTATCGGCATAGTCCTGGACGCGGTTGCGGCCGCTATTGCGCATTTCGACAAGGTAATCGATCTTTTCCTGCGTAGTGACGCCGTCCGGGTCATAGATGTAGCCGTCCGGACCGGACAGCGTAACGACTTTGGCGCCCAGTTCTGTAGCTTTCTTGCAAATGCCCCAAGTTACGTTGCCGAAGCCGGCAGCGGCGATTGTCTTGCCCTTGATGTCCTGGCCGTCGTCTTTGAGGACGTTTTCCAGGAAGTAGACAGCGCCATAACCTGTAGCTTCCGGACGGATGCGGGAACCGCCGAAGCTGAAGCCTTTGCCTGTGAGGACACCGTTTTCGAAGCAGCCTTTCAGGCGGCGGTATTCACCGAAGAGGTAGCCGATTTCACGGCCGCCAACGCCCATGTCCCCAGCCGGTACGTCGATATCGGGACCGATGTAGCGATAGAGGGCTTGCATGAAACTCTGACAGAAGCGCATAATTTCAGCGTCGGACTTGCCCGTCGGGTCGAAGTCAGCCCCGCCTTTAGCTCCGCCGATAGGCAGGCCGGTCAGTGCGTTCTTGAAAATCTGTTCAAAGCCCAGGAATTTGATGATGCCTGAGTATACGTTCTTCTGGAAACGAAGGCCGCCTTTGTACGGCCCGATAGCGCCGTTGAACTGGAAACGGTAGCCCGTGTTGGTGTGGTATTCACCTTTATCGTCCTGCCAGACGACGCGGAATGTGAATTGCCGTTCCGGTTCGACGAGACGGTTGAGAAGGTCGAACTTTTCATATTCCGGGTGGCGTTCAACGACGGGGTCCAGGGAGCTCAAGACTTCTTCGACGGTCTGGACGAATTCCGGTTCGTTTGCGTGTTTCGTGCGTACATTTTCAATGACAGATTCCAAATACTTATTCATATGTAATCACCTCATTTGAAATTAATTATACCTAAAACTGATTTCTACAATTACATAATAGCATGTTTTTTCGGCCTTGAAAATACCATAATGAGAAAAAGATTTTTCCATATTGACACTGCACTGCCACTATGCGAAAAGAGACATCAAAATTCAAGGATTTTTATGGCACAAGATAAACGTTATAGTAAGTTAAAGGAAAGTATTCGTTAAAAATAATTGCAATATAAATAAAAATCATAGTATAAATAGAATTATACCGATTGAGGATGAGTAAAGTAGGATCAAAGGCGGTGAAAATCAGAAAAAGAACCTAGTCACCCTGGCGATGATGATATACAATATAAATTAAATAAATCATACAACATATACTATATAAGAAAGAGAGGTACGCAACATGGAAACGTACGATACCTATTCTCCGGAATATTTGCGCTATTTGGAACTCCTGTCCAAGGAGTATCCGACTCAAGCGGCGACATTTACGGAAATCATTAATCTGCAGGCCATCGTCAACTTGCCGAAAGGGACGGAACACTTCATGAGTGACCTGCACGGTGAATACGAAGCCTTCTATCACATCCTCAACAACTGCTCCGGCGTCATCCGGGAAAAAGTGGAAATGATTTTTTTTGATAAGATGAGTAAAACCGAACAGGATGAATTACTGACCCTTATTTATTATCCCAAGGAAAAGCTAAACATGCTCTACCGTGAAGGCCGAGTTACTGACGATTGGGCCCGGACGACACTGGAACGGATGATTGACTTGGCCAAACTTTTATCGTCGAAATACACGCGGTCGAAAGTCCGTAAAGCCATGCCGGAAGTCTTCCGCTTCGTCATCGATGAACTCTTGCATGCTCAGCCTGATGAAGACCAGAACCAGTTGGTCTACCACATGAAGATTCTCGATACCATTTTGGAAACAGGGAGTACGCGCCAATTCATTTACGCCTTGGCCAATCTCATCAAACGGCTGGCCGTTGACCACCTGCACATTATCGGCGATATTTATGACCGAGGCGCCCATGCCGACAAGATCATGGATACGCTCATGCATCATCATTCACTGGATATCCAGTGGGGCAATCACGACGTCCTCTGGATGGGTGCGGCTGCCGGCAATGCTGCCTGCATCGCCAATGTCCTGCGCAATAATATCCGTTACCATAATATGGAAATATTAGAAAGCGGCTACGGCATCAGCCTTCGGCCTTTTGCCCTCTTTGCTTTGCAGACGTATAAGCCGGACGACGGCATTGAACCGATGGTCAAGGCCATCAATGTCATCGTGGCCAAGCTGGAAGGGCAGACGATTTACCGTCATCCAGACTATAACATGGACGATCGTCTGCTGTTCCACAAGATTGATTGGGAAAAGGGCGTCATCACCCTCGACGGCAAGACGTATGAATTGAAGACCAAAGATTTCCCGACGGTCAATCCCCAGGACCCGTATACGCTGTCGCCGGAAGAACATCAGCTCATGAATGACATCCAGGTTGAATTCACCGAAAGCGAACGCCTTCAGCGCCATATCCGCTTCCTGTACAGCCATGGCTCATTATACCGTTGCATGAATAATAATCTCTTGTTCCACGGCGGCCTGCCTCTCAACGAAGACGGCAGCTTTAAGGAAATCTATCTCGAAGGTAAGCCGTATAAAGGTAAAGCCTTCATGGATAAGGCCGAACACCTCATCCGCCGGGCTTATGACCAGCGCGATACGGACAGCCTGGATTATATGTGGTACCTCTGGTGCGGCTCCGACTCGCCTGTATCCGGCCGTGTCGTCAAGACCTTTGAACGGAGCTATATTATCGATGAAGATACGTGGAAAGAACCGCAGAATGCGTACTACCGCCTGAACCGCGATAAGGAAGAGTGCATCAAAATTCTCCATGAATTTGGCATCGACTCGCCTCAAGGCCACATCATCAACGGCCATACACCGGTCAAGGTCAAGAAAGGCGAAAGCCCGATTCGTGCGGAAGGCAAGGAAATCTGCATCGACGGCGGCTTCTGCAAAGCCTACCAGCGGTCGACAGGTATTGCTGGCTATACGCTCATCTTCAATTCTCACGGCATCCGAATCAAAGCCCATTATCCTTTTGAAGATGTCTACCAGGCGCTGATGAATAACGTCGACATCGACTCCGAGTCGACACAGGTCGAATTGGAACCGAAGCGCGTCATGATCGGTGATACGGATAACGGCCAGAAACTTCTTCAGATGATTCACGACTTGAAGGCCCTTCTGGAAGCTTATCGCCAGGGCGTCATTCTCGAACGCCGTCCGAACCCGTAGTAGGGGCCGACCTGAAAGGCGGCCCGCCTAATTAAGGAGGAACTATGAAACGAGAATCGTTAAGCGGACTGTTACTCATTGCCTGTGCCGTACTGGCCATGGCCATCTCTAATTCTCCCTTCGGTCCCGTTTATGAACACTGGCTCCAGTCTCCGCTGCCGGCAGGGACGCATATGTCTTTGCTGCACTGGATCAACGACGCCGTCATGGCTTTGTTTTTCTTCGTCGTCGGTGCTGAAGTGAAGCGGGAATTCCTCTATGGAGAATTGAAATCCCCGTCAGCGGCGATGCTGCCCATGGCTGCTGCCTTGGGCGGAATGCTCGTACCGGCTGCGATTTATGGCCTGTGCAATGCCGGCCAGCCGACGGCCGGCGGCTGGGGCATCCCTATGGCGACGGATATCGCCTTTTCCCTAGGTGTCCTGTCCCTAACGGCTCCTAAGGCACCGCGCAGCCTCGTCGTCTTTTTGACGGCCTTGGCTATCGTCGATGATCTCGGCGGTATCGTCGTCATCGCCGTCTTTTATGCCGGTGCCCTCAATCTTCCGGCCCTGGCCGGAGGCCTCGTCGTCTGGCTGCTGATGTTGGCTGCGTGTCGCAAAAACTGGCAATCGGCCTGGCTTTACGCTGTCGGCGGAGTGCTTATCTGGCTGGCCTTTTTCTACGGCGGCATCCATCCGACTATGGCCGGCGTCCTTACGGGCTTCGCCATGCCAGCCATCCCCGGAAAAGATGGGAGACCGGGGCTGCTGCTGCGGGCGGAACATGCTTTGACGCCGGTATCAGCTTTCATTATCATGCCCGTCTTCGCCTTGGCCAATGCCGGCATCCGCCTCGACCTGAGTGGCCTGGCTAATCTAGTGTCGGCACCGGGATTAGGCATCCTGGGCGGCCTCGTCTTGGGCAAACCTATCGGCATCGGCCTGGCCGTCTGGCTGCTGACCGCCTTGAAAGGGGCCTCTCTGCCAGCGGGCCTGACAATGAAACACTTCTGGGCCGTCGGCCTCTTGGCCGGCATCGGCTTCACGATGTCCCTGTTCATCGCTGGCCTGGCCTTTTCCGGCAACCCGGTCCTGATGACGGCCAAGACCGCTATCATTGCCGCGTCCCTTACAGCGGCCATCCTCGGCGGCTTCATTGTGAACCGAATCAGCCAGTAGCCCTCGGACTCGGATGCGGCGGTGACGCCGCGACCAGTCAGTCATACCCCAAGCGGGCTGATGTGGCATGGTTTTGCGACCTGCGAACAGCGCGCCCCATAAAGGGCGCCAACGGCCTGCGGCCTGCAAACGCCAATGGAGGATTACGCACATTGACGTAACCCGCTCATATCGTTATAATGGGGTATAACTTATCATTTCTTATACAAAGGAGCGAATTCGATGAATATCATTGATGAATTGTCTTGGCGCGGTGCCGTCAATCAGATGACAGATGAAGAAGGGTTGCGGAAGCTTACGGAAGAAAAGAGCATTTCCCTCTATTGCGGTGTCGACCCGACAGGCGACAGCATGCATATTGGCCACTTGATCCCCTTTATGATGCTCAAACGCTTTGCCAACGCCGGTCATCATCCTTATGTCGTCATCGGTGGCGGTACCGGTGCCATCGGGGACCCGAGCGGCCGAAAGACGGAACGCCAGCTCCAGACCCTTGATAAAATCAAGGCCAATGCCGAAAAATTGAAAGCTCAGTTCATGCATCTTTTCGGCGATTCGGAAAACATCACTTTTGTCAATAACTATGACTGGCTCAGCCAGATCAGCCTTCTCGACTTCCTCCGCGATTACGGCAAATTATTCAGCGTCAACATCATGCTCAGCAAAGAAGTCGTTGCCAGCCGCCTGGAAGCCGGCATTTCCTTTACGGAATTTTCCTATCAGATCCTCCAGTCCATCGACTTTGAACACCTCTTCGCCCATAATGATGTCCAGCTGCAGATCGGTGGCGCCGACCAGTGGGGCAACATCACGGCCGGTATCGACACGATCCGCAAGATACACGGCAGCGAAGCTAAAGCCTATGGCTTGACGATTCCCCTTATGCTGAAATCGGATGGCACCAAGTTCGGTAAGACTGCCGGTGGCGCTGTCTGGCTCGACTCGGAAAAGACATCGCCCTTTGAATTCTATCAGTTCTGGCTCAATCAGGACGATGCGGACGTCGTCAAATACTTGAAATACTTTACCTTCCTCAGCAAGGAAGAAATCGACGCCTTGGCGGAAGCCGTCGAAAAAGAACCGGAAAAACGCTTGGCCCAGCGCCGCTTGGCTGAAGAAGTTACGACTTTCGTCCACAGCCCGGAAGCTTTGAAGGAAGCCCAGAATATTACGGAAGCCCTGTATCACGGCAGTATCGCTGACCTTTCAGAAAGCGAATTGGAACAGGCCTTTGGCAAGATGCCTACTGTCGACGTTTCTAATGAAGATAAGGATGTCGTCAATTGGCTCGTCGATTCCCAGATTTACAAATCGAAACGCCAGGCCCGAGAAGACATCACCCACGGGGCTGTCACTATCAACGGTGTCAAAGTCACATCCCTCGACGAAATCGTCAAACCCCATAAGAATTCTAATGGCAAGTTCGTCATCGTCCGCAAAGGGAAGAAGAAATACACTTTGGCCCGGGTCCATCAGTAATTGAAAAAATTAGGGAATTGTTAAAATAAAATATTGACAGAAGCGTTTTACTATGCTATAATGACTCATTGCAAAAATGTTCAATTGATATTATGAGATACATGGAGGAAGCGCTTCCGGTGAGCAAAAAATTAAGCAAGGTTCAAATCGTCTGAGAGCCTTGCTTTTTTGTCGCTTTACACGGCGCTGTACAACGCTATCATAATGATTTACTTTTTATAAGGGGTGAAGAATCAGCATGTTCAAACCTGTACAAGTAGGGAAAAGGACTCGATACACGTATGCTAAGATTAACGAGGTCTTGAAAATGCCTCATTTGTTGGATTTACAGAATAAATCCTACGAATGGTTCCTGGAAAAGGGACTGAAAGATATCTTCAAAGACATTTCTCCCATCGAAGATGCATCGGGTAACCTGTCTTTATCCTTCGAGAATTTTAAATTAGGGGAACCGAAGTACGACATTCGTGAATGTAAGGAACGCGATACGACCTACGCCGCACCGCTCCGCGTCCAGATCCGTCTTGTCAATCACGAAACAGGTGAAATCAAGGACCAGGAAGTATTCATGGGTGATTTCCCGCTGATTACCGATACAGGTACCTTCATTATCAATGGGGCAGAACGCGTTATCGTCAGCCAGCTCGTACGTTCTCCAGGCGTCTACTACGGACGTGAAATCGACCCGATGGGCATCCGCCTGTACAATTCGACGGTTATCCCGAACCGTGGGGCTTGGATCGAATTGGAAACAGATGCCAACGACATCGTCTATGCTCGTATCGACCGTAACCGCAAGATTCCCGTCACGGTCCTCATCCGTGCACTGGGCTGGTCGTCGAACGCTGACATTCTCGAACTCTTTTTCGACGATAAGCGCCTGAAGGCTACGTTTGAAAAAGATACAACGGAAAACCAGGACGAAGCCCTCGTTGAAATCTATAAGAAACTCCGCCCCGGTGAACCGCCGACCGTTGAAAGTGCCCGCAATCTCTTTGAAGGCCTTTTCTTCGACCCGCGCCGTTATGATATGGCCCGCGTTGGCCGTTACAAAGCCGGCAAGAAACTCGGTTGGGAACGCCGCCTCTTCGGCTTGACCTTGCACGAACCGATCGTCAACCCTGAAACAGGGGAAGTCATCGTCGATGCTCGTACGGAAATCGGCTCGGCAGAAGTCGAAAAAATCCGCGAAAGCGGCGTCTTCCATCGCGAAATCGCTGATGGTGCACCTGCTGGCGACGGCGGCGGCCTCGTCGAAGCCTTCGTCGAAAAACAGGACGGCTCGGTCTACAAGATTATCTGCAACAACAGCGACCTTCCGTATGACCACCGCACCATTACCCGAGAAGACATCATCGCCCACATCAGTTATCTCCTCAACCTCATGGACGGCTTCGGCACTGTTGACGACATCGACCATTTGGGCAACCGTCGTCTGCGCTGTGTTGGCGAACTCCTGCAGAACCAGTTCCGCATCGGCCTGACTCGTATGGAACGCGTCGTCCGCGAACGCATGACCATCCAGGATGCCGAAAGCATTACGCCGCAGGTCTTGATCAACATCCGTCCTGTCGTCGCTGCCATTAAAGAATTCTTTGGTTCCAGCCAGCTGTCCCAGTTCATGGACCAGACCAACCCGTTGGCAGAAATCACGCACAAACGCCGCCTGAGTGCCCTTGGTCCTGGCGGTTTGTCCCGTGAACGGGCAGGGTTTGAAGTCCGCGACGTCCATCATTCTCACTACGGCCGTATGTGCCCGGTAGAAACGCCTGAAGGCCCGAACATCGGCTTGATTTCGTCCTTGGCTTGCTTCGGGAAAGTCAACGAATTCGGCTTTATTGAAGCCCCGTACCGCCGTGTCGATAAAGAAACGGGCGTCGTCACGGAAGATGTCCACTACATCACAGCTGATGAAGAAGAACAGTACGTCATCGCTCAGGCCAACGAACCGCTGACCGAAGATGGCCACTTCGTCCATGAACGTGTTGCCTGCCGTCACGGTGAAGATACCCGTGAATTCCGGGCTGACCGCGTCGACTTCATGGACGTATCGCCTAAGGAAGTCGTTTCCGTCGGTACATCTATGATCCCCTTCCTGGAAAACGACGATGCGAACCGTGCCCTCATGGGTGCGAACATGCAGCGCCAGGCTGTACCTTTGCTGCGCACACAGGCTCCGCTCGTCGGTACCGGTATGGAATATAAGACGGCTTGTGACTCCGGCGTCTGCGTCCTGGCTAAACACAGCGGCGTCGTATCCCGCGTTACTGGCGACACTATCCAGGTCCGTACAGATTCTGGTTCTGTCGATACATATAAACTCATCAAATTCGTCCGCTCCAACCAGAGTACCTGCATCAACCAGCGCCCCTTGGTCTATAAGAACGAAAAGGTCACAGAAGGCCAGGTCCTGGCTGACGGCATGGCTACAGACGGCGGCGAATTAGCTCTCGGTTACAACATCCTCGTAGCCTACATGCCTTGGGAAGGCTATAACTACGAAGACGCCGTTCTCCTCAGTGAAGAACTCCCGAAGAACGACCTCTACACATCCATCCACATCGAAGAATACGAATGTGATGCCCGTGACACGAAATTGGGTTCGGAAGAAATTACCCGTGAAATCCCCAATGTCAGTGAAGAAAGCACGAAGAATCTCGACGAAAACGGCATCATCATGGTTGGTGCCGACGTCTTCCCCGGCGACGTCCTGGTCGGCAAAGTCACGCCAAAAGGCGAAACGGAACTGACACCGGAAGAACGCCTGCTGCGTGCCATCTTCGGCGACAAGGAACGCGAAGTCCGCGATACGTCGTTGCGTGTACCTCATGGTGAATCGGGTAAAGTCGTCAACGTCCGCATCTTCTCCCGTGAAAATAACGATGAATTGCCGCCTGGCGTAAATCGCTTGGTCCGCGTCTACATCGCCCAGAAACGTAAGATTCACGAAGGCGACAAGATGTCCGGCCGTCATGGTAACAAAGGTGTCGTTTCCCGCGTCATGCGTCAGGAAGATATGCCTTTCCTGCCCGATGGCACGCCGGTTCAGATCGTCCTGAACCCCTTAGGCGTACCGTCTCGTATGAATATCGGGCAGATTTTGGAAACTCACCTTGGCTGGGCTGTCCATGAATTGGGCAAACAGATCAAGGAAATGGATCCGGGCCTGGAAGAAAAATTGCGCGCTGCCGGTTACGATTTCGATAAGTACGGCATGCCGAAACCGGATGTCGCTGGTATCCATATTGCCACGCCGGTCTTCGACGGCGCTCAGGCTGAAGACGTCTTTGAAGCCCTGAAGATTGCAGGCCTGCCGGAAGACGGCAAATCCGTCCTCTACGATGGCCGTACAGGTGAACCGATGGACCGCCGCGTCACTGTTGGTTACACGTACTTCCTCAAACTGCATCACCTCGTCGACGACAAGATCCATGCTCGTTCGACCGGCCCGTACTCCCTGGTCACACAGCAGCCGCTCGGTGGTAAAGCCCAGTTCGGCGGCCAGCGTTTCGGTGAAATGGAAGTCTGGGCTCTGGAAGCGTATGGCGCAGCCTATACCCTCCAGGAAATGCTGACTGTTAAATCTGACGATGTCGTCGGCCGTGTCAAGGCTTACGAAAAGATCGTTAAAGGTGAAAATATTCCTGAACCGGGCGTACCGGAATCGTTCAAGGTCTTGCTCAAAGAACTCCAGGCCATCGGCCTCGACGTCCAGATCCTGAACGAAGACGGCGAAGAAGTCGTTATCAAGGAACTCGATGATGACGATGAAACGGAACCGGAACAGACCGATGAACTCCGCCGCGTCATGGAAGGTGAAAATGGTCCGGAAACACCGGCAGCACCGGCTGAAGACGCTCCTGCCGAAGGAGAAGAAGGCGAAAAACAGGAACCCGTCGCTAACGGCGATGAAGATGACATCATGAGCGCCATGAGCCTCGATGCCGTCGCCGAAGCTGAACAGGCTGACGAGGATGATACTACTGAAGATGATGAATAACGAGTCGATAGAAGGGAGCGGTATTAGTGCTTGATGTGAATGAATTCGATTCCATGCGGATTGGTCTTGCTTCGCCGGAAAAGATCCTCGAATGGTCCCACGGGGAAGTCAAGAAACCAGAAACAATCAATTACCGTACATTGAAACCGGAACGGGACGGGTTGTTCTGCGAACGCATTTTTGGGCCGACAAAGGACTGGGAATGTCATTGCGGCAAATACAAACGTATCCGGTATAAAGGTGTCGTCTGCGACCGCTGCGGCGTCGAAGTCACGCGCGCCAAAGTCCGTCGAGAACGGATGGGTCATATTAAACTGGCTACACCGGTATCTCATATTTGGTATTTTAAAGGTATCCCCAGCCGGATGGGCCTGATCCTCGATATTTCTCCCCGTTCGCTGGAAAAAGTCTTATACTTCGCCTCGTACATCGTCCTCGATCCGGGTGATACGCCGCTTTCTAAGCAGCAGCTGATGACGGAAACGGAATATCGTCAGTATCTGGATATGTACGGTGATAAATTCCGCGTCGGCATGGGCGCTGCAGCTATCAAAGAACTGCTGCAGGGCCTGGATCTGGACCAGTTGGACAAACAGCTTCGCGATGAACTCCGCGATTCGTCGGGCCAGCGCCGTGTCCGTGCTATCCGCCGACTGGAAGTCGTCGAAGCTTTCCGCCACTCTGGCAATAAACCGGAATGGATGATCATGGATGTCATCCCGGTCATCCCGCCGGAACTGCGCCCAATGGTACAGCTCGATGGTGGCCGCTTCGCCACGTCCGACCTGAACGATCTCTATCGCCGGGTCATTAACCGTAACAACCGCCTGAGCCGCCTTTTGGAACTCGGCGCGCCGGACATCATCGTCCGCAACGAAAAACGTATGCTCCAGGAAGCTGTCGACGCCCTCATCGATAATGGCCGCCGCGGCCGTCCGGTCACGGGCCCGGGCAACCGTCCTTTGAAATCCCTGTCGGATATGCTGAAAGGGAAACAGGGCCGTTTCCGTCAGAACTTGCTCGGTAAACGTGTCGACTACTCTGGCCGTTCGGTTATCGTTGTCGGTCCGGAAATGAAGATGCATCAGTGCGGCTTGCCGAAAGAAATGGCACTGGAACTCTTCAAGCCTTTCGTCATGAAGAAACTTGTCGAAAAGGGCATTGCTACGAATATCAAAAACGCTAAGAAGAAAGTCGAACGCGTCAATAGTGAAGTCTGGGACGTCTTGGAAGACGTCATCAAGGAACATCCTGTTCTCTTGAACCGCGCCCCGACACTGCATCGTTTGGGTATCCAGGCTTTCGAACCGATTCTTTGGGAAGGCCGCGCCATCAAATTGCATCCGCTGGTCTGCACGGCATTCAACGCCGACTTCGACGGTGACCAGATGGCCTGCCATCTGCCTCTTTCCGTAGAAGCCCAGTCTGAAGCCCGGACGCTCATGCTTTCGTCCCATAACATCTTGGCTCCGAAAGACGGCAAACCGGTCGCTGTCCCGACACAGGACATGGTCCTCGGTGCTTATTACTTGACATTGGTCAAACCGGCTGCCAAAGGCGAAGGCAAGATTTTCTCCAACTACGATGAAGTCATGCTTGCTTACGATGCCAAAGTCATCGACATCGAAGCCCTGATCAAGGTCCGTATCCCTGGTCACGGCCTCATCGAAACGACAGCAGGCAAGCTGCTCTACAATTACCAGATTTATGAACCACTGCGCCTCTTCCATACGGATAAGATCATGGTCTTCACGGACCCGAAAGATACGGTCTTCGCTTATGAAAACGGCCTCATCGATTGGTCCCACTTCGTCAAGATCAAAGACGAAGACGGCCATATCCACGACTATGGTTTCTCGCAGTTGAAAGAAAAATTTGGCGTCGACCTCACGGCTACGCGCCCCTTGCCAAAACGCAAGATCGACGAAGCCGCTGTGGCTGAATTCAAGAAAGACAAAGAATATGTCGACGTCAACTGCCTGGGTGTCCTCATGAGCAAGAAACAGATCGGCAAACTCGTCGATGCCTGCTTCCATCTCGTCGGCAATACCAAGACGGCAGAACTTTTGGATAAAATCAAGGCCATCGGTTACCATTACGCTCGTCAGGCCGGTATGTCCATCGCTATTTCGGACATTCAGATCCCGGAAGAAAAGTGGGATATCCTCGACAAAGCTGACAAGAAAGTCCAGAATGCCTATGCCATGTATCAGCGCGGCTTGATTACCGAAGATGAACGCTATAACAAGAGTGTCGAAATCTGGAAACAGGCTACAGAAGACGTTACGGATGTCATGATGGATAATATGGACCCGTTCAACTCGATCTTCATGATGGCTGATTCCGGCGCTCGAGGCAGCCGTGACCAGATTCGTCAGGTTGCCGGCATGCGTGGCTTGATGGCTGACCCGTCGGGCCGTATCATCGACTTGCCGATTAAAGCGAACTTCCGTGAAGGCCTGTCTGTATTGGACTACTTCACCTCGTCCCATGGTGCCCGTAAAGGCTTGGCCGATACGGCACTGCGTACAGCTGATTCGGGTTATTTGACCCGTCGTCTCGTCGACGTTTCTCAGGACGTCATCGTCCGCGAAGATGACTGCGACGTATTCGGCATCGACCTCGTCCGCGAACGGGCTCGTCTGGCCAGCTCGTGCCGCCAGGCTGTCAACCTCCTGCGCGACAAGCTTATCGGCCGCGTCTTGGCTCGCGATGTAGCAGATCCGGAAACAGGGGACATCATCTTCCCGGTAGAACATCTCTTGACTAACGACGATATGGATACGGTTATTGAACACCAGATTCCGAAACTCTACCTCCGCGGCAGCCAGATGGATATCAACGATGACTTGAATCACACTAACGTCATCGAAACGGTTTCCCTCGGCGCACCGGAAGAAGGCTTCCGCGCAGCTATCCGCAAATCCATGGCGGAAAATATGCTCGGCAAGACCGTCGAAAAGGATGTCATTGATTCTAATGGCATTGAAATCTGCGCCAAAGGTACGCCACTTACGGAAGATGCCATCGACCGCATCCTCAACAGCGACGTCGATGAAGTCAAGGTCCGCAACAATGACATCCGCGGCGTCGAAGTCACGGCTATCGTCGAAGACAGCGGCAACGGCGTCATCGAATCGCTGGAAGAACGTATCGAAGGCCGTACGGCTGCCGAAACCCTGGTCAATCCGGAAACGGGTGAAGTCATCGTAGCTCTCAACGAAGAAATCATGGCAGACCAGGCCAAAGAAATTGCAAAATACTATGATAAAGTCCGGATCCGCAGCGTCCTCACCTGCCGCAGCCGTTATGGCGTCTGCGCGAAGTGCTATGGCCGCGACCTCGGTACGGGCGGCAAAGTCAATGTCGGCGAATCGGTCGGCACCATTGCGGCTCAGTCCATCGGCGAACCGGGCACACAGCTGACCATGCGTACCTTCCATACGGGCGGTGTCGCAACGGCTGGCGATATTACCCAGGGTCTTCCTCGTGTCGAAGAATTGTTTGAAGCTCGTAAGCCGAAGGGCAATGCTATCGTCACGGAAATCAGCGGTACCGTATCGATTACGGAAAAAGAAGACCATCATGATATCAACATCGTCCACGTTACGTCCAAGGACGGCGAAGAACGGAGCTACACTATTCCTTTCGGCTCGCACCTTGTCGTACACGAAGGCGATGTCATCGAAAAGGGCAGCCGTATCACGGCTGGCTCTATCAACCCCCACGATATCCTGCACATTTTGGGTGTCGAAGCTACTCAGCGGTACCTCGTATACGAAGTACAGAAAGTATACAAATCCCAAGGTGTTGGTATCAATGATAAGCACATCGAAGTCATCGTACGCCAGATGCTGCGCAAGATGAAGATTGAAGACGCTGGCGATGCCGATGTATTGCCAGGCGATTATATCGACGTCAACATCTTTGAAGACATGAACAAGCGCATCGAAAGCAATGGTGGCAAACCGGCTATCGGCAAACCGATGCTCCTCGGTATCACTAAGGCCGCACTGGCAACGGATTCCTTCCTGTCGGCTGCATCCTTCCAGGAAACGACTCGTGTCCTGACCGATGCTGCTATTAAAGGCAAGATCGACCCGCTCCTGGGCCTCAAAGAAAACGTCATCATCGGTAAACTCATCCCGGCTGGTACGGGTATGAGCCGTTACCGCAAGATCAAGGTCGTAAAGACCGTCCCGTCTATCAGCTATGAAGACGAAGAAGGCAACCCCGTAGACGCACCAGAAAGTGCCGATACGACACCGGAAGCCGGACATTAAAAAGTAAAAGGGGCTGTAACAAAATGAGCTTTTTAGCTCATTTTGTTGCAGTCTTCTTTC